>JBDHAD010000017.1:0-59573 GCA_039588215.1 Gemmatimonadota bacterium
CGTTGACAGATACGGGGCTGATGCGATGCGCTTCACCCTTATTCGAGGCGCACCGCTGGGAACGGACCTGCATCTGAACTACGAGGACCTGGACACCGCGTTCCGACCCGGACGTAACTTCGCGAACAAGATCTGGAACGCCGCCCGGTTCGCGCTACCCCACGTGGGCGACGTGGATGTGGCCGACGACGAGCCGTTTTCCGAGGAGCTCGCCGACCGGTGGATCCGAAGCCGGTTGCGGCGCACCGAGACTGCCGTGACCGAGGCGCTCGAGGGATTTCGGCTGCACGAGGCGGCGGAGCTCTGTCACGGATTCGTGTGGGGCGAATTCTGTGACTGGTACCTCGAGCTCGTCAAGCCGCGGCTCGAAGGCTCGGAGGGAGAGGAAAGCCGTCGCGGTGCTGCTCACACACTCGCGCACGTGATGCTGGCGTGGCTCAAGCTGCTTCACCCCATCATGCCGTTCATCACCGACGCGGTCGCCGGGCGCCTACCGGGAGTGCCTGACTCGTACAGCATCGTTCGCGGTCCGTGGCCGGACTCACGCGCAGACTGGGAAGACTCCGAGGCCGAGCAGGCGATGGGCGAGCTCCAGGAGTTGATCGGGACCGTGCGCACCCTGCGGGCGGAGTACGGCGTCGATCAGAAGGCCGAGATCGTGGCTCGCGTCGGAGCGCACACGAACCTGTTGAAGCTGGCGCTGAAGACCGACGGAGAGAGCGTGCGGCGCCTCGCGGGGGTGGAGACGATCGAGACGTCGGAGGGCACCGGAGAGCGTGAGCCCGGCGCGCATGCCGTGCTACGCTCGGGCTCCGAGCTATTCGTTCCGCTCAGCGGTGTCATCGATCTGGATCGGGAGGGCGAGCGGGTTCGCCGGGAGGTCGAGCGCGTGTCGGATCTTCTTGCGCGCACCCGCGCCAAACTCGCGAACGAAGGGTTCCTCGCCAACGCGCCGGTAGAAGTACTGGACCGAGAGAAGGACAAGGAGCGCTCGCTGGCCGAGCAACATGACCGGCTCGAGGAGAAGTACCGGGCGCTGCGCTCGGACATCTAGCAGTCCGCTGAGACACTCCGGCGGACGGCGCGCACGGACACCTGGGATGCCTTCATCCTCCGGCTGGTCCCTGAACCTACGCGCTATTCTGTCGCTCATTACTCTCGGCTGGGCCGCGTGCGCCAACGAGAGCCCGCCACCCGGCACGCTGCCCGACGCGCGACCTCCCCAGGTCGAGCAGATCGTCCCCGGGCGAGATACGATCGTCCCCGGCTTTGACGGCGACGCGCGCGTGCGTTTCGACGAGCCGGCGACTCTGAGCAACATCGAGCGCGAGCTCGTCGCCTCGCCCGACGAGAGCTACGAGGTCAAGGTGGGCTTCTCCGATGTCCGCATGCGGCCACGGGGCGGTTGGCGCGACGGCGTCATCTACTGTCTGGAGCTCCCTGACGGGATTCGCGACCTCCGGAACAATCCCACCCAGGAACCCATCGAGTTCTGTTTCTCCACGGGACCTCCGATCCCCTCGACTCGGGTGACTGGCATGATCCTCAACGCGCTCACCGACCAGCCGCAGGCCCAGGCTCGGGTCCATTTCCTGGCGCTCCCGGATGATTCGACCCGATATGCGGCTCAGGTGGACGGAGAAGGGGTCTTCGAGCGGCGCGCATTGCCGCCGGGGACGTACTGGGCGTTCGGTTTCGTGGACCAGAATCGGAACTTGCTCCTCGATCGCCAGCTGGAACCGTACGACAGCGTGCGCCTCGATCTGCCCCCCGATGGATCGGCAGACCTCGAGTTCCGACTGACCGATCCGGATACGACCCCCGCACGGCTCGTGCAGGCCGTGGCCGTGGATAGCCTCACATTGCGGCTCGAATTCGACGACCCGCTTCAGCACACGCAGCCAGGTCAGCCGTCAGTGAAGGTCACCGAGACGGGGACCGGTGTGACGGTCGACGTGGTCGCGGCACTGATCGGCGAGCCGGCTCAAGTCAGGTTTCCCGCGCTGCCCGGAGGGGAAACGCCGGAGGAAGAGCCCGAAGAACAACTGGAGCCCTCCCCGGGCCGGGGGCTCGAGACGGTGTTTGCCGGGTCTGGCGAGCTTCCCTCGCAGGCCGTGAGTGTCCGCTTGGCCGTGGCGCTCAAGACCGGGACCTATCGAGTGCAGGCCAGCGGATTCGTGAACCTGCGCGACCTCGTGGGCGGCGGCGACACCACGTTCGTGTACGAAGCCTCCGCCCCCGATTCCGCGGACGTCAGCCCCGGAGAGACCGGCGAGCCGCCGGCTCCGGACACGGCGCGAGCGAGTGGAGGGCGGCCGCGCGCTCCGGCGCGCAGGGACGACCTGTGAGTCCCGCAAGGGACCCGCGGCGGTCGCTTCCATCGGTGGATGCGCTCCTTGCCCTGCCGAGCACGCAGGAATGGATCGATGCTTTGGGGCGGGCTCCGGTAAAGAAGGCCGTACAGGAGACCCTCGAGGAGGCCCGCGATCGGTTAGGCGCGAGCGAGTCAGCGGGCGCGTCCGAAGTCGACGCGTTGGTGGAGCAGGTTCGTCGAAGGCTCACCCAGTTGGACGAGCGCTCCCTGCGCCGGATCCTGAACGGCACGGGGGTCGTGCTGCACACGAACCTCGGACGGGCGCCGCTCGCTCCCGAGGCGGAGGCCGCGTTCGCCGCGGCGGCGGGATACGGCAATGTGGAATTCGACCTGGAGCGCGGCGAGCGCGGCTCGCGCTACGACCATTGCGCGGAGGCGCTCTGCGAGCTGACGGGTTGCGAGGCTGCGCTGGTCGTGAACAACAATGCCGCGGCGGTCGCGCTGGCGGTCAACGAGCTCGCGCTCGGGCGCGACGTGATCGTGTCTCGAGGAGAGCTCGTCGAGATCGGGGGTTCCTTCCGTATTCCCGACGTCGTCGCGCGTAGTGGCGCCCACCTGGTCGAGGTCGGCACGACGAATCGGACGCGGGCAGAGGACTACCGGCGGGTCCTAGGTCCGGAGTGCGGCGCCATCTTGAAGGTGCATCCCTCCAACTACCGGGTAGAGGGGTTCGCTGCGTCGGTGCCCCTCGAGGAGCTCGTGGAGATCGGACGCACCGCTTCGGTCCCGGTGCTGCACGACATCGGGTCGGGGCTTCTCGAGCGAGCCCTCCTGCCGGGGTTTCCGGAAGAGCCGTCGGTCGCCGACTCCCTCCGTGCAGGCGCGGACCTGGTCACCTGGAGCGGCGACAAGCTGTTCGGTGGACCGCAGGCCGGGATCATCCTGGGTGCCGCCGAGCTGATCGGCCGTCTGCGTCGCAATCCCCTTCTTCGGACGTTCAGAGTCGACAAGATGACCCTGGCCGCGCTGGAGGCTACGATCGCGCTCTACCGCGACCCCGAGCGCGCGGCACAGCGCGTGCCCGCATTGCGCATGCTGCGCGAGCCCGCTGAATCGGTCGAGCGGCGCGCGCGGGCGGCGTTGGACCGCCTCACCGTCCATCTCCCGGCGAGAATCGACGTGGAGGGCACGGCGGCCGTGGTCGGGGGAGGCTCGTTTCCCGGCTTCGAGATTCCTTCGTCGGCGTGGAGCGTGCGGGGGGTCGACCTCGATCGTCTGGCGGCCGAATGCCGCGCGGGCCGTCCTCCTCTGATCGGGCGCATTCAGGGGGACGCGTTCCGGCTGGACTTCCGCACGATCTCGCCCACCGATGAGCTATCCGTCGCCGAGTCCCTCGAGCGTGCGCTGGCAGCTCTATGACGCGGTATTCGGCAGCTTTCGTCGATCGGGACGGAACCGTGATTCACGAGGGACCCTATTTGTCCGATCCCGCGGCCGTGGAACTCCTGCCAAACGCCGCCAGCGCCATCGCGCTCCTCAACGAGCGGGACATTCCGGTGGTGATCATCACCAACCAGTCAGGCATCGGACGCGGACTCTATACGGCGGCGGCATTCCGAACCGTCCAGGCGGAGTTGGAGGCCCAGCTTGAGGCCTCGGATGCGCGGGTCGACGCGGTGTATCACTGTCCGCATGACCCCGGGCGGATCACGTGTCGCTGCCGAAAACCGGGGACGGCTCTGTTCGAGCGCGCCAGCCAGGATCTGGGCGGCTTGAGCCTCCCGAACGCATTGTACATCGGTGATCAGATGCGCGATGTGCTACCTGGGCTCGAACTCGGTGGTCGCGCACTGCTGCTGCGGTCCGAGGCTGCTTCCGGTGGTGCGACTCCGACTCGGTGCGAGCGTGCGTCCGACCTTTACGAGGCCGTTCGCCTCGCTTTGGCCTTGTCGCCGGAGACTACGTCATGAGCGAACCGTTTCGCGTCGCCGTCCTGGCTTCAGGATCGGGGAGCAACTTCCAGGCGATTCTCGACACGCTGCACCACCAGCCCGAGAGCCCCGTCAAGGTGGTGACTCTCGTCGCGAGCCGGCCGGGTATCCGCGCCATCGACCGGGCGACTTCCGCCGGCGTTCCCTCGGTCGTCTTGCCCGCTCCCACGAAGGGAAGGGAGGCGGCCGCGGACCGTCTGGGCGAAGCCCTCGCCGAAGCCCGAGCCGATCTCATAGTCCTGGCAGGGTATCTACGCCTGATCCCGGAGGAAATCGTTCGCGCGCATTGGGGACGAATGATCAACATCCACCCGGCCCTGCTTCCCGCTTTTGGTGGAGAGGGAATGTACGGGGGACGCGTGCATGAGGCCGTGATCGACCGAGGGGCGCGCATCTCGGGCGTCACCGTCCACTTCGTCGACGAGGCATACGACCGGGGACCCATCATCGGGCAATGGCCTGTTCCGGTCTTCGAAGCGGATACGCCCGAGGCGCTGGCCGCCCGCGTGCTTCGCGTCGAGCACGTAATCCTCCCCGCCGTGGTAAACGCGATCGCGCGCGGCCACGTGGAGTTAGCTCCCTCCGGCAGGTGTGTGTGGAGCAGACCCTGGTTCGGCGGAGACCGCTTTGTGGTCGCGCCGAACGTGGATCCGGAGTCCCCCGCCGACTCCGACGAGGCGGGCACGCGCGCGTCCGATGGCCTTCAACCCAGTGAGGAATAGAGCGGCATGCCAACGGCATTGATCAGCGTATCCGACAAGACAGGGGTCACCGACTTCGCTGCAGGTCTGGTCGAGCGAGGCTGGACGATCGTCTCGACGGGGGGAACCGCGGCCCGACTGAAGGAGGCGGAGCTCCCCGTAAAAGGGGTAAGCGAGGTCACGGGTCACTCGGAGATTCTGGCGGGCCGGGTCAAGACCCTGCACCCGGCCGTACACGGTGGCATCCTCGCACGCCGCTCCGTGCCCGGGGACATGGATCAGTTGGAGCGACTCGGCATAGGATCCATCGATCTCGTGGCGGTGAACCTGTACCCGTTCCAGAAGACGATCGCACGGCCGAGCGTGACGCTGGCCGAGGCCCTGGAACAGATCGACGTCGGCGGCCCCACGATGCTTCGAGCGGCGGCGAAGAACCACGACTTCGTCTGGTGTATCTGCGATCCGGCCGACTACGGTCCCGTCCTCGCGGCCGTGGACGCCGGAGGCGATGCGGCCGAGCTCAGGCGACAGCTCGCCGTAAAAGTGTTCCTGCACACGGCCGCGTACGATGCGGCGATCGGCGGCTACCTCGACGATCGCGGGTCGCTGGCGGTGATGAACGAGCTTCCGGAGGAGATCCTCGCGTCGCTCACTCGAGTCCAGGGGCTTCGATACGGGGAGAACCCCGATCAGGTAGCCGCTTTCTATCGGGATGCGTCGAGCCCGCCCTGGGGTATTCCGGCGCTGGTGCAACTGCATGGAAAAGAACTCTCCTTCAACAACATCCTGGATGTCGACGGAGCGCTGGCCGCCATCGCTCCGTTCGCGGGCGAGGCCTCTCCGACATGTGCGATCGTAAAGCACACGACCCCGTGTGGGTTGGCGGTCGGTCGATCCGTTCGTGAGGCGTACGAGAAAGCGCTCGCGTGCGATCCGGTATCGGCGTTCGGCTCCGTGATCGCGTTCACCCAGCCCGTCACGGAGGCCGTGGCCGAAGCGGTGGCAGAGAACTTCGTCGAGTGCGTCGTCGCCCCCGGGTATGCGGACGCGGCCTTGCTGACCCTTCAGGGCAAGAAGAACCTGCGGATCCTGGCTTCGGATCGCCCGGAAGCCTTTGCCGAGGCGCTCGGTCATCTACGGGAGGGGATCGAGACGCGGGGTGTGCGCGGCGGTCTCCTCGTACAGGGATCGCCGACGCCGGCCTCCCCTTCGAAACTGCGCGCGGACCCGCAGCTTACCGTCGCGACGGAGAGGACTCCGACCGAGGCGGAGTGGGACGACCTCGCCTTCGCCTGGGCCGCCGTGCAGACGGTCAAGTCGAACGCGATCCTCCTGGCGCGAGACGGGGCGTCGATCGGCATCGGGGCCGGCCAGATGAGTCGGGTGGACTCGGTCGACCTGTCGATCCGTAAGGCCAGGGCAGCGGAGCTGGAAACGCGTGGCAGCGTTCTCGCTTCGGACGCGTTCTTCCCGTTCCGAGATGGCATCGACGTGGCCGCCGAGGCTGGTGTCGCCGCGGTGATCCAACCCGGTGGCTCGGTCCGGGATCCGGAAGTGATCGAAGCGGCGAACGGACACGGAATGGCGATGGTTTGCACGGGCCGTCGGCTCTTCCGCCACTGAGCGGAGCGCACGCGCCGGGCGGTCCCGTTTGGAGCCAAGCGCTCGTCCGAATCGCCCTCGGCTTGACGATGTCGGCGATCGAACCTATAGTCGCGCACCTCGGCAGGCGGGGAGCACCCGCCCGCACGCGTGGCCATATCCTGAGACTGCCCCGATAAAGTACTTGAACAGGCGATCGTTAACGCTCCTGGGCCTCGGTCTGGCCTTTCTGGTGACCCAGGCCTGTGGGGGCGAGTATCCGCAATCCGCCCTGCACCCCACCTCCGATTTCGCCGAGAGGCTGGACGGCCTTTTCTGGCTGATCTTCTGGTGGGCCGTCGGCGTGTTCGTGGTCGTCGAGGGCATCCTCATCTACACGATCATCCGCTTTCGCGCCCGACCGGATAGTGAGCGGCCGAAGCCAGTACACGGACACACGATTCTCGAGCTGGGGTGGACGATCGCGCCCGCGCTGATCCTCGTTGCGATCGCGATCCCGACGATCCAGACGATCTTCGTGGTCGACAACCCGCCGGCCGAGGAGGCGGACGTCACCATCGAGGTGATCGGCCGTCAATGGTGGTGGGAGTTCCGGTACCCGGACCTCGGCATCGTCACGGCGAACGAAGCGCACGTCCCCGTCGGACAGACGGTGGATGTCCGGCTCCGTAGCGCCGACGTGCTGCACAGCTTCTGGGTGCCGCGGCTGGGAGGGAAACGAGACCTGGTGCCGGGTCGCGAGAATTTCATCTGGTTCCGCCCGGACTCGATCGGGGTGTTCTGGGGCCAGTGCGCGGAGTACTGCGGCACCTCACACGCGCTCATGAGCTTGAGGTTCATCGTCGACTCAGAGAGCGACTTCGACGCGTGGGTGGCCAACAACCAGGCACCGGCCGTCACACAGAGTGATCGGCTCGCGAGCCAGGGCCGCAACGTCTTCCTGAACAACGCCTGCATCAGCTGTCACACGATTCGGGGGACCAACGCCCAGGGACAATTGGGGCCCGATCTCACCCACGTCGGGAGCCGGTTGACGATTGCGGCGGGCGTGTTGGACAACAACGCCGAGAACCTCGCGCGCTGGATCTCTGACCCGCAGGACGTCAAGCCGGGCAACCTCATGCCGAACATGGGCCTGACGGAGCAGCAGGTGGAGCAGTTGGTCGCCTACCTCCAGACCCTACGGTAGACGAATGTCGACGGCGGAGGCGACGGTGAGCCAGACGAGCTCGGGGCACGAGGGGGGGACCTACGCGGGTGGCGTGTGGAGCTGGTTGACCACGGTCGACCATAAGCGCATCGCTATCCTCTATTTCGTCGCCGGTTTCATCTTCCTGCTCATAGCCGGGATGGAAGGCCAGATGATCCGGCTCCAGCTCGCCAGGCCGGAGAACCGGCTGCTGGACCCGGAGTTCTACAACCAGCTGTTCACGATGCACGGCACCACGATGGTGTTCTTCGCGGGCATGCCGCTCATCATCGCGTTCTTCAACTTCGTGGTGCCCTTGCAGATCGGGGCGCGGGATGTCGCGTTCCCACGCCTGAACGCGTTCAGCTTCTGGGTCTTCCTGTTCGGTGGCTTGTTCCTGTACGCGAGCTTCTTCTTCGGCGGCGCACCCGATGGTGGGTGGTTCGCCTATATGCCGCTCACCGGATCGCAGTACTCCCCGCGCACGGGCATGGACTTCTACGTCCTGTCGTTGCTTCTGGCGGGCATCGGGACGATCGCGGGCGGCGTGAACTTCCTGGTGACGATCCTGAACCTGCGCGCGCCGGGCATGAGCTTCATGCGAATGCCGCTGTTCACGTGGATGGCGTTCGTCGTGTCGGCGCTCATCCTGCTCGCGTTTCCGCCGTTCACGATCGGGCTGGTATTCATGCTGTTCGATCGGATGTTCGACACCCTGTTCTTCAACGCTGCGGCCGGCGCGGACCCACTCCTGTGGCAGCATCTGTTCTGGGTCTTCGGCCACCCCGAGGTCTATATCCTCATTCTACCGGCGTTCGGGGTGGTGTCGGACGTCATCCCGACCTTCAGCAAGAAACCGCTATTTGGATACCCGGTCGTCGTCTTCTCGGGCATCCTGATCGCTTTCATGGGCTTCGGCGTGTGGGTCCACCACATGTTCTCGACCGGTCTCGGCCCGATCGTGAACGCGGTGTTTGGCGGGGCAACCATGCTGATCGCGATCCCCACCGGGATCAAGATCTTCAACTGGATTGCGACGATGTGGGGCGGGGCAATCCGCTTCAAAGCGCCCATGCTGTTCGCGATCGGCCTCGTGGGCACGTTCGTGATCGGGGGCCTCAGCGGAGTGATGCACTCGTCGCCCCCGAGCGATCTGCAGCAAACCGACACCTACTTCGTTGTCGCACACTTCCACTATGTGCTGATCGGAGGAACCGTCTTCGGGTTGTTCTCGGGCTTCTATTACTGGTTCCCGAAGGTGACCGGGCGCATGCTGAGCGAGCGGCTTGGAGCCGCTCACTTCTGGCTGACGTTCCTCGCTCTGAACGTGACGTTCTTCCCGATGCACTTCTCCGGATTGCTCGGGATGCCTCGCCGGACGTTCACGTACGCCGAGGGACTCGGGTTGGAGACGTTCAATCTGGTCTCGACGATCGGCGCGTTCATCTTCACGTTGGCCTTCGTGCCCCTGGTGCTCAACTTGTGGCGCGCCTGGCGTCGCGGAGAGCCGGCGGGGCCCAACCCATGGGACGCGGCGACCCTCGAGTGGACCATGTCGTCGCCCCCGCCACATTACAACTTCGCGGTGATCCCCGAGGTCGAGAGCCGCGACTCGCTGTGGCACCCTCACGTCGACCCCGGCCACGAGCCGGGCGCCGGCGATCCAGAACCCGGTGGCGTCATTCCGCGGCTGCAGCCCGATCCCGCGCCCGAGCCGGTTCACATGCCGAACCCATCCTTCTGGCCCTTGATCCTGGCGCTCGGTCTGCTGGTGGTCACCATGGGTGGACTCCTGGGTCTAAGGGTCGTCATCCCCGGCGTGCTGTTGACGTTCGTCGGTCTCTTCGGCTGGGCTTTCGAGCCCACCGAGGGTTGAGCAGGGGAGGGCACTCGAGGATGAAACCGGAAGGACGCTGACGGGATGCACGGACCGACGTCGACCGGGATACCGACCCGCAAGCTCGGAATGTGGACCTTCATCGGGTCCGAGTGCATGCTGTTTGCCACTCTGATCTCGACGTTCCTCATCTATCGCGGTCGAAACGTGGTCGGCCCGTATCCAGAGGAGCTGTTGAACATCCCGTTCATCACGGTGACCACCTTCGTCCTGCTGATGAGCAGCCTGATGATGGTGCTGGCTCTGGCCGCCGTTCAGCGCGGGCAGCGCAGGGCCTCGCTACTGTGGCTGTTCATGACGGCGCTCTTCGGCCTGATCTTCCTGACCGGCCAGTACATCGAGTTCAGCCACTTCGTGCACGAAGGGCTGGGATTGAGCCGCAACCTGTTCTCCTCGACCTTTTTCGTGCTTACAGGGACACACGGGGCTCATGTGGCGGGCGGCGTGATCTGGCTCGGGACGCTCTGGATCCTGGCGCTCAGGGGTCGTCTGTCGCCGGAGCGAGCCGAGACCGTCGAGATCGCCGGACTGTATTGGCACTTCGTGGACGTGGTGTGGATCGTCCTGTTCACCATCATCTATCTGCTCCGTTAGCGAGGAGGGACGCCGCGCGATGGCAGAGCACACCGGCGAGCCGCATGTAAGCAACCGCTTTTACGTCGTCATCGCCCTGATCCTGGCCGTCCTGACGGCCATCGAGGTGATGGTCTTCTACGTTGAGGCGCTGGCAGCCGTTCTGTTGCCGATATTGCTCGTGCTCATGGCCGTCAAGTTCGCGCTTGTCGTCATGTTCTTCATGCACCTGAGGTTTGACAGCCGTCTCCTCACCGGGATCCTGGTCTGGGGTCTGTTCATTGCGGTCAGCATCACCCTCGCCCTGATGGCCGTGTTCGGGAAGTTCGCCGGCTAAGAGGGACCGCGGTCTCAAAGCCGGCAGCCGGACCACCCGCAGCCGACACGACCACCACACTCTTCTTCATCCCCGCTTTCAGACACTCGCCATCTGGACATATGAAACAATCTTCATATGTTGATATGGGCGCTCGACTCCGTGCTCCTCCATACAGATGGAGGCCGTCCTCCTCATCTACACATGGAGGTGATCTGACCGTGTCTGCCACCACATCTCACCGACGCACGCCCCATCCCCCGCCGCACGCAGAGCGTCCGGCACACCCCAGGCCCGCGGAGCCTCGTCATCCCGAAGCGGTTCGTGATGCGCGCCGGGGGCGAGCCTCCAGCGAGTCGCTCATGATTCTGGCCGACACGTTCCAGGTCCTCGCCAACCCCACACGGCTGCGGATCGTGGAAGCACTCGCACGTCGCGAGCTGTGCGTTGGGGACCTGGCGGTGGTGGCGGGCACCAGCCACTCGGCGGTCAGCCATCACCTGCGACAGCTCCGCCAGATGAAGATCGTTCGCTATCGGAAGGAGGGCCGAATGGCCTTCTACCATCTCGACGACGATCACATCGCCCAGATCTTCCGGATGGGACGAGAACATGTCGAGGAGAGCTGAGTCGCTGGCGCTCGAGAACGTTGAGCCCATGGCTCTTCAGCGTGCCCGGTTCGTCGTGGAGGGCATGGACTGCGCTGACTGTGCCCGCCGGGTCGAAGAACGCCTCAACCGCATGGGCGGCGTGCGTGCGACGGCGAGCAATACGGGAGCGCGGATCGTAACCGTCGAGTACGAGCAGGGGCTGGTCGTACCAGATCAGATGCGGGCCGAGCTCGGACGGATCGGTTACCTGGCGAGCGAGCGCGATTCGGCCGACCCCCTCGATGCTACCCGGTCGGAGTTGTGGCGGACGTCGTTCGCGAAGCGCACCTACGTGTCGGCGGGTTGTTTTGGAATCGGACTCGTGTTGCTGTGGACCAGCCAGCTCGATGCGGCCCGACTCCTCTTCCTCTTCGGCGCGCTCGTGGGCGGCTGGAACTTCATGCCGGTGGGGTTCCGCGCCCTCTTCAGAGGCGTCCTCGACATGCACGTCCTCATGACGTTCGCGATCCTGGGAGCCATCGGCCTCGGAGAGCCCCTGGAGGCGGCTGCGATCGCGTTCCTGTTCTCGCTCGCGGAGCTCCTCGAACAATTCGCCGTCCGTCGGGCGCACGATTCTCTGCACGGACTCCTGTCACTCTCACCCGAGCGGGCGACGGTGCTCCGGGATGGTGAGGAGAGCATCGTGCCGGCGGATGAGCTGCGCCCGGGCGAGCTCATTCTCTTGAAGATCGGTGAGCGGGTGCCGGTGGATGGAACCGTGGTCGAAGGAGCTACGGCAGTCGATGCCTCGGCGATCACGGGCGAATCCGTTCCCGTCGACTGCGCGGTCGGGGACAGCGTGATGGCTGGCATGCGGGCGACCGGTGGGTTCGCCGTCATCCGGGTCGATCGGCCGCGAGACGAGAGCACCCTGGCCCGCATCGTACAGCTGATCGAGCGTGCACAGGCGCGCAAGGCGCGGAGCGAGCGATTCGTAGCCCGCTTCGCCCGGGTCTATACGCCGGCCGTCACCGCCTTCGCCTTCCTGGTGGTGACGATCCCCACCGTCTTCCTCGGGGCTCCCTTCGACCTGTGGTTCGAGCGAGCGCTCACGTTGCTCGTGATCGCGTGCCCTTGCGCCCTCGTGATCTCGACCCCGGTCGCTGTCGTCAGCGGTCTCACGGCCGCCGCCCGACACGGGGTACTGATCAAGGGTGGCGAGACCCTAGAGGAGCTCGCAGGCGTCCGCACGATCGCGCTCGACAAGACCGGGACCCTCACATACGGGCACCCGGTCGTCACGGATGTGGAGGCGTGGGATGACCGTCCGGCCGTCGAGCTGATGGGAATGGCGGCGGCGGCAGAGCGGCGATCCGAGCACCCTCTCGCCCGAGCGATCGTGCGCGGGGCTCTGGAGCGGGGGATCGACATAGACCGGCATCGAGTAGCGGCGTTCGCGGCGACACCGGGGGTCGGTGTGACGGCGCTGGTGGACGGAGAGCACATCTCGGTCGGTGGTGAGCACATCGTGGCGGGAGACAAGACTGCCATCGTGCGCATCGAGAAGCTACGGGAGTCGGGCAAGACCGTGCTCGTCGTGAGCTTGGACGGGCAACCCGCGGGGATGATCGCGCTCGCCGATCGACCACGGGCAGAGTCGAGAGAAGCCGTCGAGACCCTGGCTCGACTCGGCATCAGACCGGTCATGCTCACGGGCGACGACGCCCTCACGGCTTCGCAGGTGGCGAGCGCGGTGGGAATCTCGGAGTTCCACGCCAGGCTCACGCCCGACGAGAAACTGGAGTGGATCGAACGCGTGGAGCCCAATGCCCGCCCCACGGCGATGGTCGGCGACGGCGTGAACGATGCCCCGGCACTGGCGGCCGCCGGCGTCGGGATCGCGATGGGCGCCGCCGGGAGCGACGTGGCACTCGAGACGGCTGATGCAGCCTTGATGGGAGACCAAGTCGAGCGGTTGCCCTATCTTTTCCGCCTGGCCCGCGCCAGCCGGCGAGTCATCCGACAGAACGTGATCGCCTCCATCCTCATCAAGCTGTCGCTGGCCGCGGCCGTACCGTTCGGGTTCGTTTCCCTGGTCGCTGCCGTCCTCGTCGGCGACCTGGGCGCGTCGCTGGGCGTTACGGCGAATTCAATGCGACTGGCCGGACTCCGACCTCGCGTCCGACCGTAGCCGATCCGCGGCGGCGGCGGGCACGATCTTCCAGTTCGACTCGAAGACGTCTTCGATCCGCAGCGTGTCCTGGCGCTCGACGTACTCGATGATCCGCGTCGCGATATCTACCTCATCCAGGTAGGTGACCGGCGCCCCGGGGATCATGTCGAACCCGCCTCCGCCTCCCTGGCGGTAGCTGTTGAGCGCAAGCGAAAACGAGTCGGAGTCGGCCACGGGCTGACCCCCGAAGCGCAGGGTGGTGACCCTCTCGCCCGGTGGACGGCCGAGATCCAGCTCATACTGCAGCCCATCGATCATGTCGAAGTCATAGCCCCGGATGGAATCATTGATGAGCGGAGAGTGCGGGAACGAGTGGTAGTACCGCGCACTATGCTCCAGGTAGTCCCTCAGATCCGCTCCGCTGAGGCGTACCGCGCGCAGCGTGTTCGGATACACGTACAACCCCAGGATATCGCGACGCGTGATCGGCCCCGGTCCGAACCCGGCGGTCGTGTTGAAGATCGCAGTGCTCGATAGCTGAGCCCCCGTGATCTCGGTCTGTACGGTGGCGACCAAATCGGCAATCGGGGTGTCCTCGAAGCGAGCGGTAGTGGCCGACCAATCGTCCGGAGTGTAGCCGATCGGCTCCCCCAGCCAGGCAAGGGTCCGTTCGTGAGCGGACCGTGCCACCTGCACGAGTCCGGGGAATGACGGCACGCCTGCAGTCGGGAGGGCGCGTCCCGCGGTGGAGACGACCCGAAAGCCGTTTGCGCCGCGGCGGACGACCACGTGCGCGACCGCCAAATGGTCGGCGCGCACGCCCGCATGCAGGATCAAGCTTCGACCCACCCGCAAGCTGTCGATCGACGCGGCGGTGTGCCCGCCGAAGATCACGTCGAGCTCCGGTACTTCCGTCGCAAGCCGCTCGAGCGCGTTCTCTTCCAAGGCACCCGCCACGGACCCATAGCTCGACCCCGGTCCCACTCCCGAGTGCGCGATCGCGACCAGCACTTCAGCGCCTGCGTCGCGCAGTTGAGGGACCCAGCGACGCGCTGCCTGAACGATGTCCTCGAACCGCAGGCGTCCTTCCACGTGCGCGCGGTCCCAGATCGCGACTCCAGGGGTCGTGAATCCGATGACGCCAACGCGGACTCCTTCGACGTTCCGGAGCACGTACGGGGGGAAGGCCAGAGAATCCGTGCCCGTCACGTATATGTTGGCGGCCAGGAACGGGAAGCGCGCGCCGCCGAGGGCCGAGCGCATGAAAGGGATCCCGTAATTGAACTCGTGGTTCCCGATCGCGGAGGCATCGTAGCGCAGGAAGTTCATCGCTTCGATTACCGGGTGCACGTCGTCCATCCCCTCGCGAGCCTGGAGCTCGTCGAGCGGAGTGCCCTGCAAGAGGTCTCCACTGTCAAAGAGGAGGACCGCCCGGTCTGTTCGCCGTATGCTGTCCACCAGGGTTGCGACCTGCGCGAGACTACTAGGCGCCGGGCTATCGGTGGCGTACTCGTACGGGAGCAGGTGCCCGTGCACGTCGGTGGTCCCGAGCAGGGTGAGTCGCACGTCGGTCGACGCAGGCTCGGGCGCCGTGCACGCGTTGGCGACGAGGGCCACTAGGCTCATGAGGACAATGTGGGCCCCTCCCAGGTCGGCGGCGCTCCGTCTCACCGCGTGGGACCCGAGGCGAGCACGTACAGGAAGAGGTTCACGCCCATCCGGATCGCCTGCTCGCGCACGTCGGCAGGATCGTCATGCACCCCGGGATCTTCCCAACCATCGCCGAGGTCCGACTGATAGCTGTAGAACAGCACGAGTCGGCCGTCCACGAAGATCCCGAATCCTTGCGCGGGCAGTCCATCGTGCTCGTGGATTTTCGGTAAACCATCGGGGAGGGGGTAGAAGATCTGGTAGACCGGATGGTCGGCCGGAACTTCGGCCAGAACGCGGCCGGGGAAGAGACGCTCTACCTCGCGCCTGAACGACTCATCCAGACCGTAGTTGTCATCCACGTGCACGAAGCCCCCGCGCTCCAGGTACGCCCGTAGGCGTTGGATCTCGATCTCGTCGAACCGGATGTTCCCGTGACCTGTCACGTAGAGATAGGGATAGTCCGCGAGGTCGGGGTCCGAGAGCCTCACTTCCCCCGGTCGTTCTGCTACCCGGACGCCGGTGCGCACCGAAATCTCCCGCAGAAGATTGGGGAGGCTGGAAGGGTTGGCGTACCAATCACCTCCACCGTCGTATTGAAGGCGCGCAATGGTGGGCAGCTCGGTGTGTTGGACCGCGATCGATTCCACTGTCGCTGGGTCCACCATCGCCCCGAAGACCCCAGGACAGCCCTCGAAGGCAACCGCCAATCCGGCGGTGCCCGAGACGACCACGAGAAGCGCCTGTGGCAGCCACTCGCCGCGCCGGTGCGTACTGCGGCAATGGGGGCACTGACGCGCGAGGTCCGGAATGTGGCACTCACACGTTCGACAGGGCTTCATGCGTCCGTCCTCATGTAAGTGTAGATATTTAGAATCTACTCACTGCACAGCGTCGGCGCTGGCAGCCGCGACCGACCCCGGCCGCGCACGAAGACCCTTTCAGGAGGTCGCCTGAACGGAGTGGAGGACATAGGATGCTCGCGACGCCAGCGTCGTACAGCCCGACTCAACCCGCGTGAGACGGGAGGGAAAGGAAGCGATGCGTCGGTACCCCGCGTTCGATCCACCCGAGTACGTGAATTGGAGCGCCGACCCGGAGCTCATCCGTGAGTTCATCGGGCGCATCCAGATCAACGCGGCGCGACGTGCCGAGATCGAGGCGCTGACTACCGAGCGACGCCTGGACCTGTGTCGCGGGCTGCTCCGCTTTCGCCTGCACGACATCGCTCTGCAGCGCTGGGTCAAGCAAGGCGTGATCTCCAAGGCCTGGCTCGGAACCGGTGAAGAAGCGGTCACGGTCGGGGCCGTGCATGCGCTAGACCGTCGCGGACCCGAGGGTGACATCGTGGGTCCGATGATTCGAAATGCCGGCGCATGCCATGAAATGGGGATGCCGCTGGAGGACATGCTGAGAGGGTACCTCGCCACCTCTGATTCGCCCACCCGCGGGCGTGACCTGCATGTGGGCGACCTGAACCACGGGGTAATGACGCCGATCAGCATGGTCGCGTCGCTCACCACCGTCATGAACGGGCTCGCGCTGGCGTTCCGGCGTCGAGGAGAGTCACGAGTCGCCCTGACCTGGGTCGGGGACGGGGCCACCAAGCACGGCGAAGCGCATGAGGCGTTCAACTTCGCGGCTGTGCTCAAGCTACCCTGCATCTTCATCATTCAGAACAACCAGGTCGCTCTGGGGACTCGGCTCAAGCAGCACCACATCGCGCGGGACTTCAAAGGGTGGGGCGCCGCCTACGGCATCCCGCTGCTTTCGGTTGACGGAAACCACGTTCTGGACGTGTACGCGGCAACGAAGATCGCGGCCAACAGGTGCAGGGAGGGTGACGGACCCGTGCTCATCGAGGCGATTACCTTCCGGATGGGAGGGCATGCCACGCATGACGTACGCGAGGCCCGTCGCACGTTCTCTGGTGAGCTGTTCGAATACTGGGGGCGCCGCGACCCGGTGGGACTCTACGAGGAGTTCCTCGCGACCGGGGAGCTCGATCTGGGCGGTTCTGGCAGCGATACCCTCGAGGCGCGCAACCGGGCTGTGCTGGCCTCACTGGAGGAGGACGTCCTCCGCGAAGTGGAAGACGCGGCCGCCGCCGCACTCGAGAGCCGGGCCGACCGGATGCCCGAGCCGAGCAGCGCGGGTGCGGGTGTGTACGCGTTCCGCCCGGCTGGGTGAGGACTGGACCGGAGGATGGCTGAAACGAACGCAGCCGAGCGACCCCGCCGGGAATTCGACGTGGGTCAGGACCGTTGGCTCGCTATCGACGCGTGGCGGGACTCCGGTGACCTGGGTCTCTGTTACCTGCTGCCGCTCGAGGGCGGGACCCCCGCCCGGAACGATCGGAACGATCGCCGGGCCACGCTCGCACCGGGACAGGCGCTGAGCGACCTCGACCTCCGAGACCTGGCCACGCTGTGGTCCGGCGGGGTTGGTTTGACCGATACCGAGCGCAGGTTCACCGACCCGGACGATGCCTTATGGCTGGCCCGGAACACGGGTCCCGTCTGGGCGGACAGCACGGCGAGCGATTCCACGGGCGTGCTGTTTCGGTGTCTCAGCGCCGCTCGCGCAGACGTCGAAGTGATCCCGGTCGGGTCGATCCGCGGTGAACCAACCGACCGGCTCCGTAAGTTGCTAGCCCGGGCCACGGCGAGCCCATAGCAAGTGAAAGGGGGGGACCCCGCGACCTGCCTAGCCGCTCTCCGGGGGGGGTCGGCTGGTCGGATAAAGGATGGCGTTGCCCGGAAGCGAGAGTTGCCCTCGCGCGGTGTCGAACAGCGCCAGAAGCGTCTCGCCGTCGAAGGGGTGTCCGGCGATTCCGAGACGCGCCTCCTCGGTCCACCCGCCCACTCGCTCGAGGCCCGAGACGAGCCGTCGCGCCACCCGACGAGTCTCGTCGAGGCCCGTTTCAGGAAGCGCTACGGCCAGGGTACGGTCCACGTGCCGCCCGGCCAGATCCGATTCGCGCAGGCTGCGGCGCACGACGCCGGCCGCTCGGCGGAGTCCGTCCGGGTCACGCTCGGGCAGCTGGAGAAGAAGCAGCGAGAACGTTCTCTCATAGCGCCGACACCGTTTCAACTCGCCGCTAGCCACGGCGTCGAATCCTTCCCGGCTGTGTAGTCCGGTGTCCTGATCGCGGAAGGGCGGATAACGAGGCGACCCGCCCTCGTGAATCGCGCCCGGGGTGGGCGCAGGGGTGGAGGGGGGCGATTCCGCTTCCAAGAGCGGGTGCGATGGCCGCACGCCCGAAGGGCCGGGAGGTGCCCGTGAGACCTCCGGCACGAGCTCCGCGGATTCCAGCCCGCCGGCGCTCTCCGCGATCAGAAGACGCGAAGCGCGCATGTGATCGTGCAACGCCTCGATGCTTCCCCCGAGCCGGGTGAGCGAGCCGGGGCTCGGACGCCCCCGAAAGTGATGCCAATCGCGCTCGACGAGGCGAAGGAGCCCTTCGAGTACTCCGTGTCGCTCGCCTAGTGAGAGGAGAATCCGCTCGGTGTCGATTGGTTTGCCGGCTTTTCCAAGGCCCGAATTCATGGGACGTCCTCGATCGTACCCCGCCGCGACTCGCGCTGTCAACAACTATGGGACGGGTGGCGTGGTTGACGCGGGATGGCCCGCGCGTACCTTCGCCCCGGACCGTTCATCCGATGCCGACCCGCAACCTCAGGGAGGGAGCTATCCTCCGCCTCACCTTTCTCGGCACGGCGTCAGCGCGACCGACGGTGGCCCGGAATGTCTCGTCCATCGCGGTACAGCGTGAAGGACGCCTGTTTCTCTTCGACTGCGGGGAGGGCACGCAACGTCAGATGATGCGGTTTGGCGTCGGGTTCTCCGTGACCGACATCTTCATCACACACGTGCATGCCGACCATTATCTTGGGTTGACCGGATTGGTGCGCACGATGAGCCTCCAAGGAAGAGTCGACGAGCTCGCCGTGTGGGGGCCTCCGGGAAGCCACGACATCCTGAAAGCCTTGATCACTCTGGGAGGTGAGCGGCTCACGTTCGCGACGCACGTCCGCGAGCTGCCGGCAGGGGAGTCGCTCGTCTTGGGCGACTACCGAATCCAGGCGTTTGCCGCCGATCACACCCGCGAAGCGATCGGATTCGCGCTCATCGAGGACGCACGGCCGGGCCGTTTCGACGTGGAGACAGCACGGCGGTTGGAAGTACCGGAAGGGCCGCTGTTCGGGGTGCTGCACGAAGGTGAGTCCGTTCAGCTTCCGGACGGGCGCGTCATACTCCCGGGCGACGTCGTTGGCCCCTCACGACCCGGCCGCAAGGTCGTATACACCGGAGACACTCGCCCCTCGCCGGGCACTATCGAGATCGCACGCAACGCCGATCTCCTGGTTCACGAAGCCACGTTCGATGAGGAAGAGAGTGTCCGAGCGAATGACACGGCCCACTCGACGGCGCGCCAGGCAGCGGAAATCGCGGCGGCCGCCAAGGTACGCCAACTCATCCTCACACACCTCAGCGCCCGATATTCCGATCAGCCACGGCGCCTGCTGGCGGAGGCGCGGCAGGTGTTCCCGGACTGCCTCGTGGCCAAGGACGGCCTGAGCGTGGAAGTCTCGTTCCCCGACGGGTCGAGTAGCGACCCGCCTGACGGCACCCGATGATCACCTGCCGCCCCCCGGGCGACAAGTCAATCGGGCATCGCGCGCTTTTGCTGGCCGTCCTGGCAGATGGTCGGTCCCGAATACGAGGCTTGTCGCGCGCCGCCGATGTAACCTCGACGGCCACCGCGCTTCGCGCGTTGGGTGCCACGGTGGAGGAATCACCCGGCAGCGTGACCGTTGGAGGCCCCGCGAACTTCCGTTCCACCATTGAACCGATCGACTGCGGCAACAGCGGGACTACTGCTCGTCTGCTGACCGGGCTCGTGGCCGGGCTGGGTTTGTCGACGGTGTTGGATGGAGACGCCTCGCTGAGAAGCCGACCGATGCGCCGCGTCGTGTATCCCCTTCAGGCCATGGGGGCCCGAATCGACTACCTCGATCGTCCCGAGCGTCTCCCGCTGCGGGTCCATCCACGCGCCAGCGGAGCGCTGCGCCCGCTTCGGCACCGGCCGCGTGTGGCAAGCGCACAGGTGAAGTCGTCGCTGCTGCTGGCCGGGGTGACGGCACGGTCTCGCGTGGAGATCCACGAACCGGGCGTATCGCGCGATCACACGGAACGCATGCTCAGCGCGCTCGGAGCGCCCATCGCCGCCACCGTGCATGAGGGGCAGGCAACGGTTCGGCTGGACGCGCGGGCCTGGGAGGGCGCGCTGTCGTCCTTTGATCTAGATGTGCCCGGGGATCCGTCGGGGGCGGCGTTCTTGATCGCGGCGGCGTTGTTTCGCCGCGAGCCCATCACGGTCCGGGGAGTCGGTCTGAACCCTACGCGAACGGGCTTCCTCGAGGTGCTGCGAGACATGGGCGCGGACGTGAGCGAGCGCCCGGATCGCGTCGACGTCGGCGAGCCTGTGGGCGACATCGTGGTTCGGCCACCCACCCGGTTGCGGCCGTTTGAGATCGGCGGTCACCTCGTGCCGCGGGTTATCGACGAGATCCCGGTGCTGGCGGTGCTCGCATCGCGCGCGGCGGGACGATCGCGGATCGAGGACGCGGGCGAGCTACGGGTCAAGGAGAGCGACAGGATCGGTCGTTTGGCCACCAACCTCGAACTCCTCGGTGTCGCCTGTCGCGAGCGACCAGACGGTCTGGAGATTCACGGGTGCGATGCTCCTCTCGAGGGTTACATCGAGACGGGCAGCGATCACCGAATCGCCATGGCGTTCGCGACCCTCCAGGCCGAACCGGGTAACCGCGTTCACATCGACGACCCCGGGTGCGTGGAGGTCTCGTTTCCCGATTTTTGGACCCAGATAAGCCAGATCACGTCATGAGGCACCCGGTGGTAGCCATCGATGGTCCGGCCGCTTCCGGGAAGAGTACCACCGCGCGGCGGGTCGCCGATCGCCTTGGCTTCGCGCACCTGAACTCGGGTCTGATCTACCGGGCAGTCACATGGATCGCGCTCGAGCGGGGTTGGGACGACTCGACCCCGGATTTCGAGACGAACGTACGCGGGCTGGCGATCGAGCTGCTGCCGACGCCCGGGAGCCTTCGTGTAGCTGTCGATGGAGATGACCCGGGTACGGCACTCCACGCGCCACGCGTAGCCGCCCGAGTGTCCGCCGTTTCCAGCGTGAGCGCCGTGCGTGAGCTGGCCCTGACCCATTTGCGCGGTGCCGCGCGGGAACGAGGCCTCGTGTGCGACGGTCGCGACATCGGGACTGCGGTGTTCCCGGATGCCGAGGTCAAGGTGTTTCTCGTGGCTGCCGCAGAAGAGCGCGCGCGCCGTCGATTGTCGGATCTACGCGAGCCAGGTACACAGACTCGGGTGGAAGAGGAGGTGCTTCGCCTTCGGGCCCGGGATCTGGCCGATTCCACCCGAACGCTCTCGCCGCTCCGGTGCGCCGCCGACGCCGTCGAAATCGACACGACGCGTCTCACCGTGGAGGAGGTCGTGGACCGGATCCTAGCCCTCTGCCGGTCCAGGGGAATAGGCTCCCCAGAGCCCTCCGGGGACGGCCCGCCTCAGTTGACGTAGTCGCCCATCGCGTCTAGTTTTCCGCGCCGTTCGTCGGATCGCGGACGGGTCACGTGGCGCCCGTTCCGCCATCCCTGTGAGACTCAGGAGGGATCGGCCGACGGCTGGGTAGATGAGCGAGAGCTCGGCCCGGCCGATCTTTTTTTTGCCACATGCTCGCCGCGCCCCGTTCGCGCGGCGCTAAGGATGCGACCTACCGATGGTTGAAGAGACCCAGGAACCCCAGGCCGGCACGGAAGTCGAGGCTACCAAAGTCGACGCCGCCGAGGTCAACGCTCCCCAGACTCAAGCCGCTGAAAGCGAGACGCCGGAAGGCGAGCCCGCGGACGTTGACGCGCCGGAGGCGGAAACCCCCGTGACGCCGAGCGATCCTCCGGACACTCAGACGACTGATTCGTCCGACTCGAGCGACTTCATGGACTTCGATCTGAGCCTCGATGGAGACCCTCGACACGTGTCGGAGTACGGCGCCGAGGAGTACGAGGAGCTGCTCTCGCTGTACGAGGAGACCTTGAGCGAGATCGCCGAGGGCGAGATCGTCACCGCGCAGGTGATCTCCAAGACCGAGACAGAGGTCATCCTGGATGTCGGGTTCAAATCGGAGGGCGCCGTCCCACTCGACGAGTTCCGGGACCCGGAGACCGTCCAACCGGGCGACTCCGTAGACGTCTTCTTGGAGAGCCTCGAGGACGACGAGGGCGTGGTCGTGCTTTCGAAGAAGAAGGCCGACTTCCTCCGCGTATGGGAGAAGATCAAAGAGGCGTACGACGAAGACCGGCCTGTCCAGGGCATGATCAAGCGCAAGATCAAGGGTGGCGTGACGGTCGATCTGATGGGGGTCGACGCGTTTCTCCCCGGTTCTCAGATCGCCCTCCGCCGCGTGCCCAACGTCGATGACCTGCTCGGCGAAGAGTACGAGTTCAAGATCCTCAAGCTCAACAAGCGCCGGCGGAACATCGTGGTGAGCCGTCGGGTGCTCCTCGAGGAGGAGCGCGCCGGGAAGCGCGAAGTCCTCAAGACCGAGCTCGAGGTGGGGCACCTGAGGAAGGGCGTAGTGAAGAACATCACGGACTTCGGGGCGTTCATCGACCTCGGCGGCATGGACGGCCTGCTCCACATCACCGACATGTCATGGGGGCGGATCGGCCACCCCTCGGAAGTGTGCGAGATCGGCGAAGAGGTCGAGGTGAAGATCCTCGATATCGACTGGGAACGGGAACGCATCTCTCTCGGTCTCAAGCAGCTCGAGGAGTACCCTTGGAAGAACGTCGCCGAGAAATACCCGGTGGGGAGCCGCGTGCATGGGCGGGTCGTCTCCATCACCAATTACGGAGCGTTCATCGAGCTCGAGAAGGGCATCGAGGGCCTGGTACACATCTCCGAGATGAGCTGGACGCGCAACGTGCGCCATCCGTCGCAGCTCGTCACGATCAACGAAGAGATCGAGTGCGTCGTTCTGCGCGTCGACGAGGAGGCGCAGAAGATCTCGCTCGGCATGAAGCAGATCGAGGAGGATCCCTGGCTCGCCCTCCCGGCGAAATACCCACCGGGGACGAAGATCTCGGGCGTGGTCCGCAATCTGACTTCCTTTGGGGCGTTCGTGGAAGTCGAACCGGGCATCGACGGTCTGGTGCACATCTCCGACATGAGCTGGACCCGCCGCGTGCAGCACCCGTCAGAGGTGATGCACAAGGGCGACGAGGTCGAAGTGGTCGTGCTCTCCATCGACCCCGAACAGAAGCGCATCTCGCTGGGTCTCAAGCAGGTCGACGAGGATCCCTGGTACGAGCTCGCTCAGCGCTACCAGCCCGGCCATGAGGTGACTGGTCACGTAATTCGTTTGCTCGAGAAGGGCGTGGTCGTCGATCTCGGGAACGACCTGGAGGGCTTCGTCCCGATCTCGCAACTCGGCATCGAGGACCACATCGATCAGCCGTCGGACCGGTTCGCCGAGGGAGACAGTCTCGAGCTCCGCGTATTAGAGACGGATCCGATCAACCGCCGGATCGTTCTCGCTGCAGCTGGAGCACCGGAGACGGCGCTCGATCCGTCGGAGCTCGACGTCAGCGATGAAGGCAAGAGCTCCGATGAGCCAAAGGCCGAGGCCAAGGGGACCGACGAGCCTACCGCCGAGGCCGAGACGGCGGACGAGCCTACCGCCGAGGCCGAGACGGCGGACGAGCCTACCGCCGAGGCCGAGGAGGCGGACGAGCCTACCGCCGAGGCCGAGACGCCAGACGAGCCTACCGCCGAGGCCGAGGAGGCGGACAGCACCGACTCGGAAGACAAATCCGCTGACGAAGGCTCGCCCAAAGATTAGGTTCGGAACTGCTCGTGCACACGCGGAAGGCCCTTTTTCGCGCAGGGGCCCGGCCCTCGCCGCCGGGCCTTTTGTACGTGAACCCACGAAGAGAACTGCGGGAAACGCTCCGGTGACAGACGACATCGGACAAGACGATAGGCGGGCCTGGCCCGCCGCCGGAGTAGCGATCCGGACCGACCGCAGGGGGCGCTGCCGTCCACGCACCCTGATCGCGCGCGGGCTCGTTGTGACGCTCGTAGTCGCCGCCTGCGCCTTTCCAAGCAGGACCGAGCCGGACGCACCTGCCAGGCGGCCTGCCACCGGAGCCGATGCGCGGCTCGCCGTAGAGGCGTTGCAGCGCGCCGAGACCGACCTGGAGGAGGGTCGCTTCGAGGACGCTGTTTCGGCTGCCGACTCGCTCTACCTGTCCTGGGGCCGTGATCGCTCGCTCGAGTCCCTCGCCAATCGCGCCCTGTGGCTCAAGGCACGGGCGCTCCAGGCGGATGGCCTGCTGGGTGACGCGGGTACCACGCTGGAGATGCTGCTCGGGAGGGCGGCGGCGGGCCCGATCCGCGACGAGGCGGTCATCCGCTTGGCCGAAATCCGGTCTCAAACGGGAGAACCGGTTCGTGCAGCGGACCTGCTCCTCGAGAATCCGACCGCGCTGGATGAAACCCAACGCGGCGTACTTCGCGAGTTGGTAACGGGGCTCTCGCTGACACAGCTCCGCGGACTCGCACAGGAGTATCCGGCAAGCTCCGCGGGAGCGGCCATCGTACACGTCCAACTCGCTCAGCGGCTGATCGTCGAAGACGAGGCGGACTCGGCACGGCGCGTCGCCCGACGTGCCCTCGAGGCTCGTCCAGACGCCCCGGAGCGGGACATTGCGAGACTCATCGCGGAGTCCCCCGGTTCGCTCCGGGAAGGGACTGTGCGGATCGGAGCTATCCTCCCGTTGAGCGGTCGATTCGGTGGCGTCGGTCAACTCCTCCAGGAGGGCCTCGAGCTCGCTCTGGACGCTTATCGAAGCCAGGGCGGGGAAGCGTTCACCATTCAACTTATGGTGCGCGATGACGGTTCGGATCCGGAGCGCGCGCCGGCGCTGCTTACGGAGCTCGAGCGAGAAGGGGTGGTCGCGGTCATCGGTCCGATCCGTTCCGAATCGTTCGCTGCGGCGCTTCGCGCCCGCGTCAACCCGAGGCTGCTCGTCCTCAGCCCGACCGCCACGGAGGTCCTGGAGCCGAGCCGGAACGCGTACACGCTCTACGAGCAGGAGCGTCTTGACCGCGATGTGGCCGCCGACTTGGCGGACTGGACCGGCCGTGAGCTCGGACTTCTCAGAGCCGCCGTGCTCCATCCTCTCGATCGCGCGGGTCGATCGGCGGCCAGCGCCTTCGAGGCGGGGCTCGGCGGAACGAATGTCAGCGTCCTGGCGAGCGCCGCGTACAACCCGGATTCGACCACCTTCAGGGGACCGGTCGAGACGATCACCGCTCAGGAGCCCGACGTGGTCTTCGTACCCGCGCCGGATTCCCGCTCGGTGCTGACGCTGGCACCGCAGCTGTACTACTACGGCTTGGACCACTCGATCATCCTGGGAACGAGCGCCTGGGCGGATCCCGCCGTGTTGCGACGGTTGGCACGGAACGATGGCGACTACCGGGTCATCGGCCTCTGGGTCGACCGAAGCAGCCCCGGCACACCCTGGCAGCGATTTACACTAGATTATGAGCGTAAATACCGTAAGGCACTGCGCGATAATATATTACCAGCACTGTCATTTGACGCGATGCAGTTGATCCTGGCCGCGCTCGATGACGCGAGACTGCCGATCCCGGCCGCCCTATCGGCCCACCTTCAACGTCGTCCCGTTCTCGCCGGCGTCACTGGCCAGCTGGAGATGGACCCGACCACGTCGACGGTCCGTCGGCGCACCCAGGTCCGCATGCTCTACGATGGCCAACTCGTTCGCCCCGATCGCACCCGGCTCTTGAACTGGCTGGCCGATGCGCGCGTCGCCGCTATCGAGCGAAGAGAGAGAGAGAGGGACAGGCCCCCCGAATGAGCATGGACGAGAAGCTGCTGGAGCTCAAGGAGCGCCAACGCCGCGCCGAGGAGGGGGGCGGTCGGGAGCGCCTCGAACGGCAGCACGAACGCGGGAAGCTGAGCGCGCGCGAGCGGCTCGACATCCTTCTGGACCCCGGGTCCTTTGTCGAGCTGGACCGGTTCGTCGAGCACCGCTCGTCTGACTTCGGGCTGGATGCGCGTCGGATCCCGGGTGACGGAGTAGTCACGGGGTACGGGCGTATCGATGGACGGTCCGTCTACGTGTTCAGCCAGGATTTCACGGTGTTTGGCGGCTCGCTCGGAGAGGCCCACGCCGAGAAGATCGTGAAGCTGCTCGACCTGGCGTTATCGAGTGGCGCTCCGGTTGTGGGGCTTAACGATTCGGGTGGCGCGCGGATTCAGGAAGGAGTCGTTTCGCTGGGAGGGTATGCGGACATCTTCTTGCGAAACACGCTGGCCTCGGGAGTCGTCCCGCAGATCAGCGCGATCCTCGGGCCGTGCGCCGGTGGGGCCGTCTACTCGCCGGCGATCACCGATTTCGTCTTTATGGTGGACGGAATCAGTCACATGTTCGTGACCGGTCCGAACGTGGTGAAGACCGTCACGCACGAGGACGTGACTTTCGAGGATCTCGGGGGTGCAACCATCCACGCTTCGCGGTCAGGAGTCGCGCACTTCCGGTCGGGTTCGGAGCTCAAGGCGCTAAAGCGCATTCGCGCGCTGCTCGGTTATCTCCCGTCGAACAACGCCCAGACACCTCCGTACCGACCGACCGAAGACCCCAGTGACCGTGGGGACGAGGAGCTTCTCCGGATCGTGCCGGACGAACCGAACAAGCCGTACGACATGCACGACGTGATTCGGCGGGTCGTCGATGACGGCGAGTTCCTGGAGGTCCACCGAGATTTCGCGGGCAACATCGTCGTGGGGTTCGCGCGCTTGGGTGGGCATTCGGTGGGCATCGTTGCGAATCAGCCCGCGGTGCTCGCAGGTGTCCTCGATATCGATGCGAGTATTAAGGCGGGGCGCTTCGTCCGCGTGTGCGACGCTTTCAACGTCCCGCTGGTGACGTTCGAGGATGTCCCCGGCTTCTTGCCCGGCGTCGATCAGGAGCATCGTGGAATCATTCGTCAGGGGGCGAAGCTCCTCTATGCCTACTGCGAGGCCACGGTGCCGAAACTGACCGTGATCACGCGGAAGGCCTATGGAGGGGCGTACGACGTGATGTCCTCGAAGCACATTCGGGGTGACTTGAACCTGGCGTGGCCGACGGCGGAGATCGCGGTTATGGGACCGAAGGGGGCGGTGGAGATCCTGTACCGACGCGAGATCGGGGAAGCAGCGGACCCGGAAGAGGCAACCGACGAGCTCGAGGCCAACTTCAGGGAGAAGTTTGCTAACCCCTATTTGGCGGCGGCGCGAGGCTTCCTCGACGATGTGATCGATCCGCGCGAAACGCGCTGGCGGCTGATTTCCGGACTCGAACTGCTCTCCAACAAGCGAGACCGGAATCCTCCCAAGAAGCACGGCAATATCCCGCTTTAGAGCAGGTCGCTGACTCGAATGTTCGAAAAGATCCTGATCGCGAACCGGGGCGAGATCGCCGTGCGCGTGATCCATGCCTGTCGCGAGCTGGGGCTCGGGAGCGTGGCCGTGTATTCGGATGTCGACCGGCAGACCCCGCACGTATTGCTCGCGGACGAAGCGGTTCCGCTGGGTGGCGCCTCCGCGGCGGAGAGCTACCTCAATGTCGAGCGCCTCCTGGAGGCTGCCCACCGCACGACGGCGGGAGCCGTACACCCCGGGTACGGTTTCCTGGCGGAGAACGCGCGCTTCGCACAGGCCGTGGAGGACGCGGGTCTCGTCTTCATCGGGCCACCGGCGAGCGCGATCGAGGCGATGGGAGACAAGACGGCTGCGCGCGAGCGGATGGGAGCGGCGGGCGTGCCGGTCATACCCGGGTCCGACGGTCCGTTAGCTAGCATCGAGGAGGCGCTGCCCGTCGCCGTGCAGGTCGGGTACCCGGTGATGCTCAAGGCAGCGGGCGGAGGTGGCGGCAAGGGGATGCGCACCGCCAGCAACCCGACGGAGCTCGAGTCGGTGTTTGAGAGCGCCGTGCGCGAAGCGCGGCAAGCCTTTGGGGATGACCGCGTGTACCTCGAGCGGTTCCTGACCGGACCACGACACATCGAGTTCCAGATCCTTGCGGACGCCCTGGGCAACACGATTCACCTCGGGGAGCGCGAGTGCTCCATCCAACGTCGACACCAGAAGTTGGTCGAGGAGAGCCCCTCTCCGGTCGTGGATCCGGCAACCCGAGCGCGTATGGGTGAAGTCGCGGTGCGAGCCGCGGAAGCGGTCGGATACCGGAGCGCCGGCACCGTAGAGTTCCTCGTCGATGAAGAGGGTTTCTACTTCCTCGAGATGAACACCCGGGTCCAGGTGGAACACCCCGTCACCGAGCTCATCATGGGAATCGATCTCGTGCAGGAACAGATCCGGATCGCTCAGGGAGAGGGAATCCTGTGGAGGCCGGATGGCACCCAGCCGGCGGGTCACGCGATCGAATGCCGTATCAGCGCGGAGGATCCACTGCACGGGTTTTTGCCGTCGGCAGGCCGCGTCAAGGGGCTTCGCATCCCGGCGGGACCGGGAGTGCGCTGGGATGCCGGAATCGAAGAGGGCGTCGAGGTGGGACTCCATTACGACCCCTTGCTCGCCAAGCTCATCGTACACGCTCGCACGCGGGATGCGGCGATCGCCCGTATGCGCCGAGCTCTGGGAGACCTTCGAATCGGCGGCCTCGCTACCACCATCCCGTTTCACCGGGCGGTGATGGAGGAAGCCGATTTCCTCGCCGGGGAGTATTCGATCCGCTACATCGAGGAGCACCCGGGACTCACCCGCGACACCGTGCCCGCTGATTGGCGGGATGCCTTGCTGGCAGCGGCTGTCCTCCTCGAGGAGCAGACACGCGACGGGCATACCGCGACGGCCGATCGCGAGAACGGTGTCGCGAAGGGCGGCCTGAGCGACTGGCAGCGCGCCGTAGACCCCTGGCAACGGCCGGTGCCGGAGTGGACACACTCCCCAGAATGAGAGGCGCCTCGATCTGAAGTACTTCGTCCGGGTGGGGGATGATATCCACGAGGTAGAGCGAACGGGGGAGGGCGTCCGCATTGACGGTCGGGAGCTGCCCGTCGAGTTGGTTCACCAGTCCGACGAGCCGGGAGTTCACCTGCGGATAAACGACCGTGGCTACTCGCTTCTGAACGAGCGCTCGGAAGCCGGTTGGCGCATTCAACTCGGCGGCCGGTATTTCGACATCTCGGTCGAGGACGAGCGCACCCACGCGATACGCGAGCTGACGGGGGACGAGGATGCCACGGGATCGAGTCGAGACTTGCGGGCCCCGATGCCGGGGCTGGTGGTCAAGATACTGGCTGAACCCGGTCAGAGAGTGGACGCGGGGGCGGGGTTGGTGGTCGTGGAGGCGATGAAGATGGAAAACGAGCTCAAGTCGGAAGGCCCCGGGGTGATCGCTACCGTTTATGTCGAGCCCGGGCAAGCGGTCAACCGGGGCGATGTGCTCGTGACCTTCGAATCCGAGTCGGGATGACCGGGCGAGACGTCGGGGAGCGCGACGCCTTCCATCCGTCCCTCGCTGCGTCGAAGAGCGAGCGTAAGGACAGTTTCGAGACCCCCAGTTCGCTCGAGATCGAGCGACTGTATGGTCCGGCGGATCCGGATGACGCCTACGGGGAGACCGTCGGTTATCCGGGAGCGTATCCGTACACTCGTGGTGTCTATCCGACGATGTACCGCGGGCAGCTGTGGACGATGCGCCTGTACGCGGGATTCGGGACGGCGGAGGAGACGAACGCCCGCTTCCGCTACCTGTTGTCGTCGGGGCAGACAGGCCTCTCCGTGGCGTTCGACCTCCCAACGCAGATGGGCTACGACTCCGATCACCCGATGGCTTCCGGAGAGGTCGGGCGCGTGGGCGTGGCGATCGACACGGTCGACGACATGGAGCGCCTGCTGTCGGAGATCCCCCTTGAGCGAGTCTCGACCTCGATGACGATCAACGCGACGGCCCCGATCATCCTGGCCATGTACGTGGCCGTTGGGGATACACGCGGCGTTCCCCGCGAGGAGCTCCGCGGAACCGTACAAAACGACATCCTGAAGGAGTTCATCGCGCGGGGCACGTATGTATACCCGATCGAGCCCAGTCTCAGACTGGTGACCGACGTGTTCGACTTCTGTGCGCGCGAGCTGCCTCGCTGGAATTCGATCTCCATCAGCGGCTACCACATGCGGGAAGCGGGAGCCACCGCCACGCAGGAGCTCGCGTTCACTCTCGCCAACGCGGTGGAATACGTGCAGCGAGCGTTGGATCGTGGATTGGAGCTGGAAGAGTTCGCCCCGCGGCTGAGCTTCTTCTTCGCCGCGTATACCGACCTGTTCGAAGAGGTCGCGAAGTTCCGTGCGGCGCGTCGGCTGTGGTCGCGGCTCATGCGAGAACGCTTCGGCGCGTCCGACCGGAGTTGCCGCCTGCGCTTCCATACGCAGACCGCCGGTTCCACCCTGACCGCACAACAACCGCTCAATAACGTCGTGCGGGTAACCGTGCAGGCGCTAGCCGGGATCCTGGGTGGGACCCAGTCGCTGCACACGAACAGCTACGACGAGGCACTCTCCCTGCCAAGCGCGAAGGCCGCGAAGCTGGCCCTCCGGACTCAGCAGGTGCTGGGGGCGGAGGCAGGCGTCGCCGACACCGTCGACCCGTTGGGGGGATCGTACTACGTGGAGGACCTCACGGATCGACTCGAACACCACGCCCGCGCCTACATGGACGAGATCGAGGCTATGGGAGGTCCGGCATCCGCCGTCGAGTACATGAGTGAGGAGATCCATCAGACCGCGTACCGCTATCAGAAGGCGGTCGAGCGGGGCGAGGCCGAGGTCGTCGGCGTGAACGTGCACCGCGAGGAGAAGCCCCCGCCGTCACCACCGGAGATGCCGGATTTCGCCGCCCTCGCCAAAGCGCAGCGAGACCGCTTGGCAAGGGTCAAGACCGATCGCGATGCTGCGAGTGTCGGTGATTCGCTCGACGCGCTGCGGGTCGCCGCCCACGCGGACGACAACCTGCTCCCGGTCATCGTCGAAGCCGTTAAGCGCAGGGCGACGCTGGGCGAGATCAGTCAGGTCCTGCGCGACGTGTGGGGCGAGTACAGGGCAGGGGGATGACGGAAAGAGGACTGGCTCGACCCGATTCGATACCGCGGGCGCTCGCGGTCCACGGCGACCTGCCGGGGTCACCCGGCGACCCGTCGGACTCAAGACCGAAGAGCGATCCGTAATGCCGACGTACGAATACAAGTGCAGCGCCTGTGACCACGCATTCGAGCGCTTCCAGAAGATCTCCGATCGACCCGTTCGCACCTGTCCGGAATGTGGTAAGCGTCGCGTCCGGCGATTGATTTCGGCCGGGGGGGGGCTGCTGTTCAAGGGACCGGGGTTCTACGCCACCGACTATCGCAAGGACACGGGTGGATCAAAGGGTGCGTCGAAGACCGAGTCCACCTCGGGAGAGAGCGAGAGCTCGTCAAAGGAGGGCGGGGGAGCCAAGGGGAAGAGCGAAGGGGGAGACGCGTGACCAAGACGTCGACACCAGAGCTCCCCGACCTGGCGCGTGAGCTTCGCCGCGCCGCGCGGGAGGTCGGTGCTCCCGACGGTTTCGAGCCCGAGCTCGCGCGACCCAGGGACCCGACACATGGCGATCTGGCCTCGAACGTGGCGCTCGTTCTGGCCAAGCAGCTCGGCGAAGCACCGCGAGACCTGGCGCTCCGCATCGAGAGCACCTTCGATCCGATCGCGGCTGGCGTCGCCGACATTCAGGTTGCCGGGCCCGGTTTCCTCAACTTCCGATTCGCCGAGGACTTCGTCTGGGAGCGACTCGCGAACATCCTTGCGGAGGCCGACCACTACGGCCGAAACGAGCCTCGACAGCCCGAACGTATCAACGTCGAGTTCGTGTCGGCGAATCCCACGGGACCTCTGCATGTGGCCCACGGGCGCGGGGCAGCTCTGGGAGACGCGATCGCGTCTCTCCTCGAATGGACCGGGCACGAGGTCGCACGTGAATTCTACGTCAACGACGCGGGTCGCCAGATCCGGCTCCTAGCCGAATCGGTGGAGGCCCGCTTCTTGGAGCTCACGGGTACCCCCACCCCGATCCCCGAGGGCGGTTACCACGGAGAGTACGTGATCGAGCTGGCAGGTGAGATCTCGGACCAGCTGGGGATCGAGCCCACCCTCGCACTGGACCGCGAAGATCGCTTGGGGCGGATCGAGGCCGAGAGCGTGCGCCGCCTGCAGGATGAACAGACGCGGGACTTGAAGGACTTCGGCATCGAGATGGACCGCTTCTACTCCGAGCGCAGCCTGTACGAGAGTGGAGCGATTGAGGCCCTGGTGAAGCGATTCGCGGACGAGGACCTCCTGTACGAGCAGGATGGTGCAACGTGGCTGCGCACCACCGAGTTCGGAGATGAGAAGGACAGGGTACTCGTGAAGCGCGACGGTGCGTTCACGTATTTCGCGCCCGATCTGGCCTATCACCTGGACAAGGCGGAGCGCGGGTACGACCGGGCCATCGACGTATGGGGTGCGGACCATCAGGGCCATGAGCAACGGATGATGGCCGCCCTCGCCGGGCTCGGGTATCCGGAATTGCTCGAGGTCGTGATCCTACAGCTCGTCACCGTTCTCCGTGGCGGTGAGGAAGCCCGAATGAGTAAACGGGCGGGCCGCTTCGTCACGCTTCGTGAGCTGTTCAGGGAGACGGGCGTGGACGTGGCACGGTATTTCTTCCTCATGCGTCGCGCCGAGGTGCACCTCAACTTCGATCTGGACCTGGCCCTGGACACATCCGAGGCCAACCCGGTCTTCAAGATCCAGTACGCCCACGCTCGTATGTGCAGCGTCTTTGCGCGCGGCGAGGTCGACGCAGAGAGCTTGACCGCCGATACGGCCGGTCTCGAGGAGCTCCGGACGGAGGCCGAGCGAGCGGTCGCGACGGCGCTCTCGCGTCTTCCGCAGGTCATCGGGGCGGCGGCGGACGCCCGGGCACCACATATGCTGTGCGCCTACCTGGAGGAGGTAGCGGGCCTGGTCAACTCCTGGTACCACCAAGGCAATCTGGATCCCTCGCAGCGTCTGCTCGTGGAGGGGCCTGAGCGCGAAGGGCGACTCAAGCTCGCCCGCGCAACCCAGATCACGCTCCGGAACGGGCTCCAGGTTCTCGGGCTGTCGGCCCCACAACAGATGATTCGGGAGGATGAAGATGGGACGGGATAGCGGGGGGGCGATCCTCGTGGTCGGGAGTGTCGCGCTGGATGAGATCGCGACGCCGTTCGGTCGCGTCGAGGACATCATCGGCGGTGCGGTGGTCTACTTCACCGCGGCGGCCTCGTTGTTTGGGAAGGTACAGATGGTCGGCGTGGTGGGAGACGACTATCCGCTGGATGAGCTGGATTTCCTCCGACAAAGGGGTGTAGACCTGGAGGGCCTGACGCACGCGAGCGGTTCCAGCTTTCGGTGGGGCGGGGTGTACGATTACGACATGAACACCAGAGATACGACGCATACCGAGCTTGGTGTGTTCGCCCAATTCCGTCCCGACCTGCCAGAGAAATATCGATCCGCCGCCTGGGTCTTCCTGGGTAACATCGACCCTGTCCTCCAACTTCATGTGTTGGATCAGATCAGTGCCCCGAAGCTTGTGGCATGCGATACGATGAATTACTGGATCGAGGGCTCCCAAGACGCGCTGCTCGAGGTCATCCGCCGGATCGACATGCTGACCATCAACGATGAGGAGGCGCGCCAGCTGTCGGGTAGCCCCAACCTGGCCAAGGCGGCCCGCTGGATTCAGGCCCGCGGCCCGCGCCACGTCGTCATCAAGAAGGGCGAGCATGGAGCGATTCTCTTCTCGGACGAGAGCGTCTTCTTCTCACCCGGGTATCCTCTGGAAGAGGTGGAGGATCCGACCGGAGCGGGGGACGCCTTCGCCGGAGGGCTGGTCGGTCAGCTCGCGCGCGCGTCCGCGACGACTCCGATGGAGTTGCGGCGAGCGGTAGTGTATGGTTGCACGCTCGGATCCTTCGCGTGCGAGGCGTTCGGACCGCGCCGCCTGGCGGACATTTCAATGGACCAGATCGAGGATCGGGTGAAGGCGTTCCGACATCTCACGTATTTCGAGGAGCATGCGGAGATGAGGACCTGATGGAGTCCGGGCTCACGTACCGCGAAGCTGGCGTCGACCTGGAGGCCGCGGCCCGTGCGAAGACGCGACTGGGCGAGCTCGTCGAGCAGACCAGAACCGATGCGGTGGCGGCGGGGTTCGGCTCCTTCGGCGGCCGGTTTCGAGCGGCCGCCGGGCGCGAATTGGTGGCGAGTGCGGATGGGGTCGGGACGAAGCTGAAGCTGGCCTTCCTGACGGAGCGCCACGACACGGTGGGCGTCGACCTCGTGAACCACTGCGTGAACGATATCCTGACCGAGGGAGCGGTGCCGCTGGTCTTCATGGACTACTTCGCGTGCGGGGTTCTCGACCCCGATACCGTGGTGGCGGTCGTGTCGGGCCTGGCGGCGGCGTGCCGTGAGAACGGTTGCGCACTGCTGGGTGGAGAGACCGCGGAGATGCCGGACTTCTATCCGCCCGGTGAATATGATCTCGCAGGCTTCATCGTCGGCCAGATCGAGCTTCAGGCGGTGGCGGATCGTGAGATCCGGGTCGGTGATCGGATCGTCGGGCTGGCCTCCAGCGGACTACACACCAACGGGTACAGCTTCGTTCGACGACTGCTGTTCGACCGCCTGCAACTCGGCCCGTCGGACCCGTTCCCAGGGGCGGACGCGACCGTGGGCGAGGTCCTGCTGCGACCCCACCGCTCCTACCTCGACGTGTTGCGGGGCAGCTGCGAGGCACGAGTGGTTCGCGCGCTGGCGCACGTGACGGGAGGTGGGATCCCCGGCAACCTGGGGCGTGTGCTTCCGGCGACGCTGAGCGCCCGCGTCCGACCCTCCGCGTGGAGTCCACCCCCCGAGTTCCGGTTCCTGTCCGAGGCGAGCGGCGCATCGCGGGACGAGATGTACCGTACGTTCAATATGGGGATTGGAATGCTGGCCATCGTTTCACCGGACGACGAGGCGGGGTTTTGCGTCGTCGTCGAGGACGGCGGCTGCGCCGCGCACCCGTGTGGTGAGATCGTCGAGGGAGACGGCTCGGTTATCCTAGAATGGACTTGAAGTGTCGTCGCTAACTGCTGACACCGTAGTACATGTGCAGCCGCACCATGAGGAAGACCGGCGGCACATGAAGGAGGCCCTCGAGCTTGCCCGGCGCGGGTGGGGTCGGGTGGCCCCAAACCCGATGGTCGGTGCGGTCGTAGCTAGCGGTGGCGACGTCTTGGGACGTGGGTGGCACGCCGAGTACGGGGGCGACCATGCCGAAGTCGTGGCCTTGCGCGAAGCGGGGAGCGCAGCCTCGGGCGCCACTCTATACGTGAATCTGGAGCCCTGCGATCACGTCGGGAACACGCCGGCCTGCTCGGACGCGATTCGACGAGCGGGAATCCAACGGGTCGTCGTAGCGTGCCGTGACCCCCATTCGACGGCCAGCGGTGGAGTCGATACGCTGCGCGCGGGCGGTGTGGCCGTCGACATCGGTATCGAGGGGCATGCGGCGAAGCGACTCAATGCCGGCTTCCTGTGGCGCCATGCGACAGGCTCGCCGTTCGGCACGCTGAAGCTGGCGCTTTCCCTGGACGGGAAGCTGGGCGTCATTGGGGTCCGCTCCACTGTCTCGGGTTCCGCGGCCTGGGGACGAGTACACGAGATCAGAGCCGCCCACGACGCGATTCTCATCGGTCGACTGACCGCGGACATCGATGATCCCCGCCTGACCGTTCGCGGCGACATCGAACCGCGTCGCCCACCGATTCGAGTCGTGTTGGATCCGTCTCTGCGCCTCGCGCCCCGCTCACGTCTGGCGCAGACGACGGACGTGGGTCCGGTCTGGGTGTTCACCGACCTCGATTGTGTGTCGGGGGGGCGCGCGCGCGCGTTGGCGGATGCCGGGGTCGAGGTGGTAGGCGTCTCAAGCGATGAGGAGGGACGCCTGTGCATCGAGGAGATCTGGACATCACTCGTTCAGCGCCGCGTCGACTCGGTGCTGGTCGAGGGTGGGGGCCAAACGGCCGCGGTGCTGCTCGGGGAGCGTTGCATCCAGCGAATGCATCTGATCGTCGCTCCACGCTTCTTCGGAGATTTGGGGGTTCCGGCCTTCCCCGGCATCGGGCCTGTCGAATCCGGGGAGTGGGAGCCAGTGGATAGGGAGGTCCTCGGAAGCGATACGCATTTCGTCCTCGAGCACACCTCACTCCGGTCCGCGCTCGAGGGGCTCTGATGTTCACGGGTCTGGTCCGCGGCGTCGGTACGGTCGATACTCGCGAGCCGTTCGAGGAGGGCATTCGGTTTCGCATCAGCGTTCCGGAATGGGCGGTCCAGCTCAGGGCTGGCGATTCCGTGGCCGTCGACGGCGTTTGTCAGACCGTCGTCCGGGCTGACGAGGAGAGTTTCGATGTGGAGGCCATTCGCACGACGCTTTCGCGCACGACCCTGGGTGAGTGGGACGCCGGGCGGCGCGTGAACCTCGAGCCGCCCCTCAGCGGCAGTGACCCGTTCGGAGGGCACCTGGTCCAAGGGCATGTGGACGGGGTAGCCAATGTCGAGAGCGTGCGCGAAGCGGGTGAGACCGTCTTCGTTCGCATGGTGCTTCCGGCACACGTGGCGGAGGTCACGGTCCTGTACGGTTCGTTGGCCGTCGATGGCGTCAGCATGACGGTAAACGACCTGGAGGGAGACATCGCGGAACTGGCGATAATTCCGTATACATGGACCCATACCTCGTTCCCGCGCCTGCGACCCGGTAGCCGCGTGAACGTCGAGGCGGACCTAATCGGCAAGTACGTTCGTAGACTCCTCCAGCCGTACTTCGATACTCCGCCGGGAGAGCGACCCGGGGAGCGCGCGGAGGCATCCAAACAGACAACACAGGTTACCGATCGATGACGGAACCCTTCCATGACGAGGTCGAGCACGCGATTGACGTGATTCGGCGCGGTGGCGTGGTGATCGTCGCCGACGATGAGAACCGCGAGAACGAGGGCGATCTCGTGTGCGCGGCAGAGAAGATCTCGCCCGAGCGGGTCAACTTCATGTGCACGCACGGGAGGGGGCTGATTTGCCTGACCCTCTCCGAGGAGATCGCGGATCGCCTCGAGCTGCCCCTGATGACGAACGGCAAGCTCTCGGATCCGAACGAAACGGCGTTCACCGTCTCGATCGACGCCCGAAAGGAACTGGGTGTTTCGACCGGGATCAGCGTCCACGATCGGGCGAGAACCATCCTGATCGCGGTCGATCCGAGCACGGAACCCACCGACTTGGTCCGTCCGGGGCACGTGTTTCCCTTGCGGGCCAAGCCCGGAGGTGTCCTTCAGCGCGTCGGACAAACCGAAGCGTCGGTGGACCTCGCTCGCATGGCCGGATTGAGATCTGCGGGCGTGATCTGCGAGATCCTCAACGCGGACGGCACCATGGCTCGCCGCCCGGATCTCGAGGAGTTCTCCGGGACACACGAGATCCCGTTCATCACGGTAGCACAGATCGTGTCCTACCGGCTGCGTAACGAGCGGTTGGTGCACCGCGTGGCAGAAGCGGATCTCCCGACGCCGTGGGGCGACTTCCGCATCATCGCCTACCAGAACGACGTCGATCAGCGAGAGCATGTGGCGCTGGTGCGAGGTGATGTCACCGGTCAAATCGATGTGCTGGTGCGAGTGCATTCGAAGTGCTTGACAGGCGACGTGTTTCACTCCCACCGGTGTGACTGTGGAGCACAGTTGAACGCCGCGATGCAGCGCGTGGTGGACGAGGGCCAGGGCGCCGTCATCTATCTGGATCAAGAGGGGAGGGGCATCGGCCTCATTAACAAGATCCGTGCGTACGCACTGCAGGACGAAGGACACGACACGGTAGAGGCCAACGAAGCGCTCGGCTTCCCCCCCGACCTACGAAACTACGGAATCGGTGCCCAGATCCTGTTGGATTTGGGTCTTCAGTCGATTCGGATCATGACGAACAACCCCAAGAAGCTCGCCGGTCTGGAAGGCTTCGGCTTGACGATCAGCGGACGCGTCCCGTTGGAGCCGAAAGCCGAAGAGGAGGCCGGCCCCTATCTACAAACCAAGCGGGAGAAACTCGGACACCTCATTCAATCTCCCTGACCGAGGTGACCGCCGGCCCGCGCGGCGACGAGTAGACGGTGGACTATCAAGGCCAGGCAAACGGCGCCGGGCGACGCATCTGCATCGTCGTCTCCCGATTCAACGGGATGGTCACGGATCGGCTTGTGGACGGCGCTCGCGAGGAGCTCCTCCGCCGAGGCGTGGCAGAGGCCAGCCTCGACCTTATCCGAGTGCCCGGAGCCTGGGAGATCCCGGTGGCCGCGGCCCAGGCGGCGAAGGGCCCCTACGACGCGATCGTTGCGCTGGGGTGCGTGATTCGTGGCGAGACGAGCCACTACGAGCACATCTGCACCGCCGTCACCGTAGGCCTGACACGAATCCAGCTTCAGACCGGCGTGCCGATCGCCCTCGGGGTCTTGACCACTGAGTCTCTCGCGCAAGCCCTCGCCCGGACAGGCGGAGAAGTGGGGCACCTCGGCACTCAGGCCGCCGAAGCCGCCCTCGAGATGTGCGATCTATTCTCGCTAATGGAGCGGTCGTGACGGAGCGCGTCAGTCGCCCGCCACACACGCGCTCCCGGGCGCGCAGTTGGGCGCTCCAGCTCCTGTATGGCTGGGAGATCACGGGTGGGGGTGCGCTGGCGGCGCACGTCGCCAGTGCCCTCGAACACCGCCGCATGGCTCCGCGCTACAGGCCGCATGTCGAGCGTATCCTGTCTCTCGTCGAGTCAAACCGGGAGGCGATCGACCGGGTGCTCGAGTCCACGATGCCGAACTGGAAGCTGGGACGCTTGGACGCGATCGATCGGAACATTCTGCGGATCGGAATCGCCGAACTTCTGTACGCGGATGAGGTGCCACCGAAGGTCGCCATCCATGAGGCGATTCTGCTGGCCGGCCGCTACGGGAGCGCGGAAAGCCCTCGTTTCGTCAACGGGGTGCTGGACGCAGTTCATCGGAACGCGGCGGTCTAGGCGTCGCGCGTGTGACTGCGTGGACCGTTCCGACGCCACCCGCCCGTTACGCCTCCTCGTCATCAACTGGCAGGATCGTCGGAACCCCCAGGCCGGGGGCGCCGAGGTCCACCTACACGAGATCTTCGGACGTCTCGCCGCCCGGGGGCACGACGTGCAACTCCTCGTCTCCGGTTGGGAGGGCGCCCCGAAGCTCGAGACGGTGGACGGAATGCGGGTGCATCGGACGGGAGGACGTCACACGTTCCCGCTCCGCGTCCGATCGGGATTCAGGTCGTTGGAAGAGGGCGCCCCGATCGACATGGTCGTCGAGGACATCAACAAGCTGCCGCTCTTCACACCACTGTGGGCCCGGAAACCTGTGGTGGGTCTCGTCCCGCACCTGTTCGGAACCACGGCGTTTCGAGAGGCCTCGTGGCCTGTGGCGGCCACGGTCTGGAGCGCGGAGCGTGGGATTCCATGGGCATACCGCCGTGTACCCTTCCAAGCGATTTCGGAGAGCACTGCTGATGATCTCGAAGCTCGGGGGCTGGACCGGTCTCGTATCTCGGTCATCTACCCGGGGATCGACCACGAGCGCTTTCGACCGGGTCCCGCGGATTCGCGCTTCGAGGAGCCTACGGTCGTTTACGTCGGTCGCCTTAAGCGTTATAAGGGGCTGGAGGTGGTCTTGCAGGGACTGGCCGGACTGACAGCTTATAGCCTGGAGCCGCGCCTTTTGGTTGTAGGCCGCGGGGATGACCGCCCTCGCCTCGAAAGAGCGGCGCGCTCGATGGGAGTCGCCGAGCGCGTCCAGTTCCTCGGCTACGTGCCTGAGGAAAGGAAGGTAGAATTGCTTCAGCGAGCTTGGGTCAACGTATATCCGTCACCTAAGGAAGGTTGGGGTCTCACGAACGTCGAGGCCGCAGCGTGCGGTACCCCCTCGATCGCGAGCAACTCGCCCGGCTTGCGTGAATCCGTCAATGACGGCGTGTCCGGTTACCTCGTCGCCCATACGGACCCTGAGGCCTGGGTCGAACGTCTTCGGGACATCCTGGCGGACGACGACCGGCGGCGGGACATGGCGGTCGGAGCTGTCGAACACGCCGCCGGGTTCTCCTGGGACCGAGCGGCAACAAAGACTGAGCAATCACTGGTGCAGATCATACGGGACGGAGGAGACTGCGGATGAACGTGATTCTCTCGGTGCGAAACTCTCAAATCGACGATGAGCTGCGCGAGCTCGTGCAGCGGCGGTTCGATCATCTCGAGCGCTACGAGCCGCGCGCGTCGAAGGCGGAGGTGACGCTGACGGAGGGTAAGAAACGGGTCGAGGTGGAGGCCCTGGTGAGTGTGGACCGCGCGGACCGCATCCATGCCCGCGCGGAGGCTGACGACGCTCGATCCGCGATCGACCGACTGGTCGAGAAGCTGGGGGTCCAGCTGAGACGTCGACGGGGTAGGCGGCGCGAGCACCAGGCCCCATCTCCCGGGGACCGAGAGCACACGGGGACCGATTCTTGAGCGTTCTGAAGGTCGGGGATCTTCTGGACACGAAGCGCGACGCGCTCTCGCTCGAACTCCTGGCGGGCGAGGCCGGCCTCGCCCGCGAGATCACGAACCCCGAAGTGTCGAGCCCTGGGCTTGCATTGAGCGGATACACGGACCGATTTGTGGCGGACCGCCTCCAGGTACTGGGCGAGACCGAGCTCTCGTACCTGGAGAGTCTTCCGGCCGATGAGTGCCGCAAGGCGATGGATCGAGTATTCGAGTCCGGGGTCCCGTGCGTCATCCTCACGAAAGGACAGCAGCCACCCACTGCGCTGACCGATGCCGCCGAGGTGCATGGCATATCGGTGATCCGCACGATGTTGAAGACGGGTGATTTCTACCGCCGTGTGAAGCCGTACCTGGAGGAGGAGTTCGCCCCGCGAACGGCGATACACGGATCACTCGCCGATGTATATGGGGTCGGGCTGCTGTTCATAGGGCCCAGTGGCATCGGGAAGAGCGAATGCGTCCTCGATCTGGTCGAACGAGGCCATCGTTTGGTCGCGGACGATGTCGTCCTGGTGCACAAGCGCGGCCATGACATCCTGATCGGAAAGGGGCACGACTACCAACAGCACCACATGGAGATCCGCGGTATCGGGATCATCGATGTGCGTGCCCTGTTCGGCATTCGTGCGGTCCGTCTGCAAAAACGAATCGAGGTCGTCGTCCAGCTGGAGGAATGGCGCGAAGACGGCTCGTACGATCGCACGGGTCTCGCGGGGCACATGAGCGAGATCCTCGATGTCGAGGTCGCCAAAGTCGTCGTCCCGCTCAACCCAGGGAAGAACATCACGGTCATCGCGGAGGTCGTCGCGATGACCCACCTCCTCAAATACTCCGGGGTGGATACGGCGCGAGAGTTCGATCAAAGTCTCCTCCAGCGCATGCAACCCATACGGGAGTACCTCGAGGAGGACGATGAGTGATCCGGTCCGCGGCGTTGTCCTGGCCCATGCGCAACTCGCGGAGGCCCTCGTTCGAGCCGTCGAACAGATCTCTGGAGTCACGGACGCCCTGCATCCGGTCAGCAACGAAGGCCTACGACCAGAGGAGTTGCGCACACGACTGGAGGCAGCGACAGGCAGGGATGGGGCCATCATCTTCGTCGATCTGTCGAGCGGCAGCTGTGCGTTCGCCGGTCGTGTGATCGCTCGCGGGAGCGATGACATCGCCGTTCTGACCGGCGTTAACCTTCCGATGTTGCTTGATTTCGTGTTCCACCGTGACATGCCGCTCCCCGAGCTGACCGAGCGCCTGCTGCACAAGGGTCGCGCCGAGATGGGCGCGCACCACGCCTCCGGGCAGGCCGGCTCAGACGGGCCCTGAAGAGAGCCCTCGGGTCTCGTGACGCTCACCCTGTTCCGCATCGACGAGCGACTCCTGCATGGCCAGGTCCTGGTCGGTTGGGGGGTCAGGCTCGGGATCGACCATTACATCGTGGTCGATGATGACCTCGCCGATAGCGCATGGGAGCAGGAGCTGTACGCCAGTGGCCTCACGGAGGGAGTCGAGGCGCTTTTTCTCGGGCTCACCGAGGCGATCGGCCGATTCGAGGAGTTAGACCGCCTCACGGGAAAGGGTGCGCTATTGACGCGAGATACGGCCGCGATGCGACACCTGGCAGAGAGCGGTCTGTTGCGGGGTCGACGCGTGAACATTGGTGGGCTACACTCCGCGAAAGATCGGTCTCGGGCGCTTGATTACGTGTTCCTCGGAGAGGCGGAGGCAGACGACCTACTCGCCATGGAGCTACTCGTGGACCGCGTCTCGGCCAGAGACCTGCCGACGGCACCCGAGATCTCCCTCGAACAAATCCTGAGGTCCGTTGGCCGGTCTTGATCTGAGTCCCGGACTGTGGCTCCTCCTGGTGGCCCTGGGAGCATTCGTCGGGCTTGACGGAATCAGCTGGCCGCAGCTGATGATCTCCCGGCCCATCGTGGCCGGTACTCTCGGCGGTCTCCTGTTCGGAGACCCCGCCGCGGGCTTCCTGAGTGGAGCCCTGCTCGAGATCGTGAGCGCGCGCCACCCACCCTACGGTGCGGCCAGGTACCCGGAGACGGGTCCGGCCGGGCTCGTGGCCGGGGCAGCCTACGCGAATGCGGGGTCGGGGGCCGGGTTGTTGCCCTTGATCACCGTCACGCTGGCCGGTTGGGCGATCGGTTGGATCGGGAGCCACTCCATCCAGCTACAACGCACGTTTTGCGGACGCCTCGTCGGTGACCCGATGGCCCTCGGTGGCGACGGCCGTACGCTGACTCGGCGACACCGCCTGGCCATGCGTCCCGACGCGGGGCGCGCCGCCTTCATCCCCGGAGTCCTCGTGGTACCCACAATGGTCGCGGCACGCGTCGCGACCACCTTCGCCACCCCGACCCAGGCCCGTATCTCGGTCGCGCTGGCTGCTGCGGGTATCGCCGGGCTGGCGGGGGTGGGCGCCAGGGTGTTGGGGGGGCGCCGGAGAGGCTGGCTCGCATTTGGCGCTGGAGCGTTGGTCGGAGCCGCTCTGGGAACGGTCGTCGCGTGAGACCGACACGATCGGACCACTCAGCCGCCTTCCTGCGCAGCTTTGCCGTGCAAGGGTCGTGGAATTACCGTACGATGATCGGAGGAGGGATCGCGTACGCGTTGTGGCCCCTCCTCACGCGGATTCACGCGGGCGATCCGGTGGCGCTCCGCGCGGCTCTCGAGCGACACGCGTCCGCGTTCAACGCCCACCCGTACCTGAGCTCGCTCGCGGTGGGCGCGCTGGCGCGTATCGAGTACGAGGAGCACGCGCCCGAGACGATCGAGCAGTTCAGGACAGCCCTTCGGGGCCCGCTCGGCGCGATTGGAGACCAGGCGGTTTGGGCCGGGTGGCGCCCGTTCTGTCTCCTGACGTCGATCCTTGCGTTCTGCCTCGGGCTGGACGCTCGGGCTGCAGCGCTCGGTTTCTTGCTCCTCTACAACAGCGGGCACCTCTCGCTCCGGGCTTGGGGATACCGGCGGGGCTGGCGGGAAGGCCTGAACGTGGGAGGGGTGTTGACCCGCTCCCCCTTGAAACAGCTCGCCACACGGCTTGTCCCCGTGAACCAGGCACTCATGGGGGCGGCGGTGGCGTTACTCCTTGTGCGACTGCCGATTGAGGCGGGTGTCCCGGAGGCGATCGGAGGAGCGGTGTTGGTGGGCTTTGGGGCGTATTTCTTGCCCTCTCGTGGTGCAGTCTTGGCGATGTCGCTCCTTTTTGGAGCCTGCCTGACCTGGATCATCTGAGGGATGTCGAGGGACCGGAGGCGATGAGCGAGGCGATGGGGCAGCGCCAGGATATCATCCTCGAGGCTCGTGAGACGGTTCGAATCCGTAACCGGTTGGGACTACATGCCCGGCCGGCGGCGGAGTTCGTCAAGCTCGCCTCCCGGTTCGACGCCGAGATCTGGGTCGAGAAGGAGAGCCTCGAGGTGAACGGCAAGAGCATCATGGGCGTCATGATGCTCGCGGCGGAGGCCGGCTCGGAGATCTTGATTCGAGCCGCCGGCGTGGATGCCCAGGCCGCCGTGGAATCACTCACGACCCTTGTCAACAATGGTTTCGACGAAGAGCTGGCCACCGGGCTCGATCCGCTTCCAGGGTCCGCGTGACCCGGGTGGGCTCATGACGCGCGCTAGCCAGCGCCTGCTCGGTATCGGAGCGGCGCCGGGGAGGGTCGTCGGGGTCGCCCGACGCGTGAGCTGGGACTTTCCACCCGCGGAACACCGCACGATTTCGGCCGACGAAGTCGAACGCGAGATCGCGCGTTTCAACGAGGCTCGCGCATGGGCGCGCGAACGTGTGGAAGAGCTACGTGAAGAGACGGCCGCCGAGCTGGGTGACATCGAGGCCAAGATCTTCGACCCTCAGATCTTGATGTTGGAGGATCCCGATCTGATCGATGGTACCGTCTCGTACATCCGCGACAACTACCTGTCGGCGGAGCGGGCATTCGACTGGCGGCTCCTCGAGATTCGCACTCAAATCGTAGACGCGGCCCACCTGATGATCGTCGACCGGCTGGCCGACATTCAGGATGTTCGCTACAGGGTCCTCGCCCGCCTCGAGGGACGGGGAAGCGACCCGCTGGCTCTACCGGACGAACAGGCGATCCTGGTCTTCCAGGACTTGACCCCGAGCGTCGCAGTTCGACTCGACACGGATCTGGTCCTGGGGCTCATCACGGCGGCTGGATCCCGGACCTCCCACAGCGCTGTGCTGGCGCGGTCCATGGGGATCCCGGCCGTAGTCGGGGTCGGCTCGTCCTTGACCGATCTGGATGACGGCGCCCTCGTGCTTCTCGACGGGGGGTCGGGCAGCATCATCGTGAACCCCACGGAGGACGAGGCCGGGGCGCACCGCCGCATGATCGATCGATTGAGCGAGTGGGCACAACGCACGCCCGAGCTTTCCGGTCCGGTCGAATCGGTGGACGGAACACGGATCCGGCTGCGGGCGAATCTGGATCAGCCAGATGATGTGGAGGCCGCGCGCCGTGTCGGTGCGGAGGGGGTCGGGCTGTTCCGGTCGGAGTTTCTCGTGATCGGCCGACGCGTGATCCCCAACGAGGAAGAGCAGTACGAGGCGTATCGACGGGTCGTGAAGGCCTTCCCGAACCACCCCGTGACCCTGCGCACGTTCGACATCGGCGGCGACAAGTTTCCGCTCTTCCTGGAAATGCCACCGGAGGAGAATCCGTATCTCGGCTGGCGAGCGATTCGAGTCTGCCTTGATCTCCCCGACCTGTTCCGCAATCAACTGCGAGCGGCGGCCCGTGCCCGAGCGGATGGCGAGCTTCGGATCCTGCTCCCGTTCGTGACAAACGTGGACGAGATCCGTATGACTCGGGCGATCCTCGACGAGGTGGTGGAGGGGTTGTCGGATCCCGGTACGGTGCGGCAAATCCAGCTCGGCGTGATGGTCGAGACCCCCGCCCTCGTCGAAACGATAGACCTGATCTCGGACTTGGTCGACTTCGTTTCGCTCGGGACCAACGATCTGACCCAGTACGCGCTGGCCGTGGATCGCGGCAACGCGCGACTGGCGCACCTGGCCGACCCGCTTCACCCGGCGATGATTCGCTTCTACGCTCGCGTGCAGAACGACGCGTCGAAGTTCGAACTGGACATCGACGTGTGTGGGGATCTGCCCTCCGACCCAATCGGTCTCGCGCTTCTCCTCGGTCTCGGATACCGCGACTTCAGTCTCCCGGTGTTTTCCATTCCGGAGGCCCGGGAGGTGGTGCGATCCGTATCCTGTACTGAGCTGGCGAGAATCTGCGATTCGCTCGATGCGGAGGGGGTCACGGGGCTCAAAGACCGGCTCGCGGAGTACCTGGCCACGGCGGTGCCTTTCGACACCGCCCCAGTCGCCCCGGGAGCCCGAACCTGAGGGAGTTGCGAGAGGAACGCGGCCGGATGGAGTCCGTGACCGAAGGGCACCCCGACAAGATGTCGGACCAGATCTCGGACGGAGTGCTGGATGCGGTGCTGGCCGCGGATTCGGAAGCGCGCGTGGCGTGCGAGACACTGGTCACCACAGGGCTCGTGCTCGTTGCTGGCGAGATCACGACTGGAGCCAGCCTGCATTTTCCCGATATCGCTCGCGGCATTGCTCGCGACATTGGGTACACCGACGCGGATTACGGACTCGACTGGGAAAAGTGCGCGGTCCTGATCGCGCTCGACCGACAGTCCGAGGACATCAAACGCGGGGTCGACACCGGCGGGGCGGGGGATCAGGGGATGATGTTCGGCTACGCAACCGACGAGACAGAAGCGCTCATGCCGTTGCCCATCACGCTGGCACACGCGCTTACACGTCGCTTGTCGGAGCTACGCCACAGCGAGGAGATTCCGTGGCTCCGCCCCGATGGTAAAGCCCAGGTCACCGTCGAATACGACAACGGGCGTCCGGTCTCGATTCCAACGGTCGTCGTGGCCGCCCAGCACGACCCGGAGCCCACGAACGATGAGATTCGCGCCACGATCATCGAGAAGGTGATCGAGCCCGTGCTTCCGGCCGAGCTATGCGATCCCGACACGATCACACATCACATCAACCCCACGGGTCGGTTCGTGATCGGCGGACCGCAAGGAGACTGCGGGCTCACCGGCCGCAAGATCATCGTCGACACGTACGGAGGCGTCGGCAGCCATGGAGGGGGCGCGTTCAGTGGGAAAGACCCATCCAAGGTGGACCGCTCCGCAACGTATGCAGCGCGTTGGATCGCCAAGAACATCGTCGCGGCGGGCCTGGCGAAGCGCGCAGCGATCCAGTTGGCATACGCGATCGGAGTCGCGGAGCCGGTGAGCGTCATGGTGGATACGTTCGGGACCGGCGTCGCCGAGGATGAGCGACTGGCGGAGGCGGTGCGGGACATCTTCGACCTGCGACCCAACCAGATCATCGAGCGGCTCGGGCTGCGTCGCCCGATCTATCGCCCTACCGCCACGTACGGCCACTTCGGACGGACGCCGACGGATGACGGCCACTTCACGTGGGAGCGCACGGACCGAGTAGAGGAGCTCAGAAGCCAACTCGGTGCCGGGCAAGAGGCGCTGTCGACCGCCTAGACTTCAGACCGAACCCCGAGGGAGGAACGGTACACCCGATATGAGCGATACGACCCAGCTGATCTATGACGTGGCGGACCTCGCTCTGGCGGACGCCGGGCAACAACGGGTGGCGTGGGCCGCGCGTTTCATGCCCGTACTCGCCCAGGTTGGCCGTCTCGGTAGTCACGTGCAGACAGGCTCGTCGTGGCCGGGTACGGGTGGTGTGGTCGAGGCGTCGCGCAGCGAGCGCGGGGAGCGGGCGCGAAGGTGATCGTCACCGAGATGGATCCACTCAAGGCGCTCGAAGCCACGATGGATGGGTTCGGCGTGATGCCGATGGAGGACGCGGCGCCCATCGGAGATGTCTTCGTGACCCTGACGGGCAACCGCGACGTGGTTCGCGAAGAGCACTTCCGCCTCATGAAGGACGGCGCGATCGTCGCGAATTCGGGCCACTTCGATGTGGAGATCGCCGTCGCGCGCCTGCAGGAGATCTCGGAGGGGCCTCGTGAAATGCGCCCGTTCGTGGACGAGTACATGCTGGACGGAAAGCGGATCGTCCTGCTCGGCGAAGGGCGCCTTATCAACCTCGCGGCGGCCGAGGGCCACCCGGCGAGCGTGATGGACATGTCGTTCGCGAACCAGGCACTGGCCGCCGAGTACCTGCTCAGCCAGCATGGCGCCTCGCTGGCAAGCGACGTGCATCGCTTGCCCCTCGAGGTCGATCGAGAGATCGCGAACTTGAAGTTGGCGGCGATGGGGATCCAGATAGACGTCCTCACCAACGCACAGGAGCATTACCTCGGCTCGTGGGACTGAAGTGACCTGCGAGGCGATGCCCTGAGAGTGGCGAAATGCTAGTGAAGCGAGCGGAGCACTAGAGCTGCCATGGATCAAGGTATGATGGAGGTCACGGTCGCGAGCCTCGGGCTGGACAAGACATCCAGCACGCCGGTCGTAATCCTGAAGGAGAAGGACGGTGAGCGCCTGCTGCCGATCTGGATCGGTCCGGGCGAGGCGTCCGCCATCGCCATGGAGCTCGCCGGAATCCACTTCGCCCGCCCACTCACTCATGATCTGTTCGCCGCGGTAGTCCGAGGACTCGAGAGTTCGTTGGTTCGCGTCCTGATCACGAAGGTCGTCGACAACACCTACTACGCCTCACTGGTCTTCAGTCGGAACGGCGAGTTTATCTCGATCGACTCGCGACCCAGCGACAGCATCGCGCTGGCGCTCAGGGCGGAGGCCCCCATCTTCGCCGACGAGAATCTGCTCGAACTCTCCGCGCTCGAAATGGAGGACGCCGAGATCGACGAAATGGATGGGGAGCCGGTACCTGAAATCGATGAGCCGGACGACGCCGGAGAGGAGCCGCTACGGGACTACTTGAAGCGACTCAACCCGGAGGACTTCGGGCGCTTCACACCGTAGGGGCGGTTCTCCTCACAATCACCTTGCCGCAGGCGCATCGCCGAAGGTCCTCTCGTTCGCGACACGGAAGCTGCGCGGCGCAACGTCCTGGACCTTTCAGCCGACCGCGCCCCGCATCGCTTGTCCAACTCCTTGCGCGCATCTACGGTCGCTCGTCGAGAGGATCCATCGGCGATGCCTTTGCGGGTCGCGTGACATGGTGAGTATGGGGACACCCGAATGGAGGGGGTGGGCGCGGCGGTGGAGGAGGGAGTGGGTTGCCACGCTCGGCCGGCCGAGGCACTTTGCGTTGTCGTAGACGTTACATGGACGGGTCGAACGGAAGTTCGGTGAGAAACCGACGCGGCCCCGCCACTGTGAGAGGTTCGGCGTAATAGCCGGCTCCCCTGGCACCGTGCCACTGGCGTGAAGACTCTGCCGGGAAGGCGCATGGGGAGGACACCTCGAGCCAGGAGACGCACCCGTCCATGGCCCCAACGAGCTCTTCGCGGGAAGGGTGGGGGCGGGTCCAGCCTCTCTTGAGTCGGCCGACTCGCACCGATCCCTTCTGGGAGACGGTGCGGTGCACAGACGAAACTCCAGTGTTCCCATCTCGCGGACGGCGCGGACCGTCGCCGTCGGCGGTCTCTCGGCGCTGGTTCTCGTGGCGATCCTCGCGGGTGGCACACGCGGGTCCACCGAACGGTCGGTGCCGGCCGGACAGGAGGCGGACGCGCGGCGCATCGTGTCTCTCATCCCCGCCGCCACGGAGATCCTGCTCGCCATCGGGGCCGGCGATCGACTCGTGGGACGAACCCACTGGGACATCTATCCGGCCGCCGCCAGGACCATTCCCGATGTCGGAGACGGGGTCCGCCCGGCGCTAGAGCTGGTCGTGGCGCGGCAACCCGATCTCGTCATCCTGTACGCGGGAGCCGGCAATGCCGGTGTTGCCGAGCGGCTATCAGACCTGGGAGTCCCCACGCTCACGCTGCATCACGACACCCTGGAAGACCTGGACCGCAATATCCTGGCGCTCGGTGAGGTGACAGGTTGCCGACCAGCTGCCGTACGCTTACAGAACCAGATACGCGAGGGTCTTACACGCGTGAGGGAGTCTGTCGGGTCTCGCCAGCGGCCCCGCGTCTATTACGACGTGTGGGCGGACCCGCCGATCACAGTAGGTCGTGGCAGCTATCTGGACGCGCTGATCCAGACAGCGGGAGGGCAGAACATCTTCCATGACCTGGCAGACCCATCCCCGCAGGTGAGCCTAGAGGCGATCGTTGCCCGGGCGCCGGACGTGATTCTGTACCCCGTGTCTCGACAAGAGGCCGAGCGCGCCGCTCCGGCCGAACGGGCCGGGTGGATGGCCGTGCCCGCCGTTGCCTCCGGAGAGGTCCACAACATCGATGGGGACCTGGCGCACCGGCTCGGGCCGCGGATCGTGGAGGCCGCTCTGGAGATCGCCCGCGTCCTGCACCCGGACGCATCGAACCTACGCGAGCTGAAGACCGCCACGCTCGTCGAGGGGACATGTCGGTGATCGGGAGTAAGGCGGTCGGGGCCTCGCTTCTCGGTGGGTTCGTCCTGCTGGCCGGGATCTGCGGCCTGCTCCTCGGGGCCGCACCCTTGTCGCCCGCCACCGTCTGGAGCGCGTTGACGGATCCGGGCGCCGATCCGGCCGCGCGCTCGATTCTGGTCTCGCTCCGCTTGCCGCGCGTAGTCGCGGGCATCCTGACCGGGGCGAGCCTGGCCGTTTCCGGCGCGTTGTTTCAGGCGTTGCTTCGCAACCCGCTCGCGGAGCCTTATCTGCTCGGTGTCTCATCCGGGGCGGCATTCGGCGCCGTCGGGGCTCTGACTCTCGGTCTCTCGTGGTTGGGGTCGGGCGGGCTTGTCTTGGCCAGCCTCGCCGGCGCGTTGTTGGCAATCGGGATCGTGTTTCGGGTCGCTTATGCCGTCGGCCGGCTCGACACGCACATCATGATTCTCGCTGGTGTCGTGGTCGCCGCGTTCTTCGGCGCGGGCGTCATGCTGATGCTCACCATGGCGCGTGGGGAAGCCATGCGGGCCGCCGTCCTGTGGACGATGGGCAGCCTGAGCGGCGTGTCCTGGGAGATGACGGTCGCGCTCGCACTGTACGCGGGGGGTTCGACGCTGGCCGCCCTTGCTCTCGCTCGGCATCTCAACGCGCTCGCGCTGGGCGAGGAGACCGCAGCCCACCTCGGAACGCGAGTCGAGACGGTCAAGCGGGCCTCGTTCCTGCTGGCATCTCTGCTCGCCGCCGCAGCGGTGAGCGTGGCCGGTGTCATCGGGTTCATCGGACTAGTGGTGCCACACGCCGTACGTCTCATTTGGGGAGCGGATCACCGATACCTGATCCCGTTCTGTTTTCTGGCGGGCGGAGGCGTGCTCGTGCTTGCCGACACGCTCGCCCGCACCACGTTCCGTCCCCTCGAGCTACCCGTCGGCGTCGTGACGGCGCTCCTGGGAGTCCCGCTCTTCCTCCTGCTGCTGCGCAGGCGACATGCGTGAGCCGGTGCCTCTCTTCCGGCTACGCGACGTGAGGTTCGCGTACCCACGGACCGGCGACGAGGCGGTACGCGGCGTCACTTGTGACATCCAAGAGGGACGCTGGACGGCACTGGTCGGACCGAACGGGGCGGGGAAGAGCACTCTCCTGCGTCTCCTGTCCGGCGTGTCGCGACCGTCTGCCGGGCGGATCAGCCTTCGCGATCGCGGGCTGGATGAATGGGGGCGTCGAGAGCTCTCGAGATACATGGCGGTGGTCGCTCAGGAACCACCGCTGCACGTACCGCTCACCGTACGGGAGTTCGTGGAGCTCGGCCGCAATCCCTACGTGCGCCCCTGGGCGCCACTGGCAGCTGAAGATCACGAGGCCGTCGACGCGGCCCTCCGACGCACGGACATGTGGACCCTGGTCGATCGCCAGTTGGCGGAGCTCTCCGGAGGAGAAGTGCAGCGGGCGAAGCTCGCGCGGGCACTGGCTCAGGCTCCCAGAATACTCCTGCTGGATGAGCCCACCGCGCATTTGGACCTCGGACACGCGGTCCGTTTCTTCGAGCTCCTGAGACGGCTGGTGGGCCAAGGCGGCTGGACCGTCGTCTGCGTGACCCACGACTTGAATCTGGCCAGCCGCTACGCGGACTCGCTTCTGCTCCTGGCGGACGGAGAGTTGATCGCGGGAGGCGACGCGAGCTCGGTTCTCGAGCCGGACGCGTTGCGGCGGACGTACGGATGTAAGGTCCGCGTGGAGGACCTGGGTCCGCTCGGCCTCTTCGTGGTACCCATCGCAGAACCGATCGCCGCGGGCTCGGAGGACGGACAGGAATGGTGAGACGCGAACAAGGCGCTCGCGCTATCGGAGCGGGGGGCCGCAACGGGATCGCGGCCCTGGCTGGGATATGGCTCACGGTGGTCCCGGTGGGAGCCTTGGCACAGGACGTAACCAGGGCCATCGATCCACGGGCAGGCCGGGATGGAGCAGAGCGCGTTTCCTTCCCTGTCGAGCTCCACGTCCGAGTTTGGGCGGGAGAGGGAGACGCGGCTCGCCCGTTTCCGGGGGCGCGAGTCTGGCTCACGCGGACGGGCCACAGGACGGACGGGACTGGTTCCATCCCGGTTGCCGAGGCAGGGAAGAGCGGTACGTATAGCACTGCCGTCGAGGTAGGCGGCGTGTACGATCTGCACACGAGCGCGATGGGTTTCGCTCCCGTGACCCGTCGCGTGCGTGTGGGTGATGCCGGCGGCATTGCCAGCAACGAGCTCGATGTCTATTTGAGCCCGGCGCCCGTCCCGGTCGAGGAGATCCTCACCCGCGTCGAGGCTGAGCGTGCCGCTCAACTCCGAGGCCACACCTTGCACCACATCGAGCTCGGAGAGCGCGCGCCGCCGTCCACGACCCTCGCGGAGTGGCTGGCCGGGTTGCCGGGACTCGAATTGCGTCGGCGCGGTGAAGGCGGACCACAGATGGTCACGATCCGAGGAAGCCGACCCGAGGCCGTACTGGTGCTCCTGGACGGCATGCCGGTCAATGACCCTCTGACGGGTGCCGCGGATCTGTCGGGCATCCCGACCAGTAGCCTCGAGTCCGCCACCGTCGTGCTCGGCGCCGAGGCCGGCAGCGGGTCGGGAGCGTCCGCGGGGGTCCTGGCACTCCGCACGCGAAGCACGGCTCGGGGCACCTCGGTCGGTCTCACCGCCGGGTCCTTCGGACACCTGGCAGCGGACTTGTCCAGCGGGACCAGCGGACGCGTCGGGTCGCTGAGCATCGGGGCGCGACTACAACGCGCTCAGAACGATTACAGCTTCGAGAACCGTGTCTGGCCCGGGCAACCATCGGAGAAACGCGAGAACGCGGACCGCCGGGACGCGCATGTGACGATCGCGGCCCAGCTCGAGAGTCTGCCGGTCAGCGCCTTGGGTCGTGTGGATGCCGTTGAGCGAGGAAGCCCGGGGCGAATGGGGACCCGCCTGTTCGACGAGGCCCGATGGCGCGAGGTGACCGGACAGTTCTCGCTGAGCGCGGGGACCGAGGGCGGGTCGGGGGTTACCGCCGGGTACACACACCGACGGCAGTGGTATACGGACCGACGCCTCGACCGCGAAGAGTCGCTGAGCGCCCGGCAGATCCGCGTGCAGGGCCGCTGGCGGCCCAGTGTCTCCTCGTCGTGGCTCCTGGCTGGCTACGCGGCGAACGAGAGCGTCGGCGGTGCCACACTGGACAGACCGAACGGGCGTTGGATGGCCGGTCTGAGCGCATCGAGGGCATTCGGCCCCCCGACATTGGAAGTTACCCCGTCACTCGCCGCGGACATGGCCGGGGGCGACGCCATGCTCTCGCCCGCGCTTTCGATCGGTAGTCGGTTCGGGGAGGGGTGGCGAGTCTGGGGCCGTGCCGCGCAGGCGTACCGAATCCCGACTTTCGCCGATCTGTATCTCGCATCGAGCTATCAGGTGCGGCCCAACCGCGATCTGCTCCCGGAGCGTGTGAGGCTCGATGCGGAGCTCGGTGTGGAGTGGAGTCCAGGGCGCCTTCGGGCGCGTTCCAGCGCGTTCTATCGGCAGACCACAGACCCGATCGTTTGGCTCCCCAGCAGCACGGCAGTGTGGAGCGCCCGTAACGCGGGCCGGCTGACGGCGCTCGGGGTCGAGCTGGGGTTGGAGCTGTTGCCAGCGGTGGGTTGGGAGATCGATCTCGCAGGCACCTGGACCCGAAGCCGGGTGCGTTTCGAGACCGAGCGGACGGCGCTGCCGTATCAGCCCGAGTGGTCTGGCGGTGTTGCGCTCGAGAGGGTCTCCGGGCCCCGCCGCGCTCTCGTGCGGCTTCGCTACACGGGTCCGCGCGTGACCTCGCTCGCGGCCACGCACGAGTTGCCGGCCTACGCGCTCGTGGACGTCGCGGGGCGCCAGACGATACACATCGGCAGGGTGGATCTCGAGATCGAGCTTGGGATCCGAAACCTGCTGGACGCGCGTCATGAGCTCGTCGAGCTCTTCCCCGAGCCGGGGAGACAGCTCTCGTTTCGCATCGGATTTCAGACACCTCCGCGGTCCGGGTTGCCCTCTGACCGACGGGCCGGGAACATGGACCTCGACGGGTCGTCCGTCGACCACGTCGGACGCGCGCCGGACGCTGAGGTCCCGGCCGCACCGCCGGGTGGAGATCCCTCGGACATACCACTCTCATGAGGAGGCAGAGGATGCGCCAAGCGCTACGTGGAGCGATGGCCGTGACCCTGGGCCTGGGGTTGGTCACCGGGGCCTGCATCGATTCCACAGGCCCGAACGGGAACGGGAACGGAAACGGGCCACCCATCACGGCCGAGGTTTTGGTGCTCAACTCGTTGAGCAAGACGATTTCGCGCCTCGTCGTACGCGGCGATGCGTTGGAGACCGCCGCCAGTCCGATCATCCTACCCCCACAATTCGACGGGGTGGCGATGGACGTTCTCTCGGACATCTGGGTCACCACGATCAGTGCCGCGGGCGGTAGCCAGATCCTGTTCGGAAGCTTCGCCACGGGGGAGCAGGCCGTCACGACCTTCCCCGGCGCGGCCGGCGCACTGGCCGATCCCTCGAAGCCGAGCCTCGTGATCGACCTCGGGGGAACGGTCGGCACGCTGGTGGGCACGCGAGGAGACAATTCCATCTACATCGCGTTTCCCGGATCGCCCTCCGCACAGCTGTTGGCGGCGGATGTGGGCGAGTTCACGGAGCGCGTCATTTCGGTCGCGGCGGTGCTGCTATCGATCGACGCGAACCTGGACGATGCCGGTGGAACGTTCCAGCCGCTGGGCGATCCCCGTATCGGACTGTACCGGTTCACCGACGGCTCGTTCTTCGACGAGATCGCGCTCACGGGCGCCGTCAACGCGAACGACGCCCTTGTCCTGGGGGATGATGTACTCGTCCTCGCCGGAGGTGGATTCGGGCCGGCACCCGACTTTGCACCCAACAACGACGGGCAGTTGGTGATCGCGAATGCGGCCGCGAGAGAGGTGATCTCCTCGCTCGCGGTACAGGGCAACGGGATCGCCATGGAGCCCGGACTGAACGGCTTCATCTACGTGACGCGCACCACTGGAAGCGACTTCGGGAGCACCGATGTCCTGTCGTTCAACCTGCAAACGCGCACCTTCGCGCGTGGACCCAACAACCCGATTCGTCCGCGGGATGCCTCGGGAGCGGACCTGAATTGCTGGGCGGCGACGAGCTTGCTCGATGGGCGGCTCCTGTGCATCACGTTCTCCGCGGGTGCCAGCGGCCGCCTAGCGTTGCTGTCCGCCGATGGCGCATTCCTGGACGACATTCCGGTCGGGCAGGGGGCGGTCGATCTAATCGTGCGCTGAGGCACCCGCGCCCCACGACCCGAGACCCGATTCGAGGCGGGATGGGAATAGTCACTACTCGGGCGGTCGTGCTACAGACCTACCGGTACAGCGACACGAGCAAGATCCTGCGGCTCATCACGCTCGAGTACGGCCCCTGTTCCGCCCTGGCGCGTGGTGCCCTCCGGCCGAAGAGCCGTTTCGGGGGTCTTCTGGAGCCGTTCTCGGAGGGGGACGTGACGCTGTACATGAAGGACGGTCGAGACCTCCACGCGCTCTCCGCGTTCGAGCTACTGCGCGAGCGTCGGGCGCTGGGGACCGAGCTCGGGGCGTACACCGCCGCGAGCGTCATGTGCGAGCTCGTGATGCGGTTGGCACCCGAGCACCGAGACGACCGGTTGTACCGGACGCTCACCGACGGCCTCGACGCACTGTTGGGGCTGGACGGGCAAGATAGCGTCACGGTCGGGCTGGGTCGGATCTGGTCACTCGTAGGAACCCTCGGCTTCCAGCCCGAGTTGGGGAGCTGCGTCGCGTGTGGGCGTCCCATCGGCGATGGGCGCGCACGCTTCGATTTCGAGGCCGGCGGCCTGCGATGCCTGGGTTGCACCCCGAGCGGGCCCACGATTGAGCCGAACGAGCTGTCCGGTTTGCGCGGGCTCGTGGAGGGTGGCCGGCTGGAGGGCCCTGTGGCCGGGCCGCAGGGCCGGTGGCTCTCCGATTTCATTCGCTACCATCTGGCAGAAGGCTCTCAGCTCCGATCTCTGCCGTTTCTCCGAGAGCTCGCATGAGCACGCCCGGATCGGATGTGACGCCCTCGAGCGGCTTCGTGATCGGGACCGGCGGCCACGTGGATCACGGGAAGACGGCCCTCGTGCGCGCTCTCACGGGTGTCGAGACGGACCGCTGGAAGGAAGAGCGCGAACGGGGCCTCACCATCGACATCGGCTTCGCGGAGCTCCCGCTCGATCAGAATCTGGAGACCGGGATCGTCGATGTCCCCGGCCACGAGGACTTTCTCAAGAACATGCTGGCGGGTGCGACTGGCATCGACCTGCTGCTGTTGGTGATCGCGGCCGATGAAGGACCGATGCCGCAGACGTACGAGCATCTGGCGATCGCCAGATTGCTCGGTATCGAGCATGGGGTCGTGGCTCTGACCAAGACCGACCGAGTGGATGAGGCATGGTTGGAGCTGGCGAAGGACGCAACGGGGGAGTTGCTGTGCCAGGTGTTGGGGCACGAATCATGGCCGATCGTGCCCGTCTCGGCCCCGACCGGGAGCGGATTGGAGGCACTGCGAGAAGCTCTGCGCCGGGAACTTCGCGCGACGGAGGCCCGTGAGGGGCACGATCTGTTTCGCCTCCCGGTCGATCGGTCTTTCAGCATTCGTGGTACAGGCACGGTGGTGACTGGAACGCTCTGGACCGGGAGCGTGGCCGTCGGCGATCAACTCACGGTCATGCCAGGAGGACATGTGGCTCGCGTGCGGGCCCTCCAAGTGCACGGACATGCTCGATCGAACGTGTCCGCCGGCCACCGATGTGCGCTGGCTCTGGTCGGGCTGGAGCCCCCCCAAGCACCCCGCGGCAGCGTCCTCGTTTCGGATGACAACTGGTGTGAGTCGGCCCGGTTGGGAGTTCGGCTCCAGGTGCTCCAGCGTCCCGGCCGTCCGCTCGAGCATGGACAGCGCATCCGGGTGTACCTGGGGACGAGAGAGACGATGGCCCGCGTGTTGTCGGCGGGTGCGCACACCCTCGAACCAGGTGCGTCGGGTTGGGCGGTCCTCGTGCTGGAAGACCCCCTCGTAGCCAGGGTTCGGGATCGCCTCATTCTCAGGTTCTATTCTCCGGTTACGACGATTGGTGGGGGTGAGATCGCCGAGCTGGACCCTCCTCGTCAGTGGGATTCAAGAACGGGAGCTTGGGCATCGATCCTCGACGACGATCCGTGCGTCGCCATCCGCGCGGCGATTCAACTGCGCGACACCTGGGGTCTTCCTGAGGTCGAAGCTCCGCTCGCGACGGGGTGCACGGCCGCAGCCGTGAAAGAGACCGGCGAGACCGATTCCGAGCTTCTTCGTATCGGGGAGGTGTGGTTCAGCAAGGACGCGCTCGATCGGACCACGGCTCGGACGCTGGAGGCGGTCGAGCGGCTTCAAGAGACTCATCGGCGCGCGTCCGCGGTCTCGCTCAGTGCGGTACGGGCTCAAGCCAGGCGCTCCTGCGCCTCGGAACTTGTCGACGCAGCCCTCGGGGGCCTCTCGGAGCGTGGAGTTGTTCAAATCGATGGCCCGCGCGTCTCTCTACCAGGACATGAGCCCCGTTTGACCGAGACCGAACGCGAGGCTCGGGGAGAGATCCTCCGTAGGATCCGGATGGGCGGGCTTCAACCGCCGACGGTAAAGGACCTGGGCCGGGCGCTCGGGATCGATCGTGATCTGCTCGATGATCTGCTTCCGCTTCTGCAGGATGAGGGGCGAATCGTCGCGATCACGCCGGAGATACACATCGCCTGCGAGGAGCGTGAGTCCCTTGTGGCACGTGTCCGGGACTTGCTGGCCGATGGTGGAGTCGCCCCCCCGACCCGCTTCAAGGAGGCCCTCGACCTATCGCGTAAATACCTGATTCCGATTCTCGAGTACCTGGATCGCGAGGGCGTCACACGTCGAACCGGAGATGGCAGGGTGTTGGCGCGCTGACGTCCGGACTACCTCAATCGACGTGATACAGGAACCGACCGCAGTTCTCGCACACGTCGATACGCCGGTTTCGAGCTGCCTCCGAAGCCCATGCGGTCGGAACAGCCATGAAGCAACCGTAACAGATTCCGGCCAGTACCGGAACCACCGCTCGGTCTCCCTTGTCCTTGATCATCCGGTAGCGGTGGCGTACCTCCGGGCTCAGACGCTCCTCGAGCTCGATCACTTTTTCGTCGAGCCGTTGAACGGCATCCTCGATCTCGACTTCGAACAACTTGCTCTCGACGGCCCGCAGCGGCTCTTCATGCAAGCCGACGCTTTGCGACCGTAGGTCCTGGATCTCCAGTAAGAGCTCGAGCTGCGGGTGCACGGTCAGATGCCCTTGGACTCGAGTAGCTGGATGAAGCCTTGCTCTTTCTCGAGCGCGGCAAGCTTTTCTGGGACGTCCGGCTCTTTGCCGAATTGGGCGATCTTTCCCAACACGGGAAGGTACTGGTTGGAAACCTCCAGCGGTGGAGCGACGATTAGGAATATGTAGCGCACGGGCTTTCCATCGATCGCCTTGAAGTCGATTCCGGATGCCTGTCGGCCGAACGCGACCCGGAGCCGGTTCACGACCAGCGAGCGGCAGTGCGGGATGGCGATTCCACGCCCGATCCCGGTCGATCCGAGGTTCTCCCGCCGCTTCAACATCTTGAACAGGATCCCCTCCGACTTGTCATCCAGACCGAAGAGAGTCACGAGTTCCTTGAGCGCATCATCCTTCGTCTCGGCCTCCAGATCCAGCTTGATCGTGTCGGTCGAGAAGAAATCTCTGAGCAACATGTATTGTCTCCTCCGCCGGAGCGGGTGCTTGATCGATCTCGGGGCAGCTATCCCCGTCCCAGAGGTGGCGTCAGGATCGCGACACCTGGCACGGGGCCGCAATTCGAGTATACCCGTGCAGCTTCAAGACTGTCAAAACGCTGATACCGGCGTCGAGGCGCGCGGAATCCGCCTTTATGGTGCCACCGGGTGTGCTTCTTGCGCGGAACCACGTGCACCGGAATCGTGTATCCTGTATCGGCACTCCGGAGGCCCAGGCCTTCCGGGGCGCTGTAGTGCTTCTTGAAAACCTGGGGGCGACAAGGCTTCGACGCGTGAACTGGAAGCCGCGGGAGCGTGCCGAGGTGCTCGGATCCTCGAAAAACACCGGGAAACATTTTAGCTGCCAACGACAACTTGGCGCTGGCTGCGTAATCT
>JBDHAD010000018.1:0-45069 GCA_039588215.1 Gemmatimonadota bacterium
GCCCACCGCCGCCTCGGTACCCTGATCGACCAGACCGGCCAGCCGCTCCGTCGATCGGCCCAGCGCCCGCACCTCCGACCCCGCTTCCAGCAGTCGCTCACTGATAATCCGTCCAGTGTTGCCCGTCGCACCCATCACTGCGATCACTGCCGCCTCCTTAATGTTGACTGTTCAGGATGTTGATCATTCGGGGCTCGCCTCCGTCGGCCCGAGCGGGAATGCCACCTCCCGTCGCGCCGCCAGCAGTCGCCGCACGGCAGCCACCGCCTCGAACAGGAGCCAGAGCTCGAGCACGAAGATAGCGCCGCCGACGGCGGTGCGACGCGTCTTTTCAGTTGCCCGCACCTGGGCGGTTCGGCCTGACTTGGTGGAGGAACTCGAACAAGGACACACCGTTCAGTTGCATCTGACTCATGATTAGGCTGCGAAGGAGGTCAGCAATCCGAGCTGGCAACGTACCCTTTGGATCAAGCGATGGCACATAACTCGCGCATTCCCGAACTGTGGTTCGGGGATGTTACCTAAAGCAGTTGACTTGGTTCGGGGATGCGGTGGTCACGGGCCCATTCGCGATCCCTGACTGCCCATCTCCCTTATATATGATGCCACCAGATGCCGAATTCTTACACCGCCCGGTCCTCAAGCATGAGCTCGTCGAGCGGACTGCGAATCCGGGCCAGATCGTGCCGGGTGACCCGGGTGTAGATCTCGGTGGTCTTGCTGCTGGTGTGCCCCAGCATCTCCTGTATGTACCGCAGATCCGTGCCTCTCTCCAGCAAGTGCGTCGCGAAGGAGTGGCGGAGCGTGTGGACGGTGGCGGGCTTGGTGATCCCGACCTGGGCGCATGTTCGGCGGAAGACCTTCTGGACCGTCCGCTCATGCATATGTCGTCCTTTACGCTGGCCGGGAAACAACCATCTGCCGGGCGGGACGGCACGCTGGTAGTCACGAACTGCCTCGAGGGCTGCGCGAGATAGCGGCGCATACCGGTCCTTTCGCCCCTTCCCCTGTCGAACCAGAAGCAGCCCCCGCTCCGGGTCGAGATCTGCCGGTTGGAGTCTTACCACTTCTCCGACTCGGAGCCCCGCAGAATACAGGAGCATGAGGATGGCTCGGTGCTTGACGTTCGTGACGCCCCCGAGGATCGACCGCACTTCTCCCTGGCTCAAAACGGTGGGGAGCTTGCGCTGTCGTTTTGGCCGGGGCACGTCGAGGTCGTCCAGCGGGCGTCGTAGGACGCGCGAATAGAGGAACTTGAGTGCACTCACAGCCTGATCCGCGTAGCTGTGGGTCACGCCTTGTTCATCCAGAAGGGCGTGCAGAAACAGGCGCACTGCCTCAGCGTCGAGCCCGGAGATGGGACGGTCGGCCCACGCAAGGAAGCGCCGGGCTTGGCCCAGGTACGACTTCCGGGTCTTGCGGCTGTATCCACGGAGCGTGAGCTCCTGCGTCATCCGGTCGAGCACGTGGGACCGCTCACGCGATCTTCGATCTGCACGCTCGATCGGAGTCTGGGGGCCTGTGGCCGAGGACGTGTTCGACCAAAGGGGAATGAGCGACTGTACCGCCCGATCGATACGGACGTCGGCATCCGGTATCTGACTCAAGCGGCTCAGCAGATAGAGCAGCGGCGCTTTGCGTCCGGGGATGGCCCAGTGCCTCCGCGCGGGGTCCCAGCGTCTGCCGGGGACCTCGCGGACCACGGCGATTAGATCGTGCGAGAAGGGGAAACGAACGACTAGGTCGCCGTCTTCGCCCCGTCGAATCTCGATGATGCGACGACTGGCTTCGCGCACGACGGGACTCCGGAGGGAGGGAGCATGCTCCCCACCGTCGGATGGTCGGTCAAAGGCGTCTCAATCGGCGTCCGATCCCCGCCGGCACTCCACGTCCGAGCGAGCAGCACCCGGAACCCTACCGCCTCAGCGTGAACACCACTCCCGGCGCGCGCACCTCAGGCACGTACGAGACGTCGACGGAGACGGCCGCGAGGGCGATCCGCTCGTTGCGGGCGCGCACGGTGTCATCCGCGCGGGCGATGTCACGGATCGCGAACACCGTCGTGGTGGCCAACCCTGCCAGCGCCACGATACCGGCCGCTGCAAGCGAGCCGTTGTCGTCCCCCCAGATGCTGCACCCCGAAGAGCAGATGGCGGCCACGGTGCCCATGGTCGCACCCAGCACCGCCGTCCGCAGGCCGAGCCCCTTCAGGGCACCCTTCGTGTCGCCTGCGTAGAAGTACCCTAGCGAGGGTCCTACAACGAGTCCTCCAAGCAGGAGCCACGCTGGCGCACCCTCCGCCTGGCCTACACCGGCCATGGTTAGCCCGAGCGGAGCGACGGTACCCAGCAGAGAGAGAGTGGTCGCCGTCCCGGGCGATTTCATCCCGGGTACGTCATCTGAGGGAAACGGGTAGTCCTGACCCGACGCGCGCGACGCGTGGGCGAGCGCCACAGCGATGATCAACGAAAGCGCGAAGAGCGGTCGACGTGATTGCATGACTGCCTCCTGTATCCTGTCCCCCTCTGCTTCGAACTTCGGAGGACCTGACCCCAGCATGGCCGAGGGCAGTCAGGAAACGGTCAAGAGATCGTGGGCGACGGCCAAGGGCGCGTTTCCCACGTGAAGCGGGCGTGGTTGAGGGCTTCGGGGCCGCTCAGGGCTTTGAGGCGTCCGGGTTTGGCCCCGAACGACCGGCCTCAGAGCTGTACGACCTCTGCTGGATCGTAGCCGGCCGTGCGCAGCACGCGCTCGATGGTCTCGCCGATCTTGCTGTCGGGGGTGGAGGCGCCCGCCGTGAGGCCGATCCGCACATCTCCGCCGGGGAGCCAGCCGGCGTGGTGCATGGTCTCCTGCCCGCTCTCGGTCTTGTGGGTGATGGTGCCACCGGGTGGATCGATACAGGCAGAGTCTTCGATGTGGTAGGTGCGCGTGTGACGCGCGCACAGGTGGGCGAGGTTGGTGGTGTTCGAGGAATTATAGCCCCCGATGACGATCATCACATCGGGTGGCGTGTCCATCATCTCCTTCACGGCGTCCTGCCGGTCCTGGGTCGCCGAGCAGATCGTGTCAAAGCTTCGGAAGCGCTCCGGGAGCTCCGCGTTTCCGTACCGCTCGGCGATCGCTTCGCCGAGGTACGCCGCGATGGCGAGCGACTCGGAGGCCAGCATGGTCGTCTGGTTGGCCACGCCGATCCGCTCCAGGTCCCGGTCGGGGTCGAACCCGTCCGAGCAACAGGGCGCGAAGCGCTCCATGAACGCGTCGCGATCGACCTCGCCGCGAATGTAGGCGCACACGAGCTCCGCCTCTTCCATGTCCAGCACGATGAGGTGTTTGCCCTCCGGGTACTTTCTCACCTGCGAGCTGGTCGCCCGCGTCTCCTCGTGCCAGTACTTGCCGTGGATGATCGCCGTAAACCCGTCGCGGCTGTAGCTCTCGACCCGCTTCCACACGTTGAGCACCGAGCCGCAGGTCGTGTCGATCAGAATGCAATTCAGCTCGCGCAGGTGCTCGAAGTCGTGCAGGGTCACGCCGAAGGCCGGGATGATCACCACGTCGTCGGGGGTCACGCGCGAGAAGTCGAACTCGCCCTCCGCGTCCGGATACAGGACCTGGACCCGCATCTCGCGCAGGCGCCGGTTCACGTGCGGATTGTGGATGATCTCGCCCACGAGGAAGATCCGGCGATCCGGGAACTTCTGCCGCGCTTCGTACGCGTACTCGACTGCCCGATCCACCCCGTAGCAAAACCCGAAGCTCTTGGCGAGCCGGAAGCGGAGGCGCCCGACGCTGAGCTCGTACTCGTTCTCGCGCACCAGGCTCACGAGCGCGCTCGCGTACTCGGCGTCGAGGACGGGCTGGATCTCTTTCTTGAGCCCGAGGCCGCGCCGGAAGTACTTCTCCGCCTCCGCGCCGGTGGAGGTCGCGCTCGCGGACGCCGCCGCCGTCGCCGCGGCTGTTGCCGGTTCTGCGCCCGCGGCGCCGGGTCGGTCTTTCGTCGTGGTCATGCTGGAACGCTAGGGCGAGGCGGGGGCCGTGTCCAACGTCGAGGCTGGGGCCGCGTTCAACGTCGAGGCTGGGGCCGCGTTCAACGTCGAGGCTGGGGCCGCGTTCAACGTCGAGGCTGGGGCCGCGTTCAACGTCGAGGCTGGGGCCGTGTCCAACGCCGAGGCTGGGGCCGCGCTCAACGTCGAGGCCCAGGGGCGCCTCAGCCCCGACATTGCGGACCCAGGGGATCCCCCTCGGGCGTGGTGCCTTCATACCCGAACACGAAGAACTCGTCGAACGTCTGATTCGAATCGTTGATCGCGGACACCTTGATCACGTCCTCGGCGATCTCGAGCCGTGTGTAATGGTAGGTGCGTGCGCCGGCGGCCAGGAACGGCGACCGCTCGAAGGAGCGGGCGAAGAAGGTGGCACCGCCGCCACCGGTCAGGACGTATACGGGGCCGCAGCCGAGCTCCGCGACTTCCTCGTCCCGGATGGGCGGCGTCCGTTCGTAGTGATGGTCGTGCCCATACAACACGAGATCGACGCCGTAACGGTCGAACAGCGGGCGCAGGGCAGCGCGGAGCTCGCCTTCGGCGCCGTGACCCGCGAACCCGACCGCGTGGCTGTAGAGCGGGTGGTGGAAGAACGCCAGGACCCACCGGACCGTCGGATCTTCGTGCGCGGCCGCGAGTTCGGCCTCGAGCCATTGGTACTGTCGTCCCTCGGTTATATCCGGGCCGTCGGGCCCGTCCGTGGCCGTGTCGAGCGCGAAGAACTGGACGTCGCCCCAGCGAAACGTGTAGTACCGCGCCCCCGGTGTCGGGGCGGACCACACGAAGGCCCGGTCGTACGAGACCCCTTCGTTCTCGATCAGGTCGTGGTTCCCCACAGAGGGGAAGAACGGTACGCGTCCGAGCAGGTCCCGGTAGATCGCGAAGTGCCGCTGGGTGTAGTCGGTCTCCGAGCCGGCGTGGTAGGCGATGTCCCCCATATGTACGGCCAGGTCCCACGATTCCGAGCCCATCAGCCGCGCGAGCCTCACCTGACCGGCCGAGCCCCAACCCGAATCACCGAAGGCGAGCACACGTACGGTGTCGGCCTGCTCCGAGGCTGGTGCCGTCCGAAATGTGGTGGGCCCCTCGAGCGCCTCGCCGGCCCAGACGCGGTATTCCACGGCCGTACCGGCCGGCAGTCCCTCGAGATGCACCGCTCGCCGCCGAAGCTCGCCGTTGGCCCCGAAGATCGGGGTCGTGTCGCGCTCGACGGAGGCGGAGCGCCAGGCGTCTTCGCCGGGCAGCCGATACTCCGCGCGATCCGTCGCGTCGGAGCGCGCGAGCCACACGATCCACGCGCTGGTCGTGTCCACCGCCTGCACGTAGGGGACCCGCTCGAACGGCGCCAGGGTCGATCGGATGTCCACCGGGGAGCCGAGTGGGAGCTTACAGCCGACCGCGGCAGCTCCCGCCACCATAACGGCTAGCCGTACCCATCGATCGCGGCGTACGGTGGGATCGCGGCGCACGGCGGCGGGGCCCACGGTGCTGCGTCGCGTACTCACGGAACGGAATGGCGCTCCAAGCGCCCGACGCGTTGCATGGCGAGCAGGTACCCGAACGGGGGCCGGCTGGATCCCCGGTGCGTGTAGCCGTGTTCATCAGAGGATCCACGGGGTAAAATTGTCAGAGTATCCGTCCAGCTCCGGTTCTCCTCATGCCGTGTTGGCGCACGGAGGTGGGGACGGCAACCGTGACGGCAGGCCGGCCGGCCGTGGGGTGCCAATTCGGCCGGTTTTTCGCCGGGCGGCGGCTCCGGAGCCGGGCGCGGTTCGTGCACGGTCCGGTGCGTTACGCAGATTCCGCGGGCCGCTCAACGAGATGGCCGCGCCGAAGGGTAGGACCGGTGCCCCGTTGGGCGGCCGCTGGAAGATAGAAAAGACGGCTGGCGGAGGCCGGCCTCGAATGGATCGACGCTGATGAGCGAAGACAACGGAAACGACACCCCGAGTGCCCCCGGCTCTCCCGAGGAGCCTGTGGACGAAGTGGCGGCCGCCTCGATCGAAGAGGTGGACGAGTCCTCCTCGACCGAGGGGAGTGGACACAACGGCGATCGGAGCGAGACGCGTCTGAAGCTGCCCGTCATCCCGCTGCGGGGGACGGTGGTGTTCCCTTCCGTCGCGGCCCCCATCGCGGCCGGGCGTGACAAGACGATGAAGGCGATCGAGACCGCGGTCGCCGGGGACAAGCTCCTGTTCGCGGTGGCACAGCTGGATGCCGAGACGGAGGAGCCCGTGCCCGAGGCACTCTACCGGGTCGGGACCATCTGCCGGATCGCGCAGGTGCAAAAGGTGCCGGGTGGCGTCCAGATGGTCATCCAGGGCTCCACCCGGGCCGCCGCGCTCGAGTACCGCGAACAGGAGGGACAGCTCGAGGTCATCGCCCGGCGCATGGAGGACATGGGGCCGCTCGACCCGGAGGAATCCGCGTTCGCGGCACTCTACAAGGAAGTGTACGAGCGCGCCTCCGAGGTCAGCCGCCTGCGTGGCGTTCCGAAGGAGATCGTGGATCACCTGCTCGGCGGGGTCAGCACGCCCGGAGAGCTGGCGGACCTGGTCGCGTTCTACACCGAGCTGGATGTGGAGGAAAAGCAGGAGCTGCTCGAGACGCTGTCCGTCGAAGACCGGCTGCGGAAGCTCCTCCTTCACCTGCAAAAACAGATCGGGCTGCTCGAGGCCCAGGAGCAGATCCGCGAGAAGGTGCAGGAGGAGCTCGGCGAGCGTCAGCGCGAGATCTACCTGCGCGAGCAGATGAAGGCGATCCAGAAGGAGTTGGGCGAGGATGTCGACTCGGCCGAGGTCGAAGACCTCAGAGAACGGATCGAGGGTCTGAACCTCCCCGAAGCGGCACGGACCGAGGTGGATCGCGAGCTACGCCGGCTCGAGCGAATCCCGCGCGAGTCGGCGGAGGCGCAAGTCGTTCGCACCTATCTCGAGGTCGTCGCAGATCTTCCCTGGTCGGAGACCACCACGGAGCAACTGGACCTGAAGCGGGCCGAGGAAATCCTCGACCGCGATCACTACGGGCTCCAGGACGTGAAGGACCGCGTCCTCGATTTCCTCGCCGTCCGCACGCTTCAGGAGGAGGCGCGCGAGGAGGAGGCCGAGGCGGAGCCGGATGAGGTGGCGCCCACTGCCGAGAGCGAACCGAGCTCCGAAGCCGAAGCGAGCCCCGAAGGCGAAACGGTCGCCGAAGACGAGGTGGATACCGCTGAAGAGATGCCGGTGCCGCCGGGCCAAGAGGACGACCGCAGCGGGACCACGATCCTGTTCGTGGGTCCTCCGGGCGTCGGAAAGACCTCGATCGCCAAGTCTGTCGCCGAGGCCATGGGGCGTAAGTATGTCCGCGTCTCGCTGGGTGGCGCTCGTGACGAGGCGGACATCCGCGGTCACCGCCGCACATACGTCGGGGCGCTCCCGGGCCGCATCATCGACGGGCTCAAGCGGGCAGGTGCCAAGAACCCGGTGTTCCTGCTCGATGAGGTGGACAAGCTCGGCGTCTCCTTCCAGGGCGACCCATCCGCGGCGCTCATGGAGGTGCTCGACCCGGCCCAGAACGACTCGTTCACCGACCACTACCTGGGGGTGCCGTTCGACCTGTCGCAGGTGCTGTTCATCGCGACGGCCAACGTCTTCCAGCAGATTCCCGGTCCGCTCCGCGATCGCATGGAGGCGATCGAGTTCCGCGGGTACACGGAAGCCGAGAAGCTCGAGATCGGACGGCGGTACTTGTTGCCGCGTCAGATCCAGACGAACGGCCTCAAGCCCGAGCAAATCGAGGTCACCCAAGAGGCCATGACCGAGATCGTCACGGCCTACACGCACGAGGCGGGCGTCCGGAATCTGGAGCGCGAGCTGGGCTCCGTGTGTCGGAAGTCCGCGCGCAAGATCGCCTCGGGGGACGCCGAAGTGGTGAGGGTCGAGCCCAAGGACCTGCGTGACTTGCTCGGTCAGCCGAAGGTGTACCCCGAGAAGAAGATGGCGGAGGACACGGTGGGCGTCGCCACGGGGATGTTCTACACCCCGGCGGGTGGCGACATCATGCTGGTCGAGACGAGCGTGTTCGAGGGCAAGGAGGGACTGGTTCTCACCGGTCAATTGGGTGACGTGATGAAAGAGAGCGCGCAGGCGGCGCTCACCTATGCGCGCACCCACGCCGCGAACCTGGCGATCCCGCCGGAGATGCTCCACAACCACGAGGTGCATGTGCACGTGCCGGCCGGCGCGATCCCGAAAGAGGGGCCGTCGGCGGGGATCGCGATGGCTGTGGCGCTCGTGAGCGCGCTGGGAAACCACCCGGTGCGTCACGATATCGCGATGACCGGCGAGATCACGCTGACTGGACGCGTGCTCCCGATCGGGGGGCTGAAGGAGAAGATCCTGGGCGCCTGCCGCGCGGGCGTCGAGCGGATCATCCTCCCGCTCGCGAACGAAGGTGACCTCGAGGATCTGCCCGATCAGGTGTGCGATACGATGGAGTTCCACCTGGTGGGAACTCTGCGTGAGGCGTTGGCGCATTCGCTTCGGGGTGCGGAGTTGGAGGAAGGCGAGCTGCACTTCGCGAGCGCCGACGGGAAGCCCGGAGCAAGCGGGGAGGCGGAGGCGGACGTGCCTGAGGAAGCGCCCGCGGATGAGATAGCTACGGCTCCCAGCTCTTGATCACGCGCGCCGACTGATGGCTTCGGTTCACGCGAGCACGCGGGCACAGGTACTCGATTCGCTGGATATTCGGCGGGGCGACTTCGTCGTCGAGGTCGGCGGAGGCCATGAGCCGTTCCACCGCTCAGACCTGAACATCGACAAGTACCCGTTCGACAACTTGCACCGCCTCTACGGGATCGTGTACCACGCACCCACCGTGATCGCGGATGCCGCGCGGCTTCCGCTCCCGTCCCGAGGCTGTGACTGGATTTTCGCCTCCCACCTGATCGAACACCTCCCACGGCCCGAGCTGTTCGTCGAGGAGATCCAGCGCTGCTCCGATCGGGTGTACCTCGAGTTTCCGGCGCTGAATCGCGAGCTCATGTTCGCGTGGGCGTGTCACGAATGGCTCGTCGTGCCCGATGGATCGCACCTCGTGTTCTATCGAAACGACATCCCGCAGCTGTTCGGCGACTTCTTCCACGCCAATTACGACTATCTGCTCGATGCTTGGGCGATGCAGCGACACCGTGACCTGAACGCTCACGTGACGTGCGAGAGCGAGGCTTTGACCTGGGAGTTCGCCGAGATCGGAGCGTTTGAGCACGCGGCTGGCTTGAGCGCGACCGGACAGGACCGCCTCATCAGGGCTCCGGAAAGACCGGTTCGGTATACCGCTCGGCAGCTGGCCGTGCTCGTGGCGCAACGCTCGTTGCCGGATCGGCTGCTCAAGCGGCTCGAGCGTGGGGTGCGGGCACGGCGCGCGGGCGAACCCAAGCGGGTGACCGAGGATCTGATCGACCGCCTCGCCTGCGTGCGCTGCGGCGCCAGCGAATTGGAGCTGACGCCGCGAGCAGAGCGGGCTGTGTGCCGTGCTTGCGCCACCGAATACGGTCGCCGGGGGGGGCTGCTGGACTTCGACGTGTCTTCGGACGCCCCGGTGCCGGCCGGTGAACCGACCGCCGCGGCGACCCGCTAGTGGAACCCTAGGCCCAGGGTGACCAGTACTCCCGTTATCGTCGTCTCCTCGAAGAACTGTACGAGCACGTCGACGTTGGGTGTGACGTAGAAGTTGGAGCCCAAACGGAAGTCGTAGCCGGTGCCGAACGTCAGGCCGAGCCCCGTGTCGTCACCTTCGCTGGCTGCCACACCGAACCCCCCCTTCATGAACCAATCCGACCCCGGTTGGCCCGTTCGGACGTAGGCGGGATACCATATCGCGGTGGCCGTGACGTTCACCTGGGAGCTTTCGTCCCTGATCCAAGCCAGGGCTTCGCCACCGAACAGGACCTTCTGGTGCGGGGTCCCTCCGACGCGGAGGTACACGGCTCCCCCGCGGTGTCCCTCGAGCCAACCTCCTCCGCCTCCACCCGAGAACCAGGCTCCCGAGTGTGTGTTGGGAGGGCGTTGGCCGAACGCCGGGGTCGCGAACAATGCCAGGTACAATGCGAGGGCCGCTCCGGCCACGATCAGTCGATTGGCGTTCATCGTCTTCTCCCCTCGACATCTATGCGTGAAAGGTCACCGCGGGGACGCGGGACCTCGCTCTAAGGGGGAGACGGTGCCCCGGGCGGGGTCGTCACCGGGGTCGGGGTCTCGAGCGGACCGCAACCCCGCCTCGGCCCAACCGCGACCGGCCCGGGCCCGACCGCCACCGGCCGACTCAACCCGGTGTCAGCTTGGAGGGGAGCCCGGCAGGAGGTCCAGGAGATCCCTGATCCCGTCGAGCATGAAGTGCGGTCGCTCGGCGGCGAGCTCGCCCGACGAGAACGGCCCCCACAGTGCGGCCACCGTGCGCATCCCGGCCGCCCGGCCCGCTCGGATGTCCCACACCGAGTCGCCGACGTATACCGCGTCGCGCGCGCTCTCACCCAGGCGCGCCAGGGCAAGATTGAGAGGCGCGGGGTCCGGTTTGTGAGGGATCGGCTCATCGGAAGTAACGAGCACGTCGAACGACTCGGTCGCGAGGCCGCATGCCTCGAGGCTCAACTGTGTCCCGCGAAGCGCTTTGCTCGTGACAACGCCCAGGCGGTAGCTGCGCTGGCGCAGTGCGAGGAGCGTCTCGCTCGTCCCGTCGAACGGCCGGATCAGTCGCTCGTGCTCCCGGTGGTTGTGCTCGATGTACGTGTCGATCAGCGCTTGCACTTCCTCGTCGGTGTCGGCGACCTCGTGGAACTGGCTCCGCAGCGGCGTGCCCAGTGTCCTGAGCCACATCTGGTCCGATGGGGCCTCGCCGAAGTGCACGAGCATGGTGTGCCGGAACGACTCCAGGATCAGGTCCATGGAGTCGACCAGCGTCCCGTCCAGATCGAATAGGACCGTTTTTGCTTCGAGCTCGGTTGGCATCCGGCACACTGTGGGCCTGCCCGTCATGGCGCAAATCACCTCCCGCCACGCTGACGGCGGGACCGATCTATCCGCGCCGCGGGTTCCGTCCGATACTTGAGCCACGCGTGGACCACGACCGGCTGAGCCACAGGTCGCTTGAAGAAACCAAGAGGCGATCCCATGTCTGAGCACCCGACTATTCGACGCATCGCGATCAACACCGGAGGAGGAGACGCCCCCGGTCTCAATGCCGTCATCCGCGCCATCGTGCTCGCCGCGCTCAACCGTGGGTGGGAGGTGTTCGGGATCGAGAACGGGTATGGGGGTCTCCTGGCCGACGAGCCCGGTGAGGTGATTCCCCTCGGGCGAGAGGATGTTCGCGGGATCACGCACATCGGTGGGACGATCCTCGGGACCACGAATCGCGGAGACCCGTTCGAATGGTTGACGGAACGTGCCGACGGATCGGCGGAGCGCCGCAATCGCGCCGACGAGATTCTGGAGTCGTTCCGCCGCCACGAGCTGGACGCGTTGATCGCGGTCGGCGGGGATGGGAGCCTCCGCATAGCCAGTCGGATGGGGGCCAAAGGGCTACCGGTGGTCGGGGTGCCGAAGACGATCGACAACGACCTCGGCCACACGAGCCTCACGTTCGGGTTCCTGACGGCGGTGGAGACCGCGACTGACGCGATCGACAAGCTTCACTCGACAGCCGAGAGCCACCACCGCGTGATGGTCGTCGAGGTCATGGGGAGGCACACGGGGTGGATCGCCCTGTTCAGCGGGCTGGCGGGTACGGCCGACGTCATCCTGATCCCCGAGATCCCGTACGACATCGAGAAGGTGTGCGAGAAGATCCTCGAGCGTGAGCGGAGGGGGCGCAGCTTCAGCATCGTGTGCGCTGCCGAGGGAGCGACACCCATCGGTGGTGAGGTGGTGACGAAGATGGTGCCTCACGGGACCGGCGAGCAGGTGCGCCTCGGAGGGATCGGGAAGCATGTCGCGCGCGCGATCGCGGACGGTACCGGGAAGGAGACGCGCTCGCTCGTGCTGGGACACCTGCAGCGTGGAGGTCGGCCTATCGCCTACGATCGAGTCATGTCACTTCGCTTCGGGGCGGCCGCCGTCCGCTGTGTCGCACAGGGTGGTTTCGGCATGATGGTCGCGTTGGACCCGCCGGATGTGCGCCCTGTTCCGCTCGAGGACGCTCTGCGGGAGGCCAAGCGGGTCCCGGTCGATGGGGATGTGGTCCAGACCGCGCGCGCGCTGGGGGTCAGCTTCGGCGACTGAGGCAGGTCTGCTGGACCGCATCCATGGTGAGTCGCGCCTTCTCGAGGCCGTTTCGAGTCCTCGACGGGGAATCGCGATTCAGACGGAGGGCGAACCCTGGGGCTGTAGATGCGCGGCCTTCCCGAACCTCGCCTTGAAGTCGGCCTCGGGTATCCCCGACGCCTGGGCCAACGCCGCCAGGGTCTCGGGGTCCTCGAGATCGCTCTCCTCCAGCCGTAGCATGTAGTCGCGGGCCACGCGGTAACCCTCCGACTGGATATCCACCCGACGCACCTTCGTGCGCCCCGTGTCCGGGTCCCGAAACGCGTGGAACGGCAGCACCCTGAGGTGACCCGCACGGCCGAGGCAGACGACACCGCCGAGTCTCAGCGACTCCTCCACATCCTCCTGGAGGAGAAACCGGGTCGCACCGTACCCGAGCGTGCGCGTGTAGTCGATGTCGAATGGGACAGGCGGTGCGCACCGCAGCTCGTATCCGAGCGTGAGGTCCGTGATCGTGACCTTCTGGTTTCGCTCCTCGAAACGCCGCTGGACCTCGCGCTTGAGGATCGTCTCGAGGGGGATCTCGGCGAGTCGGATGTGTCCGAAGGAATCGAACTCGACCTGAACGCCGGGAATCTGGTTAAGGCCCTCCGGATCCAGTTTCTCTCCGATCCCTTCCCCGATCACGGCGACGCCGTCGTCGCGCCCCTGGGCGAGGCGCTTGATGATCGCACCCTCGAGGATATCGCACACCCGGGATAGCTCGACCCTCTCGCCCTCGAATTCCTCGGGGATGAGGGTGAGTGTGGCGCCTGCCGCCTTCCCGATACCCAGCGCCAGGTGTCCCGCCGTGCGTCCCATCGAAACCACGAAGAACCAGCGTCCGGACGTGAGGGAGTCTTCCATCAGGTTCTCGACCAGCCGGGCCCCGATCTGTCGCGCCGTCTCGTACCCGAACGTGGGCTTGTCACCGGGCAAGGGCAGATCGTTGTCGATGGTCTTCGGGACGTGAGCCACCCGGAGCTCGCCGTCGAAGGCTTCGGCGACGCTTCGGGCGGCAAACGCGGTGTCGTCACCTCCGATCGTGACCAGCTTCTTGATCCCGAGCTTCCGCAGCGAAGCGACCGTGGTGTTCAGCGCCCGCTCGCTCGTCGTCGGGTTTCCGCGAGAGGTGCCGATAATCGAGCCGCCGTCCGTGTGGATCCTGGACACGTCGGCAACCCGGAGGTTCAGCACCCGCTCCGTGGCGCCACCCATGAGCGTGGCGAAGCCCCGTTGGATCCCGACGACCTCATAGCCCGCGTTGATCGCCTGAAGAGTAGCCGAGCTGATCGCGCTATTGAGGCCGGGGGCGGGACCGCCCCCGACCAGGATCCCGATGCGACCGTTGGTGGGGTTCTTCTTGAAGATGGTCAACCGCCTGCCGCGTCTGCGAAGCGACCGCCCACGACATCCCAGTCCACCACGCTCCACCAGGCCTTGATGTAGTCGGGCCGTCGGTTCTGGTAATTCAAGTAGTAGGCATGCTCCCACACATCGACTCCGAGGAGCGGCGCGTCACCTCTCATGTACGGGCTGTCCTGATTTGGTGTCGAGTAGACCGCGAGCTGGCCACCATCCGTCCACACCAGCCAGCCCCACCCGCTCCCGAACTGTGCGCCCGCGGCAGAGGCGAACGTGGCCTGGAACTCCTCGAACGAGCCAAACCCCGCCGCGATGGCCGAGGCGAGCGCGCCGGACGGCTCGCCACCGCCGCTCGCCGACATGGAGGACCAGAACAGCGAGTGGTTTGCGTGACCTCCACCGTGGTTTCGAACCGCGGTTCGGATGGCGTCGGGAACGGCATCGATGTCTCGCAGCAGCTCCTCGATCGTCTTGCCCGCGAGATCGGGGTGTCCCTCCAACGCGTTGTTGAGGTTGCTCACGTACGCCTGATGGTGCTTCCCATGGTGGATTTCCATGGTTCGGGCGTCGATGTACGGCTCGAGTGCGTCGTGCGCGTACCCAAGATCGGGAAGGGAATGCATCGTCCTGCTCCTCCTGGTCCGGCTTCGTTGTGCGGCTGGTTTCGCGTGACGCCAAGGTACACGCGTCTCCTGGGGTGGACCAGCAAGTCGGGCGCAGCCGACGGGTGTGCCGTGCTCGACCGCGTGACCTCGCCCGTCCGAGACTCGTCTGCTGGATGAGGCCCGCTCGCGGCGCGTCGCACGAATCGATGTGGAAGCGGGGCGGGATCGACGCGCATCTGGTGGGGATCCCGAGAACTCAGACCGCTCCGAGCGGGAGCGGGTTCCGAAATGGACGAAGACCATGAGGTTCCGAACGTCATATCAGCGGCTTCGGGCCGGGCGTCCAGGCACCCCCTGGCTCGCCCTGGCAATCATCGGGCTCTTCGCGGCCACCGGCTGCGATGATGAGCCGGACATCATCGGACCGCCGGGAGGCGTCGCGTTCAACCCGCAGTCGGTTGCCGGCTCGGTATTCTCGCTTCGGTTCGCGCCCGATAACGTCGCGCTCGTCCAGGTGGAGTTGATCGCGGAGGCCCTCGGCTTCACGACCCCGAGCGCGTCGACGGCACCGGCGAGAGGCTCGCGGGCACGAGGTCGGGGTGATCTCCCCGCGCTCGCGCCACGTCTGGACCGGCAGGCGGTACGGGCGGCGGTCGCGCAACGCGCGAGCGCGAGCCAGGCGGGTGGCAGCGTGCCCCTGTTCCCGATCAACTTCCTCGGGAAGACTTTCCTCTACGATCCGCTCACGGCGTCGTACTTCGCCGATGAGGGGCTCGGGGGTGCTCCGCCGGACGGCGTCCGGTTCCTGCTCTATACGTGGGACGCGACCACCCGTCTCCCGGCGGTGCCGTTGTTCCAGATCGGCTTCGTCGACCTGACGGATGAGAGCAACGCGACCTCGACCCGAATCGGCGTGAACGCGTTCGACACGTCGGGGCCGACGGCCATCGCGCTCGCGGACTACTACATCGACGGAGCGTTTGCCGTCACCTCGTCCAGTTTCGCCGTGAACCTGCTCTCGCTGGGCTTGTTGGTCGACGAGTTCGGGAGGTTCGATTACGACCTCGATGAGCTCCTCGAGTTGGACGACACGAGCGGCGAGACCCTTATCTCGATCCGGCACGAAGTCGTCTCACAGGAGGGTACCAACGTCACGCTGGCGGTGGACGGGACGATCGCCCCCGACGGGCACTCCGACCTGGACTTCGAACTGGCGATCCGGTCTCCCGGGAACACCACGATCGTCGATCTCGCCACGCTCGACGACCTTCAGGACGGAACGATCAGCCACAATGGCCGGGTGGAGATCTTCGTGGGAGGCACGGTTGCGGACCCGGACTTCATCTGGGCCGATGGCGGGTCGGTGTCGTTCAACGAGTTCGCGGCGCTGGACGAGATCCTGTTCGCGATCGACGATGTGTTGATCCTCGCCGATGTAGTCTTCGCGCCCCTCGCGGATCTGTTCGGGGTCGAGGGGGCGTAGGGCTCGGGGTCGAGGGGTAGCGACAGCTCGCGGCGGCTGGACGGGTTCGCGCCCTGCCTTCATACCGAGGCGGCGATCTCCTTCATACCGAGGCGGCGATCTCCTTCAGAGCCCGGCGTACCAGCACGGGAACCATCGCACGTCGCCACTCGGGGTCAACGATGATGTTGTCCAACGGGCGGCACTGCCGGAAGGCTTGCTCGGCGACCGCGTCGATCACCGATTTCGTCAAGGCGTTGCCGGCCGCCGCTTCCTCCACTCGCCCGAGTCTGCGCGGGTAGGAACCCATCGCGGATACGACCAGACTCAGGCTCTCCACCCGGCTTGCATCGTCAAACGATGCCGCCACGGCCAGGTTCATCAGCGGGAAGTCGATCGCGTTGCGGGGTCGCAGCTTCTGGAACGAGGTGAGCATCGGGCGCTTGGGCTTCGGGATCAGGATCGAGACCACCAGCTCGTCCTTCTCCAACCGCTTGTTCCACACACCATCGGACGTGAAGAAATCGGCCACAGGGGTCGTCCTCAGCCCCGCCGGACCGGCGATTTCCAGCTCCGCGTCCAGCACGATCAGCGCCGGAGGGCTGTCGGCCGAGTGCGCCGCCACGCATCGGGTGCCACCCTTCACCACGTGGCACAGTTCGCCGTCTTTCTTCAGACAGTACCCGAGCGCCTTCCGCCAGAAGAGCGTCTGGTTGTAGTACGTGCACCGCGTGTCCAGACACACATTCCCGCCCAGGGTCCCCATCCGCCGGAGCTGAGGTCCCGAGATCAGCTCGCAGGCGCGGGCCAGAGCCGGCAGGCTCGCTCGAACGACGGCGTGCGATGCGATGCTGTCCAGGGACTCACACGCTCCGATACGAGTCCCATTCCCGTTCAGCTCGATCCCCCGTAGCTCCTCCACGCCCCGGAGACCCACGAGGTGACCGGGCGTGAACAGCTTGTGCTTCATGTTGGGGACGAGGTCCGTGCCGCCGGCGATCGGCATGGCATCGTCGCCGTGCTCGGCCAGCAGAGCGAGCGCGTCCTCGAGTCTCGCGGGACGGTGATACGTGTATGGGTGGAGCCTCAGCATGGCCGGAAGATACCGTGCCCCCGCGGTCTTAGCTGGTCAGCTCGCCCAGCATGGCGTCGATCCCACGCATCGAGGCATGCATCTCATCCAGCAGTGGATTCGGTTCGGCGACGCCGTCGTTGGTGAAGCTGGAGAACTGACCCGCCGTCACCGGCAGGACGATCGGGACCAGTCGCTCGGCGGCCCGTAACAGCGCGAGCCCCGGCTTGAGGGGGATCCTCAGGGCTCCGGGAAGCAGTCCCTGATATTGGCGGTGCGCACGGCGGAGGAACTCCTCGATGCTCACCACTTCGGGCCCGCCCGCCTCGAGTGTCTGACGCTCGAACCGATCTTCCGTCACGATGCGAAGCAGCAGGTCGACCAGGTCCTCCACGTGTATCGGCTGGATGCGCGCCTTGCCGTCGCCAGGGATCATGAGCAACGGGGCTCGTGCGAGGGTCGAGAACTTACCCCAGATCGGGGACCCTGGGCCGAGCACGATCGTAGGACGCACGATCGTCCAGCGGAGCGACGACTGCCGCACCGCCTCTTCGGCTTCCTGCTTCGACGCCGCATACGGGTAACCGCTGGTATCCGCGAACGCCGCCGCGATCGAGCTGACGTACAGGAACCCTCGCACGCGCTGAGTCTCCGCCGCCTCGAGGAGGTCTCGGGTCCCTTCTACGTTGGTCTTTGTATACTCCGACGGCGATGCGTTTCCGGTACGCGCGGCGAGGTGGAGGATGACCGTGTCCGGCCCCATGTGACTCGCGTATCGCGCCGGGCGGTGCAACCCGCACTGTACGCTCTCGACGCGGCCATCCGCCGCTAGTGTCGGGGGTAGCTCGAGGCCGCGGCGCGTCAGCAAGGTGATCCGCTGAAACTGGCTCGGATCGAGCCTCGCCAGAAGGCTGCGGCCGATGAAGCCGGACGCGCCGGTCAGAAAGAGGGAGGTCGGGGCGGTCAGGGGACCACCGAAGCGGGCTGCTCCGGTTCGTGTCGAATGGCGCGAGCCTGGGGCTCAGGTTCGGACGAGGCGCCGGGCGCATAGAACTCCTGAACGATGTACATCGGGCGGGGCTTGATCTCGTTGAAGATGCGGCCGATGTACTCACCGATGATCCCCAAGCAGATGAGTTGCACACCGCCAAAGAAGAGCAGACCGACCATGATGGTCGCCCAGCCCTGTACGGTCCCGCCCATGGCTTTCTGGACGAACACGGTCGCCAGGTACCCGAAGGCGAGGATCGAGGCCAGGTATCCGAGCCAGGAGGCGAGCTTCAGGGGTGCGTTCGAGAACGAGGTGATTCCGTCGATCGCGAACTTGACCATCTTTCGATAAGGGTACTTGGTATCGCCCGCGTGTCTCGCTTCTCGCGCGTAGGGCACGCCGGTCTGGCGGAAGCCCAGCCAGCTCACCAGCCCGCGCACGAAACGATCCTTCTCGCGTAGGCGGCGGAATTGATCGGCGGCCGCCTTGCTCATCAGCCGGAAGTCGCCCACGTCCACGGGGATCTCGACGTTCGTGAACCGACGAAGGAGGCGATAGAACATGCGTGCCGTCACGAGCTTCGCCCGAGTCTCTCCGTCACGATCGGTGCGCACCCCGTAGACCACGTCGAATCCTTCGCGCCATTTCGCCACGAAGTCGATGATCACCTCGGGCGGATCCTGAAGATCCACGTCGATCACGACGACCGCGTCGCCGCGGGCGTGGTCGATGCCGGCCGTAATCGCGATCTGGTGCCCGAAGTTGCGGGAGAACTTCAGGATGCGGACGCAGGGATCCCCGTCCGCGAACTGGGAGAGGCGCTCGAAGGTCCCGTCAGAACTACCGTCGTCCACGAATAGGAGCTCGTGATCGAGCCCGGATAAAGACTCGAACACGCCCGTGACGCGCTCGTAGAACGCCTCCACGACCTCGATCTCGTTGAAGACCGGGACGACGACGGAGATCATTTCACGCTTCGACACGGTTCTGCCCCCTGCCCCCCCGATACTCGCTCTCACCTTGCCTTCACCGCCTCACCCACGTGCGGCTTCCCCGAGTCCCTGCGGGGTCGCATATCGAGGGCCACGCGAGCGCGGTTTCGCGGTATCCCGCAACCAGTTGGGGGATAACCGGTTATTGCACCAACCGGGCCACTCCGGGCGACCCCGGTCGTGGCCCTGCCCTGTTGCGCGTCTGCGACGGTGAATGGCAGCTTGCGCGGCGGCGGACGGTTGTCTTCCCGACGAGGCCACGCCGGCCCCCCGTTCTAAGCGCCACGACAATATATACATGGGCGTGAGAACGTGGGCGACTCGGGCCCGAGCCCGGCCCTTGCGCGGGGTGCGGGACAACGTGGGGTTGAACGTTTCGAAGTCAGGGGTGATGGAGACGAACGGGCCGGCCGCGGGGCGCTCATCGAAGGTGCTTGTCGGGATCGTCGGAGTGGCTGTTGGCTTGCACGCCATGGCCGCCTGGTCGGCGCGCGCCATCGGACTTCTCGTGACGCAGGATGACGCCCGCTATATCCTCCTGGCGCGCTCGCTCCGAAGCGGCGGTTACTACGATCTCTTCAGCGTCGACCTTCCGGTTCACACGCTGTATCCCCCCGGTTACCCGGCGTTGCTCGCGGCGTGGGGAGCCTTGTTCGGAGAGGGCTTCTCCACCTTCATCGTGCTCAGTGTTCTCCTCTCTGCGGCCTCGCTGTGGATCCTGTTCCTGGCGCTTCGAAGACTCGTATCGCAGGAGTTCGCCACGCTGTGTGTGTTGACGCTGGCAGCCCATTCGGCCCTGATCCTCAGAGCAGGAAGCGTCCGCTCGGAGGTGCCGTTCATGTTTTTCTTGGCGCTGTTCGTGTGGTCAGTGACCCACGAGCGAGCCTCGAGTCGGCATCTGATCGTGGCGGCGTTCGCGGCGCTCGCCGCCGCGCTCACCCGAAGTCTGGGGGCGGCGCTTCCGCTCGCACTCCTCCTCCACCTCTTGCTGGGGCGGCGGTACCGAGCCCTCGTGGCCGTTGGCGTGGCCGGTTTGCTCACCGTAGGCGTCTGGCAGTCCTTGACGCTGTTCTCGGCCGGCGAGGCCAGCCCGACCACCAACTACGTGTCGGCGGTCACGGCGGGGTGGGCGGACCCGGCGGGCGCGAACGTCGCGCAGGTCGTCGTGGATCGTATCGCCCGAAATGTCTCGAGCTACGCCAAGGTTCTACCCGGGCAGCTGTTTCCGGCGATCCCGGGTACGCCGATCGACAACGCCATCGCCCTCCTGGTGTGGACCGCTGCGCTGGTTGCCGGTGGAATGCTGTTTCTTCGCCGCTGGCGACCCGTCGTGCTCGCTCTCGCGATCACCGCACTGGTGTTGGCCGTGTGGCCGCACAGGTCAGGGCGCTTTGTCGAACCCTACTTGCCGATCATCGTGCCCTGCGTGTTGTTGGGATCGGGGTACCTGGCAGGTCGCGTCAAGGACTCCTGGCGACGTCCGGTGATGTTCGCGCTTGCCGGCCTGTTCACCTTGACGGGGATCGTCGAGACGACGCGGGCCGTGAGGACCCGAGCGGATTGTGGAGAGTTCTCGCTCGAGAGCCCGCCGAATTGCATCCCGAGCGATACGCGCAGCTTCCTCCGGGCTGTGGAATACGTGGACCGCGAGCTGCCCGAGGATGCGCTGTTCGTCTCGGCCAAGCCGGAGCCGCTGTACTACTACACGGGACGGCAGAGCATCAATTATCGCACGGTCCGGTCCGCGCGTGCATCGACGGACATGAGTGCCCTGTTGCGCGAACATGAAGTGAGCCATGTGCTCCTCGGCAGCGTGCACTTCACGGAGCCGGAGATCCTGGAAGGGCGGTTGACGAGCATGTGCGAGGAATTGTCCGTCGAAGCCTCCTTCCCGCCACGGACCCTGTTGCTCGCGCTACGCGACGACGACGCATCCGGGCGCGGGGATGCTCCGGGCACGGGAGTCGACGACTCGCCCGCCCCGACAGAACGGAACGCGTGCGCAGCGCTGTTGGGGTATCGCGCGGCGAACATCGGACATGATTTCCATCTCGGGCGGCGGCGTCCACCCCGCTCGGCGCTCCCGGCTCGCCCGTGAGCCAGTCCGTGTCCCATGATCGCAGCGTCGCCCGAAACTTCCTCGCCCTGGGGTCGGGGGAGGCCGTGGCCCGGATCATCGCGTTCGCAGCCGTCGTGTACATAGCGCGCGCGCTGGGGGCTTCGGCGTACGGTGTCATCGAGGTCGCGGGCGCGATCGTTCTCTACTTCGGCCGCCTCGCCGATGCCGGCTTCGACATGGGGCTCGGGGTGAGGGAGGTCGCGGCACGCCCCGACGACCGGGAGCTCGTCGGAACCGCCCTCCTAGCACGCACGCTGATCTCGATCGTGCTCGTGATCGGTCTGGTGGCTGCCGGCCTGATGCTGGTTCCGCCGCCCGAGGGTCCGGTGCTGGCGGCATACAGCTTGACCTTGCTCGCAGTGGGGGCGAGCACGCGATGGGTCCTCCTGGGTCACGAGCAAGCCAAGCACGTCGCCGTCGCCCGAACCCTCGGCGAGATCATCATGGTAGTTGGGGTGATTCTGTTCGTCAGGGGGCCGGACGACATCCTCGGCGTTCCCTTCGCGAAGCTGGTTGGCGACGGGCTCGCAGCTGGTCTGCTCTTGTGGTGGGTCGTGCGTCGCCTGCGCATGGTGACCTGGAGACCGAACTGGCGACTGCTTCGCCCACTCGTACCTCGAGCCGGGACGATGATCCTCGGCGTGCTTTGCGGACTAATGATCTACAACGCCGATGTGATCATCATTCGGCTGTTTCGCGAGTCCTCCCACGTCGGCCATTACGCGGCAGCGTACGCCCTCATCAGTTTTCTTTCCAACATGGGCATGGCGTATGCCTTGAGCCTGCTGCCCACCCTGACCCGCCTCGGAGACCGGCCCGAAGAGCAGATGGGGCTGTACTCCACTGCGCACGCCCAGGTACTCGCGATCAGCCTGCCCATCGCCATCGGGGTCACGTTTCTGGCCGGTACGGCCGTCCGGATCGTATTCGGGGGCGAGTACGCTCCCTCGACCGTCTCGCTCTCGATTCTGATCTGGTCCATTCCGATCGGGGCGCTCAGAAACATGCCGTTCACGGCCTTCATGACCCAGGGGCGCGAAGGGTCTATCCTATCGCTGACGGCCATCGCCGCCGGTGTGAACCTGGTGCTGAATTTCGCGCTGATTCCGACCTTCGGTATCGAGGGTGCCGCAGTCGCCACGCTCATCACCGAGGCGGTTCGGATGGTCATCATGATGCGTGTCGCAGGACGCCTGGGCTTTCGTTCGCCGGGGCTGGAGCGGTATTGGCGTGTGTTAGTCGCCGGAGTCCTGATGGCTGCGGGCGTATGGTGGGCTGGACCTATGGGTTGGGTGTCGGCCTCCGTCCTGGGCATGGCCGTGTACGTTGCCGGGCTCACGCTTGTGGGAGGGCTGAGGTGGCGACGTGGGTTGCCCGCGCTCCATGTCTAAAGGAGCCGCTTGGGCCAGCGCAGAGGCGCGGTGCGGGTGCACATATAAGCGTAGGTCCGAACCGACGCCGCCTGGCACCACAGTTGCGGGTCCCGAGCCGCTGAGTTCGACCCAGCGGCAGGTAGGGCAAGGGCGGATTGACTGTCTGCGGATTGACTGTCTGGGGACTGGGCGCGCCAGGGCGGCGGTCCCACTCAAGCCTTTCTAACGGTCGATGCCTAGTGCTCGACCACCTATGCGTTTGGCTTATTGCGGAATGGGCACGATATCAGCTCTTCTGACGGGTCGAGGGGCGGTCTGGCTCCTTGTAGCCCTGCTCGTGCAGGCCGCAGCGCTCCTGCTCGCAGAGGCAGGACCGTCCGTTCGATACCAGCATTATCCCGTTTACGGGGACCTGATCTCCATACGCGGGGCTGTCCTGATCGGGGTCCTGGGTCTACAGGCAATCCTGGTGGTGCTCGCCTTCAGGCGACATCTGGGACCGCTCGTAACGTGGGCGCGCACGGTGTTCCGACCGTGGCAACTGATTCTCGCGTTTGCGGTCTTCGTAGTGACGAGCTCCGCCCCCTCGCGCTCCCTACTCCAATACGCTTACGAGCTCGTTCTAGCGTCGGGTATCCAGATCCTTGGCCTTGCGGCGGTGCTCCTATTTGCGAGCGGCAGCTCGAAGGACTCGGCTGGCCGGCGAATCTCGACGGGGCTCGACCGACTGCTGAACGCCAGCGAAGGTCGCGGCGGGTTGGATCGTCTGACTGTCCTCACGGCGTGCTGGGTAGTCTTCACAGCCACGCTCCTGGGGCGGTTCTCGTATGAGTGGTACCCTCATATCCCTGACGAGATTGCGTACATCATCCAGTCGAGATACATGGCGCTCGGCTGGCTCACGGCGCCCACCGTTCCGGTCCACGACGCATTTCTTCCGGAGATGATGATCGTTTCGGGAGATCGCTGGTATTCTATCTTCCCGCCGGGTTGGCCCGCGCTTCTGGCCATCGGACAGTTCCTCCGTGTCCCGATGCTCGTCAACCCGCTCTTGGGTGGCGCCTGCGTGGTGCTCACGCGACTCCTGATTGGGGAAACTCACGGGCGCGCGACTGCTCGCCTCTCGGTGCTGCTGCTAGGCGCTTCACCGTGGTTCTTGTTCATGGCAATGAGCTGGATGAGTCACCTCGCGAGCCTCGTGTTCGCATTGCTCGCAGCCTACGCCGTGGCACGGGCGCGCAGAGGACGGGCCACCTGGATGGTCCTCGCCGGTAGCGCAGTTGGCGCCGTGAGCTTGGTCCGGCCGCTCGAGGGGATTGCTGTGGGCTTGGTCCTCGGGACGTGGTCTCTTTGGCCTCACGCCTCGCGTCGGTTTCGACTCGCTCCACTATGGCTGGGGTTCGGTGCGGCCGCTGTCGGGGCATTGAACCTCCCGTACAACCAGCACCTGACCGGGGCACCGATGCGCTTCCCGATCACGGAGTACTTCGAGACCCACTACCCCCCGGGGGCGAATGCGCTCGGGTTTGGACCAGACCGCGGCTTCGGCTGGGAGGGTCTCGATCCCTACCCTGGCCACGGGCCGCTCGACATCGTCGTCAACTCGGACTTGAACAGCTATGCGCTGAACGTCGAGCTCTTCGGTTGGGTTAGCGGGTCTTTGCTCATCCTGGCGCTGTTCATCATCGCCGGCAGGAAGCGTTCCGGCGATTGGGGTTACGTGGCGGCCGCAGTCTGCGTCGTCGCTATTCAGAGTGTCTATTGGTTCAGCGGGGGTCCAGACTTCGGGGCTCGATATTGGTATCTGATCATCACGCCATGCATACTCCTGACCGCGCGAGGCATCGAATGGCTGCGCGAACGCTCCGGCTCGAAAGAGGTCGTGACACTTGCGGTGGCCGCGTTGATGTTCGGGACTCTCCTGCTCTTTATTCCATGGAGGGCGATCGATAAGTACCACGAGTACCGTGGGATGAGCCCGGAGCCGGCGCGATTCACGGAAGCGCAGGGATTCGGGGCGAACGATCTCATCCTGATCACGGGTGAGCGGCACCCTGATTATCATGCGGCAGCGATCCTGAACCCGGTGAGGCCGACGGCAGGGGGGCCCTGGTTCGCGTGGGAGGCCCGGCCTGGAACGAAAGAGCGCCTTGAAGAGGCGTATCCCGGACGGCGGCTCTGGGTGGTCGATGGGCCTTCGACGGCGGGTGACGGGTATGTCGTCGTCGAGCACCCGATCGCCCCGGAGCGAAGTGAAGAACGAACATCTCCTTGACCCGGCGTCGTGGGGCGGCACTTTCCTTGCGCGAATTGAGGGGTTGCCCGCGATGCGGCGGTCCGCATATGACCGCCGAGGGAGCGGGGGCCGTGTTCGAGAACGGGTGAGGGGGTGCATGGTCCAACACATCAGCCGGAGCGCGAACCGCTTCGAGCTCAAGTACCTCGTCCCGCACGATCGGGTCGACTCCGTGGTCGCCGACCTCGACCCGTACGTCCACACAGACCGCAACGTGGGCCACGAGCAGGGTTATCGCGTCCGCAGCGTCTACTGGGACAGCGATGCCTGGATCTTCTTCTGGGAGAAGATCGAGGGACTGAAGCAGCGCCGGAAGCTGCGCGTCCGCGTATACACGGATGCGGGTTACGGATTCGTGGAGATCAAGGCGCGCGCGGATCGCACTCTGCAGAAGCGCAGGACGAAGCTGTCGCTCGAGGAAATCCACGCGCGCTTCCGCGGACTGCCCGAGGAGACCCACGCGATCGACTCGCCCACCGACCCCGTCCTCTCGGAAGCGATGTACCTGCGCCAGCGATACCTCCTGCGTCCTCGGATGGCGATCTCCTACTGGCGTCGGGCGTTCTACGGCAACTACGAGCCCGACCTGCGCATCACGTTCGATCGTCGTATCCAGTACCATCCACGCGAAGTCGATATCGCCCGACCGTTCGAGAGCGGACCGTACGTCGTCGACCCTCGGTTGGTCGTGATGGAGATCAAGTTCAACGAGCGAGCTCCATTGTGGCTGTGCAAGCTCGCGTCGCGGCACGGCCTTCAGATCATCCGGCTGTCGAAGTACTGTACGGCCGTCGACCGTGCTTATTTCGGAAACCGCCTCACGTGAGCGGCATGCTCGTCGGGGCGGACATCCAGACCGCAGCATGACTCAGGTCATGGGGGGATGAAGTGGACGAACTGATTCGGGAGATGATGCAGAGTGGCGCGGCGGGCGGTGGCTTTCAGCTCTGGGAGGCCATGCTCGCGCTCTCGCTGGCCTTCTTCCTCTGTCTCATCATCGCGTACTTCTACCGGGTCACGCACCAGGGGCTCTCGTACTCCGTCGCGTTCGTGCACACCATGGTCATCATGGGTGTCACGGTCTCGATCATCATGCTGATCATCGGGAGTAACATCGCTCGCGCGTTCGCGCTCGTCGGGGCCCTATCGATCATCCGCTTCCGGAACGCGGTCAAGGATTCCAGGGATGTCGCGTTCATCTTCATCACGATGGCGATCGGGATGGCGACGGGGACCGGATTCTATCTGGCTGCGGTCGTGTTCACGCTGTTCATCTCCGCGATGGTGTTCTTCCTGTATCGATTCGATGTGGGAGCCGCCAAGACCCGTGAGATACTTCTCAAGCTCCACCTGCCGGAGGGCGAGGACTACGGCACGGCGTTCGATGGGGTATTTCTCAAGCACCTGCGCGACCATTCGCTCCTCAGCGTCGAGACGATCCGGGATGGCGCGATGATCGAGCTCGTGTACTCGGTCGAGCTGAAACGCGGCACGGATGAGCGCACGTTGCTCGATGAGCTCCGTGGCGTGACGAGCGGGGGCAGAGTCTCGCTGCTCCCGGGGCACGAGAACGTAGTACTCTAGCCTCCCGCCGTACGATGGCCACGCCACCTTCACTCTCGGGGCTCGCGCGCTTGCGGGCGCTCGGAGAGCGCCACCGCCGGATCCTCCAGGGCGCTTATGTGGCGGCTCTGGCGGGGGCCCTCGCCATCGTATTCGTACCGTTTCTTCGCGGCGCGGTGGCCGAAAGAGCCCAATGGGCGTTCCAGTCGGTCCAGATCGGCTGGATCGAGCGCGTCGAGCGTGGCGAAGCTCTCGTGCGCGAGGGGTCGTACGAGGAGGCGATCGCCTACCTGGAGGGGCTCGACGCGCGATTCCCGGCCCGGGTGAATCGCCACTCGCTCGACAAGGAGCGCGAGCGGATCCTGCACGGCCTCGGTCAGAGCTACGAGGCTATGGGTCGGAAGCGTCTGACGCTCGAGACCTACCGCCGGGCGGTCGGCTTCGATCCCCGAAACGTCGCGAACCATTTCGCGCTCGCGGCGGCGGCTCTCCGTCTCGATGAAGCCGAGGAGGCGCGGGTACACTTGGAGCACGTGCTGCAGATCGACCCTTCGCACTTGCCCGCGCTGGAGGCGGTCATCGGCCTCGACTTCGAGCGCGGAGATTTCGCCGGCGTCTCGAGCCGCTTCGAATCGTACCTCGCCGCGTTCCGGGTCCACGACGAGATGGAGATACGACTCGGCGATACGGTTGTCTTGGTCCCGATTCCCATCGACGGGAGTGCCCGCACCGTGCGAGCGCCCATCCCGGTGGTGGAAGGCGCGACCGGACTGGTTATCGAACCTGCTCACCCTGGCATCGAGATACTCGGCATCGAGTTCGAGCCGCGCCCTCGCGCAGGCCTCGTGAACTCCTCCGCCCTGCCCGGGCTGCCTGACGGAGATCCGCTCCGGTTCGCGTTGCCAGCACAAGAGATCGTTGCGGTCCGGCTGAACGTCCGGACCCGCGTACCGATCGACCCGGAGACCTGGGAGAGCGTCGCGGCCAGCTATCGAAACCGGCTCGATTTCGATGGCCTCGCTGCGGCGGAAGGTCGGGTTCTCCGCTTCGCGCTCGATTCCGGGGCGGAGCCCACCCCCAGGGGCGAGAGATGAGCTACCTGTCGCGCAGCGGAGCGCGCGGTGGTCGCTTGCGGTCCGTCACCTGGTTCGACGCCCTCGTCCTGAGCGCTCCGCTGTTGTTCGCCCTCGGGTACGCCGTCGTTGTGGCGCTCGTCGACTACAGGACGACGCTCCAATTCGACGACTGGTGGTCCAGAGAGCAGGGGCTCGAGCGCTTTCTCACCGGGAGACTGCGGACAGCCGCGCTGATGCCGAAGGCGGTCAGCCTTCGACACCGGATGGATCCGGAGGCCGACGACGCGAACGTCATGAGGCTTCGAGTCAGCCGTGCTGCGTGGGAGGGTGAGGTCGCGGACCCCTTTGTCTCGGACCCGGTGTGGGTGGATGCGACCCTGATTCGGAACGGCTCCGTGTCCGCTGTGAGGGTCCGGAGGCGCGGGGACACGAGCGTGCATTGGACGACGCCCAAGGTTTCGTTCACCCTGCGGACTCCCAAAGAGGCGCACGCCCGTGGCTTCCGTGATCTGGCTCTCTCGGGCAAGGAAGTCCTGTCCTCGCACGTCGCGAACACGCTGCCCGCCGAGTTCGACGTCACCACCCCGTTCTCGGCCGTCGTGCCGGTCTTTCTCAACGAGCAGTACTACGGGCTGTTCCGCGCCGTGGAGCCGGTGGACGAGTCTTTCCTGAGACGTGCCGGTCGGATGCCGGGCAACGTGTTCCGCGCCGACCTGGCTGAGCGGGGCGAGTACTTCAAGAACGTCCCCCGCAACGTGTTCATCAATCCATACATTTGGGATCGGACGGCGGTCGACGACGTGCCGGGCACGCAGCCGCTGGCGGCCCTGCGGGACTTCCTGGAGGCGGTCAACGGCTCCACCTTCGATGAGCACTTGCGCTTGTTGAGCTTCGTGGATCGAGACGAAGTCGCCCGCCTGCTGGCCGCGACACTAGTCGTCGGCGATCCGTACCACATGAGCGGGGTCCACAACCAGTTCTGGTACCAGGATCCGTCGACGGGTCTCCTGCACCCGATCCCCCGCGACCTCCGTATCCTCGACCTGCAGGCGCCAGGAGGCAGGCTCAACGCATTCCTGCGAGCGGCCCTGCGAGACCCCTTCCTGGTCGACCGTACGCTGGCTCACGTGTACGCCGCGGTGGAGAGTGATCTACCGGAACGAATCGCGGACCGCCTCCGCAATATCACCTCGCGCTTCGAACCGTATATCGAATATGAGCGTGTGCGGCGTGGGCTCGTGTCGGACCCGGGCACTCCCGAGGAGATTCTGGGGCAGCTCCGCCGCAACCTCGCCACGCTGGCGGATTGGGTCGCGGATTCGAGAATTCGCTATGCGATTACGCCGGGGCTCGAGGGAGAGCTCGTCCTCGATTTCGAGACCGCCGGCTTCGCCGGGACTCATCTGCAGGGGCTGCGCTTCGAGGATCCCGACGGTGATACCGCCGGACTCCGGTTGCACGCCGACACCAACCGGAACGGCCGCTTGGATTCAGCCGACGCCACCCTTGCGGTGCGTCCGGAGGTTACGGCCGACGGGGCGCAACTCCGTCTCGAGGAACCACTCGAGCTGCTGTCTGGGTGGAGGGCCGGCGAGCGAGGAATCTACCGCGCCCGGCTGCACTATCGGCTGTTCGTCACGGGTCCCGGGGCCGGCGGATTCGCCGACCGAACCGACGTCGAGCTCGCGAATCGCATGACGGGGGCCGTGGTGAGCGGCGAGCGGGTTTCCGCAGGCACCCCAATGGGCGGAGCGTACGCGTGGCACCCGTGGCGGTATCCACGACCGGAGGGTCGTACCGTTCGGCTGGCAGGCACGGTCACGCTGTCGGAGACGCTCATGCTGTCGCCCGACGACCGGCTCGTGATCGAGCCTGGGACGACTGTGCGGCTCGCCCGTGACGTTTCAATCGTCTCCCGCGGGCGGGTGATCGCGCGCGGGCAATCGGATCGGAAGATCCAGCTCGCACCGGCGGATGAGGGTGGCCCCTGGGGCGCCCTCGTCCTGCAGGGCGCGGGCGCCGATTCGAGCGTATTTCGGTATGTAGGCTTCTCGGGTGGTGGTGGTGCGCGGGTCGGGCGGGTCGACTACAAGGGCATGGTGAGCGTGCACCGGGCACGCGGCGTCGTGTTCGAGGATGCGCGATTCGAGGACAACCTCCGCAGCGATGACGCGCTGAACGCCGTGCACGCAGACGTGACCCTCGAGCGCTGCGCGTTCCGGCGCGCGAACGGCGATGCGGTCGACTATGACTACTCCAGCGGTGCCATCGTCGGGTGCGCGTTCGAAGACTCCCGCAACGATGCGATCGATCTCATGACGTCCTCACCCCTGATCGCCTCGAACCGCATCGTCGGGAGCGGAGACAAGGGCATTTCGATCGGAGAGCGGTCGAGCCCCTGGATCATCGACAACCACATCCTGTCTTCGGTGCGCGGGCTCGAGATCAAGGACCGCTCCGAGCCACTGGTCTTGCATACCACGATCGAGGGGAACGGGATCGGCGTCCTCGTGCAGGTGAAGAACTGGCGCTATGGCGGGGGCGGGTGGGCCCGAATCCTCTACTCACGCGTGTCCGGGAACGAGACCGATCTGCAGGTCGATCAATCGTCGCTGGTCACGCTCTACGAATCTCAGGTCGGAGACGCTCCCATCGCGGCGGAGACGGGACAAGGCGCCCGGTGGGTCCACGCCTCGGTTGGGGCGACCGGGACCCGAAGAGCCGGCGTGAGGGCCGGACGCCCGGAGCTCGAACCGGCTATCGCGCCCGCCTGGGACGAGTCGTTCCGGCCGCGATTCGAGCAGGATCCGGCTCCGTGGTCCGTCCAGGGTGGCGGCCGCATCCGACGTACGGACGGTGCGCTCACCGGCTGGATCGAGCGCGCCGGAAACGGGCTGGGGCGGCCGGTCGATTGGGACTTGACCGACCGCTCGATGCAAACTGAGCTGGTCCTGGAGCTCAACGCCCGCGACCTCGAGCGCCTTTGGCTCACGCTCGCTTCCGAGGATGGGGAGACGGTGTACGAGCTCGGCCCGCTTACCGAAGCACCCGAGGTCGGTCTCATCACGATCGACGTGCCGGCGGGACGCTATCGATCGCTCCTGATTCAGGGAGATCCACGCGTCGGGGCGGGGCGGGTGGACCCGCGTACCGGCCTCGTAGAGCAGCGGGGGGGTCGCGTGGACCTCCGGCGGCTGCGGTTGTACACGCTCCCGGCCGGCCCGGGAGCCAGCACCGATGGTGGGCCATGAACCGAAGAACGATCATCCTTGCCGGTCTCGTGTCCCTCGGGCTCGGCCACACGGCGGGTACCGCGGCGGTCGTACGCGACCGCCAAGCCTCCCAGAGCCCCGGTGACACCATCACCTTCGTGGTGCTGGGACACGTGCGGGGCGATGAGGACACGCCTCTTCATCGCGCGCTCGACGAGCTTTTCGATGAGGTGCGGGCGCTGGAGCCTGATTTCGCGGTCTTCACGGGGGACATGATCTGGGGCGATCCGGGGCGACACGCAGCTGATCGGCAGAAGGTGCTCGCTCAATGGGAGGTCTTCGACAGCGCGGTCGCGACGCTGGACATCCCGATTTACCGGACCCCGGGGAACCACGACATCGGTGACCGGGTGGAGTGGGATCTATATCAGGAGCGCTACGGCCCGATCCCCACCGCCGTCAACCATGACCGGATCCGCCTCCTGCTGCTCAACAGCTCCTGGAGACCGAAGGTGGAGGATGGCCTCCTGAGGTGGCCGGGACAGGGCTACCACTTCGGCGATGACGATATCGGGTTCCTGGAAGAGCAGTTGGCGGACGAGTCGGCCTATGATCACGTGTTCGTATTCCTCCACCATCACTTCTGGTGGGGCGAGGAGGACGAGCCGTGGTGGCAAGAGGTCCACCCCATCCTCACCGCTGCGAACGTGCGTGCGGTCTTCGGCGGGGATTACGGCCCGCAAAAGTTCTCGCATATGAGCAGAGACGGGGTGGAGTACTACCAGACGGCGATGTCGCCCGACCCGAGCCTCGGGATCCTGCAAGGACATGAGTGGAACCGGATCCTGGCGGCCCAATTCGACAACTATGCAGTCGTGCGCATCGTAGGCGAGGACGTCCAGGTGGAGATCCGCACGTTGAGAGCGGTCTCTTCGGGCCACTTCACGCCTCAGCGATGGCGGGAGGTGTGGGGCACGACCGTGCGCCCTCCACGCCTTTACTTTCGGGGGAAGCTGCGCCAGCTCCTCGAAGGACCGCGCGCCAAGCTCTACGTGGCAACCGGGCTGGGGCTCGTCTGGCTGACCGGTCTCTTGCTGGGAATGCTGCTGGCCAAGCGAAGAGCCAGATCCTCGCCGCCCGGCTCCTAGGGATAGCCTCTTGAAGGGCCTACTGCGTCAGCCGACGCCAGAGTGCCGCCAGATCGATCACCTCTGGGTCCTGGGCTCCGGCAAACGGGAATAGGATGTTCTTCGGTAGCGCGTACAGGCGAGCGATCGAAGTCGGCGCTCGGTGGGTTCGGTGCGCCTGCCACACCGAATCGCTCGCCAAATACAACGAGGCCCCCGCTTCGCTTCCGACTCGCTTCATGCCTGTCGGCGCAGGCAGGGTGTCGGTCTGGAGCACGTAGTTCGACGAGGCCTTCGCGGCATCGCGGAAACGTTGGGCGTAGTAGTTCCACACGTGCGGCGAACCTCCGTACAGGTCGTCTGGCACCCCCCTCGCCGCGGATCTGGGGAATAGGTTCCGGTAAATCCGTAGCTGTCGAAAAAACTCCGGATCGTGCGCCTCGTAGCCAGGGCGTCGATCCAGGATCGCCCGCCCCAGGACACTAGGCTGTAGGTAGGGTGCAGGGTTCTCGGGGATCGAGACCACAGCCGCTGCGACGCCAAGAGCGCAGACCGCTACGCGGACCCTCTTCGCACGCAGGAATGTGGGCTCTGCACGCCACAGGACCGCCAGTGGAAGGACCATCGCGGGCACGAAGTAGTGAAGTGCCCCGAAGGCCTGCACGTAGAAGAAGAAGAAGCATCCGAGACTGATCAGCGTCAACGACCTGGCGATTCTATCCTGCCTCTTCCAGGCAAGCAGATACAGCGCCGGGAAGATCCCTCCTGGAACGATCAGAAAGACGAAGCGCTTCCAGTGCGTGAGCCGCAGATATCGTAGTTGCTCGAGCAGCTCGCCCCCCCTGTGCTCGCCCCCGGGGCCGTGGAGTCCCAAACTCTCGAGGAACCTCGGGATCAACAGGAGCACGAGGAATCCGAGCAGGGCAAGCGAGGTCGCCAGGACTAGAGTTCGTCGCGGTGCGGGCCGCCACGTGGCCAAGACCGCCGCCAGCCACAGGCCGATCAGCAAGATCCAGCTCGCTTGTGTGAGCATCGTGAGCGCCAGGAAGAGCGCCATCCATCCATGTTCACGCCGGACGAAGGCGGCCACCAAGCCGACAAAGCACGTTACCAGCAGAACGTTCTGGGCCGCCGGCAACGCAATGTCCGCGTTGTATGGGCTGTACGTGTCGCTGAAGACCATCACGACCGTGAACACGGTTAGCCCAAGCCATAGCAGCCATCGATCCGCGAGGGTCGGGGATCCCCGGTTGAAACGAGCGATGGACATGAGGCCTGCGTAAAGCGCGGTCAGGTACAGAAGAAACGGTATTCTGACTGACGCCTCGAACTCTCCGAATAAACGTAGGAACCAAGACGCCGGGTAGGTGAATAGCATGGTGGTGAGCCCCGGGAAATTCGCCAGGTTGCCAACCTCTTGATCCCAGAAGGGCAATGCACGAAACAGAAGGATCCGGGTGGTTTCGTACCCGTGTCCGCCGTCACCGGTGAAGTTGTCCCAGAGGAACTTCGGCAGAAGCACGACGAGCAGGATCAGTGGCGGTGCGATGAAGGTCCCCACCTGACGCCACGACCAGGCTGGCATGGCGGGCCAGGTCGCGGGTTCGCGCCTTTGACGGAATTCGAGCACCCCGAACGCGGCCAGGGCCGATCCTGCGATCAGACCCACGAACCTCGCGCCCGTCAATGGAACTCCCATGAGGGCCTGCGCGACCGCGGCGAGTACACTGATCAGAACCACACTCAGGCCGAAGCCGTACACCACCCAGCGATCGAGGTCGACGCGGGCCCGGAGCGCGAGTACGACGAGGAGCCCCGGCGACATTACGAGCGAGAAGGAACTCAGGACGACAGCGGGTATCCAGACGTACAGAAGCGGGGCGTGCTGGAGCACGAGGTAGGAGTTCCCCGTCTCGATGACAGGATACAGCTCACCCGCTGTCGCGATGGCTTCCGTCCCCAGGAGGACGGGGACCCAGGATAGCACGAGTATGGCCATGAGACGTCCGGGCCCAAGACTCCCGGCCTGGTTGGCGGCCCTACTCCCTTCATCACCGGTCACGCCGGACGCCTTGCTACAGCCTCAGCGGGCAGTCCGTAGACCGCCAGGTAATGTAGCCGACGGCCGAACAGGAGGTTGATGACCGGCGGATAGAGAGTCATGCTCGTCTCTTCGTGGATGAGCTCCAATCCGTGCGGCCCAGGCCAATCCCGCCACTCCGACAGCGTGTTGTATCGATACAGGCACGGAATGCCGTACGGCGCGTTCGCTGCCCAGTCGATCAGCGAGAGTCGCCAATGCGCTAGCGGCCCATCGATCTTGTGGTCCTTCACGATCACGAGCCGACGGCTTACCCGAACCGCTTCCGAGAACAGCCCTCTCGGCTCTGGCTCATGGTGCAGCACGTCTGCGAGAAGTACCGCATCGTACTCGTCATCGGGATAGGGGAACTGGTCCCCTTCATAGGCGTCGACCTCGATCCGGCAATTCTCGCGCGGGCGATGCTCCAGCCCGCGTACTCTCACGCCAGGGGGACAGCGCGGATCCTGGAGGATTCCCTGCCCGATTATCCCCGACCCGCAACCTACGTCGAGCACGTGATCGTCCGGTCGGAGCTGGGCCACGATGGAGTCCACGAGTCGGCGTTTGCGGCTTTGATAGATCGGAGCGTGAAGAAGGCTGCGAGCGACGCGTGCCAGCGCCATCAGAATCCCCCGCCCGTCTGGGAGAAGAGGAAGACGCTGTTGAGCACCCGCTCGACGAAGGGCACGTACAGGGTCGCGAGGGTACCCGCGGCGAATAGTCCGATCGCCCATCGGACCCCACGATCCCCTCTGAGAGCCGCCAATATGCTATCCGAGGCGCCCTGTCGGGCGCGGCGGTACAGGCGATACATGGCAATCAGCATGAGGGGGGAGAGCAACGTGAAGCCCATCGCTCGAATGCCGAAGATCTCCCGGGCGTGCGTGGAGAGGCTGTACATGACGTACATCATCAACGCCAGCACGGTGCTGATCCCCAGCAACCATTCGAGCTCGGCTTGGTCGTGATACCCGGCGGGCGAAGTCCATTGCGCACCTTCACCCTCGACAGCCTCCGCTGCCCGAAGGTCGCTCAGGCGCTTGGTGAAGCCCAGGAAGAGACACAGAAACAAGATGCAGAGCACGAGCCAGATGGAGATCTGGATCCTGATGGCGACGGCTCCAGCGGCACCCCTGAGCGCGAAGCCGGTCGCCACCGCCAACACATCCACGAGGGGGATCCGCTTCATCTCCGCGTTATACAAGACCTGCAACACTCCATACCCCGCGATGATCGCCAGCAACCCCACGTTCACCAAGGCCGCCAGCGCCAGCGCCAGGCCGACCAGGCCGGCACCAAGCGCGTAGCCCGTGGCCGGGGTTACTCGCCCGGACGCGATCGGGCGGTGGCGTTTACTGGGGTGGAGCGCGTCCCGCCCGGCATCGAGTGCGTCGTTGATACAGTAGAAACCGGACGCCACCAGAGAGAAGGCGGCAAACGCTCCCGCAGTAGCGGCCAGCAATCCGAAAAGCGGACGACCCGACTCCTGGAGCAGTGTGGGGAGGGCGAAGGCAAGCGCAGGAAGGACGAACACGTTCTTCACCCACTCCCACGGCCGCATGAGCTCAAGGAGAGATCTAGTCATTGGTCAACAGGACTCTGCGACCGTCACGATGATTCCCGTGGTGGCGCGTTGGGCTAGGAGGATCCTTGGCGCGTGGCGTCAGACCGCTTGCATGATGGCGGGTGTGGACCCGCCAAGTATCGGTATCCGGCACGGGCTCGATCACTCCTCCCTCGGTTCCAATGGACCTTCGGCGTTCGTCACGAATGGCCCGTAAGTGTGCGTCTGCAAAGAGCCTGCCACCTGAGACCCGTCGCCAGCTTACTGGCCCAGCCTGCCGGGCCCCAAGCCGGTTCGCGCGACAAGGTCGTACTCATCCGGTCACGGCGGACCACCGGAGCTTCTCAAGAACCGGTTCACTCCGGCGAGTCGGCCCCGGCGGGCTGCAGCTCGTTCAACAGATCGGCGATCCGGCCCAGCGCTTCCTCCAACTCCGCGGCTGGGTTTCCGAACCCGACTCGAAGGTAGCGGTCCATCCCGAAGTGGTCTCCGGGAACGACGAGAACGCTCTTCTCGGCACGCAGGCGCTCCGCGAGCTCCGAAGAGTTGATGTCGAGCGCGTATCGCAGATAGCAGATCGCTCCGGCTGCCGGCGGGATGTACCGAAACAGCTCGCTCCGTTCATTGAGCCAGTCTCTCAGAATGTCGAGGTTTCCGCGGATGATCGAGCGCGTACGCTCGAGAACGCGCGCACGTACGTCGGGTGAGAGGATGACCGCCGCCGCCGGATCCGAAAGCGCGGTGGGTGCGATCGTCGTGTAGTCCTTTCGTGCCCAGAACTCCTCGTGCATCTGCTGCTGGGCCACGATCCAGCCCAGGCGAAGCCCCGGAAGCCCATATGCCTTCGACAGGGAGCCGCTCACGATGACCCGTTCGTACTGACCCCAGAAGCTCCGGGTCTCGACCCCATCCACCTCCGCTCCGGTGTACACCTCATCCGCCAGCACCCAGGCACCGGCCCGCTCGGCAGCCGAAACGATCTCTTCCATCGCCTCCGTCGAGAGGATGGCTCCGGTCGGGTTGTTGGGATTCGTCACCACGACCAGACGCGTCTCGGGGGCGATCGCGGCGGCCGCGGCTCCGGGCTGTGGCTGCCACCCGAGCGACTCCTCGAGCTGGAATCGAACCACGTCCGCACCGAGTCCCACGGCCAGACCGGGCGTCTGGCCGTAGGTCGGCTCGAGCACGACGACCCGATCTCCGGGCGAAACAAGCCGCCAGAGGACCACGTAATTAGCCTCGGCCCCGCCGGTGGTCGCGATGACGTTCTCCGGCCGGGCGCCATCATATATTCCGGCGATCCTCGCCTTCAGGAGATCCGAGCCGTCGCTTTGTGTGTATCCAAGCAGGATATCGGCCGGCTGAAGGCCGGTGAGCGATAGAAGCTCTTCGAGCGTAAACGGGTGCACGCCGCTCTCGGAAAGGTTGTACCGAACGCGGTGTTCGTATGTCGACTGCCAACGCTCCATCGCGAAGGGGGGTAGACGCATGCATTCTCCTCCCAGCAGGCCGCCGAAAGACTCGAGCGGGCCGCGTTTCGGGCCCGGCGTGACCCTCTCCACGCGGACCTCATCTAGCGCGAACGCGAAACGGACGCCAGGCTCGTGACGCCCGACTCCGAGCGGCTTTGCGCCCCGATTCTGCACGCGCGGGCGAATCTTGCGGGGCTTCACATCTCCGAGATCTCGTACGCTCCGGATACAAGACAGGCGAGACACTCGCACCCGCGCACCTCGGTGACACTCGTGTTCGAGGGATCGCTCGAGGAGCGCGTGGGGCGAATCGACGAGGTGGCCGGCCCACTGAGCGTGGTCCTGAAGCCTGCGGGTGTCGAGCACGCGAACCGCATCGGGGAGACAGGCGCGACGACCCTGCAATTGACGTTTGACCGAGGGGTCTTCGCCCCGAACGGAGCAGGTAACGGAGAGATGTCGGAGTGGGGTTGGATCCACGGCGGGCCCGCGGCAGCGCCCTTCCTCAAGCTCCTGGAGAGTTGGCGGGTCCGTGTCATAGATGAGACCGAGCTCGAGGGCCTCGCGTTCGATGTCTTGTCGACGCTCCCGGCCCCATCTCCTTGGCCGACGGGAGATCCCCCCCGCTGGCTTCGTCGAGTGACCGAGCAGGTGGACGACTGTTTCCGCGCGCCGCCACGCGTGCGCGACTTGGCCGCCGTTGCCGGAGTCCACCCCGTTGCCCTTGCACGGGCGCACCGCCGCCACTTCGGCGAGTCGATCACGGATCGAATCCGTACACACCGCATCCGGGCGGCCGCCCATCTGCTCTCGGGAACGGGGACGCCACTCGGGCAAGTTGCATACAGCGTCGGGTTCGCCGACCAGAGCCACCTGTGCCGGGTCTTCAAGGCGGAGACCGGGCTCACCCCGGGGCGTTTCCGGCGGCTCGCCTGGAGCGCGTAGACGCAGCCATTCGCGGCATGTCGTTGACACCCGTCGAGGCGCGCGCGGAGGAACTGGAGAGTAGAACCACTCAACCGCGGCCAGCGGGCCAGCCCCGGTCGCGATCTATGCCCCGGCTGGCGCTCGCCGCCGTGGACCGAACGACTGCCTCGATCAGGAAACGCTCAGGTACTCATCCGTGCCGGCGCACTCCGATTCGTCGCGCTCCAGCTCCCTCAGGAGGCAGTTGACGGTCTTTTCTACCAGCTCCTCTACCGAAACGCCTTGGCGCTGAGCTTCGAGCTCGTACGCGTGATAGTGCTCGTCGCTGAGCTCCGCCCAGACCTGGACTCTACTCATCGATCCGCTCCCTCTCCTGAGCGACGGCTCAGGTGGCCGGTACAGCCTTGTGTCCGTAGCACAGGATCCCACCGTGGTCTTCCCGTCGGATCAGCCGGAACTCCAGCGAGACATCGGTTCCGGGCACGACGCTGGCTGGGTCGCAGTCCACGACCTGAGTCATGAAGCGTGCCCCTTCCGGCGTCTCCACGACCGCCATGGCGTATGGCGCCTCCATCAGGAAGTCGGCGGGCGGGACGTGGATGACGGTGGAGGTGATCACCCGTCCGGTGCGCGACAGGTTGACCGGCTCGAACTCCGTCCCCCGGCAGTCCGGACAGATCAGCCGGGGCGGGAAGACCACGCCCTCACAACCTTTGCACCGAGCGGCTTCGAGCCGATACCGGCTGGGGATCTCTCTGGTGTATCTGGGGCTCGGCATGATCACACCCCCTTGAAGATGTGGACCACGGAACTGGCGCCCGATCCGCCCATGTTCTGCGTAAGTCCGATGCGCGCGGCGTCGACCTGACGCTCGCCCGCCTCGCCCTGGAGCTGTCGAAAGATCTCGATCGCCTGCGCGATTCCCGTGGCGCCCACCGGGTGGCCCTTGGACTTGAGACCGCCGCTGGTGTTGACGGGGATGGCACCGCCGATCGCGGTCCGACCATCGCGGGCGGCCGAGCCACCTTTCCCCCGCTCGGCGAAGCCCAGTGCTTCGATGCAGCAGATCTCCGAGATCGAAAAGCAGTCGTGAACCTCGGCGACCTCGATGTCCTCGGGCCCGACGCCCGCCATCTGGTAGGCTCGCGCGGCGGACTTCCTCACCGCACCGAGATCAGCGGGGTTTTTGCGCTGGGCCAGCGCGAGCGAGTCGGTCGCGAGACCGCTCCCCAGGATCTCGACCGGCCGATCGGTGAACTGCTTCGCCTGATCGAGCGGACACAACAGGACCGCGGCCGCCCCGTCACTCACGGGCGAGCAATGCAGAAGCCGTAGCGGCTCGGAGACCATGGACGAGGACATCACCTGCTCGAGCGTGATCTCGCGCCGGAATTGGGCCTTCTCGTTCAACGCCCCGTGACGGTGGTTCTTCACCGACACCCAGGCCAAGTCCTCCTCCGTGGTCCCGTGCTCCTCCATGTGGGCGCGCGCGATCATCGCGTACAGACCGGGGAAGGTGACGCCGTAATAGACCTCCAGCTCCTGGTCGGCCGCGGTCGCCAGCACGTTGGTCACATCGGCGCCATCGGTCATCTTCTCGACACCCGTCGCCAGGGCCAGGTCGCACATCCCCGACGCCACCTCCATGTAGGCCTGCCTGAGAGCGACGCCACCCGAGGCACACGCGGATTCCACGTGCGTCGCCGCTACTCCGGTCATCCCCAGGTAGTCGGCCATCAGGGGCCCGAGATGCTCCTGCCCCACGAACTGCCCTCCCGACATGCAACCGACGTAGATGGAGTCGACGTGGTCGGCGCCGGCGTCATTCAACGCTCCGGAGGCCGCCTCGACGAACATGTCTCGGAGACTCGAGTCCCAGAGCTCGCCGAACCGGGTCATCCCGGCTCCAACGATCGCCACCTGGCGCATGCGCTCCTCCTCTCGTTCAGATCACTTCGATATCGAGCTCGCGACCTTCGTCGCGACACGTTCGCGCCTGCGAGGCCGTCCGCATGTTCTTGCGTTCAGCGACCTCGGTTCTCGTTGGTCAGTCGTTGACGATGATCTTCTCTCGGAACATCGCGTATTCCCCGTAGGAGACGTACTCGTGCGGCCCGTCCAGCATCGAGCGGACCGTTGGGGCGAGATCGCGGACCTTCGGGAGTCGCTCCGTGGCCTTCAGCACGAACGAATCGCTGCCCGCGCCGGATCCGAACGACGTGAGCAGGATCAGATCGTCCGCCTCTGCCTCGTCGAGGATCGCGGCGAGGCCCGTGGGGGATGAGCCGGAGTACGTGTTACCCATCGTGGGCACCACCCAACCGGTCTTCCACTGCTCCTCGGTGAAGCCGAGCTGCTTGCCTGCCGAGAGCGGGAACTTCCCGTTCGGCATGTGGAACACGACATAGCGGAAGTCGGACGCCTCGAGACCGGTCTTCTCGAGAATACCGCGGCTTGCCCCTAGCACATGCTTGAAGTACGCGGGCTCGCCGGTGAAGCGGCCCCCGTGCCGAGGATAGAACTCGCCTTCGCGCCGCCAGAAGTCGGCCGTGTCCGACGTGTAGTTGTACGTGTCGACGACATCGACCAGGAGATCCCGATCACCGAAGATGAACGCGGCACCTCCCGCGGACGCCGAGAATTCGAGCGCGTCGTTGGGCGCCCCTTGCGAGGTGTCGGCGCCCACGGCCAACGCGTACTCGACCCGGCCCGATTCGACCAGCCCGAGGGCGACGAACATCGCCTCGGTGCCGGCTTTGCAGGCGAACTCGAAATCGGCGATGTGGACATCGGGGCCCGCACCAAGCGCCTCGGCGACCACTGTCCCACTCGGCTTCACCGCGTACGGGTGCGATTCCGAGCCGATGTATACCGCGCCCAGATCGGCGGCGGCGATACCCGCCCGATCGAGGGCCGCTCGGGCGGCGGCGACCGAGATCGTGATCGTGTCTTCGTCGAAGCCGGGGACCGACTTCTCGTCCAGAAGCAAGCCTCTACGGATCGCCTCCGGGTCTTTGCCCCATTGACGGGCGATCTCTTCGGTCTTGATCCGCTTGCGAGGGATGTATACGCCGTAACCGACGATACCAGCCATGCCAGCCTCCTCGTGCATCGCGTGAGTGAGAACGCGACGCGGGGTCCAGCAGACCGCTGAAAAGACCCCGGCGGCCTGCAAGGGTTGTCGGCTTGTGACGTTGCGTGCCGGATGGCGAAGGCCCTTGTGGCGCTTCGCTTCACGGCTCGCGGGCGCGCAGGGTGAGACTGGCCAGAGGCAGGTTCTGCTGGCGGCTCGCGGGCACCGGTGGGCTGTCTCGCCCTGTCCGGTTATGGTGGAAACTATGAGGGTTCGGCCCCCCGGCAAGCGGGCTGCGAACGGGCTCCGCTCAGCGATCCGGCGGGCTGTCGTATGCCTCGCGCACGAAGGCCGGGATGTCGGGTTCCCCGGCGAAGAACTCTCCGCGCTCCCCTCGCGCCAACGCCCAGCGGTGCAGCCACGTGATTCCGGCACGGCCGACGTATTCGTCGGGGAGGCGATACGCCTCGTCTTCCAGCGCCTCGTCCAACGTGACGAAGTCGTATCCGCGCGCACGTATCGCGGAGACGAGGGCGTCCATCGCATCGGCGTTCAGCCGGTTGGCGTGCAGGAGGAGCACCTGAGGGAGCTCGTAGCCCAGCAGGGCACGCGATTGCTGTTCATAATAGCCGAAGATGCTGTCCATGTAGACCACGTACTCGGTCGCGATCCGCTGCTTCAGATCGACGTCGCCCCGCACGTGCGCGTGGTCGTATGCGCGCGCGAAGATCCACTCCTGATTGTCGATGGTCACCGGGGCGATGCGGTATCCGTGCTCTCCCAGAAAGCGCTCGAAGGCGGACTTCGTCTCCAGATCGAGACCTGTGTGCAGCATCGGATGCCGGAAGTACCTGAGCTCGCGTCCCGCATCAGCGAGAAGCGCGCGCGTCACGCGCTCTCCCTCGAGAACGTCGGCTTGATACTCTTCGAGTGGCGTCGTGTTGATATCGGGGTGCGAGAAGGAGTGGTTCCCCAGCTCCTGCCCGCCCTCCAACCACGCTCGCAGCAGCGCGACACGCTCCTCGTCGAGGGTCTCGTCGTCGAACAGCTTCGACTCGTTCACGAACCCGATGGCGGGGATGCGGTGTCGTCGAAGACCGGCAAGGAGACCGTCGGTGACCTCTCGCATGGCGGACACATCACCGCGAAAGATGTTGGCCGGAAGATCATCGTAGGTGAACGCGACCCGGCGCGGGGCCTGTCCCAAGCCAGGCGTCGCGATGAGCAGCAAGATGATCAGTGCCGCAGCCGGCAGCGTCGGCGCGGGGAGTCGGAACAACGTCCGCACGGGGAACACGAGCGGCGTCGCTGATCCCGACGGCCGCCCTAGCTTCCTCATGGCACCGACGGCGCTCGACCTCGGCCGTCCAGCGCCATGGTGTCTTCCTCCTTGAAGCCCCACACCACGAGCGCACCCGCGAAGATGATCAGGGATGGATAGAAGAGCACGTTCGAATCTTCGAACACCCACCCCCACGGGTCCACGATCGACTTCCACACGGAGAGCCCGGAGACGGTGAACATGACAAGCATCAAGGGATAGGTCAGCCGACGCCATTTCCCGACGACGACGAGGATGCCGATCAGGGTTTCGGCGACGCCGAAGGCGTTCAGGAACCACACCGTCGCCCCGACTCCGAGGTAGAAGCGTTCCGCGACCCGGACCGAGTGGTCGACGTTCACCAGCTTGTCGAGCCCCCAGAAGACCAGCAGCAGACCCAGGCTCACGCGCAACAACAACAGGCTCCATGCCTTCACGGGCGCACCTCTAGTGCATCGGGTTTTCGTCGGCGCTGGCTCCGTACGTTGCGGGCACCGGGACATCGAGTAGCCGCAGGTACACGGAGAGCTGACCTCGGTGATGATACCAATGGTTCAGGAGGATCGCCCGTGCGAGGCCGACCTTCGGCATTCCCATCACTTCCTGGTCCCCATCCATCACGCGGAACATCCCCATCATCGCTTCGTCGTCTAATCCACTCAGGATGTCCCGTACTCTTCCCATACTCTCGTCGAGCACTTGCAGGATCTGCTCTTTCGAAGAGGGAGACGGGAAGTCTCCGAACTCCGGGACGGGTACGGTGTCCTCGAGCAGTAACCCGGCGACCATCCCCGGCATCTCCGCCACGTGTAGCGCCAGCTGGCCGAGGCTCATGGACTTCTGGTGCGGCTTCCAGTCGAACCGGTCGCCGGGCACGCGTTCCAACATGCGCCTCGTGGCCTCCGCCTCTTGGTCCATCTCCGCGATCAAGGCCTCGTTTATCGGCATGCTCGAGCTCTCCTTTCAGGTCGGACGGTGTGTTCTCGTTTCGCGTGGCACCCGGTGGTCGCGGGGCATGATCCCGTCCCGCGCGCCGTCACTCGAGGAGTGATCGAAGGTAGCGTTTCGCCATTTGGCGAGCGACCGTTTGGAACCATTTGCGGGCGGCTCGCCTTTGATGGGCGGTTCGCAGGCCGCATGTTGTGGTGCGAGAGGAACCGGACCGCTGCCCTGGCCCGAGATCGGCCGCCCAGCGCTACGAGGCTTATGACGCGACTTCCGTCTTTCGTTCGACCCGGATTATTCCCCCGCGTGTCGTTGGGTCTTGTCCTATTGCCCCTGTTCTCGGCAGGGATGGCGGCGCAGCTCCCTCCGCAGGACTTCGATCCCGAGAAAGGCGACATCCGTCTGGCAGCCCAGCGGACCGCGTACGAGCCCGGTGCGGCGGCGGAGATCGCGGTCCTGGTCACGATCGAGTCCGGGTGGCACACCAACAGCCACATCCCGACCTACGAGGGCCTGATCGGGCTGGACGTCGGCTTCGAGGTCCCGTCCGGCTGGCCTGCTCCGAGCGAGCCGGTCTATCCGCCGGGGGAGATGAAGTCATTCAGCTTCACACCCGAGCCGATCTCCGTGTACGAAGGCGAGGTGGTGATCAGGGGCTCGGTCGAGGTGCCGGTCGACGCACTCGAGGGCACGTATCCACTGCGGGCGACCGTCACGTACCAGGCATGCGATGACAAGATGTGCCTGCCCCCGGTCACCACGGAGGAGACGCTCGGCCTGACGGTCGGCGCGGGAGGCGTGGTCAGCGAGGACTGGGTCATGATCTCAGCCGGGCTGTCGGCAACGTCCTCCCCCGGCGCGATCTCCACGACCCCTGCCCAGGGGGGGCGACGGGGGATCCTGTGGTTCATCCTGATCGGTTTTCTCGGCGGGCTGATTCTCAACGCGATGCCGTGCGTGCTCCCCGTCCTGTCGCTGAAGGTTTTTGGCCTGGTGAAGAGCGCGGAGGGCGGGCGGCGAAGCGTGGCGGTCGGTGGTGTAGCGACCGCCCTGGGGATCCTCCTCTCCTTCTGGATACTGGCGGCGGCAGCGATCTTCGCCCGCTCCACAGGCGCGGCGGTCGGGTGGGGTATTCAGTTCCAGGAGCCGATCTTCGTCGCCTCGCTGGCAATCGTCATACTCCTCTTCTCGCTGAATCTGTGGGGGTTGTTCGAGATCCACCTGCCACGCTTCGCCGGCCGCGTCGGAACGGCGGCGCCCAACGAGGGGCTGGCCGGTCACCTGACCACCGGCTTCTTCGCGACGCTGATGGCCACGCCCTGCTCGGCGCCCTTCCTCGGCACCGCGCTGGGCTTCGCGCTTACCCAGAGCGCCGCGACAACGGTCGGGATGTTCACATCCATCGGACTCGGGATGGCGTCCCCGTACCTGTTACTGGCGGCGTTCCCCGCCGCCGGGCGGCTTCTCCCGCGACCCGGGCGGTGGATGGTGACGTTCCGCACGGTCATGGGTTTTCTGCTCGCGGGTGCCCTGGTCTGGTTACTGTACGTCCTCGCCGGGCTGATCAGCCCGGAACGGTTGGCGTTCTTCGAGGGCGCCCTTTTGGCGATCGGGCTCATGGTGTGGCTCCGGGCGCGGGGCTCCGAGTCGGCAAGCCAAGTCTCGAGAGCCGTGGCCTTCGTCGCCGTGGCCGCGTTGTGTGCCGGGGCTGTCGGGTTAGCCGCGGCTGGAGGCGGAGCACCGCGAACGATCGGCATCGCGCCCGAGAACCGGCTGATCGACTGGGTCGAGTTCGACCGCGCCGGCGCGGAGGAGGCGGCCACGGGTGGCCGCTACGTGTTCGTGGATGTGACCGCGGACTGGTGTTTCACCTGCAAGGTCAACGAGCGCCTGTTCCTGGAGACGCGCGAAGTCGCCGACGCATTCGAGCGGCACGACGTCCTCGCGATGCGAGCGGACTGGACGCGGCGGGATGAATCGATCGCCCGTTACCTGGCCGACTTCGGCCGCTTCGGGATCCCGTTCTACGTGATGTATCGCCCTGGCAGGCAGCCGCACGTGTTCTCTGAGCTGCTCTCGAAGGGCGCCATCATCGATCTCCTGGAGGAG
>JBDHAD010000019.1:0-44619 GCA_039588215.1 Gemmatimonadota bacterium
CGGGCTTCGGTACCGCACGGTGCCGGTGTTCGACCCCAACACCTTCACGCAGCAGGGATCCGGGCCACACTTCCTGATCAGCCACTTCGTGGGCGTGTTCATCGAAAGCGTGGATCCCGGGCCTCCGGGTCAGGCAAATGTGTACGCTCGAATCATGCCGACCCTCGGGTTTGGCAATGACAATCCCGGAATCGGCCCGTTGACAAAAGTACTCAGACTGGTGGAGTGACTTTGAGCGCAACACCTGCACATAGACCCTCGGATCCCGGCGGCTCCTTGACGGCGGTCGCGATCTCCGCGGATGGAGGCTTCACGGAGATGATCCGCGCACGCCTCGAGGACAGCGACACGCACGTCGCGATCGAGAAGTCGATCGTGGCGCCGTTTACGGAGATCGACGATTCGCACCTCGAGGAGCTTCGGGGGCTGAAGCCTGACATCGCGTTCCTGGACCTCGAGAGCGACCCGCACATCGGGCTCAAGTTCGCACAATTCATGATCGACTCGGGTCTCGCGGGCGCCACGATCGCTTTCGGGAGTACGGACGCCCCGGACATCATCCTCGCGGCCATGCAGGCCGGGGTGACCGAGTTCGTCGGGAAGCCCGTGGAACCCCAGACGTTGGAGAGCGCCATCGAGCGCGTCCTGCGCAAATCCGGACGCCGGGCCGAGAGGACGTCCGCTCAGCCGGGCCGCGTGATCATGGTGTTCAGCGCGAAGGGCGGCACGGGGTCGACGACCGTCGCAGCCAACCTCGCGATCGAGATGCACCGTCTCACGCGCAAGAAGACGCTGCTGGTCGATCTCGATCTCGAGCTGGGGGAATCGGCTCTGGTCCTGGGCGTTGAGCCTCGGTTTAGCGTCGTGGACTTGATGAGGAACTTCCACCGGGTGGATTCCGGGCTCCTTGCCTCGTACATCGAGCGCCACGACACGGGGGTAGAGATCCTCTCGGCTCCGTACCAACCCGCCGACTACGAGGCCGTCAGCAGCGACCGCGTCCGTCAGGTGCTGGGCTTCTTGAAGCAGCACTACGACTACATCATCGTGGACTCCCCGAAGACCTTTACACCGGCCACGCTCGGCGCCCTGGAGGACGCGGACGAGGTCTACCTGGTCACCACTGCGGACATCCCCTCGCTTCGTAATCTGACTCGATGCCTCCAGCTCGTCCGGAGCTTTGGCCGTTACAAGGGGGACGAGTGGATCCGCCTGTTGGTGAACCGGTATGACCCCCATCAGGCCGTCACCGTCCCCGAGATCGAGAAGACGTTGGGAATGGACGTCTTCTGGACGCTTCGGAACGACTATCGGGCCGTGATGAACTCGATCAATGCGGGGAGACCAGCGGTCATGGACCAGAAATCCACATTCGCGAGAGACATCCGGTCGCTGGCCTCGAGAATGACCGGAACGCGAGTGGCCGAGGAGTCGGGTGGCTGGCTCTCGGGTCTATTCGGACGAAACGGGCGCCAGGGTGCGGGCGCGAGGGATGCGGGCGTGAAGGATGCGGTCGCGAAGGATGAGGTGAAGAGTCATGAGTAGTGCAGCCGATCTTCCCGAGCGCGAGGCGGTTGCGCCTGCGCGTGGCGGGCAGGCCTCGTGGGAGAGCCAGAGTGGCATGGACATGGACACCGGCTGGGTAGGCACGGCCGCGTATCCAAACGAGCTGCAAGAGATCCGCACCCGCGTGCACCGGCGTCTACTCGAGCGCCTCAACCTGGCCAATCTGAGCGAGCGAGATTCCGAGGAGGCGGCAGACGAGGTCCGCAAGATCGTGCGCGACCTGCTCTTGAGCGAGGAGACCCCACTCAATCTCGAAGAGCGGGAGATGCTCGTCGAGCAGGTCGTCAACGAGGTCTTCGGCCTTGGACCGCTGGAGCCGCTCGTGATGGACTTGAGCATCTCCGACATCCTGGTGAACGGATACGACCAGGTGTTCGTCGAGGTCGACGGTAAGCTGCACAAGACCGACGTTCGGTTCCGGGACGACCGACACCTGCTCCAGGTGATCGACCGGATCGTCTCGGCGGTCGGGCGGCGGATCGACGACTCGTCTCCGATGGTGGATGCGCGACTGGCGGATGGCTCGCGGGTGAACGCGATCATCCCGCCACTCGCGATCGACGGTCCGCACCTGTCGATCCGTAAGTTCCGCCGCGACGTGTTGTCCGCCGACGACCTCAAGCGGAACGAGTCGATAACGCCCGAGATGCTCATGCTGTTGCAGGGGTGCGTGAAGGCGCAGCTGAACATTCTCGTCACCGGCGGAACCGGGTCCGGAAAGACCACCCTGCTCAACGTGCTGTCCGAATCGATTCCGCACGATGAGCGCATCGTGACGATCGAGGACTCCGCGGAGCTCCAGCTCCGGCAACCGCACGTTGTCCGGCTCGAGACTCGCCCACCCAACATCGAGGGAGCGGGTCAAGTCGAACAGCGTCAGCTTGTCATCAACGCGCTCCGAATGCGGCCCGACCGAATCATCGTCGGTGAGGTCCGCGGGTCCGAAGCGATCGACATGCTTCAGGCCATGAACACGGGTCACGATGGATCGCTCACGACGCTGCACGCGAACACGACGCGCGACGCGCTCCACCGTCTCGAGACGATGGTTTCGATGGCCAACCTCAATCTCCCGGAGAAGGGCGTTCGGCAGCAGATCGCGAGCGCGATCGACCTCGTCATCCACGTGTCCCGGCTCTCGGACGGACATCGGAAGATCGTCTCGATCGCGGAGATCGTCGGGATGGAAGGTGACGTGATCACCATGCAGGAGCTCTTCACGTTCGAGCGCGAAGGCGTCACGCCCGAGGGCAAGGTCGCCGGAGAGTTCAAAGCGACCGGGATCCGTCCGAAGTGTGCGGAGCGTTTGATGGAGCATGGCATCGACCTGTCCGAGACGCTGTTCGCGAACCTCGACCTCGCGAGCGGGATGGGACGATGAACGCGTTACGTGCCTCCCCGGTCCTGACGGCCCTGGTCGCCTTTGGCATCATCGCGCTCGGGATCGCGTCGCTCGCACTGTTGTGGGAGGGGCTTCGGCAGTTCGGGCGCCAGCGAACGATCGGTCGCGAGCTCCGGAAGCTCTCGGACCCCGACCGAGAGGAGGGCCTCGGCGATCTGTTGCGAGAGCGAGGGCCCGACGACCCAAATTGGCTCGAGCCGTTGCTCCTCAAGCTCCCACGCCGTCAGGATATGCGGCACTTCCTCAACCAGGCCGACATCGGGTGGAGCGTGGGGACCTTCTTCCTTCTCACGTTGGGCATGGCGGCTGCGGTCGGGATCGCGATGCTGATTTCCGTGGGAGGCTGGGTCCTGCCGGTCGGGGGAGCGACGGTCGGTGCGCTCATGCCGTACATGCACGCCTCGCGTAAGCGGAAGATACGTTTCGCCCGCTTCGAGGAGAACTTCCCGGAGGCCATCGATCTTCTGGGTCGAGCGATCCGGGCGGGTCACGCTTTTTCGACCGGTTTGAGAGTGGTTTCCGAGGAGTCGCCCGAGCCGATCTCGAGCGAGTTCCGGCAGGTCTACGAGGAGCAGAAATTCGGACTGCCGCTCTCGGAATCTCTGCTCGCCCTCGCTGATCGCCTGACCCTCCTCGACGTGCGGATCTTCGTGACGGCCGTGCTGATCCAGCTTGAATCGGGCGGTAACCTCGCCGAGATCCTCGACAACCTGTCGAAGATCATCCGCGACCGGTTCCGCTTCCGGCGACAGCTCCGAACCCACACAGCTCACGGTCGGATGACGGGGGCCGTGCTCGGGCTGGCCCCGGTTGTAGCCGGTGTGGGGATGTTCGCCTTGAATCCCGAGTATATGCGCGTGCTGTTTGTTGATCCGCTCGGACGGCTGATGCTGGCGATGGCTGCAGGACTCCAGATCGTCGGGTTCATCGCCGTTCGGCGGATCATGGATATCGACTTCTGACCGCTGTGATCTGAGGAACGGAAGATGATCTTTCTTGTCGTGGCCCTGACGGCCCTCACGGTGGGGCTGCTCGTGCTCGGCCTCGCCAACATCGCCCCGGCCGAAACGCGCCTCGTGCGGCGGCGCCTGGCCTCGCTTCAGACGGGAGCGATGACGTATCGCGAGCTACGTGAGCGTCGCCGCCGACAGGCTAAGCGGGACCGGTTCTCAGGGCTCCTCGAGGCGCTGGGCGAGCGCGTCGGTGCGCGTCAGACGAGCGATTCCGCCACCCGGCAATGGATGATCCACGCCGGGATTCGGCACCCGAACGCCGTCGCCATCTACGTGGCCACTCGCTTGTTGGGCGGAGTAGCGTTCGGCATCGGCGGGTTCGTGGGCCTGGCGTTCCTGGGCGTGCGGCCACCACCTCTGTATCTGATCGCCGCTCTCCTAGGGCTCTTCGGTTGGATGTTCCCCTATCTGTACGTGGATGGCCGCGTGAAGAAGCGTCAGCTCGAGCTTCGCAAGTCGTTGCCCGACACGCTCGATCTGCTCGTAGTATGCGTCGAGGCGGGTCTCGGGCTCAACCAGGCACTCGTGCGCGTGGCCGAGGAGGCGGATCGCCTGAGTCCCGAGATGAGCGACGAGCTGACGGTCGTGAACCTCGAGATCCGGGCGGGGACGCCGCGCGACGAGGCGTTTCGGCGCCTCGGCGAACGCACCGGAGTCGATGACGTCCGTTCTCTCACGTCGATGCTCATGCAGACCGATCGCTTCGGAACCTCGATAGCGGACGCCCTGCGGGTTCACGCGGAGACCTTGCGGTCCAAGCGCATGCAGCGAGCCGAGGAGGCTGCAGCGAAGACCACTGTCAAGATGTTGTTCCCGCTCATCTTCTTCATCTTCCCGGCGATCTTCGTGGTACTCGTCGGGCCTTCGGTGTTCATCTTCCGGGACTTCTTCGGAGGCTTCTAGTGCGCATGATCCGGATCGCCAACGCCAGCCGTGACGTGGTGCTCGGCGACCGGGTCCAGGTCGCTGACCGCTGGTGGCCTCGCTTACGTGGTCTGATCGGCCAGCCCGAGCCGCAACAGGGGGAAGGCCTCCTCATCGCGCCGAGTCAGGGCGTGCACATGTACTGGATGAAATTCGCCATCGATGTGGTGCTGGTGGACAAGGGGAAGCGGGTCGTAGCGGTATATTCGGACTTGCAGCCCGGCAAGCGCACCAAGATGCACTGGAGCGCCGAGTATGCGCTCGAGTTGCCGACCGGGGCGCTCGCGGGCACGGGGACGGAGGTCGGCGACCAGCTCGAGTGGACAGAAAGCGGCCGCGCGGCCGCATGATGGGTGAGGGGCCAAGAAGATCATGACTCCATACGTTGCTGCCGAAGCGGCGATCGCCCCGGAGGTGTCGGCATCGAAGGCACCTCCCGTGCCGGAGACCCTTCAGGACACGGGCCTCTCAAACGCGTTCGTATCCGACCTGCTGCTGAAGACGCTCTATCTCCAGGGCGCGCGAACCGGGAGGCAGCTCGAAGGCTTCCTGCGACTCCCGTTTGCGATTCTGGACGACGAGCTCCTCGACCTCCAGCACCGACGACTCGTCGAGGTGCGCGGGAGCGAGGGCCACGGACGCATCGGGTACACGTTCGACATCACGGGTGAAGGACGTGCTCGTTGCCGCGAGATCATGCAGACGAGCCGTTACGTCGGCCCCGCGCCGATCCCCTTGTCCGAATACTGGGAGTCGGTCCGCTCGCAGAGCACTCGAGGACTGCAGGTCGGTCGCGAGAGGATCGTCGAGGGCTTCAGTCACCTGGTGTTCGATGAGGAATTCATCGAGACGCTCGGCCCGGCGATCAACTCGGGGAAGTCCTTGTTCCTGTACGGACACGCGGGAAACGGAAAGACGTCGATCGCGGAAGCCGTCGCCGAGATGCTTGGCACCACGATTTTCATCCCGTTCGCGGTCGAGACCGACGGACAGATCATTAGCGTCTACGACCCCGTGGCTCACCGCCAAGAGGGAGCCGAAGACCCTGAGGACGGTCCTGGTTTCCTGCGCGAGGCCCCTGAGTTCGACCAGCGGTACACGCTGGTCCGGCGGCCGGTCGTCATGGTCGGCGGAGAGCTCACGCTGGATGAGCTGGAGCTCCAATTCGACCCCCAGTCCGGCGTGTACCGCGCGCCTCCCCAGGTGAAGGCCAACTGCGGCGTTTTCATCATCGACGATTTCGGGCGGCAGCGCGTGCGACCCCGTGATCTACTGAACCGGTGGATGGTCCCACTTGACCGACACATGGATTTCTTGAGTCTGCCGATGGGACACAAGCTGCCGGTGCCATTCGAGTGCTTGCTCATCTTCGCCACGAACCTGAACCCGAGCGAGCTGGTCGAGGAAGCGTTCCTTCGGAGAATCCAATACAAGGTTCTGGTCGGGAATCCGACCCGCGAGGAGTATGAGGAGATCTTCCAGCGCTGCTGCGATACCGCGGGGTTGGAGTACGCGGAGAGAGGCGTAGACCTCGTCTTCAAGGAGTTCTACGAGAAGCGTGGGCTGCCAGCGCGAGCGTGTCATCCCCGCGACATCGTCAACCACCTGCTGGATATCTCTCGCTACATGGGGGAGGAACCGACAATGTCGGGCCGTATGCTCGGGCTCGCGTGTCGATCCTACTTCCTCGACATGCCGGTCGGCGAAGGGATGATCTGAAGGAGTGGATCCATTGGCCGATGACACGAACGCACAGCCGGACCCGAGATTGAGCGAGGACTCCGCCCCAAAAGATGGCGAGGCTCGGTCCCCGGGCTGGCTCGAGCGCATGGAGGCGCGGCGCGCGGCGGAGGCTGAAGGTGCGCAGGGCAACCTGCCTGCGCGCACCAGTGGTCAGCGGCCTGTAGCGGTCGTCGGGCCTGAACTCTCGCCCGCCACCACACGGGACGTGTTGCGTAGCCCGGTAACCGATCTACAGGAGGTCGGGGTCAGCCGTCTTCGCGACGAGGCGATCCGGGTCGCGAGAGAGGACGCAGCTGCTGGCGTTCCCGAGGAGTCCAGCCCTGGGCCCACGGGCTCCGAGCAGGATCTGCGAGACCGTTGCCGTGCGTTCTACGATCGTTGGAGCTTTCAGCACCGCCGGTGGTTGCACAACGAGGTGGCGGAGCACGAGGAACACATCACCGACAAGCTCGGCCGCGCCTCGCTGGCGGTTGACCGGTTCGAGCGACTCACGAACGAGTTGCTGCGGCTCAAGGCGCGAAGGTCCCTGCGGCACTCCCAGGTCACGGACGAGCTCGGCAAGGACGCCCAGGATCGAGGCCTTCAGACGCGCGTCTACATGGCGGCGATCGCGTTCCTGGGACTCGTCGAGTTCTTCGCAAACGCACCCGTCTTCCAGGCGCTTCTCCCACGGGACGTACTCACCGAGCGGCAGATCCGCCTGGTCGCGGAAACGTCGCAAGGCTGGTTCGCGGGTGCCGAGCGGGTTTTCGCGCAGCTGCTGCTCCGGCCAGATGCCGCGCTTCTGGCGGCGGGGGTCGTGACGTTCCTGTGCGTGCTCGCCCACTTCTTCGGGCACTCTTTGCGTGATCTCGTGATGCAGCGGGACAAGGAAGAGCGCCACCACACCGTCGCGGTGAAGTCCAAGATGGAGAACGTGATCCCGATGGCCCTAACGGGCCTGGGACTCGTCCTCGTCCTCGGCGTTCTCTACGAGGCGCGCATCCGGCTCGGCCAGGTGGGTGAGGAGCAGTACCAGCAGGACACGATCGTCGTCGAGGAGCTCCGCCGCCAAGCCGGTTTCCTCCGCGCGGACGGCAACTTGCTCGACGCCAACGCCCAGTTGAACAGGGCGGACGACATGCAGGGCGCTGCCGTGCTGTTGCGGGAGTATGCGGGCTCCATGAGCCGCTTGAGCTTCCCGATCCTCCTCCTGAACACCACACTGGTCATCTGCGCGCTGTCGGCGGCATATTTCCACCGGCGAGACAGACGAAGGGAGCACTTCAACGAAACCCCCTTCGAGCGAGAGCGCCTCGAATTCATCGAGGCGGCGGAAGAGACGGCCAGCGACGTCACGACCTTCCTCGCCCAGCTCGCGAAGGGGACCCGCTCGTTGAAGACCGTGGCAGTCGCATCGGCTCAGGAGGAGCCGCGCGCGATGGTTCGGGAGCTCGAGTCAGTGATCGCGCTCTACCGCGCCGAGAACGGACGCGCGCGTGGCACAGATCCGCGTGCGATTACGGCGTTCCGGGAGCCCGTGGCCCTCGGAATCGAGATCGAAGCGGAGGACGCGAAAGCGATCGAGCCGCTCCGCTCACCCGAGCAATACGACGGCGAGCGACAGAGTCTCCAGCAACGGTTCGAAGGGGCGCGGCAGAAGTTCAACCAGGAAGCAATCGCTTGGTGAGGCAGCTACAAAGGACAGCGAGACTAGCCGCGCTTGTTCTCGTTCCCGGCTCCTGGGCCTGCTCCGGCGGCTCCGCGGCCGACGGGAACTCCCAACCCGCTGCGAATACACGGTCGCCGGTGCAGGTGATCTTCGTCTTCGACCGCTCGACCAGCATCCCCAATCACACGCTCGGGCTGGCGGCGCAGCTCACGAATCAGAGACTGGACGAGATGGATCACGGAGATCGCGTGGCCGCGATGCAGCTCCTGCAGCTCTCGCTCGCCGAGCCACCCCGTCGATGGGCGCAACACGTCCCCGAGCGGGAGCTGGCGGATCAGGAGATCATGCGCGACTCCGTGTCGCGCAGCCGCTTCCTGCGGGATGCGAAGATCCTGTTGACGCAGTTCTCCGATTCCGCCGGGCGGACCAACATCGATGGCACGGACATACTCTCGACCCTGCACGACGTGGGTGAGGAGTTGCGGGCCTATCGGGATCATGAGACGATTTTGTATCTTTTTTCGGACATGCTCCAGTCGAACCGTGCGGTCGACATGGAAGGGCTTCGTCAGATGCCTCCCGCAGGCTGGGTAGCGGAGGCCGATGCCCAAGGCATGCTCCCGGATCTGACGGGACTGTGCGTGATGGTGGTGGGGGCGAGAGTAGACACCCGAGTCGCGCAGCAGGTGAAGGCGTTCTGGAGCGAGTACTTCCAGACGACGGGGGCTACGTTGCTGGATCGCAACTACACCTTGCGGCCGGTGCGGCTGCCCACGAATCCCTGTTCATAGCCCGGGTGGGGCCGGGAGCGATACTCCAGTAAGGGGGGCAGATGAACCGGAAGCTGATCTACACGGTCCTGATTGTCGTTCTGGCTGCATACCTGCTCATCTACTATCTGTAGGTGATACCTACAATCAGTAGATAGCATCAGGGCGCCCGAGCCAGCGGGCGTCTGTTTCCACCTCGTTACACCACTTCCACGTCATGCGGCGCGGCGGTCCGCGATGCGTCATCGCACCTCGTCGCGTCACGTCGCGGGGGCAAGGTTGGCAACGGAAGATCTGACGAAACGAATCGAGGCTTGGCGGGGCGAATCCGTGGTGGTGGCCCGCGACGCTGATACCGACACGTGGATCTTCATCGCTCTTCACGACACGCGAATGGGTCCCGCCGTCGGTGGCACCCGCATGAAAACGTACTCGACGCTGGGTGATGGTCTCCTGGACGCCATGCGCCTGGCCGAAGGCATGACGTATAAATGGGCGGGTGTCGGAATCCCGTTTGGGGGGGGCAAGGCAGTGCTCGCGACGCGAGCCACCCTCACGGGCGTTCCCAGGCACCGCCTGCTGGAGCGGTACGGTCGCCTGCTCGGGTCATTGCGGGGCGCGTTCCGCACGGGCGTGGACCTCGGTACCACACCGGAAGACATGAAGGTGGTATCGGATAGTGCGCCCTATGTCATGGGCATCCTCCACGGGCACAGCACCGATCCCGGACCCTTCACGGCGCTCGGCGTGTTCGCCGGCATGCGCGCCGCTCTTCAGAGTCGATTCGGAACCGACTCCTTCGAGGGGCGATCGGTCCTCATCCAGGGGGTCGGGGATGTCGGTCAGCCATTGGGCGAGCTGCTGGCCGACGCGGGGGCCCGGCTCGTCATGTGCGACATCGATGGCGACACAGCCAGGACGTGGGCCGACAGGTTGGGGGGCACGGTCGTGGCGCCGGCCGACATGGCCGACGCGGAGGTGGACGTCTACTCGCCATGTGCGGTCGGCGCGACCGTCAACCCGGAGACGGTTCCTCGTCTTCGTTGTCACATCGTTGCCGGATCCGCCAACAACCAACTCGCGACGGTCGAGGACGCGGATCGGTTGCACGAGCGAGGCATCCTTTATGCACCCGACTACATTGTCAACGCGGGCGGCGCGATCGCGTTCGGTCGCATGCAGCTCGGCGTGACGGAGGGAGACCAGATCCGCTCGGAAGTCGAAGCGATCGGTGCCACGCTCGCCGAGATCTTCGAGGAGGCGGCTGCTGCCGAAGAGTCTCCGGTTCACGCGGCCCAGCGGAGAGCCGAGCGTTTTCTGGCGACCCCGGAGGCCGGCTCGGCATGAGCCGAACCGACCCCCTCGAGGATCTGGACCTCCTTCTCCGTTCTCGTCACTCGATCGTCGTTCTCGACACTTCCGAGGAAGAGCGCGCCGAGAGTCTTCTCAAGCATCTCGCCGACCAGTTGGATTTGCCCCTGTTCGCCTGGACCCCGAGCAAAGGGCTGCGCCGGTCCGACAAGGAAGCGGGCATCTACGGCACAAGCGAGCCGGGTCAGGCTCTGGATCACGTGGAGAGCGCCCGCTTTCCGGCCATCTATCTGTTCAAGGGCTTCGAGCCGTATCTCGCGGACACGGTGTTGGCGAGGAAGCTTCGCGACGCGGCCGAGCCGTACCGGGAGGTCGCTGGGGCAATCATCCTGACGGGTGCCGATCTCGACCTCCCCGAGCCCGTGCAACAGGTCGCCACCGTGCTGCGGTTGCCACCGCCCGATGTCGAGGAGTACCGGGCGCTGTTGCAGCACATCCTGCGTGATCTGAATCGCCGCGGTCACATCACGGTGGATCAGACACCGGATGAGACCCAAAGGCTGCTCCAGAACCTGCGCGGACTCACCCTGCTCGAGGCCGAGAAGGTCCTCACGAAGGCGATCATCGAGGATGGGCAGCTATCGCCCGACGACATCCGCAAGGTCGTCGAGGCCAAGAAGCAGCTGATCGAGCGGGAGGGCCTGCTCGAGTACTACCCCGTGGAGGAGAGCCTGGCCGAGGTGGCGGACCTGGCGACGCTCAAGGAGTGGCTCCGGAAGCGCCAGGTCATCGTGGAGACCCCGGAACGCGCATCGGAATTCGGGCTCGAGTTTCCGCGCGGTGTCCTACTGCTCGGGGTGCCCGGGTGTGGCAAGAGCCTGTGCGCGAAGGCGGTGGCGATGGAGTGGGGGCTTCCACTTCTCAAGCTCGACCCCTCGAACCTGTACAACAAGTACATCGGAGAGAGCGAGCGGAACTTCAAACGCGCGGTGGCGGCGGCCGAACGGATGGCCCCGGTGATCCTGTGGATCGACGAGCTGGAGAAGGCGTTCGCCGGAGCGGGCGATCACGATGGCGGCGTGACCATGCGCATCCTCGGGACCTTCCTCTCCTGGCTTCAGGAGCGCCGCGGCGACGTGTTCGTGGTCGCGACCGCCAACGACGTCCAGCGGCTGCCCGCGGAGTTTCTGCGCAAAGGCCGCTTTGACGAGATCTTCTTCGTCGATCTGCCCGATGACGAGACCCGCGCGCGAATCTTCGAGATCCACCTTCGCAAGCGCGGTCAGGACGAGGTGGACTTCGACCTCTCGAACCTCGCGGTGGCCACCGATGGATTCAGCGGATCAGAGATCGAGCAGGTCGTGGTCGCAGGGCTGTACACCGCGTTTTCCGAGAAGGCGACGCTCTCAACCGACGCGCTCCTGCGCGAAGTCGCTGCGACCCGCCCGCTCTCGAAGATGATGGCAGAGAAAGTCGCCGGCCTGAGGGCGTGGGCGGAGGGCCGCACCGTGCGGGCGAACTAGCGGGCCGCGACTGCTCGCGATCACGCGGTCCAGGGCGGCAAGGAGCTTGCGGGGAGCTCTTTAGCGACCTGCCTAGATGAAGGTGGCGATCTCCTCCAGGGGCTTCTTCCGCAGATCGGGCACTTTCGCATCGGCCGCCGGGTGCCCAACGACCAGCAACAGGAACGGACGCTCGTTCTCGGGCCTTCCGAGGATTTCGTTCAGGAATCGCATCGGACTCGGGGTATGGGTGAGCGTCGCGAGCCCCGCACGGTGTAGGACGGTGATGAGAAGCCCCGTCGCGATCCCGACCGACTCGGTCACGTAGTAGTTCTTCACCTTGGTTGCATCGGGGCGCAGGGAATAGCTCTCTGCGAAGATCGCGATCAGGTATGGAGCGGTCTCGAGAAAGGGCTTGTGCTCATCGACTCCCAGGGGGGCCAGCGCCTCGAGCCACTCCTTCGGCGCTCGACGGGTATAGAACTCGCGCTCCTCCTGCTCCGCAGCCTGCCGAATCCGGCTTTTCACCTCCGGATCGCTGATCACCACGAAGTGCCACGGTTGCATGTTGGCACCGTTGGGAGCCGTTCCAGCAGCCTCCAGGGCCGCGTCGATCACATCGCGAGGCACACCCCGATCGGAAAACTCCCGCACGGTTCGCCGGAGCCTCAACTCATCCCGGAACGCGCGGGCACGCGCAACCATTTCCTCCGGCGCCACCGGCGAGTATCCAGTGAGCGGAACGAAGGGGAGCCTTGGTGTCGTCATCTTTCTGCGATTCCCTTCCCGATGGGCACGACTACGTCCTGAGACGGACCGTGGAACGCGCGGATGCGCGGCTCAGGCGATCCGCGCCTTCATCCACGCCACGATGTGGTCCGTCACGTCCACGGCGCACAGGTCGTTGTGCGGCTCATGGTACGCACCCTCGAACAGCTTCAGCTCCACGTCGGCGCTAGACACGGCCCCGGCGAGCCAACGGCTCCCGGCCGGCGACGCAAGACGATCGGCTGTCCCGTGACAGACGCAGAGCGGCAGCCGCAGGTGCCCGGCCCGGCGTTTTATCGTCGCCGTCGCCGCCAGGACTTCCGTTCCCCAACGTACGGTGGCTCGCCGGTGCACCAACGGGTCCTCCCGGTAGGCCTGCGCCACCGCCGGGTCCCGAGAGAGGGCCGCAGGATCGATTCCCAAGTCGAGCGAGGCGCGTGGCACCACCCGAGAGAGGAGCCTGGCAATGGCCACCAGGTGCGGCTTCGCGACGCCCTGGGGATCGATCGCCGTCGAGCTCGAGATCAGCCCGACCGGGCCCGGCCCGTCCGTCAGGCTCGGCTCGAGGTCGAGCGCGTAGTCTAGCGCGATCAAGGCGCCGAGGCTGTGACCGAACAAGAAGAGGGGGCACCCGTCTCGCGCTTTCGCGACGGCGGCGAGGAAAGCGGCCAGATCGGATTTGTAGAGCGCCCAACTGTCCACGTGGACGCGTGGGCCGTCCGAGCGGCCGTGACCCCGGAGATCCACGACGTGGACGGCCACGCCGCGCGCCGTCAACCGCTCGGCGAACGGCGCGTAGCGGTTTCCATGCTCCCCGACGCCATGAGTGATCGCGAGGACGGCTCGCTGATCGTCAGACGGCAGCCACCAGCGGTGAAAAAGACGGAGATCGTCTTCCGCTCTGAGCCACTCCTCGTCCCTGACCATCACAGCATGGGCTGGAACAGAAAGCAGAGATTCTCGGTCAGGCGTCGAACGACCGGTCGGGCGTCGTGTTGCTCGATCATGACCTCACGGCTCACCGCGATCTCCGACTCGACCTGCTCGATCAATCTCGCAAGGAAGGGTGCATCCGCGATCTCCACGTTCAGCTCGTAGTTCAGCTGCAGGCTCCGATAGTCGAGGTTGGCGGAGCCCAGCATCGCGTACACCCCATCCACCACCAGGGCTTTGGCGTGCATGAAGGGTGGCTCCCGCTCGAAGATCCGTACGCCCGCAAGCAGTAGGGGCTCGTACAACGAACGCGCGGCGTAGCTCGTGTACCAATGGTTGCTCTTTGCGGGGAGCACGAGCCGCACCCGGACCCCGCGAAAGGCCGCGTAGCGGAGCGCTTCCAGGATAGTCTCGTCCGGCACGAAGTACGCGGTCACGATGTCGACCGACTTGCGAGCCGACACCAGAGCGGCGAAATAGGCGTGCGCCAGCCCCCGCCCCCCTCGCTCGGGCGCTCCCGGCACGATCTGGACGAGCCCGTCGCCGACGGGAGCGAGCGCAGGATAAAACGCCTCGGATCGAAACACCGCGGGATCCTCCCGGGTGGCGAAATACCAATCGGCCACGAACGCGTCCTGCATGTCCGTGACGGCGGGCCCCTCCAAGCGGACCTGATAGTCGCGATCGGGTCCGGTACGCCCTGGCACGGTCAAGTTGCGGTCATCGATGTTCATGCCGCCCAAGAAGCCGGACCGACCATCGATCACCGCGAGCTTCCGGTGATTCCGGAGGTTGATCTGGAATCGACCCTTGAGCGGGTGCGCCTGGCTGATGGAGCCGACCCGAACCCCGCTCCTTCTCGCCGTCTTGAAGAAGCCTGTTACGTGCGCGAACGTCGACCCGAATCGATCGTACAACACGCGGACCTGCACACCTTCGGAAGCCCTCCGGATCAACAGATCGCGCATGCGCTTTCCGCTCCGGTCGATCGCGAAGATGAACGTTTGCAGATTGATGGAGGATTCGGCCCCCTCCACAGCGGCAAACAGAGCCGGGTAGAACTCATCCCCGTCCACGAGGAGCTCCGCACGGTTGCCGGGGAGCACGCGCTGTGGGCGCACCGCGGGATCCGTGGCGCGCAGGATGTGCTCGGCGGAGTGGCCGGCCAGGGGGTCCCTCTCCATCGAACCGGACCACTCACCGGCCCGCGGTGGATCGGGCCCATGGTACAGGGCCCGCTGCACGACCGCGCGCTCGGAAGCGTGCCGGCGAACCCGGTCCACTCCGAAGGCGCTGTACGCGAGGGCACCGACGCCCGGAACGGCCCAGACGGCGGCGAGCCACAGGACCGCTGACACCGGGCGATGCTTGTGAAACAGGATGTGAAGAGAGAGAGCGAACGCGAGCGCAATGTGTCCGATCGTAAGGAGCGGTACCTGACTCACGTCGCCTGCCCCCGAGCCCTCCCGGATGCTGCTCGAGCCGCTAGGCTACTTCCTCGTCTCCGTCGCCGCCCTTCCTCTGGCCCAAACGCTCGTCCAGCACGAGGATCGCGCTTGGAGAATCAGCCGCGAACTCGAGCTTGTCGATGATGTCTCCGGCGCTTTTCTCCTCTTCGACTTGCTCGGAGATGAACCACTGGAGCAGGACCTGAGCCGGGTAGTCGTTGTGCGCGACCGCCAGCTCGTACAGGTCGTTGATCATGGCCGTGACCGTCTGCTCGTGCGCGAGCGCCGCTCGCATCACCTCGAGGGGTGAGGTGAAGCCCGTCTTCGGCCGCTCTATCGCTTGCAGCTCGATCTCTCCGCCCCGGTCGAGCAGGAAGTCCACCAGCCGCATGGCGTGCGCAACCTCTTCCTCGGCTTGATGCCGCATCCAGCTCGCGAAGCCATCGAGGCTCTTGCCCTCGAAGTAGGTCATCATGCCGAGATATTGGTAGGCCGCGTAGAACTCGTGCTTGATCTGCTCGTTTAGGGCGTCCTGCACCTCTTTTGCAACCATGGAGGGCGATCTCCGGTGTGGGGTGAAAGTGATTGTCTGCCTATGGTACCCGTCGCCATTCCGGCAGCCACCGTAGCGTGGTGCGCGTGAATGTACTACGGTCGCGAGTCATACGGCAGCGCCGCCCCGAGCGCGCGAAACCGGCCCGAGGCGCGAGCCGTACTGAAGCACGAGCCGGCGCGTCGCGCCACCGCGGTGGTGTCGACGCCACTTCCCTTCCACAGGAGTCTTGGCATGAGGATGAGAACGCTCTTCGGCATCGCGACGCTGTCGATCGGCCTGGCCGCGTGTGCCGGGAACCCCGAGCCCGGCGAGCCCGGTTACGCCTTCAACGTCGACGGCGAGTACGCCGTCGAGTTCGTGGCCGACGACGGCCAGGTGTACACAGGGACCATGCAGATCGAAACCGGTATCGGCGGTGTGGTCACCGGCGTCATGGCGATCCGTGATCCGGTCACGATCGATGGCGATCTGGAGGGCCTGATCATAGGTGCCGAGCTCACCATGACGGTCCCGTACTCGATCGTCGAGAACGGTTGCAGCGGCGTGGCTTCCGGTGGCGGTGTCGTCGCCGAGGGCGGGGGTTCCGTTGCGGGGAGTGTCGAGATCGACGACGAGTGCGCGGGCGCGCCGTTCTCGGCGACTTTCACGCTGACCCAGCGCTGAAGCCCGAGCGGACGAAGCCGCGCCGGAGCATCGAGGGTAGCGCAGTGGCACCGTAGTGGCGCGGTGGCGGGGGCGTCAGGCGCCCTCGCTACCCGTCCTTGGAGACCGGGGCGACGGTCGACGCGGTCAACGGAGTTACCTCAGCGACATGCTAGAGGAGCGAGCGCACCCGTCCGCCGTCCACCGCGACCGACACACCCGTAATGTAGCTGGCCCGCTCCGATGCCAAGAAAGCCACCAGGGCCGCGAACTCGGGGGGCTCACCCAGGCGTGCCATCGGGATCATGCTCTCCCACGCGGCCTCCACGTCCTTCACGTCGATCCCCTTGTCTCCCGCGACCGTCGCTGCAAGCTCCTCCAGCCGTTGCGTGCGCGTATAACCGGGGAGGGCGTTGTTGACCGTGATCCCGTGAGGGGCGACTTCGTTCGCCAACGTGCGCGCGAAACCCGTGACCGCAGCCCGCACGCTGTTGGAGAGGATGAGCTGGTCGACCGGCTCCTTCACCGCCACGGACGTGATGTTGATGATCCTGCCCCAGCGGCGTTCCTTCATCCCCGGTAGCAAATGGCGGGTGAGCTCGAGCGCGCTCTCCAGGTTCAACCGAATCGCCTGACGCCAATCCTCCCGCGTGTGGCTCTCGAACGGACCCGCGGGTGGGCCGCCCGCGTTGTTCACCAGGATGTCCACCTGGTCGAACTCGCTCAGCGCCCCACGCACGAGTTCGTCGATCGCCTCGGGGTCGGACAGGTCGGTGGCGATGGGATGAGCCCGTACGCCGTGCGACTCCGCGATCCCGCGAGCGGTTTCCACGAGCTCACGCTCTCCCCGGGCACACAGCACCAGGTCAGCCCCCTCCGCCCCCAACTCCTCGGCCACCGCGCGCCCCAGCCCGCGGCTCGAGGCCGCGACCAAGGCCACCCTTCCTCGCAGGCCTAGATCCATGTGTGTCTCACCCGTTCGGGTCGTCGTGGAAGTAGGTGTCCGTCCCGTCGAGCCAGTCCTGGCGGGGAGGGCAGAACACATCCAGGTCCAGCGTGTCTTCCAGCGCCTCGGCCTTGTGCGGGACGTCGGACGGGATGTGGAGAATCTCGCCCGCACGAACCACCCGTTCGTCCTCTCCGTCCTCGCCAAGCCAGAACCGCAGGGCACCCTCGAGGATGCAGGTGAACTGCTCGTTCTCATGCGAGTGCCGCGGGACGATGCACCCGCGGTCCAGTCGCACGTACGCCAACATCGCCCGCTCCCCCGTGATCAGCTGGCGGCGGAGCTTGTCCGTCACCGATTCCAGGGGGACCTCCGTAAGGCTGTACAGACTCGCATCCGTCCTCATGACATCTCCTGTGCCCTTGTTATGCCTGCTGCCCGGTGTCTCGTGTCAGCGTCTCGCGTCGCTGTTGTACATTTCGGCGATCGCCCGATAGCCGTCCGCACCGCGACGATACACGACGATGTACTTCCCGTGCTCCTGAAACGGTGCCCCGTGGCGCGGGCGTACCGTGCGCGAAAACCGGCCGATCTCGAACGCCAGCTCGCCGGACGCATCGATCTCGCGGCTGCCAAGGGTGAGAGACACGAGTCCCTCGTCGGGCGTGAGGTGCCAGAAGCGGCGGATTTCCTCGCGACCCCGCAGAGCCGCGGCCCCGGACGGGAGGATCTGCGCATCCTCCGCGTAGAAGGCATCCACCATCTCATCGAAAGCTCGACGTCCGATTCTCTCGGCGCGTTCTCGCGAGATCCTGCGGATCACTTCGGTGAAATCCAAGTCCTGGTTCACGTCATCTCTTTCTGTCTGGCTCATGCTACCCGTGTGCGGCACCCCCGCCTGGAACTTGGACGTGACCGTTCAGACGAGCAAGAAAGGCCCGCGGCCGGAAGCGCTCTCGCGTTTCGCAGGTCAGCCGCGTTTGCGTTTTACAGGTCATTCGCGTATGCGTTGGGTACGTCCGGATTGCTCCGGGGGAAGACAAACTGTCGCACAATGTGCGTCAGTGCATGCGGTGCGGAGCGTCGGACTCGGCCACGGCATCTTCGCGATGCGCACTCCCAACATGGGTGCGCGAGTCTGAAGATGCCCGCGCGGCGCAGGCCACGGACAGGGTCCGGTGGCACGTAACGCCCGCGTGGACGAGTTCTTCGAAAGGGTGGAGCGAGCGAGATGGACGGATCCCCTTCCCGGGGCCGCATGCCGGTCCTCACGTTACTTGTCGTGCTCGGGCTGGCCTGCCAGCCTGGCGCGCCGGCGGATTTCACCGGACCACCGGGCCAAGTCAGGACATTTTCCATCACCCTGGCGTGGGACCCCCCGACTACGGATGCGACCGGGGCGCCGCTGAGCGACCTCGCCTCTTATCGACTCTACTATGCCCAGTCGACGCCGGTCTCGAAGGACAACAGCACCATGGTCGAGGCCGGCTCCGAGCCGACCTTCAGGCTGGCCAACCTACAGGCCGGCATCTACTACTTCACCGTCACCGCGCTCGACATGGACGGTAACGAGAGCGACATGTCCGGTGAGGTCAGCGCGGAGCTGCGCGACCAATGAGGCGGCTCCGTGGCTTGCCAACGTCGATGTCTGGAGTGCCACTCGGATTCGGGCTGGTCGCCGTGCTGTTTGCCGGGGCGGCGCCGGCGTCGCGTGCCGTGGGCTCATCGCACCTCGACCTCGCGGACCTGGCGCCTGGCCGACCACGCAACGTATCAGCCACCGCGTTAAGCAGCCGTCGGGTCCAACTGACGTGGGATGCGGTGATCAGCGTGCCGGCCGTGAAGCACTACAGGATCTACCGTGCGAACGGTCCGATCTTCACCTCGACCACGACGGGCTTCATCGACACGACCGTGCAGCCGAACACCAGCTATTCGTACCGTGTATCGGCTGTTGATTCGCTAAACCAAGAAGGCCCTCTCAGCACGCCGCGGGCCGACGTCACTACCCCCCTGCCCGACAATACGCCGCCCACACAACCCACTGGCCTGACGGCTACCTCGATCGGGGCGACACACGTGGACCTACAGTGGGTGGCGGCCTCTGACCCCGAGAGCGGGGTCGCCAGCTACAACATCTACCGTGACGGGGCACAGGTCGGATCGAGCACCAGCACGACCTTCTCCGACACGGGGCTCCAGGTGAACCGCACCTACGTGTACGAGGTCAGCGCCGTGAACGGCGATGGTCTCGAGGGAGCGCGGAGCTTTCGGATTGCAGTCACCACGTTCGACAACACACCGCCCACAGCCCCGACCGGCCTTACTGCCGCTGCAGCGGGGGCGACACAGGTGGACCTCTCGTGGACGGCTGCCTCGGACCCCGAATCCGGCGTGGCCAGCTACAACATCTACCGCGACGGGGCCCAGGTCGGATCGAGCACCAGCACGAGCTTCTCGGACACCGGGCTCAGCGGGAACACGACGTACACGTATCAGGTCTCCGCGGTGAACGGGGCCGGGACCGAGGGAGCCTTGAGTACTGCGGTGACGGTTCAGACCGATGACGATACGCCACCCACTGCGCCTTCAGGGCTCTCGGCAAAGGCCGTGGCTCACGACCAGGTCGACCTCAGCTGGGCGGCCGCCAGCGACCCCGAGTCCGGGGTGGCCCGCTACAACATTTATCGCAATGGAACGGTGGTCGGCTCCAGCACATCTACCTCCTTCAGCGACACCGGGCTCACCGGCTCGACGCAATACAGCTACCAGGTAACGGCCGTGAACGGAGACGGACTTGAGGGTCCACCCACGGCGACCGTCGTGGTCACCACGCCACGGCCGCCCGACACGACCCCGCCGACAGTTCCAACGGGCCTGGGGGCGACCGCGACCTCGCCGACCCGCGTTAATCTGACGTGGGGCGCGTCCAGCGACCCCGAGTCCGGCGTGGCCAGCTACAACATCTACCGCGACGGAGCACAGGTCGGATCGAGCACCAGTACGAGCTTCACGGACACCGGTGTCCAGGGCGGGACCACATACTCCTATCAGGTCTCCGCGGTGAACGGAGAAGGTCTCGAGAGCGGGCGGAGCGCCGCGGCGAACGTGACTACGCCGGCGCCGGCGGATACGACGCCGCCCACGGTACCGACCGGTCTCGCCGCGAGCACGCCATCCCCAACGAGCGTCGACCTCACGTGGAACGCGTCCAGCGACCCCGAGTCGGGCGTCGCCACATATAACATCTACAGAGACGGCACCATCGCAGGGTCGAGCACGACGACCAGCTTCACGGACGGAAGTGTCCAGGCGGGCGCGACGTACAGCTACCGTGTCTCAGCGATCAACGGCGACGGGGTCGAGAGCGCCCAGAGCAGTCCGTTGAGCGTCACCACGCCCAGCGGGGGAGACGCCTCGCCCCCCACCGTTCCGGGTGGACTCGTCGTCACGCCTGCGGGGCCAACACGCGTTACTTTGGTGTGGAGCACAGCGACGGACCCCGAATCGGGCGTCGCCAATTATCGCATCTACCGCAACGGAGCGTTTCGGGCCACGAGCACGACGACGGCGTTCGCGGACACGACCGTGGTCGCGAACACGCAGTACACCTACCAGGTCTCGGCCGTAAACGGTGCCGGCGTCGAGGGAGGGCGGAGCGCGCCGGTTACCGTGACGACCCCGCGCGTGGCCGACACCATACCGCCCGCGGCTCCGACGCGACTTCGGATCGTCCCGTGAGTGACCGACGCATCCGCGCGTCCTTTCGGACAGCAATTCTCTGTGGTCTCCTGGCCACGTGGCCGGGCTTGGCCTCGGGTCAGGATCCCGGTGCGCGACGCCCGGCACCGCTCTCGAAGAGCGACCTGACCCGCCTCCTGAGCGGCGGCACGTACACGCACCCCGAGGTGGTCGCCATCATCCAGCGCAGTTGCCTGAGCTTCGTGCCCAGCGCCGGTGACCGCGCGGATCTGCGGCAACTCGGCGCCGACGCATCGATCTTCGCGGCGATCGACGTGTGTGCGTCCCCCCCCACCCCCGTTGCCAGGACGCCGCTCCTCATCAACCTCTCCACCCAGAGGCTGAACGCACGCGTCGGAGGCACCGCCACGCTGACGGTGCAGGTGCGAAGCGCTCAGGGCCCACGCGGGGGGGTACAGCTGAGCCTGAGGGGCACAGAGAACATTCCGGGCGGTCCGGCGAACACCCTCCGCGCGACGACCAATGCACAGGGTCAGGCGAGGTTTCGAGTGCCGGCCGGGACCGCCGCCACGCGGCACTCACTCCAGATCGCCGCAGTGGGCGAGTCGTTGACCGGGCCTGTGGGAGTGGTGTTCGACGTCGCCGCCGGCTCGCCCGTGCGGGTCGAAGTAGAGCCGGACCGGCTCGACCTGTCGGATGACGCCTCCGCCCCCATCGAGGTATCCGCCATCGCTTTCGATCGGTTCGGGAACCCGGTCCCGAGAGCAGTGCTCACGCTTCGCGCTCGCCCCACGTCGCCCGAGTTGGCGGGTGCCCCACCCCCGGTGCAGGAGACAACGCGCACCGCCGACGCGAGCGGCGCCGTGTTGTTCACGATTCCAGGGAGCGCGACACTGTCGCGGTACGTCGTAGAGGTACGGAGCGAGGGCGTCACGCTGGCGTCGTTGCCGGTGACTTCGCCCCCTGTGACGGTGCGAGCCGAGGAGCCCGCTCCCGAGGCCCAGACGCCTCCGGCCGCGGGTGACCCGGAGGAGGCTGTTCCGGACCCGGGGGATGAGCCCGAGACCCCGCCCGGGGAGGCGGCAGAATCTCCCGCCGACGAGACGGCGAGCGAAGTCGCCCGGCGCAAGCAGCTCGCCGCCCAAGCCTTGGAGGGCGGAGATGCCGAGGGCGCGGTACGGCTGTATCAGGGAGTGGTCTCGCTGGTGCCCGACGATTCGGAAGCCTGGTTCGAGCTGGGACGCGCCTGGGCGGCGGCCGGTGAAACGGGCGAGGCGCGAGTCGCCTTCCGCCGCTCGGCCGAGCTCGACCCCACCCTCGCGGCGCAGGTCGACGACCAGCTGGCGCTGCTTCCTGATCTGCCCCCCTGGCTCCAACTGGACATATGGGGTGGCACGGCGATCGAGACCGGTCAGACAACGGGCCAGGTGATGGTCGAGGCATCCATCTGGCCGCTTCCCTTCCTCCGGCTCTGGGCGCGGTACGACAACGCTCTGGGTCTTCACAATCCACTGTTCGTCCGGCGCACGCAGGATCTCGAGTCGTACTTCGGAGGGGTGGCGATCGCCTGGGGGCAGGATAGCCGTCTGATCACTTCGTTCGAGGCCGGGCGAAGAAACCAGACGGCGGACCTGTTCGAGTACGTGTATCACGCCGAGCAGGCGGTCAGATTGTCCCAGGACCGCGGCGAGATCGCGTTCGGTGGGTACATGGGCCGATGGTTCGACCGGGACGATTGGGTCGGCTACGCGAGGGCGGACATCGGTGCGAGCGACCGTTTCGCGGTGCGGCCGGCGGTGTACTTCGGGGAGACCGTCACGGTGCTCGACGACAGCCGGATCGCGGAGAGCGAGGTGCGGGGCTACCTGGGCTTCGCGTACCGTCCGTTTGGCGTGCTGGAGATCGAGCCGGTCTTCGGCTACGGGTCCGTTGAGAGTCAGTCTGACGATCTGACAGGGACGTTGATCGAGGGACAGTTCCGCCTGTCAGCGGATCTCGGGGCTTCAAGCCGGTTCCAGATCTTCATCAGGCACCAGCGTCCCCCGGGCGGCAGCGAGTCCTTCACCACTTTGGCCGCGGGACTCGTGCTCGGGATCGATCGCTCGGTGGGAGGCGGCACTCAGCCCTGATTTCGGCCTGGGTGTGACCTGACTCAAGACCGCCCCCTAGTGTATGCCCCACCAACCGTCACACCCCACTTCGACGAGTCCTGCACGAGTCCGTAGGTCAGGGCCATGTCAAGGATCCAGGGCCCGAAGCGATAGTCCCCCCCGATGATGGCCTCACCCAGATCCTCGGTTCCGAGCGGGATCCGATTGCGGGTGCTGGCGCGCCCCCTCACACCGAGGGCGAGCCGCATGTTCGGCACCGCCCGATACAGCAACTCACCGGCATACAGAAGCACGTCGTTCTGCTCGAAGTTCTCGACGGGCGCCTCCAGGATCCCGACCCCGAGGCTGACCGTCGCGCGCCAGCGTGAGGCCCCGTACGAGCCGAGCAGGGCGAGGCGAGTATCCGTCGTGTTCGGTCCGATTCCCTTCGCCTCGTTCGAGTTGGGGAGCTTCACCTCCAGGTGAGCGCCGGCCGAGAACCCGCGCTCACCCCCAATCGGCGCGAGAAGCAGCCCGATGCGAAAATCGCCCACGTCTCCGGTGCGACCGTCGATCGCATCGGCATCGAGCGGGATTGGCGGCGGATCGGCCTCGTCCACCCACAGAGTTTGCCACGCGTCGCCGCGGACCTCGAGCAGCACGCGGTCCGCCAGACCATACGCCAGGGTGAGGCGGCCCACCGAAAGGAGATTCCCCTCCAGCCCGGAGAGCGGGAACGAGCGGTCTGATCCCCACGCGAGCCCTGCGCCTAGCAGCAGCGTCCCGGCCTTCACCTCCGCGACCGGCTGTAGCGCGGGATCGCGCCGCGCCTGTCCGTTTCCGCTGACAGGAGCGCATAGGAGCGCCGCGAGCGCTCCGATCCATGCCAGCCGAGGTGCCGTTCGTGTATCGATGGTTCGTCAGTCCTCCACCCAATTCTCCATGAACCGCCCGCCGCTCTCGTGCTCGTCCACGAGCGCCTGGAAAATGGCCTTCAGCTGCTCGTACGGGAATGTGCCGATGATCATGCGGTTGTTGACGATCATCGTCGGCGTGGACCGGATACCGTGCTCGTACTCGGCGGACGTCTTCTCGTACTCCCTGCCCGTCTCGATCATCCGGCGAACGATGTCGATCGTAGCGGAGTCGGTCAGCGCGGCCTCGACCTGGTATCTGTGCGCGAGCTCCTCACGTCCCTCGGGTGTGCGAGCCGCCCGGAAGTTGGCCCAGATGTCTCCCTGGATATTGTAGAACTTGGCGGGATCGTACGCCGCCATGTACGAGACATCGCATGCGCCCGGGTGCAGGTCCTTCTCGACCACGTCGTTGCACGCCGCCTCGAGCGGGAAGAGCTGGTACACGAGGTTGATCTTCCCGGCGAAGTCCACCTCCGCTCGCGCCATTTGCTCCGCGAGATACTGACAGTCCGGACACAGCAGGTCTACGTACTCGACGATCCGGATCGGCGCGTCTTCGAAGTCCTCGGTCGATCTCATGGTCCAATACGGAGAGATAAAGCTCGGCCACTCGACCGTCGGGAGGCTGTAGAACTCCTCCACGACGCGGGCGGCGACCCCACCCGATTGTGCGTCCTCCTTTGCCTGGTGGTACTGGGCGAATCCGTACGCCCCCGCAAACATCACCATCCCGAACGCAACCAGGTGTTTCCCCGACGGTCGAAAATACCGGGCGGAGAACCCGGGTTGCTCGCGGTCGATCCCATACCTCCAGAACAGAACGAAGCTGGCAATCGAGAACAGATAGAAGCCGGCGCACAGCAGGCACAGGCTTCCCATATAGAGGATCGAGAAGAGTAGGAGCGCCACGACCCCGATCGCGTTCGCCAGCGCGATCGTCTTGTTGGTTCTCTCTATCTCCGGCGACGGAAACACCGCCCCCAGAACGACCAACAACCCCACAAACATGCCGAGGTAGCCGAGCGGCACCCCACCGATCTGGGATATGACTGCGTACGCCGAGGCGTCGCAGTTGAAGAACGCGTTGATGTCGCAGAAAGAGCCTTCGAATATGGACTCCGGAAAATTGGCGGCGAAGTAGTGTTGGACCGTCATGATCGATGACACGATCATTCCGACTCCAAACGAGAAGCTGAGCGCCCTGCGCCCGGTCTGGCCGCCGAGTGTCAGTGATTGCGGCACGGTGACCTCCCCGCAGCGGGCCTGTTCGACGCACACTAGATCTTAAGGGGGGGGGCTCGGAGCCCGGTTCGTCCGGGCCCGCGCCTCACCCTTGGCAGATCGCCGAAGCGCGCCGGCGACCTGCTACTCTCTGCGGATCAAGCCTTGCTCCCGGCGGCCTTCACGATGTCCGCGACGTATCGGTCGACGTTCGCGAGGATCTCGATCGTCTCCGTCTTACCTTTCGCCGCCGAAACGTCCTTGGCGAACCGGAGCAGCACGCGGCGAATAGCGGCCTCGTTCCTCGATGGTCGCCGTGCGGGCGCGCGTCGGGCCCGGGGAGCGGCGGCGGTCTTCTTCGGCGCCCTCTTCTTTCCTCGTTTCTTCGGGGCCAGCCGTCGCTTCACCTGCAGTGGATACTTGGCGTGGAACTGTCGAAGACTCAACCGCGCGACCGTGGAGTCCATCTTCTTGGCGCGCTCGAACAGGCTCTTGCTGGAGATCTTCGGGTCTTTCTTGAGCTGTCGCTCGACGAAAGTCATCACTTTGTCGGCAGGTGATGCCATCTGTCTTCCTCTCATAGGATCACGGGGCCTACAACTCCGCCCGGGATCGTCGGTTACGACGCGCGAGCGCCGCCGATCATCGTCTGGCGGGCCAGCGGCGCGTCTGTGTCTATCCCGACTGTGCTGAGACAGTCACGAACAATGGTAGAGATATAACACATCAATCGCACCGAAGGTATATCGATATCAGAGCCGCACACGTGGTGCTAGCGGGATCCTTCCGGACTCGTCGCGGGTTCCGCGAGCTGGGTCGTGTCGGCTGGCTCACCCCGACTCGACAGGGCTTCGAGCAGCGCGAAGGCATCGGCGGCCGGCACCCCGAGATTGGAGCCACCGAACTCGTTTAGGATAGCCGCGTTTACCGCGATCACCCGATCGTCGAGCCCCAACACGGGTCCACCGCTGCCCCCGTGTGTCGTCTCCGCATCGTAGACCACGTGCGTCGTCGTCACCTGACCGACGATCCCACGCGTGGCTAACGGCGCGATGTGCCCGGCCTGCGAGAGTCGGTGCGCGACTTCCCAGAAGTCGACGCCGGGCGTTTGCATCAACTCGTCGACGAATGCCGGATCGGTCCGCGCCAGCAATGCCCGGATACCCGTCGGGTAGCCCAGCACGAGCACCTCGGCGCCCGGCTGCGGGGCGGTCTCGGACAGCGTCAGGGGAATCACTTGAGCCGGTAGCCCATCCGCCCGCAGCACGGCCACATCCGCGGTCTCACTGGCGCCAACCATCTCGAGCGCGAAGGGTTCCTCGGTCTCCGGTACGTACCCGATCATTCGATACATGACCGGGATGAGCCCGGCGTCCACGAGTCGCCGCGCCGTCGGGTCGAAATCCCAGGGCAGGACGATGTGCCGGTTGGTCAGTAGAAGGCCGTCCTCGGAGATCACGAAGCCTGTGCCCGTGAACTGCCGCTCCAACCGCGGGCCGTTCGCGTCCGGACTGGCGAGCGGGTTGCCCTGCGAATCCGTCAGCGGTCGGCCGCCGGGACCGAGCATTACGCGGAGCGGGCGCCGGTCGGGCGGCTGGAGAAAACCGTATGAGCCCTGGAGGAACACGACCGATCGTGCCGCGGTCTCGATCACGCGCTCCGCCGCGGAGCTTCTCGCCTCGAGCGCTTCGACCCGCTCTACGGCACTCGACAGCTGCCCCTCGATCTCGGCTCGGATGCGACCCAGCTCCTGGCGCGTCGGCATGGCCTCTTCCCCACCGTCGAGCAGCGCGGCGATGTCGTACACGCGTGCGGATTCGCGCGCGAGGCGTCGCTCGAGACCGAGGCCGTATAGGAAGATCGCCCCGAAGCCGATCAGCATCACGAACGGCATTGCGAGCACGAGGCCGCGTGTACGTGGCGCCGTCTGAGTCATGAGCTCGTGTGGCAGCGCGCGGAAGAAGGTCCAGATCGTGCCCGCGATCCCACCGTCGGACGCCCGTGCGCAATCGACGCAATCGGCGAGGGCCTCGCGCATGCTCTTGTGGGGCGCTTCGGAGCGAGGGCCAGACCGGAAGCGGAGGATGGGACCCCGCGAGCCGAGCTCGATCACGTCCTCGCTCTCCAGGGCGTGGCTTGCCACCGGCTCGTCGTTCACACGCACTTCATGGTCGCCCAGCGCCTCTATCACGTACGTGCGCTCGTGCCGGGTAAGGGTCGCGTGGTGATCCCCCACGTTCGGGGCTCGGTCCGTCGGGAAGTGGACCTCGGCGTCCGCCGCCGTACCGATGCGGATGACCACGTCCGTAAGGCGCTGGGTGGTGCCGCGGAGCGGACCGGAAAGGTGAACGAGCGTCGCGGAGACGCGCGGCTCCGAGGTACCCGGCACCTGCTCCGTGTGTCTGCTCTCGTCGGTCATGACGGCCTTCCGCGATCGGCTCCGATCTCCGCACCACCCTGCGATGACCGTGTGTCACCCACAAGATAACGTCGCTGAAGGCGATCCGGTTGCGTGCAACCTTTTCCGCCGCGCGAGCGTATCCGAGATTGGCCGAACGCTGAACTCGGGGCCAGGAGCGGTTGTTGGAGCAACTCTTCTACGACATCGGCGCGTGGATGGAGGCGATCGGCTGGTGGGCGTACTTGATCGCGCCGCTCGTCATGGCCGGAGTAGCCATCCTCCCGATACCCGCCGAAGCGCCCGCCATGATCAACGGGGCGCTGTTCGGCCCTATCGCCGGGACGGTCGTCACCTGGGTTGGCGCCATGGCCGGTGCCATGGCGAGCTTCGAGATCGCACGCGCCTTGGGCCGCCCGGCCGCCGAGCGCGTCCTCAGCTCCGCCGCCCTCGAGCGCGCCGATCGCGTCGTTCTGCGCGCCGGCTGGGGAGGGCTACTCCTCGCGCGCTTCTTGCCCTTGATCGCGTTCACGGCCCTCAACTGGGGAGCCGGCCTGACCCAGATCCGGCGTTGGCGCTTCTTCTGGACTACGGCGATCGGAATCGTCCCTGGCGCGATCGTGTTCACCGCGTCGGGTTGGGGATTCACGGCCCTCCTCGAACGCCTACCGTGGGTGGCACTCGGGGTGGCTGTCCTGCTCGTCGTTTGGCTCGTCTTTCGCACGCGGCGTCGCACGCGAGCGCTGGAGACAGTGGAGCCGATCGCAGACCCCGAAGCCTGAGGCGACTCGACCGAAGCCTGAGGCGACTCGGCCGAACCCTGGCGCGACGGATCGATCCGAGCGCGACGGGGCCGGGGGCCCTAGTTTCGTCGCCCATGCTACACGGTAGGGTTCCTCGGCGGCCTGCCAGGGTCCGCCGCGCACGCCGGCGCTCGGACGCCGCCTTCCTGCTGGTGGGTGCGATTCTCGCTCCGCTGGGCGCGCTCCCGTCGCTAGCCGGAGCCCAGTCCCCTCCCGCTCCCCAAGCTGCACAGGTCGGGCTCCTGCTTCGTCAGCTGGACGGCGTCAAGCGGGTCCTGCTCGTGGCGGCGCACCCGGACGACGAGGACACGGCCCTCCTCACGACGCTCGCGCGCGGTTTGGGGGTCGAGGTGGCCTATTTCGCGTTCACACGAGGCGAGGGAGGCCAGAACCTCATCGGCCCCGAATTGGGCGAGGGCCTCGGAATCGTACGGACGGGCGAGCTACTCGCCGCCCGATCCCTGGACGGAGCCGGTCAGTTCTTTAGCCGGGCGTACGATTTCGGGTACTCCAAGAGCGCCGACGAGACCTTCGAGCATTGGCCGCGCGAGGCGCTCCTATCGGACCTGGTCCGTGTGGTGCGGCGGCTCCGTCCGCACGTCATCGTCTCCGTCTTCAGCGGCACGCCGAGCGACGGGCACGGGCAGCACCAGGCAGCCGGGATCCTCGCTCGCGAAGCTTTCGAGGCGGCGGCCGACCCCGATCGATTCCCCGAGCAGGTGGACATGGGCCTCGACCCGTGGGAACCGCTGAAGCTCTACCGCCGCACGTTCTTCGACCCCCAGGCGGCTACGCTCGCAATCCCGACGGGGCGGCTGGATCCGCTCCTCGGACGGTCCCACCATCAGCTGGCGATGGATAGCCGAAGCAGGCACCGGTCACAGGACTTCGGGACCGCACAGACTCCCGGACCGAGGACGACCGGGCTCTCGCTCCTGGAGAGCCGGGTCGACGCCGCTTCGGAAGATCCGCTGTTCGCGGGCATCGATACGACGCTGGTGGGGTTGACCCTTCCGCTTCCCGCCGACTCCCGCGACGCGGCCGGTCGCGCCATCGAGGCGTACCGGGAGGAGGTTCTCGCAGCGGGGCGTTCGCTCCGCGCCGCGAGCCCGGCAGATGCCGTAGCCACTCTCGCCCGCGCACGAGCCCGGCTCCAGGAGGCGATCTCCGCGCTTACGCCCGCGGGGACGGAGGCTGTGGAGCTGGAACGCGAGCTGGAACGGCGCCTGGAACTGGTTGAACGCGCGATTCTCATCGCCGCCGGCATACACATCGAGCGCCGCACGCATGACGACGTGCTCGTCCCCGGACAGAGCGTGCTGGTGGAGAACCGCGTCTGGAGCGGTGGCGAGTTTCGGGTCGACGCGGGACCGCCGTCGCTGACGACACCGACGAACGGGGAGTACCTGCTCGAGCCTGCACCGGATGAGGAGCCACCCGCCGACGGGAGCCTGTTTGGCAGGTTCTTCCGCTCGCGCGAGCGCATGGCCGACACGGACCCGGACTCGCACACGACGATCGAACCCGACGATCTCGTCGTATGGCGGTACCGGCTCCGATTACCCGTGTCCGCGAAGCCGACCCTCCCCTACTACCTGACCGAGCCACGGAATGGCGACGTGTACGTGTGGCCGGTGCACGCCGACTTTCTGAACGAGCCTTTCGACCCGCCCCCGTTCGGCATGAGCCAGGAGCTGACCGTGTCCGGGCCGGGGATCGAGCCGATCCGCATGCGGGTCTCGGGACCGGTGCGTTACCGGGGAGTGGACAAGGCCAGCGGCGAATTCTGGCGACCCGTCCTCATCGCGCCGCGGCTGTCCGTCCGCCCTTCGGCCACCACGCTGGTCTGGGCCGGCGCCGATGAGTCACCGCGTGACCTCACGATCACGATCCGCAGCGATGACCCCGACGCGGTGAGCGGCACGCTGACGCTCGAGACACCCGACGGGTGGGTCGTCGAGCCGGCTTCAGCCCCGTTTACGGCGGAAGGCGCGGGCGCGGAGGTCCGTCTCGACTTTCGCCTGCAGCCGAGCGAGGCGGGCGAGGGGACGTTCGCCCTCCGACCGGTCGCCAGAACCGAGGCCGGCGAGTCGTTCTCTCGCGCGATCGAGATCATCGACTATCCACACATCGAGCGGCGTCTGTTCGCTACCGACGCCACGATCCGCGTGCTCCGGATCCCCGTTCAAGTCGCCGATCGCCGGATCGGATATGTCATGGGCTCGGGGGATGACGGCCCCGAAGCGATCCGGCAACTCGGACTGCCTGTCGAGTCGATCGAGCCGGGCGATTGGGCTGCCGAGCGGCTCGCCCGATACGAGACCATCGTCCTGGGCGTTCGTACGTACGAGGTACGCCCCGACCTCGCGGCCGCGACCCCGACGCTCCTGGAGTGGGTTCGCGCGGGTGGCGCTCTGGTCGTGCAGTACAACAAGTACGAGTTCCTGGACGGCGAGTTCGCGCCCTACCCCATTCGAATGGGACCGCCGGCGCCACGCGTGACGGACGAGACTGCCGAGGTTCGCGTACTCGCGCCGGATCTCCCGCTGTTCCACACGCCCAACCGGCTGGAGGACGCGGATTTCGAGGGGTGGGTGCAGGAACGGGGGCTCTACTTCCCGACCGAATGGGATGATCGTTACCTGGCTCCCCTCGAGATGGCCGACGAGGGAGAAGACCCGCTGCGAGGCAGTCTGCTCGTGGCCCGCTACGGGGAGGGGCTATACGCTCACACATCGCTCTCGTTCTTCCGACAGCTGCCAGCTGGCGTGCCGGGGGCATACCGGCTGTTCGCGAACCTCATCTCGCTCGACCCGGCCGATTGGGGGGTGTCGGCGGGCGGGGCGCGGCGGTAGAAGCCCGTGACGTTCGCTGAAGGACCACCTCGCGAGCCCGACACGGGACAGCGCCCCGAGACGGACCGAACGTCCGACAGGGCGCGACCTCACGCGGAGCACAAGCACCGGGACGAGGAGGAGTCCGAGGGCCACATCGGGATTTTCCGGAGCTGGCGATCCCTGTACGTGACGGTGATCCTGTACACCACGGCTCTCACCGTCCTCCTGTACGTCCTCACCCGCCTGCTCGACTACAGCTCCTGATGCTACCGGCTTCTCCGGTGCGACCGGCCACATGACGGTCTTCGACTGGCTCGTATTCGCGCTCTACTTCGGTGGAGTGGTGGGGTTCGCGTACTACCAGAGCCGCAAGAACGTGGGCGTCGAGGGCTTTTTCCTCGCGAACCGGCGTCTGCACTGGGGAGCGATCGGCCTCTCGGTGATGGCCACCCAGGCGAGCGCGATCACCTACATCGGCACCACCGGGCAGGCGTTCGATGACGGCATGGAGTTCGTCCAGGTCTACCTGGCTCAGCCCATCGCCATGGTGCTCCTGTGCGTGATCTTCGTCCCGTTCTTCTACCGCGCGCGCGTGTTCACGGCGTACGAGTACCTGGAGCGCCGCTTCGACGCCAAGACGCGCTCGCTCACCAGCTTTCTGTTCCTGCTCTCTCGCGGGCTGGCGGCGGGGATCGTGCTCTACGCACCGGCGATCGTGCTCTCGGTGATCATGGGATGGGACGAGACGATCACCATCCTCATCATGGCGGCGGTCACGATCGCGTACACGATCATGGGCGGGATCACCGCCGTGATCTGGACCGACGTGATCCAGATGTTGATGATGTTCGCCGGGATCGGAATCGCGCTGGCCGTCCTGTTCGCGACCCTCCCCTCGAACGTCGGCGTCGCGGACGTGGCCTACATCGGCGGCATCCAGGAGATGTGGAAGAGCATCGACCTCTCCTGGGACCCGACGAACACGTACACGATCTGGTCGGGCTTGATCGGCGGGCTGTTCCTCGCGCTCGCGTACTTCGGAACCGATCAGAGCCAGGTGCAGCGCTATCTCACCGCCAGCTCGCTCAAGCAGGCGCGTCTGTCGCTCATCTTCAACGCGTTCGTCAAAGTCCCGATGCAGGTATTCATCCTGTCGATCGGCGTCCTGCTGTACGTGTTCTATCACTTCGAGCGTCCGCCGCTGGTGTTCAACACTGCCGAGGTCGCGGTCGTGCAGGAGAGCCCGCGCGCGGGGGAGTTCCAGCAGCTCGAGACAGAGCACGCCACGACCCACGGTCTGCGCCGGCAGACCACGCTGGAGCTCCTCGACGCCCGGGAGGCCGGCCGCGATCTGAGCGCCCTGCGAGGACAGATCGCCGCGTACGATGAAGATCTCGGGCGCCTGAGGGACGAATCGAAGGAGCTCGTCTCGGAGGTGCGCGGGGCCTCTTCCAACGACGTGAACTACGTCTTCCCGTCCTACCTGATCACGTATGTGCCCGCGGGTCTTCTCGGGCTTCTCATCGCGGTGATCTTCGCGGCCGCGATGTCATCGCTCGACTCGGAGCTCACCGCCCTTTCGAGCGCGACGGTGATCGACTTCTACCAGCGGTATTTCAGACCCGACGCCTCGGACTCTCACTATCTGTGGGTTTCGCGTCTCGTGACCCTGGCCTGGGGGCTTTTCGCGATGGTCTTCGCGCTCTACGCCGGCCAACTCGGCTCCCTGATTGAGGCGGTCAACGAGGTCGGCTCGCTGTTCTACGGCTCCCTCCTGGGCGTCTTCCTGCTGGCGTTCATGGTGCGTGGCGCCACCGCGACGGGCGCCTTCTTCGGGTTGCTGTCGGGGATGGCCTCGGTCTTCCTGGTCTCGGTTCTGACCGACGTCTCATGGCTGTGGTACAACGTGGTCGGAGCCGTTTCCGTGGTCCTCATCGGCACCGCCTTGAGCCGGCTCGGCCCGCGCGGTACGGCGGCGGCCTCGAGGTAGGATTTCGGTTTCGTCACGATCTTCAGCTCCGGGTTTTGCGGCGGCGGCAAGAGTCGTAGAGTCCCTTACTGAACAGAGCCAGAACCCCAACACGGAGGGGTATAGATATGTTGACGGACGTCGCGATCGCGCAGGCCGCGACCCCGCGCCCGATCACGGAGATTGCCGCGTCGCTGGGCCTCTCGCCGGAGGACCTCGAGCCGTACGGCCACTTCAAGGCCAAGATCCGTCCCGAGGCGATCGTCGAGCGCGAGCCCGGCTCCGGGCGACTCGTGCTGGTCACGGGGATCACGCCGACGGCGGCGGGAGAGGGCAAGACGACGGTCGCCGTGGGCCTGGCCGACGGACTGCGTCGGATCGGAACGAAGAGCGTTCTGGCCATCCGCGAGCCGAGCCTCGGCCCGGTGTTCGGGATCAAGGGCGGCGCCGCCGGGGGTGGGTACTCTCAGGTCATCCCGATGGCCGACATCAACCTGCACTTCACCGGCGATCTGCATGCCATCACATCGGCTCACGCGCTTCTGTCGGCCGCCCTGGACAACCACCTGCACCAGGGGAACGCCCTCGGTCTCGACCCCCGCCAGATCAGCTGGAGGCGGGCCGTCGACATGAACGACCGGGCGCTGCGGTTCATCGTGCTCGGGCTCGGCGGGCGCATCAACGGGGTTCCCCGCGAGGACGGCTTCATGATCACCGCCGCCTCGGAGGTGATGGCGATCTTCTGTCTGGCCTCGTCCCTCGAGGACCTGAAGAAGAGGCTCGGCAACATCCTCCTCGGCTACACGGCGTCGGGCGAGCCCGTCCACGCGGAGTCGCTCAACGTGAGCGGCGCGATGACGCTGCTTCTTCGTGAAGCCCTGTCCCCAAACCTGGTGCAGACCCTCGAGGGCACACCTGCGCTCGTGCACGGTGGACCGTTCGCCAACATCGCTCACGGGTGCAACTCGCTGATGGCGACACGCGCAGGGATCGCGTTCGGTGACGTGGTCGTGACCGAGGCCGGCTTCGGATCGGATCTCGGGGCGGAGAAGTTCTTCGACATCAAGTGCCGGGTGGGTGGTCTGCGCCCCGAGGCCGTCGTGCTGATCGCGACGGCGCGGGCGTTGAAGCTGCATGGCGGTGGCTCGAAGGACGCCCTGACGGAGCCGGATCCGGAGGCGGTACGCAGAGGGATCCCCAACCTCGAGAAGCACGTCGAGAACCTGCGGAAGTTCGGGGTGACACCGGTGGTGGCCCTGAACCGCTTCGGCACGGACTCCGACGAGGAGCTGGCCGTGATGGCCGAGGCGTGCGAGGCGCTCGGGGTGCGCTCCGCCCTTTCCGACGGGCATGCGCGCGGGGGCGAAGGCTGCGAGGATCTCGCGCAGGCCGTTGTCGACGCCCTCGAAGCCGGCGAGAGCGACTACACGCCCCTCTACGCGCTCGAGGCCTCGCTGACCGAGAAGATCGAGACGATCGCGACCGAGATCTACGGGGCCGATGGCGTGGACTACACGAAGCCCGCGCAGAAGGACCTCAAGCAGCTCGAGGCCATCGGGCTCGATGGGCTCCCGGTCTGTATCGCCAAGACGCCGATCAGCCTGACCGACGATCCGGCCATTCTCGGCCGGCCCGAGGGGTTCCGAATCACCGTGCAGGACGTGAGGCCCTCCGCAGGGGCGGGGTTCGTGGTCGCGCGCACCGGCACGGTCATGATCATGCCCGGGCTGCCGAGGGTACCGGCGGCAGAGGGAATGGAGATCCTCGAGGACGGGAACGTCGTCGGTCTCTTCTGAGCGACGATTGAGCGGCGATTCCACATTCACAGGCGCGTCCGGCGACTCCGGACGCGCCTGGCAGGTCGCTGAAAGACTCGCGCACTCGCGCCGACGCGCGGGGCGCTCGACGTGATCCCCGGAGGGCCGACATGACGCTGAACCCGCTGCACGACTTGCCCACGGGACCGAATCCTCCCGATGAGCTGAACGTCTTCGTCGAGATCCCGCGCGGCTCGCGGAACAAGTACGAGCTGGACAAGGATACAGGTTTGATCCGCTTCGACCGGCTCTTGTATAGCGCGGTCTATTACCCGGCGGACTACGGGTTCATCCCCCGAACGCTGGCGGACGACGGCGACCCGATGGACGTGCTGGTGATGGTCAGCGAGCCCACCTTCCCGGGCTGTCTGATCGAGGTGCGCCCACTCGGGGTATTCGAGATGGAGGACCAGGCCGGCGTGGATGAGAAGATCCTCGCCGTGCCGCTGCGCGACCCCCTGCACGACCAATCTCGGACACTGGAGGACATCCCACCTCATTTCCTGAAGGAGGTGGAGCACTTCTTCACGATCTACAAGGACCTCGAAGGCATCAAGACGAAGATCAGCGGGTGGCGGGATCGCTACGCGGCGGCCGGTCTCATCAACGCCTCGATCGAACGATACCGGGATGACAGGGCCGCGGGCGGGACCGGCGCCGGGAACGGCCCATGACGCACAGGCGCGAGTTCCTCAAGCGAGCCACCGGGATGCTGAGCGCGGCAGCCGCCGCGCCTCTGCTCGATGCGCATTTCGCGCTCGCGCGGTCGATCGACGGCGTCTCGGAAGCGGTCGGCGCTCACGGGCTCGGCGCAGGCGCCGACGGCCCGGACGGGGCGACGCTCGACCGGCTGGACTCCGCCGACCTCGACCGGTTCGCGGCGCGCATTCGGGAGGGATACCTCCTCGGTTCCGATGTCGTGTACTTGAATCACGCCTCTATCGGGACCATCCCGCGCGTCGTGCACGAAGCCCATAAGGCCTACCTGGCCGTGTGCGAGTCGAACCCATGGCTGTACATGTGGGGAGGCGTCTGGGAGGAGCCACGGGAGGCCGTGCGCGCCAAGGGAGCCGTGACGCTCGGCGTACCGTCCGCGGATGTGGCGATCACACACAACACCACGGAGGGGTTCAACCTGCTGGCGCAGGGGCTCCCGCTCGGCCCCGGCGATGAGGTGCTGTTCAGCTCGCTTAACCACGACGGAGCCAGCGTGTGCTTCCACCACCATGCGGAAGCTCGCCGCTACGCCGTCCGGCAATTCGACATCCCGATCGAGAGCGTTCCCGGGCTGAGCGCCGCCGACCTCATCCAGCTCCACGCAGACCAGATCCGGCCCGAGACCCGCCTCCTCGCCTTCCCGCACGTCGACAACATCGTGGGGCTGCGGCACCCGATGGCCGAGCTGGCGCGCGCCGCGCACGAGCGCGGCGTCGAGTTCGTGGCCGTCGACGGGGCCCAGACCGTAGGCATGCTACCGATCGAAGCCGAGGCGTCTGGTGTCGATTTCTACGCGGCGAGCCCACACAAGTGGGTGCAATCTCCAAAGGGGCTCGGACTCCTGTACGCGCGCCCTGAGAAGCGCACCGAGCTGCGTGCGATGTGGGTGACCTGGGGGCAAACACGGTGGGAAGGCAGCGCCCGGATCTACGAGGACTACGGCACCCGAAACCTCCCCGCGCTGCTGGCGCTCGGGGATGCGCTCGACTTTCAGACCGCCATCGGGTCGACAGCCAAGAGCGCCCGCTATCGGCACTTCTTCGAGCGGCTGTGGGAGCGGACGGAGGCCGCGCCAGGCCTGAGCTGGAGCTCGCCCGAGCGCTGGGAGATGGGCGCGTGCCTGGTCGCCATCTCGATCGAGGGCCTGCCCAGCACCGAGTTCTCGCGGCGGATGTTGGAACACGGATTCGTGTTTCGGCCTTTCCGTACGCAGGGGCTCAACTCGGTGCGCATCTCGCCCAACCTGATGACCTCGGAGGAGGAGTTGGCGGCGTTCTTCGAAACGGCTGAACAGGTCCTGGCGGAGCCCTGAGGCGATGCCGCGATCGTGAATCTGACGCGCGCCTGAGATCGAAATCCTGATTCGAAGCTGAGTCCACCATGCAACCGAACCTGCAAGCGGACGCGATCATGCGATGATCCATATCGAGCTCGTACTCGGCGAGGACGCCGCGGCTGTCGAGCAGCGGCTGGGTGAATGGGAGACCGCGGGGGCGGTCGATCGTCTATGGAAAAAGGACACCACCCTGTGGGCACCTGACCCGCCACCGCCCGAGCTGGCGGACCGGTTGGGCTGGCTCGACCTGCACGAGACGTCGCAGGGCCTGTTGCCCGCGCTGGCTCAGCTGCGTGCCGGAGTCCCGTTCTGGATATCGGACGTGGTCCTCCTCGGAATGGGAGGATCGAGCCTGGCGCCCGAGGTACTGGCCCGAACGCTGGGCGCGGAGGGGCTCCCGCTCACCCTGCTCGACACGACCCACCCGACCGCGATCGGCCAGCTCGACTGGCTCAACCCGGCGAACACGATCTTCATCGTGGCGAGCAAGTCGGGTACGACGCTCGAAACCCTGTCGCTCTTCCATCACTTCTGGTCGCGTGCCCAAGAGGTGGTGGAATCGCCCGGCGATCACTTCATCGCGATCACCGACCCGGACAGCTCGCTGGTCGAGCTGGCCCGTGAGCGGGGCTTCCGGCATGCGTTCGAGGCGCCCGCCGACGTGGGCGGCCGCTTCTCGGCCCTGACCCCGTTCGGGTTGGTGCCCGCCGCGCTGATGGGCATCGATCCGGCCATGCTCCTCGCGATGGCCAAGGAAGCCGCGGACGCCTGCCAGGAAGACATCGAGCACAACCCTGGTTTTCAGCTCGGGGCGGCGTTGGCCGAGATGGCGCGGGCCGGACGCGACAAGGTGACCTTCGTGACCAGCCCCGCGTGGAGCGCGTTTCCGGACTGGGCGGAGCAGCTGATCGCCGAGAGCACCGGAAAGGACGGGAAAGGCATCGTCCCGGTCGCGAACGAGCCGGTGTTCGAGCCCGCCGATTACGGGGATGATCGTGTGTTCGTCGGTCTGATCGATTCACCCGAGGCCGTGGCGGCGGCCGGCGAGTGGGCCGAGGCCGACGACACACCGGATCGACTGGACGCACTCCAGGCGGCGGGGCACCCGGTAATCCGGATCGAGCTCGACGCGCCCGAGCAAATTGGGGGTCTGTTCCTCATCTGGGAGGTCGCCATCGCGATGGCCGGGTCGGCGCTCGACATCCACCCGTTCAACCAACCCGACGTGCAAGTCGCCAAGGAGCTCGCCAAGCGAGCCATGGCGGGCGAGGACATCTCCGACGGCGCGGACGAGGATGTCGAGCTGGACCTCGCGTGGGACGTTCCGCCCTGGGGACACGCCGGCTCCGCCCTCCCCGCGAGCGTGGATGTCGACCAGCTCCAGGCCCGCCTCGACCAGTTCTTCGATCAGATCGAAGCCGGCGATTACGTCGGGATCCAGGTCTATACCGCGGGTGGCAGCGAAGAAGAGCTCGAATCGCTGCAGGCGCTGCGCGAGGCGATCACGAGCGCGACGGGAGCCGCGACCACCCTGGGGTACGGCCCCCGCTTCCTCCATTCGACAGGCCAACTACACAAGGGCGGTGCGAACAACGGTGTCTTCCTGCAGCTGGTGGATGACGCCCCGAGTCACCTCGCGGTCCCGGAGCGGGACTTCACCTTCGGGCAGCTGATCCGCGCGCAGGCGGACGGCGACCTCGGGGCCCTCACCCAGCGCGGGCGGCGCGCCCTCAGCATCCGGCTCGGACCCGCCGAGATCGGGCTCCACCGCCTGCTCCAGCTCGTTGACAATTACGCGGATACGCACGGAGAAACTGCATGAAGCTCGCGATGGTCGGCCTCGGGAAGATGGGGGCCAATATGACGGAAAGGCTCCTGAAGGGTGGCCACGAGGTGGTCGCGTACGACCTCCGCGAGGAGGCCGTGGACAAAGCCGTCGAGAGAGGGGCGATCGGCGCCGGCTCGGCCGAGGAGGTCGCCGAGCAACTCGAGGCCCCGCGCGCCGTGTGGGTCATGGTGCCGGCGGGTCGCCCGACCGATGCCACGATCGAGACGCTGGCACCGCACCTGACGGCCGGGGACGTGATCATCGAGGGGGGAAACTCGAACTACAAGGACACGATCCGCCGCGCGGAGGCGTTGGGCAAGCAAGGTCTGCACCTGGTGGACGTCGGGACGAGCGGTGGCGTGTGGGGGCTCGCCGAGGGCTACTCGCTCATGGTGGGGGGCGAGCCCGCCGCCGCCGAGAGCCTCCGGCCGATCTTCGAGACCCTGGCCCCGGCTCCCGACCTCGGGTGGGGCTATGTGGGACCGAGCGGCTCCGGGCACTACGTGAAGATGGTCCACAACGGGATCGAGTACGGGATGATGCAGGCGTTCGCGGAGGGGTTCTCGATCCTCAAGCACAAGACGGAGTTCGAGCTGGACCTGCACCAGATCGCGGAGATCTGGCGGCACGGATCGGTGGTCCGCTCGTGGCTCCTCGATCTCGCCGCGCGTGCGCTGGCCGAGGACCAGGATCTGGAGGAGATCGCGCCGTGGGTGTCCGACTCGGGCGAGGGCCGCTGGACCGTGGCCGAGGCGATCGAGCAGGACGTGCCAGCCCCGGTGATCACGCTCGCACTGCTCGCGCGCCTGCGCTCGCGCGACGAGGAGTCGTACGCGGACCGCATGCTGGCCGCCCTCCGCAACCAGTTCGGCGGGCACGCGGTGCGCCGCGATGACTGACGGGACGACGGGGTACCGGGTCGAGCCACACCTGTTCGTGATCCTCGGGGGCACGGGTGACCTCACCCGTCGCAAGCTGTTCCCCGCCCTGCGCCGCCTCGCCCGGCAGGGACACCTCGGAAGGGCCCGCGGCGTCCTCGCAGTGGCGCGTGACACCGATCTGGATGATGAGTCGTTTCGCGCCTGGGCGCGGGAGGCGCTCGAGGACGCGGGGTTCGGGCCGGAGGAGCTGGCGGCTCTGGACGCGGCGCGGCTCTATTACCAGCCGTTCGCGAAGGGGGACGACGCGGATCACGAGGCGCTCCGGAAGCGCATCGAGGAGATCGAGAGCACGTGTAGCCTCCCCGGTAACCGCGTGTTCTACCTGGCCCTCCCGCCGCGTGTGTTTCCGGGCGCGATCGAGGGTCTGTCGCGCGCGGGCTTGAACGAGGGACCCGGGTGGACCCGTCTCGTGGTCGAGAAACCGTTCGGACGCGACCTCGACTCGGCGCGAGCGCTCAACAAGACGATCCACCGCCACTTCGACGAGGATCAGGTCTACCGAATCGACCATTACCTGGGGAAGGAGACCGTTCAGAACCTGCTCGTGTTCCGGTTCGCGAACACCATCTTCGAGTCGCTCTGGAACCGGGACCGGGTGGAGAGCGTCCAGATCACCGTCGCCGAGGACATCGGGATCGGGAGTCGGGCCGGCTACTACGACAAATCGGGCGCGCTGCGGGACATGGTGCAGAACCATATGGCACAACTTCTCGCGCTCGTGGGGATGGAGGTGCCGAGCGTCTTCGACGCGGACTCGGTACGCTACGAAAAGGTCAAGCTGCTGCGCGCGGTCCGCGACATCCGCCCTGAAGACGTCGTCCTGGGCCAGTACGCGGCAGGAAAGGTGGAAGGGAAAGCCGTCCCCGGATATCTGGAAGCGCTGGGCGTGGAGCCGGACTCGAAGACCGAGACGTTCGTCGCGCTCAAGCTCTTCATCGACACGTGGCGCTGGCAGGGCGTGCCGTTCTACCTGCGCACGGGGAAGCGCCTGCCCCGCCGGATGACCCAAATCGCGGTCACCTTCCACGCGCCCCCCGTGTGCTTGTTCGAGACCATGGGGATGTGCGCGATCCAGCAGAACGTGCTCTACCTCACGCTCCAACCGAACGAGGGATTCGCGCTGTGCGTCGATGTAAAGGTCCCCGGCGAGCCGCTCGAGCTCCGGACGCTGCCGCTCGACTTCTTCTACCGCGACGCCTTCGGCCCGGTGCCTGACGCATACGAGACCCTGCTCCTCGACGTACTGACCGGCGACCAGACGCTGTTCGTGCACGGCGACGAAGCCGAGGCCTCGTGGGAGCTGTTCGGCCCGCTGCTCGAGACAGAGCACCTGGTGCGCCCGTATGCCGCCGGTAGCTGGGGCCCGAGGGAAGCCGACGAGCTCCTGTGCGAGGAGCTCGCCGAGTGGCACGAACCGCCGGCGCACCCTAACGCGAACGAGGTCTCGTCATGAGCTACACAAGGAGCCGTATCGCCACCCCATGCCGCACCCCTGCGGCACTGACGATCGCGTTCGCCGTCCTGGCCCTCGCGATCGGGTGCACGCCGACGACCGAGACGCCCGACACCCCACCCGCAGACCCCGCAGAGCTCATGGAGGCGGACCGCGCCTTCGCCGAGGAGACGGCCCGAATCGGTGTGGAAGGGTGGGTCGCCGCCTTCGCCGAGGACGGCGTCATGCTCATCCCGGGGGGCGAAGTCCGCGGCCGCGAGGCGATCCGGGAGATCATGACCCCGGTCTTCGCGAACCCCGACTTATATTTCACCTGGGAGCCCCGGGTCGCCGACGTGGGAAGCGGAGGCGATCTCGGTTACACCATCGGCCGCTACCTCCGCCAGGTCGTCAGCCCCGCAGGCGACACGATCCGCGCCGAAGGCCAATACACGACCGTCTGGAAGCGCGGCGACGATGGCGTATGGCGAGTGGCGCTGGATCTGGGCGTCCCCGACCCCGAGGAGTAACGGGTCGACCAACCCCGTATCAGGCCCTGGCACGACGGTCGACAGTCCAGGATGGCGAGAGCCCCACGGAGGTGAGATCCACCGCGGGGCTCTTGCTTATCGCGTCGCTTTCGCCCGTTGCTGGCCGGCGCGGGCTCGGCAGATCGAGCGGATTCCGCTAAGGGATCCCCGCCCCCACGCTGTCCGGCTCCTGATTCTGCCACGGCGGAGTCGGGAGCGGTCGCTGGCGCGGCCACACCTCGTCCAGCGTGTTGGCGTCGTATAGCCGGCCGTTCTTCATCACGTACTGGAGCTGAACGGTGTTGTGCAGATCGGCGAGCGGGTCGGCGTCGAGCACCAAGATGTCGGCCAGCTTGCCCGCCTCAACGGTGCCGATGTCCTTTCCGAACCCGATCGCCTCGGCCCCGAAGATCGTCGCGACGCGGAGCGCGTCGTGATTCGACAACCCGCCCGAGCCGATCGCCCACAGCTCCCAATGGTATCCGAGGCCCTGGAGCTGTCCGTGGCTCCCGACGCCCGCTCGTGCGTCGTTCTCCACCAGCTTCTTGACGAACTCGGCATGCTTGGAGAACACGTACTCTTCGTCCAGGAACCAGCCCGACTGTCCCGGGCTGCCACCCGCACCCGGACCGCGACGGCGGGTTCGTGCGTCGACGCTGGCGTGTGGCGCGAACCGCCGGAGCTTCGCGTCATCGTGCACGCCACCCCTCGTGTAGAAGTAGTTTTCGCCGAACGGCCCTCCGTACGATACGAGCAGCGTCGGGCTGTTGGTCGTCTGAGACGCCTTGAACAGCTCGACCACGTCGTCGAAGATCGGCGCGATCGGGAGGGCGTGCTCGATGCCCGAGTAGCCGTCGATCGCGTGCGTGAGATCGAGCTTGTAGTCGAGACCGCCCTCGGTGGTGGGCATCAGTTCCAGCTCTTTGGCCGCCTTGATGATCCACTGACGCTGCTGACGGTTCCCCGACAGGTACATCTTGAGCGTCTTGGTGTCGTAGTACTCGCTGTAGCGCTTGAGGATGGACTTGGCATGCGCCGTGTCGCGGATCGTCTCTCTGAAGAACACGCCGGGACCCGTCGAATAGATCCGCGGCCCGACCATCCCCCCGGTCTCGACACGATCGCTGTAACTCAGGATGTCGGTCGACCCTGTCTGCGGGTCACGCGTCGTGGTCACCCCGTACGCCAGGTTGGTCAGGTATTGCCACGTCTGTCCCGGGTGGATCTCAGGCACGAGCCACTGCGCGTGGTAGTGCGTGTCGACGAACCCCGGGATCAGCGTCTTGCCCGATACGTCGATGATCTGCGCGCCGTCGGGCACCTCAACATCACCTGTCGCACCGACCGCCACGATCCGGTTGTCGGTCACGACCACGTCGGCGCTCTCGATGATCTCCTGCTCTTTCATCGTGAGCACGCGCCCACCGCGGAGCACCACTGTGCCGCGCGGAATGTCCCGCGCCAACTTGACCTCGATCCGTCGTTCGAGCGGCCTGTAGAGGGTGTCGGCCGGTAGCGTGTCAAGCCCGGTCCGCACCGAATCGGCCCGTTCACGGATCGCGGCGGCGCGCGCACGTGCCTTTTCGGCTGCCGTGATCAAGGAATCGGCTTTGAGCTCCACGGAGTCGGCGATCAAGCCGTTCAGCCTGGCGAGCAGCGAGTCGGGCACCACCGCCACGGTGGTGTCCTTCCTCAGGCTGTCCACCACCGTCCGCGTCGCCACCAGGCTGTCGATGACGCCGCGGGCGATGAGCGCCTGGCGGACCTTGTCGCGCGTTTCCTGGACCGTGCTGTCCTCGATCGCCTCCATCCGGCTGAGGTCGTACGTGAACAGCGCGTTCCCGATCGCCCAGTGGACGCGCTCTCCATCGGCGCTCCACGATGGGAACTCTCCGCCGATCTCCGTGAGCTTCCGCACCTGCACCGGGGCCCGGGCCGGATTCGCCACGGAGATCGTGGGTGCGGAGGGCCCGATCTCGGGGATGTCCACCGTGTAGATGTGGGCGCCGACCTGGGCGACCGCCCGGTCGCCCCTCGGTGAGATCAGCACGAGCCCGGCCGGTGGTGCACTCGGGCCACCCTCTGCCGGCTCGAGCACCGCGTCTCCCGCGCTCGTGCCTTCGGCGTCTTCGTAGATCTCGCTCTTGAACACCGGGAAGACCCGGCGCGGCAGCACCTCCCAGGCCTTTTCGTGCGGGTTCGAGGCGGTCGGGATCGGTGCGCCGCGAACGATCAGGTGTCGTTTGACGTCGGTGCCGTCCCAGCGGAACGAGACCAGGCCCTCGGAGGGACGGTAGGCGTAGATCCGGTCGTTCACATCGGCACGGAAGTGCGCCACGTCCCGACCACCAGTCGGGGCGATCAGCGTGACCTCCCCTCCGGCCGACGGCACCCACACGAATTCGCCGCCCAGCGGACCGAAGAAGATGTCGGGCGCTCGCTTCAGGTCGCGCGCAGCGCCGCGGGTCGCGACGATTCGCTGCCCGTCGGGTGACCAGGCGAGGTTGTAGTAGAGCGCCGCGACGCTGGTGAGCTGCTGGGCCTGGCCGGTCCCATCGGCGCCTGCGCGCATGATGTGGCCACCGCCCGCGTCATCCCACGTCACGTACGCCACCCACTGGCCATCGGGCGACCAGGCGGGGTGGTACTCGCCCACTTCGGCGCTCGTCAGGCGGCGGGCCTTGCCGTTCGGCATGTCCTTGACCCACAGCCGGTCGAACGCCGTGAACGCGATCCGACCGCCGTCGGGGGAGGCAGTAGGGTGTCGAATCTGTCGAGCGGTCACCTCGTCGCTCGTGTCGATCTCGTAGGCGAACTTTACCTCGGGACCGACATCGAGCTTGACCTCGGCTTCGAATGGGACGGCGACCGGATCGCCGCCATCTATGGGCACGCGCCAGATCTGG
>JBDHAD010000020.1:0-44275 GCA_039588215.1 Gemmatimonadota bacterium
CCGCGTGGCAGGGTGCGGGCTCTGCCACACCGACCTCCACTACGTGGATCACGGCGTCAAGACGTTCAAGCCACCGCCCATCATCCTGGGCCACGAGGCGGCGGGCACGATCGAGGCCCTGTCTGACGATGTGGCGGATCGATCCGTCGGGGATCGCGTGTTGATCCCCGCCGTCCTCTCCTGCGGGCGCTGCCGGTTCTGCCGCGAGGGGCGCGAGAACATCTGCGAAGACCTGGTCATGTTGGGCAACAACATCGATGGCGCCTACGCGGAGTTCGTGACGGTTCCCGCCGCGGAGCTCGTCCCAGTGTCCGATGCGCTCGCCCTCGATCAGGCATGCGTGATCGCGGACGCTGTCTCGACTCCCTACCATGCGGTGAAGAACCGCGGCCGCGTGCAGATGGGGGATACGGTGGCTGTCGTCGGGTGCGGCGGGGTGGGGATCAACCTGGTCCAGTGCGCAAAGCTCGCGGGCGGGGAGGTCATCGCCATCGATCTGAGCGACGAACGGCTCGAGCTGGCTCGGCGCCTCGGGGCTGCGGAGGCGATCAACCCCGAAGGTGTCGAGCGACTCGACAAGCACATACGTGCCCGCACGGGGGGTGGTGTGGACGTGGCGTTCGAAGCGATCGGGACGCCCGCTACGATTCAGCTCGCGTTTTCCCTCGTGCGAAAGGGGGGACGGCTTTGCGTGCTCGGGTACTCCCACGAGGCCGTTTCTATCTCGGCGGCCAAGCTCATGTATTATGAGATGGAGATGATGGGAAGTCTGGGGTGCGGCGGCGGTGAATACCCCGAGATCCTGAGGCTGGTGGAGGCGGGCCACCTGCAGCTGGACCCCGTGGTCTCGGGATCGGTGCCGCTGGACGAGATCAACGACGGTCTGGACCGCCTGCGCCGGGGTGAGGGCGTGAGGTGGGTCGTGACGCCATGAAGCCCGCAAGCCAAGAAAGACAAGAGAGAGGCCGATGAGCACCGAAACCGAGTCTGAGTCCACCGAGACCGAGGTTCTGTCTAAAACCACCGAGTGGCGTAGCCGCATGGCGATCCTGGTGGGAGGGCTCCTCGTGTTCGAAACGCTGACGGGGCTGTCCATCTATCTCCTCCCGTTCAGCGTGTCGAACCAGGTCATGGTCATCCTGCACACGATCGCGGGGCTCGTCTTCCTCATACCGTTCTGCTGGTATCAGGTGCGCCACTGGCGCACGTACTCGCGCTGGCAGATGTCTCACGTCGTGCTCACCGGATACTTCGCGCTGGCGGTCACGCTCGTCGCGATCGTGTCCGGGCTGGTGCTGTCGTACCAGGCGTTGTTCGCCACCCGGATCAGCTACGCGTGGGATCTCGTCCACATCGTCGCCACGTTCGGCGTGATCGCGTCCGTGATTCCCCACATCCTGGTGCTCTTCATACGCGCGCGGCGAGCCGCCCGCGCGAACGGAAAGGCCCAACCGCTCGTCGCCGCCCAGCGCCGCTACGGGCTCCAGACGCTCGGGCTGGTGGTGGGGTTGATGCTCGTGGTCGTGGCGGGCGCCTGGCTGTACGAGCCTACCGCCGAGCACAACGAGCTCCCCGAGGATTACAGCTACCTGTACGGGGAGGACCGGCCGTTCGCGCCCAGTCTGGCCACTACCAGCACCGGTGGCGCGTTCGACGCTCATACGCTGGGCGGCTCCGAGGCGTGCGGAAGCGCGGGCTGTCACGAGGCGATCGCCAAGGAATGGGCGGTGAGCTCGCACCGCTGGTCGGCCATGGACCCGGCGTTCCAGAAGGTCCAGTCGGTAATGGCCGAGCAGAACGGCCCCGAGACCACGCGCTACTGCGGTGGGTGCCACGACCCGATCTCGCTGTTCTCCGGGGCCAAGAACGTGTTCACCGAGGACCTTACGAACCTGACCGGTTATCAGGAGGGTGTCTCCTGCATCGTCTGCCACGCAATCAAGGAAACCGATGTGCAGGGGAACGCGAACTACGTCCTGAGCCAACCGGATCGATACATGTTCGAGCTGGCGGGCGGAGAGACCGCCAAGTGGGTCAGCGACTTCCTGATCCGTGCGTATCCTCGCCAGCACGTGGAGACGTTGCAGCACCGGCTGTTCAAGAGCCCCGAATTCTGCGCGGCCTGCCACAAGCAGTTCATCGACGAGGAAATCAACCAGGTCGGTTGGGTTCAGCTCCAGAATCAGTACGACAATTGGCGCAAGAGCCGCTGGCACACGGAAGGTGACCCGACCAAGACGATCGAGTGCCGCGAGTGCCACATGCCGCTGACCGAGTCCCTCGACCCCGGGCGCGGCGACGATCTCGACTACAATCGGACGACGAGCGACGGGAAGCACCGCAGCCACCGCTTTCTCGCCGCCAACCAGTTCATCCCGCTCGCGCTCGAGCTCGAGGGGGCCGAGGAGCACGTGGAGCTCACGAAGAAGTGGATGCGGGGCGAGCTCGAAATACCCGAGATCGCCGACAAGTGGCGAGAAGGCCCCGCCGTGCCGATCGAGCTGATCACGCCAGATGAGGTGGCCCCCGGTGAGCAGGTCGATTTCAGGGTGGCCATCACCAACAACAAGGTCGGGCACGACTTCCCGACCGGGCCGCTGGACATCATCCAGGCCTGGGTCGAGGTGGAGGTCACGGACCAGAACGGAAACCTGATCTTCGCCAGCGGAGATCGAGACGAGGGCCACTTCATCGCGCCCGGATCGTTCATCTTCAAGGCCGAGCCGGTGGACCAGTACGGGAATCTCATCGACCGGCACAACCTGTGGGAGATGGTAGGCGTCCGCTACCGCCGCGCGCTGTTCCCGGGCTTCTCGGACAACGCCGAGTTCGCGTTCTCGTGCCCCGCAACCATGCTACCGTCCGGGGCGGACTCGGGGCGCGAGTTAGCCCCGGAGCCGGGACGCGAGCCCGGGGCGGACCGCCAGGAGGGCTTCGAGCTGTCCGTTCCCGGTCAGGTGACCGAGTTGCGCGTGTCGGCGAAGCTCATGTACAGGAAGTTCGATCAATACCTGCTCAATTTCCTGTTCGGCGAGGATTCGGGCCTTACGGCCCCCGTCACCGTGCTCTCCGAGACCGAAGCGACGATCCCGGTTCGGACGCAGACGGCGGGAGCCGCCGAGACGGCCACGCAATAACGCGTATCTTGGACCGGTGGTGCGGTGCGCGCTGAAGTAGCCGCGCGCCGCACCACCGGATTCCAGAGGAGAAACGATGCTAGGCATGAGTGCGACGGGCCCGCGGGTGTGTACGCCGATTGCCGTGCTCGTCGCCGCTGGCGTTGCCAGCTGTGGCGGTGACTCGGGCACGAGCACGTGGACGGGGACGATGACCGACAGCGCCGGCGTGACGATCGTTTCGAACGGCGCGGACGGCATCTGGTCGGCCGACGACCGCTGGGGGGTCGTCGAGCTACTGCGTATCGGCAGCATGGAGGGTGACCCGGAGTACCAATTCGGCCTGATCGCGGGCATCGGCGTCTCTTCTGATGGACGGATGTTCGTGATGGACCAGCAGGGCCAGCACGTCAAAGTCTTCGGCGACGACGGAGCGCACCTGGCCACGCTGGGGGCAGCCGGATCGGGACCCGGAGAGTTCGCGATCGGCGCCGGACCCGTGCTGGTCGGGGTGGGCGATACGATTTTCGTGCCGGACATACAGAATCAGCGCGTGAACCGCTTCGCGCCCGACGGAAGCAGCCTGGGCAGCTACCGTCTCGATCTCCAGGGTGGTCTTCCAACCACGTGGGCGGACGGTCCAGCGGGCACGATCGTAAACCAGGTGCGTCCGATCGCCTTCCCTGGCCAGGAAGCTCCGCCGGACACGCTGGATGCGATCATCGTGCGGGGGTCCGATGGCTCGGCTCTGGATACCCTGTTCCGCATGCCATCGGGGGAAACGTTCGACTTCTCCAGCGGCCTCCCCCAGTTCCACTTCTTCGTCGCCGAGCCCGCCTGGGCGTTGACCGGCGACGGCGGTCTGTTGTTCGCCGTGAACGATCGATACCGGATCGAACACTACGACCGTTCGGGGACACTGCGCCGCGTGATCCTGAAGCCGTTCGAGCGCGAGCCGGTGACGGAGAGCGACCGGGAGATCTTCACGGGTGCCCTCGAGCGAATCTGGCGCGACTCCGGTCTCCCGCCGCAGGCGGTCGAGACGCTCACGTCAGGGATCAATTTCGCGGAGCTCTTTCCCGCCTTCTTCCGTTTCCTGGCCGGTCCCGAGGGAAGCATGTGGGTACAGGACGTCGTCTCCCCGAGCCAGATGGGCCCCGAGGAGCGGGAGGGATTCAACCCGCTTCTCAGTCTCGGCTCGGCAGACTGGGAGGTGTTCGATCCCGAGGGGCGCTTTCTCGGGTCGGTCTCGATGCCACCCCGGTTCCAGCCGATGCGCTTCCTGGGGGATCGCGTGTACGGCGTGTGGCGGGATGACCTGGATGTGCAGCACGTGATGGTCCTCGGCATCACTGGCATCGAGCCGGCGACCGCGACGGAGATGGCACCCTCCGGCGCTGAGTAGCAGGCGGCTGACCCATGGCTCGACTGCCCAGGCGCCGGCGTTACGTCGCGTTCACGGCGGGGCTCGCAGGTCTGTTCCTCGTCGTTGGAGCGCTCATCCTGTGGGTGAGCGGCTCCGGGGATGAGGAGCACCGCCCCGGAGAGACGGTGGACGGTCTCACGTCCGAGCTCACCCGCCAGGTGCCTGAGGACGCCCCCCGGCTGGTCTTCACGGATGTGACCGCCGACGTCGGGATCGACTTCCGGCACTTCGCCGGATCCCGAAGCTCACAGCTCCCCGAGGACATGGGGTCCGGGGCTGCCTGGGGCGACTACGACAACGACGGCTGGCTCGATCTGTTCGTCCTCAACGCGCCTGGCCCCCTCACCCTCTCCCCCGAGGAACTGGCCGAATCGCTCGCTCGCGCAGCTCTGTACCACAACGAGGGCGATGGGACCTTCACCGACGTGGCGGCGGACGCAGGCGTCGATTTTCGCGGGTTCGGCATGGCCGCGGCGTGGGGCGACTACGACAATGACGGGTGGGCCGATCTGTTCGTGTCCGCGTATGGCGAGAACGCGCTGTACCGGAACAACGGCGACGGGACATTCGAGGATCGGACCGAAGCGGCGAGGGTTGCGGGCCTGATCGGGTACTGGGCGGGCGCCGCCTGGAGCGACTACGACCTCGATGGCTTCCTGGACCTGTACGTGTCGGGCTATGTCCGCTACTCACCCGGGGCGGGGGCTCAGGCGCTCCAGTACGACGTCGCGGTCCCGGCGAGCCTCAACCCCTCGTCCTTTCACGCCGAGCGCAACCTGCTATTCCACAACAACGGCGACGGAACCTTCGCGGAGGTCGCGGAGGGGGCCGGGGTCTCGGGACAGGATGGGCGGAGTCTCACCGTGGCGTGGGCGGACTTCGACGACGACGGGTGGCCCGATCTGTACGTCGCGAATGACGTGTCGGACAACGCTCTGTATCGCAATCTCGGGGACGGCACCTTCCAGAACGTAAGCCTCGGTGCGCTCGTGGCAGACTACCGCGGTGCCATGGGTCTGGCCGTCGCAGACTGGGACGGAGACGGGGACACGGACATCTTCGTGACCCATTGGATCGCGCAGGAGAACGCCCTCTACAACAGCCTCCACACGCGGCTCATGGCGGCGGATCCGCCATCCGTCGATCCGATGCGCTTCATGGATGAGGCCGAGCGGTACGGCCTCGGGCAGATCGCGCTCGATTACGTCGGCTGGGGCACATCGTTCATCGACTTCGACAACGACGGCAAACTGGATCTGTTCGTCGTGAACGGAAGCACCCTGCAAGAGGATGGGAATCCCGAACATCTGGAGCCGATGCGCGACCAGGTGTTCTGGCACCGGAACGGCGAAGACGGCTTCTACGACCTGTCCTCGATCAGCGGGGAGTACTTCCAGCGCGAGTTCGTGGGTCGCGGGGCCGCCTTCGCGGACTACGACAACGACGGTGACGTCGATGTGTTCATCGTGAACAACGGCGGACCCGCGTTCTTGTTGCGGAACGATAGCGAGACCGCGAACGGGTGGCTCGAGGTCCGGCTCGAGGGGCGCCGCACCAACCGTTCTGCGATAGGCGCGAAGCTGAAGCTGTACGCGGGGGGCGCCGTGCAAGTCCGGGAGGTGGGGGCGCAGAGCTCGTACCTGTCCCAAAACAGCCCCTTCATGCACTTCGGTCTCGGGCCCGTGGCCCAGGTCGACTCCCTGGAGGTTCGATGGCTGGGCGGAGAACGGCAGGTGGTGCGTGAGATGCCGGCCGGCCACGTCATCCGCCTCGTCGAAGGCCAGGAGGCCGTCACCTCGGGACCCAACGACGATACCGAGGAAGATCGTGCGGCCGTCCTGCGCTTCTGGGAGGTGTTCCGAAGCGCGACCCGGCTCCGGATCCAGGGCCGTCTCCGCGAGGCCGAGGCGGAGTACGCTCGAGCCCTCGAGATCCGCCCCGACCACTGGGACGCCCTGTACTACCGTGGGAATCTGCTATTCGAGTTTGGCGACTTCGACGGCGCCCGCCGCGATTGGGAGCACCTGGTACAGGTGAATCCGTCGAGCGCGCGCGGTCAAACCCAGTTGGGGGTCCTGCACGCGTGTTTCGAGCGCGGGACGTACGATTTGGCACAGGCCGAAGCTCGGTTTCTCCGCGCCCGGGAGCTGAATCAGGAGGAAACCGGCCCACCGCTCTGGCTGGCCCGGACGGCGCTGATCGAGGGCGATGGGACCCGAGCCGGCGAGTTCCTGAATGATGTGCTCGGGTCCAACACTCAGAATGCGGAGGCCTACTTCCTCAGCGGCTACCTGGCGTGGCGGGAGGGGGCGGCGGCCGAAGCGTCCGACCACTTCGCGAAGGCGGTGCAGCACGCAGAGCCCACGGCGACGGCGGACCCGGAGTTGGGGGAAGGTGAGACGCGCACCGGCAAGGCCATGCTGACGACCAGATCACGCTGCCACGGGATCCAGGACCTCGTCGAGTCGCACCTTGATCCCGAGGCCGCCGGTGAGGAGGACATGCGCACGCGAATGGTGCGGGCGTATCGCGCTCTAGAGGCTCTGCTGGCAACCGCGAGGAGCGGCCGGGTTTCGGGCTGAAGCTCCAGCGCGGCGGGGGGTCAAGCCGAGTCAGACGGGCAGGATGGCCGCGCGTCAGGTCGCCTCGGGCGGCAGCGGGACAACCGCCCGCACACAGGTGCCCTCTCCGATCGTACTGTCTATCATCACCACGGCCCCCATATACGAGGCCCGTTCCATCATCCCTGTGATTCCCAAACCCCTCGCCTCCTCGGACCTCACGGCCACGTCGAACCCCTGTCCGTCGTCGTCGACCAAGAGCACGAGCTCATCACCGTCCGACGTCGCCTGAACGGCGACGCGGGTCGCAGCGGCGTGTCGCGCCGCGTTGCTGAGTGCCTCCTGCGCGATCCGGTAGAGCGCCAACTCGACATCGGGCGGGAAGCGCCGACGAAGGGCCGTCAGATCCAGATCGAGAGAGACGTCGTACGATCGACAGGCGTCCTCCGCGTACTTCTCGATGGCCGCCGCGAGCCCGAGCTCATCGAGCGGGGGCGGGCGAAGCCCGGCCGCCAGGCGACGCACTCCTTCGACCGCCTCGGCTAAGTCCGCCCGCATTTCGCCCAGCATCTCCCGCTGTCGGGCGGGGTTGTCCGTCCGTTGCACGAGACGCAGCCGAAGAAGGAGCGCGGTGAGCACCTGTGCCGTGTCATCGTGAAGCTCGCGGGAGATCCGCCTCCGCTCCTCTTCTTCGGCTCGAAGCGCCCTGGCGGCGACATCGCGCAGGCGTGCCCGATAGACAGAGACATCGTCCAGCATGTCGTTGAAGACCCGCGTCAGACGATCCATGTCTCGGTCGGCCAGCGCGGATTCCGGGACTCGCGCGGTCCAGTCGCCCTCCCGCACCCGCAGCGCGGTCTCCTCGTGGAGCTCCAGCGGTCGAAGCGCGAGGCGAAGAATGACGGCGTTCACCACCAGGCTGATGGCCACACCTGTCACCGCGAACAGGACCACGACCCCGATCGCTCCCCTGTCTCCCGCCGCCATGGGCACCGCGAGCACGATCCCGATCGCCGCACCGAGCACGAACAGCGCTCCGTTGGCGATGAGGATCTTGTAGAACAAGGGTACGCGCAGCAGGCGGGAGATCAGACGCGATGCGGCGATGCCCTTCGATCGCTCACGTGCGGCGCCAGCGTCAGCCATAGTCTAGCAAGTCAGCTGTGGGTGGGGGCGCGGCCTACGCGCCGCGCAACAGCCCTGTTCGAAGTGCGAAGCGAACGAGCTCGGAACGGTGCGCCAAGCCCAGCTTGCTCATGATCCGAGATCTGTACGTGTCTACCGTCTTGGGCGAGATGAAGAGCTTCTTGCCGATCTCGGTCGAGCTGAAGCCCTCGGCGGTCAGACCGAGGACCTCCCGCTCGCGCGCGCTGAGCTGGTGCAGGGGATGCTCGTCCTCTTCCGCTTCCTGGCTCTGATACCGCTGCAGCAGGAGCTTCGTGGCGCGCGGATAAAGGAAGACCTCTCCGCGCGACACCGTCCGGATGGCCTCCACGAGCTCGCTGTCGGCGCTCGCCTTGGTCACATACCCGCACCCGCCGGCCTCCAGCACCGGAAACAGGTATTCCTCCTCGGGATGCATGGTAAGGACGAGGACTCGGACGTCGAGATCCAGCGCCGCGATCCTGCGCGTCGCCTCCAGGCCTCCCAGGCCCGGCATGGAGATGTCCATGATGACGACATCGGGGTGCAGCGTCAGGGCCGCGTCCACGCCTTCTTCCCCCGTCGCCGCTTCGCCGATCACCGAGATGTCCGGCTCGGCACTCAGGAGCGCGCCGAGTCCGGCCCGCAGCACGGCGTGATCGTCGACCAGCAGAACCCGAATGCTATCGGCCGGGGCCGAGATCTTGGCCACTGTAGCCTCCAGTCCACCGGGCCGAGCTTCCGTCCGCCGGTTGTTCGACGCCGGCCCGGCCCCATGTACGCCCGCTTCTCCTCAGACTACCCGTATTCTACCCCAACATTGTAGAGGTGATCGGGCGGCACGTCTGTGGGGAGATCGTACAACGACGCGTGGGGAAAACCTAGACCGGGCGTGTGCGTGAAACCGGCCTGCTGGCTCTCTCGACGCCTGTCAGGCGCGGGATCCTGTGATGTCCGGAGCACTTCTCGTCTTCGGCATTTTGCACGCCACCACGGGCGGATCACGGTCTGAGGGGGCCGTGTGAGCCGTGCGCCCGGAGCATTCGCTCACATAACCGACTGTCGTTACGTGCGTTAGGGTGCTGCCGCCCCGGCGCACGAAGGTTGCTCGAATTCCTGCCGGGAACGAAGTCGTGATCGCTTCATTTTGCAGCAGGATGTGAGCCGTGAGGCGCGAGGAAGCCCGGCGGGGAATGCCTCTCTTGGTGTCGCTGCTCGCGCTGGCATCAGCCAGTTGCAGCGACAGCATCACGGGGCTCGGAGAGGAGTTCAATGCCAACGAGGTCGCCAACGTGGTGGCCGACGTGGGCACGGCGGAGAGCCGAAACGTGGCGTCGGCCTACATCCCAATCGTCAGCGACGCGCTCCGACAGAGCATTCTGGCGGGCGCCGCGATCGTGCCGCGCCTCGGCTCCGAGGGCGAGTTCCAAGCCCTGCCTCGCCGTGCCTTCGGTGCCCAAGCGGTGGGCGTCCGCTACTCCGCGGCCCAGGCGGCACAATCCGCGATTCTCCCGCCGACGCACCACGGCAAGACGTTCGTGCTCCAAGGACTGGGCGGCTGGGAGATCGACGAGGGACGCGCGGATGCACCGAGCGATGGAGTTCGTTTCCTGCTCTACGAGCTCGACCCGCTGACGCGGAGACCCAAGCTCGTTCCACCGCAGCCGCTCGGGTACATGGATCTCGTGGAGGAGGCCGGCGCGGCTCCTCGACTGCGTGTGCGCGCGGAGAGAACCAACGGCGGTGACCAAACGCTCGCCGATTTCTACCTCGAGGGCTCGTCCGTCTCCACCGAAGGTGGTCTCGTGAGCGAGTTCTCCTCGGAGGGCTTCTTGATGGTCGGCGGACGCGTCGACTACTCCATGCAAGACGACATTACGTTCAGCAACGGCTTCCAGAGCGCCGACATCTTCTTCGCCCGCGATCTCGCGATGCCGAGCAAGGACTTGTCCGTGACGCTTGTCATGGATGGGGAGCTACATGCGTCTGAGCAGAACCCCGGCCTCATCCAGGTCACGCTCAACGTGTCGGACGGAGCGGCCACGGCCGTGATGGACGTACTCGACGACGGGTTCACGGTCGACGGGACCTTGAGCTACAACGGGCAGACCGTCGTTCTGATCAGCGGAGACTCGTTCGATCCGACGTTCTCGAACCCCGACGGCACGCTGCTGTCGGAGGCGGAACACCAGGCGGTGTGGGAGATCTTCACGGGCGTCGATCTCCTCCTCCTCTTCGGGGACGAGATGCTCGCTCCGCTGTCCACGCTCTTCCCTTAGCTCTTCCGCAGGGGACGGTCGGGGCCGATCGACGATCGACGGGGCGTCCACTGGGCGCCCCGTCCTTTTTGGTGCGGCAAACGTCTGCTAGGTCGTCTCGAGCGCCGCCACGTGCGCCTTGAGGTGCTCCGAGTCGGCCACGTAATCCGCCAGGGTGACCTTCTCGAGCAGCCCTTCGAGGGCCGGCCACAGCTCTTTGAGCCAATTGTGGAGGGGACACGGATCATCGTCGGAGCACTCGCCCGACCATAATAGGCACTGTCGCAGCATCATGGGGCCCTCGACGGCCTCGAGGATCTCGCGAATCGCGATCGTCTCGGCCTCGCGAGCCAGCGCATAGCCGCGCCCGCGACCCCGCCCGGAGATGAGTAGTTGGTGACGGGCGAGCTTGCGGAAGATCTTGGACAGGAACGTCTGCGGGAGGCCTTCGCTCTTGGCGATCCGGCCCAGGGAAACCAGGGAGCCCGCCGGCTGGCTCGCCAGGTGAGCCATGCCGAGCAGGGCGTACTCGCTTTCTTTGGTGAGACGCATGGCGCCCCAGGAATTAGGGGATCCGGAACCAGGTATCCGAAATTATGGATATCGCGGTCCGGATTACCCTAATACGAGACGTCCATGTCGGTCAACGCCCGGGATCGGCTTCGTTGCCGATGGAGGTCGATGTCAGGGCCGTGGCGCCCGCCCGCGTCGCGTCCACACGAGGATCGCCCCGCACGCGGTGGGGGCCAGGGTCGCGTATTGGACCGGGACCTGGGAAGGTCCCAAGTACACCTCGATCGCTCCGAGGTCGTTGGCGAGGATGTCGTCCACCGGCATGGAGGGTAAATAGAGACCGTCGATGAAGACGACCGGCTCGCAGGGAATGAGCTCCCGCGTTACGGTCACCGTCGCCCGCCCCCCACGCGTGGCCCCCACTGCGAGGCCTGGAACGCTACGTAGCATGTCGGTGGTGTAGCGCGGTTGTCGTCTCGCGATCTCCTCGGGGGTGATGAAGTGGCCGATGCCCTTGTTCTTCCGCCGGTAGAAGCCGGCGTACAGAGCCGGAGTCTCGCTTCTCTCGATCTCCACGTTGAGGTCAGCGACGCGAACGGTCGTAGGGCTGAGGAGGAGTACGACGCGCGTCACGCGATTCGGCTCCAGGTAGAGCTCGACCGTGCCGGGCTCGTAGCCGACGAACCTCACCTCCAGCGTGTCCGTGCCGGCGATCGTCAGCGGGATATTGAAGTTCCCGCTGCTGTCGCTGATCGCGCCCATCCCCGACCGCAGTAACGCGACCACGGCCCCACCGATCGTCTGTCCGTCGATCGCGGAGACGACCTGGCCGATCAGTTGCGCGGTGTCCAGTGCCGCCGGCTCCGGTGTCATGGGCTCCTGCGCCGCTGCCCGGAGGCTCGTCCCGAGGGACAGCGTTAGCGCCAGCAGCGCGAGCGCGGTCACCCGGGTCGCACGCGCCACTTCCGGCGTCGAGACGCGTACGGAGCAGCGGAGGCATGCCGGACGGACATCCGCCGAGCGCGGATCGTGGGGACTCATCATGGCCTGAGCTCTTCGGAGCGTGGTAATCCAATCACGGGCTGCCCCTCGCAGTTCCGGTCGAGGGGCTCGAGCGAACGAATCCTTTGAAGGACCAACTGGCCCTTCAAAGGGTCACACTTTGGGTCACACTTTCTACACATGACGCCGCCAGCGGTTCGCCCTGTTGCACCGGCAACGGTTCGCCCTGCTGCACCGGCAGCGGTTCGCCCATTCGCGACGGCGGCAAGCGCATCGGCAGACGCACAAGCGGCCACACAATAAGAAAGGGGGACGCCGAAGCGCCCCCCTTTTCACTATGCGGGCCAGGGCGGGGCCTGGCCGCCGCCCTGACGTGTCGCACTGCGCGAACTACGGGGTCTCGTACACGCAGAGATCCACGCTGTAGTTCGAGTTGTTCGTCTCGTCGAACTCGAGCGGAAGCACGACGTCGTCCCCGTACGTGCCACCCTTGAAGTACGCGCCACTCGGGAACACGGTGGTCTGGCTGCGGCCATAATCCCGGACCAGGCGCCGCATATCGCCCAGCCGGTGACCGGTGATGTACATCCAAAAGGCCCGCTCACTCATGATCATGTCCAACCGTGTGTCGAAGGTCCCCGGATCCGTAAGGGGAGCCAACGTCGTGGTCGGATTGTTCGGGCCCGGCACGAACGAGCTGTAGGTGAGGATCCTAGCAGGCATCAGTGTCCCCACCTGCGACCGGAGGTCATTCAGGATGGTCAGCCACTGGCTTCCCCCGGCGTTCAAATCGGCTTCGGCTTCGATCAGCCGTGCCTCGACCCCATCGGCCAGCACCACCGAGGAGCCCCGGACCGAGTACTTCTGCACCAGGAACAGCCGGATGCCGGCGTCAAAGCCCCCGAGGGGATCCTCGACCCACGGCACTCGCGGGTCCCCGGAGGACCGATACGCCAGTCCGTTCCCACCCTCGAGGTCGGACAGCGAATAGCGCCCGTTCGACTGCAGGTTGAAGATCGGGTTCTCCTGGTTACTGGAGTTGTCGCTGTGCTCGATCTCATACATGTAAGACGTCGGCACGCCACTAACGACTCCGGCAGCCTCCGAGTAACGGGCCAAATTGACCAGCGCGCGCGCTTTCCCGACTCGGGCGCCATCGTTGCTGCCGTCGGCGGCGATCGCCGCGTCGAAGATCGGAATGGCGGCCTCGAAGATCTGCGAGGTGCTGATCGGGTTCCCCGGGACGAGCTCGCCTTCCGGCGTCACATCGCTGAACGGGATGCCCGAGCAGAAGCCCTCTCCGAGGGCAACGTACGTGAACCCTTCCATCATCTTCATGACGGAGACGCGCGTCCCGCTGGTCTCGCCGTCAGCCGCCAGCGCGTTGAACGCGCGTATTGTGGCGCGGCGAGCCTGGTGTAGCTCGCGGAATCCGGTATCGGATGTGTTGCCCTGGATCATCGAGAACTGCTCCCGCTGGTCCGTGGCGGTCCGCGTCGTGAAGGTCCCCGACGAGTGCAGTTGGTCCGTCAGGAGTGCCTCCGTGGACAGGAAGCGGTCCGAATTACCGCCTCCGCTAAACCCCGTGTTGAAATCCCGGATGGCTCCGGCGAACAACAGGTCGACACTCGTGCCGGTCGGGGTCAGGAACTCGCGCTCCGTGACCTCCAGCACCGAATCGCACCCGGTAAACAGGAGCGCTAGGGCCCCCGTCATCGCTAGCCAGCGCACCCGGGAGGCGCCTGCTTCGTGTAATCTACGAAACATATATGTAACCCTCTTCCTCGTTTCCAAGTCGATACGCATCGATCAGTCGTCGCCCGTCGGACTCCCGAACCGTAGGGATCGGGAGTCCGGTTACGAGCATCTCACATAGGCTCCTAGAACCTTACGTCCAGTCGCAGCGTGAAGACCCGGACGGGTGGCTGGGTGTTGAACTCCTCTTGCCTGAAATTGGAGCCTGCTCCGGCCCAATTCACCTCGGGATCGAGACCGGAGTAATCGGTGAACGTCTGCAGGTTACGGCCCGAGAACGTCAGGCTCGTCCGCTCCAGCAGCACGTGCTTGCTGGCCAGCGACGGCGGCGCGGTGAGCGTGAAGGAGATCTCACGCCACTTGATGAAGTCCGATTCCTCTACGAACCCAAAGTTGGTTCCATGGAACCGGCCGGCGACCCACCGCGATTGCTGGTCGAGCCCGGCGTTCTGGCCTCCGGTCGCGTTGCACCCGCGGCCGTCCAGGAAGTACCGGTCGCACCGGAACTTCTCGGTGAAGTTACTCTGGCTGTTCCCACCACGCGCGTCGAACAGCGTGCTGGCGCGCAGGAACTGGAACAGCTCGACGTCGAGGTTGAGCGACGCCGTCCAGGTCGGCCACGCTTCGTTGATGAAGACCTCTTCATCTCCCGCTTCCACTTCATCGATTGACAGGAGGCCGTTGCCGTCCGCGTCGCTGGCCGTGAACGGCTCGGAGAAGAAGCTCCCCGCGGAAAAATCGTTCTTGTGCCGCTGCTCGCCGAACGTGATCGGCTCGACGTCTTCACCGAGGTCCACGACCCTGTTCTTGAGCGTGGTCCACTGAAGGGTGACGTTCACCCGTGCATCCCGCTTGTCCAGCGCGAGCGCCCGGAGCGACATCTCCGTTCCCTGGTTCGTGATCTCGCCCAGATTCTGCCAAAGTGACGTGGTCAGTCCGAAGGACGGAGCGAGCCGGCGCTCGATCAGCGCGTCCTTCGAGCTCTTCCGGAAGTAGGTGAAGCCGATCCCGACCCGGTCCTGGAACAGCCCGAGGTCGGCACCCGCTTCCCACTCCGTCGAGCGCTCGGGTTTGAGCAGCTCGTTACCCGTCTCACTCAGCTCGACCCCTGGCAGGTTCTCACCGCGGAAGGTCGCCGTGACGGGGCCGAACAGCGTGATCGCGTCGCGGAAGGCCGGACGCAGACCGGCGACACCCCAGGAACCGCGCAGCCGCAGCTCGCTGATGATATCGCTCTCGGGGAAGAAGCTCTCTTCGCTCAGCAAGTAGGACACGCTGACCGACGGATAGTACTCGACCGTCGAGTTGCCCCCGAAGTTGCTGTTGTCGTCCATCCGGACCGACCCGGTCAGGAACAGCTTGTCCGCCAGCGAGAACTCCTGCTGCGCGAACGCACCGACGGTTACGACGTTGAGGAACCTCTCGTCCACGCTGAACAAGACGCTCGTCGAGGCGCACGAGTCGGTGCCCGCGATCAGGCCGGAGCCGAAGCACGAGACTCCGTTGAGCAGCTCCTCCTGGTAGCTCGCACCCACCGTCGTCACGGACGAGATGTCGGTGCCGGGAATATCGGTCGTGCCACTTACGGAGATATTACCGGTCCAGTTCTGGCGCTCGTAGCGCGCGGCGTTGCGACGGCCCATGACCCAGGTGGACGTGAGGTTGTCGAGCCCCGGCTGGACCGTCCAGCTGTCGAAGTTGGACGACAGGTCGATGCCGAACGTCCCCTGCGCGCTCAGCCAATCCAGCGGCTGCCAGCTCGCGTTGACGCTACCTGTGAACCGATCGGTGTCCTGGCTGTTTTGAGAAGCCTCCGCCTGGTCCTGCAGGTTGCGGTTGAACAGGTAGTTCTGGGGGTTCGGGCCACCCGTGGCCTCGTTCGGATGCCCGCCGGGGACGAAGCCCGCCGTGCCGCCGAGCCCGCCGATCATCGAGCTGAAGATGCTGTTGTCCTGACTCATGAACACGACGTCGCGGGCGACGAAGCCGATGCTGAGCGACGCGTTCAGGTTGTCCAGGAGCGCGGCGTCCAGGTTCGCCCGCGCGTTCCACTTCTCCTCGTTGTTGAAGTCGAAGTCGAGGACCCCGTCCTCATCCTTGTACTCGGCCGAGAGGAAGTACGTGGCCGTAGGCGTCCCGCCGCCGATGTTCATGCCGTACAGGGCGCGACTCCCCTTCTGGAAGATCGTCGTGCGCGGGTCAAGCAGCGTGTTGAACGTCAGGAACTGTTCCTGCGTGCAATCGCCCGCCGCAGCCTCGTGATTGTTGCACGCGACCCAGTCGTCGGAGTTGAAGCCGCCCTCGTCGAACACCGGCGCGCTCGTGTTGCCGCTGATGTTCTCGATGGCCGCGTAGTTGAGCGGGTAGTCCGTGCGGTCCTCGAGCTGGCCGGCTTCACCGTAGAAGTGCCAGTCGGTGCCGCCCGGCGTGCCCCGCTTGGTCGTGATCAGGATCACACCGTTCGCGCCCACGGTGCCGTACAGCGCCGCGGCGGCCGGGCCCTTGATGACCTCGATGTTCTGGATCTCCTCGGGGCTCAGGTCGTTGAGCCGCGAGGGCTCCTGACCGCCGGTGAGACCATTGAAGGTTCTGTCGTTACTGAAGTAGATCCCGTCGACGATGATCAGCGGCTCGTTGGAGAGCGAGATGCTGGCGGACCCACGAATCCGGATCCGCTGCGACGTCCCGACATCGCCGGACACGTCGTTCATGATCACGCCCTCGGCCCGACCGATCAGGAAGTCGGAGAAATCTTGGATCTTGCCCTTGTTGACATCCGCCGCGTCCACCGTGGCGCTGTTCGAGCCCAGCTGCCGCCGGCGGCGCTCCAGACCCGTGACGACGTTCACCGTCACGTCCTCCAGCTGCACCGCGGACACATCGAGCTGAAAGTCCAGCGTCGCCAACTGGCCGGCCGAGACCGTCACCGTCTGGGTCTGGCTGCGGAACCCGATCAGGCGCACCTCCACGGTGACCTGACCGACCGGCACGGGGGCCAGGCGATACTGACCATCTCGGTCCGACAGCGTGCCGATGTCCGTCCCAGGGATGAACACCTGGGCGGCGTTGACCGGCGCCAGACTCTGGCCGTTGATCACCGTGCCCGTGATCGCCCCCTCCTGCGCCTGTACGGCCGTAAAGGCCAGCATCAGGGCCAGGGCGGCGGATCCGGCTAGGGCGCCGGTTCGCCTAAACGAAGCACGTAGCATAAGACACCTCCTTCTCTCAGCGAGAGAACGGGTTGGGAACCGAGTGCCGCGGATGCGGCACTCCACAAGAGCGGGAGGCCATGTGGAACGGCCCTCCGCTGGAGCGGGAAGTTCTATTGTCCAGACAACTCAAGGATCGTAGCGAAGACTCCTTTGAAACGGACACTCTGACACAACTGACAATGATGAACTACCCTCGTCTCTCAAGCAAGTCGGGAGACGACTCACGTCGGTGAAGCGACACGGGGGCGCGGCGGGTGTCCTCGGCTCGGCTCGAGCCGGAGGAGCATTCGCACTAAGCGTGCTCGGAGCAACAAGTTCAGTTGGAACCGGGCCACGGAACCCTGACCTCCAGAGCCCCCGCCGGAACGGAATGCTCCGACTCTTCCCCACCGGGCCAGCGAACCCAGATCGCGCGGGGGCGGTCTCGCAGTCCCAACACTTGTATCGGGTCATCCTGCGACCAGTATCCCGAGCCTGCCTTCACCTCGCGCACGGGTCCTCCCCCCTCATCATACAGGACGCGAATCGAGGCGCCGACGGCGTAGGGATTCTCCGGGGGGCCCGCGAGACGGACTCGCAGCCCCGGGGCCGCTCCCTCGTTACGAAACAAACGTGCGGGGCCGCCGTTCTGTGACACGATGAGGTCGACCCGGCCGTCACCATCGTAGTCCGACAGCGCGGCCCCGCGTTGGTCCCCGTAGACGCGAATCCCGCTCTGCTGGCCCGGCACCGGCTCGAGGCCCCCGGCGCCATCCCCTTTGAGCCACAACCCCCGGCCGGCGTCGTACCGAGGCGTCTCGGGCTCGGTGGCGAAGAAGTTCTGCGCCAGGAACACGTCCTCGGAGCCATCCCCGTCAAAGTCCGCTACGCCAGCGTAGAACGCCGGCGCTAACTGTGCTTCCGGTGGCAGCGGCACCACCTCGAACCGGTCTCCGCGGTTCAAGAAGAGGGCGTGATCGAGTCGCGCGGCCTCGATCACCTCGGCGCGTGAGCGAGCCTCACCGAGCACATCTGCGATCGTCGCCCGCGCGTACCCGCCGTAGCCGCCGACCCGCTGGCGCACGAACGGCAACGCCCTTCCTACCCGATCGAAGGTGGTCAGGGGAGCGTAGTCACCGAATGTGTCATCGTAGCCCGCCTGGAGCACGTCGACGGTACCGTTCGCGTCCAGGTCACCGTAGTACAGGCGGAGCGGATGTCTCGGTGTCGCGGGCAACCAGGTGTTGAGTCCCCAGGCGGTCGCGATCAGATCCAGCCGGCCGTCGCCATCCAGATCGCCTGTCGTGAGACCGTTCCAACGGTTCGTGTGCACCGCCAGCCCCCAGCTGTCGGTCTCGTCCGAGAAACGCCCCTCCTCGTTTCGAAACAGTCTGATGGCTCCCCAGTCCGTGGCGACGAGCAGATCGGGGTCGCCATCCGCATCTACATCCGAGAAGACCGCCGCGGAAGCGCGACTCGTCGAAGACAGCACCGGCGTGTTGAACGCATCCCGCTCGAACCGACCCCCATCGTTCAGGAAGAGTCGCGAGATCGCAGCGAGCGGGTAGCCCGCGTGCGGGGTGCGCCCACCAACGAACAGGTCGAGGTCCCCGTCCGCGTCGTAGTCCGCCAGCGCCAGCGGGCCCGTCCCGCTGTAGTCCCCGGGAACCGCCGGCGACACCCGGGCAGCCGCTTCCTCCGCGCCGAGACGCTCCGGGTCGAGCTCGACTCGAACCACGGACGGGGCGCGGCGAGCCGCGTCGGGATCGGGCGCCTCGTAGTTCAGCTGACCGACCAGGAGCGGCATCGTCCCGGAGACGGACGGCAGGGCGAGGACCGTCGTATGGTCGAGCGGGGCGATCGGCATACGGAGCACTACGCGCTGGAAGCGTCCGTCATCGTTTCGGAACAGCGTGAGCGGTCCGCCGCCGCCGGACCCGATCAACAGGTCCGGGTCCTCATCTCGATCCACGTCGTACCAGGTGACGCCGGGCCCGAGCTGGCTGAGGCGTAGCGGGAGCAGCGGCTGCCGGTCGAAGTCCGCGTACGGGGTTTCGACATGCAGGTGATCCAGCTCGGCGGCCGCCTCACGGAAGATCGGGGCCGGGCCCGGTGGCGGCGCGTCGTCACGCCCGCCTGATTCCTGCGCTTCCGGCTCCTCGATCACATACACTCGATTCGGTCGCGCTCCCTCGATCCGGCTCCGCACACCGCTCCGCCACTCGACCACGATCGTGAGCGATTCTGCCTCGCCCGCCGCGAACGTGTACGCCGGTTCCGAGCTGGACAGGTAGATGCCCCCCGCCGTCACCTCCTTGCGCTGTTCGGGGACGGGCCCATCGAGGACGCGGATGGTCGCGCCGATCCCCGAGGTGTTCCCGCCCTGCCCCTCCAGACGAACCGCGATCCGAGGCGCCACGGCCTCGTTCCGCAGCACGAGCGCCGGCACGCCGAGCCGGTTGACGACGACATCCTGATCGCCATCTCCGTCCAAGTCCCCGACAGCCAGGCCGTGCGATATATCGTCTTCGGTTCCGAACCCCCATTCCCGGCCGACCTCGCTGAACTGCATCCGGCCGTCGTTCCGGAACGCGACGTTGGGGGTTCGATACTCGTCGAACAGGAGGAGATTCTGACGGGGGTCATCCGCGAAGGCGCCGAGCACGCGCACCTGAGTGTCGGCGTCCATGAAATCACGAACGTGACCATTCGCGATCAGTATGTCCTCGTCGCCATCCAGATCCACGTCCATGAACAACGTCGACCACGACCAATCCGAAGCGGCGACACCGGCATACCAGGACGCATCCGCGTACGTCCCGTCGCCGCGGTTCAGGAGGAGCATGTTGCGCTGGATCTGAGGTCTAGACTCGATCTCGCCCGGAAGCTGCGACTCCACCACGATCGGCGGCACCTGCATCATCCGCCGCCGGGTGTCGGCGCTGAGCATGTCGAGCGTGAAGATGTCGAGGTCGCCGTCCAGGTCCACGTCGGAGAAGTCGACGGCCATGCTCGTCGCGCTGGTGGACCGGATCGCGAGCCGGGGGATCTCCCGGAAGATCCCGTCTCCGTCGTTGAGCCAGATACGATCAGGGTCCTGGAAGTCGTTACAGACGTATAGGTCGGGGTCGCCATCCCGGTCGAGATCCTGGAAGCGGGCCGACAGCCCCCACTCCCGTGGTGGCTCCCCGAGCGGCTCACCCTCGGGATCGAGGAAGCGGCCCGAGGTGAACGACACTTCTTCGAACGTCCCCGTCCCGTCGTTCAGGTAGAAGCGATCGGGCTCGCCGATCGCGAGCCGTTTCAGCTCGTTCCCTCGCCACACGACTTCGAAGTGCTCTTCAAATCCTGGCGCGACCCCGATCTCGTCCCCCGACCTCAAGATCGTCTTCTCGAGCGTCCGCTCTTCGGGCGGAATGAGGTCCGACACGGAGACGCGCTTGTAGTTGGTGATGTATAGATCGAGGTCGGCGTCTCCGTCCACATCGGACAGCGCCAGGGTTTGGCTCCCGAGATCGGATGTCAGCCCCGCCTCCGCCGTCCCGTCCCGGAAGTGCCCCGTCCCGTCATTGAGGAACAGCCCGTTCGGGCCGCCCAACGCCGCTAACAGCAGGTCCAGATCGCCATCCCCGTCCACATCCGCGAGAGCGGCTCCGGTCGAGTACCGATCCGCTGCCGCGACACCCGCTTCGGTCGCGATCTCCTCGAACCGCCAGTCACCGAGGTTGTGATACAGCGCGTTCGGACCCTCGAGACGCGCGAAGTAGATGTCCGGGAGGCCGTCCCCGTCCACGTCCCCCACCGCCACCCCGGATCCGTTGCTGCGGATCTCGTTCGCGGTCAGACCTTCTTCGGTGAGCAGGTTCCCGAAAGAGATCCCGGTCCGGTCCGGCGGGAGCGAAAGGAACCCCGGTCGACCGCGCTCGGGCACCGCGAGATCGCGCCAACGATACCCGGCCTCCGAATGCCACTCGGTCGGTTGCACGGGGACGAGGTCGCGCCCGCACGCGCTCGTGAGGGAAGCGAGCAGCACGCCCGGGAGAGTGGCGGCCGCCCACCGGGCGCAGGCCGCGCGCGAGGGCTGGATCCTCATGAGCCGGGGGCGCGCTCCGCGAGGACCGCGACCACGCGGGACGCGAGGTTGCGATTGAGGGCCTGCCAGCGGTCTACCGTGACCGAACGGCCCCACTCGGAGCGGGCGACCGCACCCAGATTCTCCGCGATCGGGAGTGGATTGGCGGCCGTGAACTCGCGAACAGACTGGAACGCTTCGAACACCCGCGGATCCACGCCCCCCTCGAAGCCGGCGAGCCGCTGGCCGAGCTCGGCCCATTGTCTCCGGATTTCCGGGTCGAGCACGATTCGGGGTAGCCGGATCTCTCCACCGGTGGCCGACGCCAGCACCTGCTCTCGCGTGGCGCCGGGCGTGGCGACGAGCACGAGCGAAACGTCGGCCCCCAGCTCCGCGAAGCGTCGATAATCGACCAGACGGAAGAAGCCGGCCTGGGCGAGACGCATCTCCTCCTTGAAGCGCTCCTCGGCAGCGACCATCTGCTCCATCGGGATCGGCTGCCCCCCGTTCGCCTCATCGGAGAGGCCCCCGTCGCTCACGGACCCGGGCCACATGAAGCGGTGTCCCAAGAACCCGAGTGCGACCCCCAGGAGCACCAATCCGGATCCCCGCACTCGCTTCTGCCAGGACCGCCTCGATGATCCGTTGCCTGCGCCTGCTTTCTTGTTCGCGTCTGAGGAAGCCAACGCACCTCCACGACTCGCGGGTGACTTTCGCTGGTAGGGAGCCGCGTGAATCTAGACCGGGTCGGTACGCGATCCAAGCCGATCCGGGCGCTCCGGGCTCGCCGCTCGACCGGACGCTGGCGGGGCCGTGACAGCCGCCGGGATGCCCCGTTATCCTTGTGGCGATTTCGTGCCCGTTAGAGGGGAGATCAAGGATGTTCCATTCCTCAGAGTGCCATGGCGATGTCGACCTCGGGCCTTTACCCGACGGGGTACGAACCCGACTCGCGGGTCTGCCCGGTGAGTGGCTCGAATTCGACCTCGCATCGTCGACCATCGTCGTGCGGCACACGCAGCCCACCGAGGCGCCGGTAGTCGCGACGGCGGCCAGCGAGCTGGTCCGCATGCTGGATGAGATCCCGTACGACCTGCAGACCCGGATCCCAGGCGGGGACTTCCTCATCCACACGGAGGCCACGGGCGAGCTCGTGAGGTTGCGCGTGCAGGAGGGAGGTGCGCTCGAGATCCGCTGGGCCCACCCCGACTACGAGGGCGCCAGCAAACGCCCGTATGGCGACGGGCACGAGATCGTCATCGAGCCCTGGGAACAGCGCCTCAACGGGAGCATCGAGTTCATGTCTCGTGATCCGCAAGCGGCCGCGAAGGAGCTTCAGGATCTGGCTGATACGTTCGAGGGTCTTCACCCGGAGGGTGACTTCCGCGCGTCGGCGGGCGAGGGCAGCCGCGTGCAGGTCGAGATGAACGTGGTGAATCTGGACGCGCGGCTGCTCGTCGACCGGTGCATCGAGCTGGCCGAGCCGCGCACGCTCAACGGACGGGTCGATGTGAGCTCCTTCGGCGACGCGCGCCCCGAGCACCTCGTGCGCTTTCTGTTCGAATTCGGTGAGGTGTGGGTGCAGCACCCAATGCTGTGGTCGGAACCGCCCACATGATCAAAGACCGGCAGCCCACGACCGGGGGGCGCCCATCCAGGACACGCCGAGGACACTGAGGACACGCGTATGGATTACTTCCTGACGGAAGAGCAGGAAGCCATCAGGGATCTGGCCCGCGAGATCGCCGACAACGAGATCCGTCCGGTGGCGGCCGAATACGATCGTACGGGTGACTTCCCGTGGCCGATCGTGGAGAAGATGGCGCAGGCCGGGCTGTTCGGTGTGTTCATCGACGAGGGATACGGCGGGCTCGGCGACCAGGGCCGTACCATGAACATGGTGCTCGTGACCGAGGAGCTGTCGAAGCAGTGCGGTGGGATCGCGCTCTCGTTCGCGAGTACCGCGCTCGGAGCCCTGCCCATCATCCTGGCTGGTAGCGATGAGCTGAAGCAGCGATTCCTTCCCGCGATCGCGGCTGGCGAGCGGCTCGCGGGGTTCGCCCTCACCGAGCCGCAGGCGGGCTCCGACGCGGGTGGCATCCGGACGACCGCCGTCCGCGATGGCGATCACTACGTGCTCAACGGCCTCAAGCAGTGGATCACCAACGGAGGCGAGGCCGAGGTCTACACGGTCATCGTGATGACCAACCCCGCGAAGGGCGCGCGGGGGGCGAGCGCGATCGTGGTCGAGAAGGACACCCCCGGCTTCGGCTTCGGGAAGAAGGAAGACAAGATGGGAATCCGGGCGTCCGCCACCCGGGAGCTCGTGTTCGAAGATTGCAGGGTACCCGTCGAGAACCTGATCGGCCGCGAGGGCACGGGCTTCATCACCGCGATGCGGACCTTCGATGCGTCTCGGCCAGGGGTCGCGGCGCAGGCTCTGGGGATCGCGCAGGGTGCGCTCGATCTCGCGGTCGACTGGGCGATCACCCGCCGGCAGTTCGGATCACCCATCTCATCGTTTCAGGGGCTGCGCTTCCTCATGGCCGACATGGCGACCCGGGTCGAGGCGGCGCGGGCGCTGATCTATGCGGTGTCGCGGTACATCGACTCGAACCCCAAGGCCCGGCCGACCATCTACTCCGCCATGTCGAAGCTCTTCGCCGCCGATATGGCAATGCAGGTCACGACCGACGCGGTCCAGGTGTTCGGGGGCTCGGGATACATGCGCGACTACCCGATCGAGAAGTACATGCGTGACGCGAAGATCACGCAGATCTACGAGGGGACCAACCAGATCCAGCGCGATGAGATCGGCAAGATCCTGATCGGCGAGCACATCGCCGGTCGCCCGAAGATGGAGCACGGCGCCGGGTGACGCCAAAACGTCCCCGGGTGACCGCTAAATGCCCGGGGTGACCGCTATTCGTAGCGGAGCGCCTCGATCGGATTGAGCGCGGCGGCCTGACGGGCCGGGTAGAATCCGAAGAAGATCCCTACTGTCGCCGAGAACGCGAGCGCGATCACCACGATGGCGGGCGAGATAGCGGTGTTCCAGCCCGTGAAGTGGCCCAGCAGCCTGGCGCCGCCGAACCCGACCGCGATCCCGATCGCCCCGCCGACCGCGCTCAGCACCGTGCTCTCCACGAGGAATTGGGTCAGCACGTCCGAGCCGCGCGCTCCGATCGCCAGCCGGATGCCGATCTCGCGCGTCCGCTCGGTGACGGAGACGAGCATGATGTTCATGATCCCGATCCCACCCACGAGGAGCGAGATGCCCGCGATCGCGGCCAGGAGGAGCGTCATCACTTGCGTCGTGCTCTGGGCGGTATCCGCCAGATCGGTCTGGTTACGGATCGTGAAATCGTCCTCTTCCCATTCGGCCAGCTCGTGCGACTCGCGCATGATGCTCGCGATCTCGTCCTGGGCGGCGGGGATCTCCTCGGGCGAGAAGGTACTCGCCAGGATCTGGCGGATGAACGAGCGACCCGAGAGACGTGTCTGCACGGTCGTGTGCGGGGCCAGGATGGTGTCGTCCTGATCCGAGCCCTCCGCCGTCTGCCCCTTCTCGCTCAACAGACCGATGATCTGGAAAGGGACGTTGCGGAGCTGGATCTGCTGGCCAACCGGGTCTTCGCCCGGGAATAGGTTGTCCGCCACCGTCTTCCCGATCACCGCTACCTTGCGCATCGTGCGCAGGTCGGTCTCATCGAAGAAGCTCCCAGACTCGATCGGCCAATCGCGGATGAACTGGTAGTCCGTGCTAACCCCGTTCACGAGAGTCCGCCAGTTTCCCTGTCCGCCGATCGCCTGCGTGAACGTCGTGACCACGGGAGAGACCGCAGAGATCGTCAGGCCCTCTCTCTTGAGCTTGTCCGAATCATCGACGGTGAGGCGGTTGAAACTCCCGGCACCGTGGCTCACCCCACCCTGGCTGCTCGTGCCCGGTGTGATGACGATCATGTTGGTGCCGAGGTTCTCGATCTGCTCACGAATCTGCGACTGGGCGCCCTGGCCGATCGCCACCATGACGATCACCGCCCCGACTCCGATGATGATGCCGAGCATGGTGAGCAGCGTCCGCATCTTGTTCTTGGCGATGCTCTGCCCGGCGACCTTGGTGAGAACCGTTGCCTTCATCTCAACCCACCGACTCCAACTGTTCCTTGTCCCGCTCTTCTCGCGCTCGCGCCGCGTCTATGTCACGCAGGTCGGCCGCGGCGTTCCGCCGATTCAGGACCGGAGCATCGCGGATGACGCGACCATCCCGGAGCTCTACGATGCGTTTTGCGCATCTTGAAATATCGGGCTCGTGCGTCACCAACAGGATGGTGATCCCGTGGTCGTTCAGCTGCTGAAAGAGCGATAGCACGTCGACGGACGTGCGGCTGTCCAAGTTCCCCGTGGGTTCATCTGCCAGCAGGATCGAGGGTTGGGTCACCAGGGCACGAGCGATCGCGACGCGCTGCTGTTCGCCTCCCGAAAGCTCGCTTGGTTCGTGATCGACCCTATCGCCCAGCCCCACGCGTTCGAGCGCTTCAGCCGCCAGCCGAGGGGTATCCAGCTTTCGCCCTGTCCGGTCGTAAAGGAGGGGGAGCTCCACGTTGTCGATCGCCGTGGTACGCGCCAGCAGGTTGAAGCCCTGGAATACGAACCCGATTCGCTCGTTCCGAATGTCGGCGAGTTGGTTCTTGCCCAGCTCATCGACCCGGATCCCGTCGAGGTGGTAGGTGCCGCCCGTCGGGTAGTCGAGACAGCCGATGATGTTCATCAGCGTCGACTTGCCGGAGCCGGAGGCACCCATGATCGCCAGCATCTCGCCCTGCTCTATCGTGAGGTCGACGCCATCCAGCGCACGCACCTCCGTTCGACCGGTGGCGTAGATCTTCGTCAGACCGTCCGTCCGAATGACCGGCGTGCCGCGGGAATCAGTCATCGGGGTAGCCGGTGCGCCATGCCTAGAATCGGCCGGGGCCTCGTCGGCCACCCTGACTCTGCTGCTGGAATGGGTTCGTGGTCGTGCGATCCGCTTCGCTGCTCGTCGTGATCCCCGCGATGATCTCCATCCCCACCTCGAGCTCGACACCGCGGCTTTCGATCTGGGTCGACTGCCCGTCCGTGATCCCGACACGCACGCGCGCGACGGCGAGGTTGCCCTCGGCGTCCACGTACCAGAGCTGGCCCATGCCGGGCCGGCCTCCACCCTGGCCGAAGCCGCCGGCCCCAGGCCCGGCGGCGCCCCCGCGTCCGGATTCCACTGCGCCTTCCGGGTGTCCGCTGCCCTCGCCTGCGGGACCGGCGCCAGAATCCTCACCACGGGGACGACGGCTCGTCGCCTCACCTGCCTCCCCCCCAACGGTGGCGCCTTCGCCCTCGCGCGCCCCCTGGAAACGGGCCTGCATCCGCTCGCGGATCTCGCTCATCATCTGGACGCTCGGCCGGAAGCGGAGGGCCGCGTTCGGGACCTTCAGCACATCGGTGGCGGTCTCGATCAGGAAATCGACGGTCGCGGTCATCCCCGGAAGTAGCCGGCCATCCGGGTTTTGCACGTCGATGACCACCGTGTAGTTGACGACGTTCTCCTGGGTGGTCGACTGGAGTCGTACCTGTCGCACGGCCCCCTCGAAGGTCTCGTCAGGGTACGCCTGCACCGTGAAGCGCGCGGTCTGCCCCTCCTCGATCCGGCCGATGTCGCTCTCATCCACGGACGCCAGGATCTCCATCTCCGACAGATCGTTGGCGATCAGGAAGAGCTGCGGGGCCGAGAGGCTCGCAGCCACCGTCTGGCCGACGTCCACGTTCCGCTCGATCACCACCCCATCGATCGGGGCATAGATATCGGCGTAGGCGAGGTTGTTCTGCGCGCGCTCGAGGCTGACGAGCGCGGATTTCAGGCTCGCACGCGCGACGGCGAGATTATACTCGGCCGTGTCGTACTCGCTGTCGGTCACGCCCTGGCTCTCGTGCAGCAGCTTCGTGCGCTCGAACTCCCGCTCGCGCTGCGCGACATCCGCCTGCCAGCGCTCCAGGTTCGCCTCCGCGTCGCGTACTGCCTGCTGGAGTGTTCTGGGGTCGATCCGCGCAACCAACTGTCCGCGGCGAACGCGGTCGTTGAAGTCCGCGTAGATCTCGGCGACCTGACCGGAGACCTGCGTGCCTACCTGGACCGTGGTCACGGCGCTCAGGGAGCCGGTGCTTGCGACGACCGCTTCCAGGTCACCGCGTTCGATCGTGACGAACCGGTACGAGCTCGTCTCCGCTCCACCCGAGCGCGCGAACGACACGATCGCCGCGATTACTACGGCAGCCAACGCCACCAATCCCAACGCCTTCTTCATGGATACCGATACCTTCGAGATTCACATGTCGGACTCGACACCGACCCCTTCACCGTCGATCCCTCTTGTTGACACTTTTCCGGGCCGATTCGTTAGGGGTTCGTTAGGGCCCGGAGCGCGAATCTAACGCTTGGCGCACGCCGACTGTCATCTAGCCGTGCAGGTTGTGACGACTCGGCGCACGCCGGCCAAGTCGTGGACACCTCGATTGACTGAAAGGGAGATACGCGGAATGAAGCGGAGCAAGACTCTCGCACGCGCCACGTGGATGGCCGGGGCGATCGCAGTTCTTACCACGGTCCCGCTGCTCGGCCAGGGACGACGGGGTCCTGATCTCGATACCCACATGGCGAACCTGACGGAGCGACTCGACCTGAGCGAAGCGCAGGTCACTACACTCCGCCCGATCTTCGAGGAGCAGTTCACCAAGAGGTCCGAACTGTTCGCGCAGGCCCAGAGCGGAGGCGGCAGGGGTCAGATGCGAACTGTCATGCAAGAGCTGCAGGCGAAGACGGACGAGAAGGTCAAGGAAGTGCTCACCGATGCACAATGGGGTGAGTACGAGAAGTTCATGCAGGAGCAGCGCAGCCGGCGACGCGGCCCGCCCGAACGCGGCTGAGCGACTTCCCCGCCCGGCGCGTCGGCAGGCCGCACCTGCGGGTGGGCCTGCCCGGCGCCCGCGCACCACACACCGATTCGCCGCCCTTTTAGGCTCCGCGCGCCCCTTCGCGTAGTTTTCCTCCTTCGCTCTGGCACTGAAGGAGGGGTTTCACCGCGTGGCTCACCGCACCGCGAGTCTACAGACCGAGAAGTCCCCGTCCCGCCCCGACGGTGGGACGATGATCCTTGTGGGGAACCCGAACGTGGGGAAGAGCGTCCTCTTCCGGAATCTCACGAGTCGCTACGTGACCGTGTCCAACTATCCGGGCACTACGGTCGAGGTCGTTCGGGCGCGCGCGACGTACGGAGGGCGGACGGCGGAGGTCATCGACACGCCCGGCATCAACGACCTCACCCCTCGCGCGGATGACGCCCGCGTCACCCTGGGACTGCTCGATGCGCACGAAGACGCCACCATCGTCCAGGTTGCCGATGCGAAGAACCTGAGACGCGCGCTTCTTCTGACGCTGCAACTCGCGGAGCTCCGGCGCCCCATGGTGCTGGTGCTCAACATGCTGGACGAGCTCCAGGAACAGGGCGGGCACGTCGATACCGAGCGCTTGAGCGGGATCCTCGGCGTCCCGGTCGTCACCACCATCGCGCCGCGGAACCACGGGACGGACGACCTCATCGGGGCCCTGGCGCGCGCGCGCGTCCCGCGGACCCCCGAGCAGATTGGGCAGCAGGTGCCGCCGCCCGAGGCGGGCGTCGGCCGGATCCTTCCGGTAGCGCGCGATGCGACGGCCCAAGAGACTCCCTACGACCTCAATCTCGCCCGTCTGGAGCTCGTCAAGCGGATCGTGGGCGACACGTACACGATCTCCCCGCCGCCCAACCCGCCGGCGCGGGTGCGGCTGGGCTTCTGGGCCATGCACCCCGTGAAGGGGCTCGGCTTCCTCGCCGCCGTGCTGTTAGCCGTGTTCTGGTTCGTCGGGCTGTTCGGGGCCGGGACGCTGGTCGATCTGCTCGAGATCGGAGGGTTCGAGCAACGCGTGAGCCCGGCGGCAATTCGGGCGGCCGACGCGGTTTTTCGATTCCCGCACGCGCATGACAGCGAGCTGATCTCACATACGGTCGGGTTCCCCCTCTCTCCCGCGCACGAGCTCCCGGTCGTCAACCTCGACAAGGTGGCGACCCGCCCGGCCTACGTGGTGCCGGGTGACACACGGCTTAACGCGTGGCAGGAAACGCTGCGTTTCCTTCACGACGCTTTCGTCGGCCGCTACGGCATGATCACGATGGCGCTGAGCTACGCGCTGGCCATCGTGCTCCCCATCGTCACCACGTTCTTCTTCGTGTTCAGCATCCTCGAGGACTCCGGTTATTTCCCCCGTCTCGCGATCATGGTGAACCGTGGCTTCCGGCTCATGGGGCTGAACGGGAAAGCCGTGCTGCCGATGCTCCTCGGGCTCGGGTGCGCGACCATGGCTACGATGACGACTCGCATCCTCGAGACGCGGAAGGAGCGCATCGTGACCACGATGTTGCTCGCGCTCGCGGTACCATGCTCCGCGCAGCTGGGCGTGCTGCTGGCGATGATGGCGGCGCTCTCGCCCGCCGGCGCCCTCGTGTGGCTAGGGCTGGTGCTCGGGGTGCTGTTGCTGGTGGGTTGGCTCACCGCCAGGCTGTTCGGAGGCGAGACGAGCGAGTTCATCCTCGAGATCCCACCCATGCGGAGACCGCAGCTCTCGAACGTGCTCGTCAAGACGGCAAGCCGTCTGGACTGGTACCTCCGCGAGGTAATCCCGATCTTCGTGTTCGGAACGGGCGTGTTGTTCCTGCTCGACAAGCTGAGCCTCCTGAGCGTAATCGGCCGCGCGCTCCAACCGCTCGTGACAGGCTGGCTGGGCCTGCCCGCGGAGGTGTCGAATGCGTTTCTCGTCGGATTCCTGCGACGTGATTTCGGGGCGGTGTACATCCTGGATGCGGTATCCGGACCCGCCCCACTGCTCACGCCTCACCAGATCCTGGTCGCCATGGTCACGATCACGCTCTTCATTCCCTGCTTCGCCAATTTCCTGATGATCGGGAAAGAGCACGGGAAGAAGGTCGCGTTCACGATGGCGGCGTTTATCTTCCCGTTCGCCTTCGCGGTGGGCGGCATCGTGAATCTGCTGGGACGCATGCTGGGGGGTTGATGGCCACTTTCGTCGCGTGCCCGATGTGCGGGTTCGACTTCGACCGGGACGACACGTTGTGCTCGCACGGGTGTCCCCTCGGTCCGGTGTGTCGTCTGATCCGCTGCCCGAGCTGCGACTACGAATTCAGCGAGATCCCGCGGCGGTATTCGTGGCTCTCCCGGCTGCTGGGGAAGAAACCGGAGGAGTCCTCGCGCCTGCCCCCCGATGTACGGCCCGTGACGACGCTGGACCCCGGGACTCGAGCCGAGGTCCTGTGCATCGGCGGTCAGCAGGGCAGCCGCCCGAACACGCTCGCCGTATTCGGGCTCGTGCCCGAGACCGAGATCACGGTTGTGCAGCTTCGGCCCGCCTGCGTCATCCGCGTGGGGCAGACCGAGCTGGCGCTCGACCGCGAGATCGCCGAAGAGATCCTGGTCCGCGAGACGGAGTGAGCGACACGGGGTGAGCGGCGAGGTGCGGATCGGGGCTCCGACCTGGCCGGGAGGTGGCGCGCGTGGATGAGTTCATGCGGGCCGCGATTGCGGAGGCCGAGACGGGCCTCGCAGAGGGCGGCATCCCGATCGGATCGGTGATCGTGTATCGGGGCGAGGTGATCGGCCGCGGCCACAACCGGCGCGTTCAAAGCGGGAGCGTCGTGCTTCACGCCGAGATGGACGCACTCGAGAACGCCGGCCGCAGGTCCGCGTCCACCTATCGGGCGTGCACGCTCTACACGACTCTCTCTCCGTGCGCGATGTGCTCGGGAGCGATCCTGCTCTACTCGATCCCGCGAGTGGTGATCGGCGAGAACCGGACCTTCCTCGGAGAAGAGGAGCTGTTACGCTCGCGGGGAGTGGAGTTGGAGGTGCTCGACGATCCGAGGTGCGTCCGGTTGATGACCGATTTCATCAAGGCGAACCCGGAGCTCTGGAACGAGGACATCGGGACCTGAGCCTGTCGCCTCAGGACAAGGGGGCGGCCACCACGACGGCGCTAGATCCACTTGCAGCAGAGCGAATCCGCTTTGCCCTTGATGAACTTCGAGAGCCTCAGCACCACCTTGATCTCGGGTTCCGTCACGCCGATCTCGCGAGCCACCGTTGCGTGCCGCTCCAGGATCTCCTCGCAGTTCACCGCGTGGGCGGCAGCGATCGCCACGAGTTCGCTGATCCGGGTGGCGCCGTCGGCCTCCACGGCTGCGTCCGAATCCGCATCCTCGACCTCCGACCGTCGGCCGAGCAGCTTCGTCCCGAGCACCTTGAGGGTATGGCGCTCCATGACCCGGTTCGCACTATCTCGAGTCGCGAGCGCGTCCGACGCCGCTTGTGCAATCTCCTCCTCCGAAGCCCCGGCCTTGCGGGCATCCTTGACGTGCACCTCCGTGCACAGCTGACAACCGGCGGCGATAGACGCGCCGATCGAGACCAGCTCTCTCTCCTTCTCGGTCAGTGACATGACACCTCACCCAGGTGAGTTCGATCTCGGTCGCGGGTCCCTGCCCTCTTTATCAGGGCGCCGTGTGTCTTACAGGGTGCAGGGGCAAGATGAACCTGCTCGCCCCGGGGGCGAGACGCGTTGGCGGTCAGGGTCTCCGCGCCCCGGGGCAGAATGTCCCCTGAAGCTGGCGTCGGCCAAGCTGCGAAGGCAGACACGTGACACCGCAACGCGCCACGTAACATACAGTTGGGCGCTCGATGATGCGGAAGACCCCCCGTCCGCCGGACGGTCCCGATTTCGCCCATCGGATCTTTTCGGAAGCGAGCATCGTACCGCTCCGCGTCCCGGGCCGGAGAGGCCGGTCAAGTTCGTGAGCCGCGCGGTCACGGATCGACCCTCATGGATGAACTAACCGCCGCCCTCGAGGCGGAAGCCGGACTGGAGCGCGTGGGGCGCGCGCTGGCCGACCGCTATACCATCAAGGGAATGCTGGGGCGGGGCGGCATGTCCACCGTCTACCTGGCGGATGACCTGAGGCACGGCCGGCAGGTCGCCGTCAAGGTGTTGCACGCCAAGCTCCGGTCGCCGCTGGCAGCCGAGAGGTTCCTGCGCGAGATCCGCATCTCCGCCTCACTCACGCACCCCCACATCCTGCCCCTCCACGAATCGGGCGAAGCCGACAACCTGCTTTACTTCGTGATGCCGTACGTGGCGGGAGAGTCGCTCCGAGTCCGGCTCGAGCGCGAAGGCCGGCTATCGATCGACGAGGCCGTACGTATTGCGGTCGAAGTCGCGGACGCGTTGGACACCGCGCACCGGCAGGGGGTGATTCATCGAGATGTAAAGCCCGAGAATATCCTCCTCGAGGAAGGACATGCGGTGGTCGCCGATTTCGGGATCGCGCGAGCCATGACGGCGGCCGGCGGCGAGAGAATGACCAAAGACGGCCTCCCCATCGGCACGCCCTCGTACATGAGCCCCGAGCAGATCCGCGGGAGCAAGGAAATCGACGGGCGCAGCGACCTGTACTCGCTCGCGTGCGTCCTGTACGAGATGATCGCGGGAGAGCCGCCCTTCGACAGCGGGGCCGACCCCACGGTCGCGCTGGCGCGGCACCTCGTGGACCCGCCCCCCTCGCTCATCGCCACGCGACCGGAAGTCCCCGAGCCGCTCGAGGCTGTGGTCATGAAGGCGCTCGCCAAGTCTCCGGCCGAGCGTTTCCAGTCGACGGCCGAGTTCGGAATCGGGCTCGTCGCCGAGGCGGGGCCCGACATGGGGACTGCCCACTCCATCGCCGTACTCCCGTTCGCCAACATGGGCTCGGATCCCGAGGACGGGTACCTGAGCGACGGGCTCGCCGAGGAGATCATCAACGCGCTCACCCGCGTCCCGGGGCTGCAGGTCGCATCCCGCACGTCCGCGTTCGCGTTTCGGGACGAGGCCGAGGACATCCGGGAGATCGGCCGGCGATTGAACGTGGGCGCATTGCTCGAAGGGAGTGTGCGGCGCGCCGACGGCCGCCTGCGGATCACCGTCCAGTTGATCAACGTGCGCGACGGATATCACCTGTGGTCCGAGCGGTACGATCGCCCCATGAAGGATGTGTTTGCCATCCAGGATGAGATCGCCGGCAACGTCGTCCGGGCGCTGCGGGTGATCCTGAGCGACTCCGCTCGCGAGGCGCTGAAGAAGGTGCCTACATCCAGCGTCGAGGCGTACGAGCTCTACCTCCGCGGCCGGCAGTTCTTTCACCGGTATCAAAAGAAGAGCATCGAGTTCGCGCGGCAGATGTTCGCGCGAGCGATCGAGATCGACCCGGACTTCGCGCTCGCGCACGCCGGCCTGGCCGAAAGCTGTGCGTCGTTGACCCATCTGTACGGCGAGACGAGTCCGGAGGTGCTCAAGGAGGCGGAGCGGTCCAGCCACAAGGCGCTGGCCATCGATCCCGAGCTTCCGGAAGGCCACGCCGCCCTCGGCTTCACGCTCTGGCAGCTCGGGCAACTGGAGGAGGCCGAAGAGGAGTTCGAGACCGCCCTCCGCCTCGAGCCGAACCAGTTCGCCGCCTGCTATTTCTACGCCCGCGCCTGCTACCAGCAGGGGAAGCTCGAGCGTGCCGCGCGGCTGTTCGAGCGTGCGTGCCAAGTGCGCGAGAACCACGACGCCCGGTATTTCGCCGCGCAGACGTACACGGCGCTCGGTATGACGGAGCAGGCCGAGGCCGCCTATCGCCGCGCGCTACCTGTGGTCGAGAAGCACGTCGAGCTCAACCCCGACGATGCCCGCGCGCTCACTATTGGCGCCGTCGCGCTTAGCCGGCTCGGCGAGCACGAGGCCGGACTGGAGTGGGCCGCCCGCGCCCTCGCCGTCGATCCAACCGACGCCGGGATCTGCTACAACGTAGCCTGTCTGTATGCGGTCGAAGGAGAGATCGACAAGGCGATCGACTGCCTCGAGGACGCGGCGCGTGCGGGCTTCGCGCACCGCGATTGGATCGAGAACGATCCTGACCTGGACTCAGTTCGGGACGACCCCCGTTTCCAGGCCCTCACCTGGACGGCTTGAGTACGGAGCCTTCGAACCCGGCAATATGACGCATTGTCAGACGGACACTGACAAATCGCGAGAACCCCGAGACGTCATCCGTGCCGCACGGCCAGGAAACCCAGGTCTTGCCTGACGATCCGGGGACTCCCCCCCGGGCCCCACGCCTAGCACGCCGATTGCCATTAGAGGGCCGGAACCTCAACGCCTGGAGGCCCGGTCCTGTACTGCTTCATCTGCCGAGGTGCGGTCAGCGCTCATGTGGTAACGGCGCTCGAGAGCGCGGATGGCGCGCGTGGCTGGACGCGGATCTGCGTGCCGTGCGCGATGCGCCACGAGTTGGACGGCGACCTGGTCGCCCGGCCCGAGGACCACGACTTGGCCAATCGTTGGGAGGAGTACCGGGCGGGTCCACCGACGAGGCGGTCGCCGGCCCCTGACTCGCCTGCTCCCTAGCTCGCCTGCTCCCTAGCTCGCCTACTCGCTAGTTCGAGTCCGTGGCGCCCGCGCTCGCCGAGGCGGACGCGAGGCGGATGGGCAACCGCCGGATCCGCGTGCCCGTGAGCGCGAACACCGCGTTCGCGACCGCCGGGGCGATAGGCGGCAGGGCGGGCTCACCCGCGCCACCCGGTTCTTCGCGACTCTCGACGATATGCACGTCGATCTCCGGCATCTCGCGCATGCGAAGCATCGGGTAGTCGTGGAAGTTGCCCTGCGTCACACGGCCGTCGTCCAGCGTGATCTCGCCGTATAGCGCTGCGGTCAGACCACCGACGATGCACCCTTCGATCTGCGCTTCGACGATCCCCGTGTGGATGACCTGGCCGCAGTCGGCCGCGCAGGTGACGCGGTGGACGCGCACCTCGCCATCGCTGACTGAGACCTCGGCTACCTGCGCCACGAGCCCGCCTTTGTCCTCGACCACCGCGATGCCGCGAGCGCGGCCTGCGGGCAGCGGCGTGTCCCACGCTGCTTTCTCGGCAGCGACCTCGAGCACGTGCTTGAGCCGCGGGTAGTGCTCCAGCATCTCGCGCCGCAACTCGAACGGATCGCGGCCACCGGCGTGCGCCAGCTCGTCGATGAAGCTCTCGACCATGAACGTGTTCTGGGAGGGACCTACGGAGCGCCAATAGCCGATGGGTACGGGCAGGTCGGGCCGGCAGTAGTCGATGAACACGTTCGGGATCCTGTACTGCATGTTGGCCATGCCGTCGACCGAGTTCCGGTCCACGCCGTTGCCCCCGCCGCGCCGGCCGCCCCCGATCGGCGTTGCCGCAACCCGGATCTTCAGGGCGTTGACGTGTCCGTCAGCGTCCACGCCACCCTCGAACACGCTGCACGATGCCGGTCGATAGAAGTCGTGCTGCATGTCTTCTTCGCGCGTCCATACGACCTGGACGGGAGCGCCAACCTCGATCGACGTCTCGACCGCATCCCGAACGAAGTCGGTGCTGGAGCGACGCCCCCACCCGCACCCCAGATAGGTGGTGTGCGCGGTGACGCGCTCGATCGGGAGTCCGGTGATTTGTGCCGCGGTCCGCTGCGTACCCTGTGGGTTCTGGGTGGGCGCCCACACCTCACAGCTGTCCGACCGCACGTCGGCGGTGCAGTTCATCGGTTCCATGGTGGCGTGCGCCAGGAAAGGCGCCTCGTACGTCGCCTCGACGCGGCTTGCCGCCTGTCCGAGCGCCGCGTCGGCAGCACCGTCGTCCCTCGCGACGACGCCACTACTCTCGGTGAGACCCTCCAGGTATCCGGTGATCTCCTCGCTGTTCATCGAGAAGTCGCCGGTATTCCAGGTGATGTCGAGAGCCCGCGCTCCCTTGAACGCGGCCCACGTGTCGCCGGCGACCACCGCCACACCCTGGGAGACCTGCACGACCTCGCGCACGCCGGGGACCTCGAGCGCCTCCGTGGCATCGACGGACCCGACGGATCCTCCGAACACGGGACAGTGCACCACGGTGGCGAACCGCATGTCGGTTAGGCGCACGTCCATCCCGAACCCGGCCTTGCCCGTGACCTTCAGCGCGGTATCCACGAGTGGCGGGCTCGTCCCGATGAGCCGGAACTCGGACGCGTCCTTGAACTCGGGGTCTTGAGGCACGGGCAGCGCGGCCGCAGCCTCGGCGAGGGCCCCGTACCCCAGCGAGCGGTCGGATGCGTCGTGAAGGACGCGCCCGCGTTCGGTTCGGCATGTGGAGGCAGCGACCCCCCACTCTGCGGCGGCCGCCGCGATCAGCATCTCTCGTGCGGACGCGCCCGCCTGGCGCAGCCGCATCCAGGCCCCACGTCTCACACTGGAGCTACCCACCGTCATCTGCGAGCCGTACTTGTCCGGGTGTGCGTCCGCCTGGACGATACGGACGGTCTCCCAGTCCGCGTCCATCTCGTCCGCCACGATCATCGGGAGCGCCGTCCGGACTCCCTGCCCCATGTCCGCCCGTGCGGACCAGATGGTCACGGTCCCGTCCGTGTCGACGCGGACGAAAGCATTCGGCTGTAGCGGACCGATTGCGTGGGCAGTCGCGGCCTCGAGAGTTTCGGCCCCTTGACCGGGCAGATAGACACCGAGGAACAGGCCGCCGCCCGCGGCGGCGCCCAGCTTCAGGAAGTCGCGCCGGTCGAGCTTCACGATCTCGCTCATGGCTCAGCCCTGCCCCGCTGCCACGTGGATGGCGCGTCGAATCCGTTGATAGGTTCCGCAGCGGCAGATGTTGCCGGACATGGCGGCGTCGATATCCTCGTCGCTTGGACTCGGCTTATCGGCCAGGAGCGCGGCCGCGGACATGATCTGCCCCGAATGGCAGTACCCGCATTGCGGCACCTCCTCCGCGATCCACGCCTGCTGGACGGGGTGGCTCCCGTCCGCCGAGAGCCCCTCGATAGTCGTGATCGGCTCGTCGCCGAGGCTGGACACGGGAGTGACGCACGAGCGCACGGGTTGACCGTCCACGTGCACCGTGCACGCGCCGCACAACGCCGCTCCGCACCCGAACTTCGTCCCCGTAAGCTGCAGGTGGTCCCGGAGGACCCAGAGGAGCGGTGTGTCCGGTTCGACGTCGACGCTGTGGTCGCGTCCGTTCACCCGGAGCGTGAATGACGCCATCAGAGGCCTCCTGTCGGAATCGCGGCGGGTCGCGCCCTACCTAGGCGCGCCTCCACACGACTGCGTGGAACGCCGGTGCAGGTCAGACTCCAAGTTGGCCAGTGGCCTCGGTTGGTACAACACCGGTCTCCGACCGAGGTGGTTCGGGAGACGGGGGGACCGCGATGCGGCCGACCGCGGCGCGGCATTGCCACGACTATCCTGCGATTCGTACCTTTTCACCGTGCGGATTTGGACCGCTGCGACTCTCCGGTCGTGCGGCAGTCGACTCAGGCCTTTCGAAGTCCACTTCCATACCTACTCGAGACGCGCCAACAGAGCGCAAGCTCTTGGCTATTGCTTCACGGTGGCGGACGGGTGAGCGGCATTCATCACATTTACTCGAAGGAGGCTCCATGAAGAGCCACGCGAACTCAGCCCTGAGGGCGCTCGCGTCGGTGCTGGTCGTCGCGTTTCTGGCGGCCTGTAGCGAGCAGGCGCCCGCCGGTCCCGAAACCGGCGACACACCGGCGCCGAGCCTCTCCACCTCGGAGTCCGGACAGCAGGGGCTGGAGTGGGAGTACACGGATGAGCACATCGTCCTGTTCGAGGACGGGGTGCCGGGCGATTTCGATGCCCGCATCGCAGGGCTGGGTGGATCTGTGCTTCGGGTGCACCCGGAGATCAACGTCGCGATCGTCACCGGCCTGAGCGACGAGGCGTCTGCCGAGCTGGCCAGCGCCGACGACATCGCATCCGCACCGCGGGACATCAGCGCGCAGTTCATCCCCGACCCGGCGGCCTTCGGGGGCGGGGATACCGAGAGCGCTCCTCCCGGCGGATCGGCGCCGGCTGCTCACGATCAGACCCTGGCGTTCTTCTGGCCGTACCAGTGGAACATGCGGATCATCGACGCGGATGACGCTTGGGCCGCCGGCTACAACGATGCCAGCGGCGTCCGGGTGGCCATCATCGACACGGGGCTCGACCCGTTCCACCAGGATCTCGCCGGCCTGATCGACATGGCGAGCAGCGCCGCCTTCGTGGCGTCGGTCAACCCCTCGGGCCCGGTGTGGGGGGACGACCACACGCACGGCTCGCACGTCGGCGGAACGGTGGCGTCCAACGGGCTCGGGACCGCCAGCGTGGCGCCGCACGCCACCCTGATCGCGGTCAAGGTGTGCTACTACTTCGGCTCGTGCCCGATCAGCGCGATCCTGAGCGGCATCGTGCACGCGGCGAACGTGAACGCCGACGTGATCAACATGAGCCTCGGCGGTTTCCTCAACATCCCGTCCCCGGGCGGCGGACAGCTCAACGGGGCCTATACCCGCGCGGTCACCTACGCCAACTCACAAGGGACCCTGGTGGTCACGTCGGCGGGGAACAGCGCGGTCGATCTCGACCACATCGAGCGGGATTTCGACGTGAACGCGTTCCGCGCCACGCCATGCGAGCTGGGGAACGCGACGTGCGTCTCGGCCACCGGACCGACCGACGACCTCGCCTTCTACTCCAACTACGGCAAGTCGGCCATCAACGTAGCGGGGCCGGGCGGCGACTTCTCCTTCGGAACGCAGGGTGGGGTGCTGGCACCGTGCAGCACGCTGTCCGTCAACTTTCCGATCTGCGGGACGAGCCCGACCTGGTACATCTGGTTCCAGGGGACGAGCATGGCCTCGCCGCACGTGGCGGGCGCCGCGGCGCTTCTGGATGCACAATCCGGCGGCGGGTCGAACCCGGGCCAGCTTAGGTCGGCGCTACAGCGGACGGCCGATGACCTCGGCAAGAAGGGTGCGGATTCGGAGTACGGCAAGGGCCGCATAAACGTGTGCAGCCTGGTGGGCTGCTAACTGATCCAACCCGAAACGCCACGACGTCGTACCGAGACGACGTCACACGACGGGGCCGCTCCACCACGGGGCGGTCCCGTTTCGCATCTACCTGCGTGGACGGCGACCCGGCGATTCCCGGTCGAGCGTGGCGCAGTTGATCCGCCACGCGGCCGCCGGAGCCGTCACGTCCGAGGAGTCCGCGGCGCTGAACGAGCGCGCGCGGCCGACCAGGTTGTCTCCGTCGTCGAACAGGGCGACTCCCGCCCGCGTGGTACCATCCGACCACAGTAACCACAGCGTGTCTACGCGGGTGAACCAGCGGAGGATGCTCGCGAGCGGGTCGTCGGGCTCCCCACCCAGGGGCACTGCTCGCCTCGTTGACTGGGCTCGCCCCCACGCATCGACCGAATCCGGCATGAGCATGACCCGCGCCGGCGGAGCGAGCGTGACCGAGTCCGGGGCGGCCTCGAACGCTTCCACTTCCCACGGATCCACCCGAAGCTCGTAGCAGCCGACCAGATCCCAGGGATTCAGGTCAGCGCGTGGTGGGGGCGCGAGCTCCTCGGCGGTCCGGACCCGACCTCGCCCGAGCAGCGCGACGAGCGTCAGAGACGTCATCAGACCGAGGGCCAGCAGAATCCGCTTCAGCATGTGGCGCGACCGGGACGATGGTAGCGTCCTCCTGCGTGAATCCGTCGCGGCGTTCGACCCATCGGCTCGGTCCCCCCCCCCCGGGTGCGCGGCGCTCAACGACACGCCGGTCTCACGCATGGCTTCTGCTACGCGGAGTCCGGTCCATCATGGCGTTTGAAAACTGCCCTCGGGTGGGGCGGGCAGGCAACGCCGCCGGCGAGGTTCAGGCGGCGTAGTGCAGGACCGCGAAGAAATGGCACGTGGAGCCGGTGAGCACGAAAAGATGCCATACAAGGTGGCTGAAGCGGACGGTCTTCGCGGCATAGAAGGGGACGCCCAGGGTGTACGCGACGCCACCCATGGCGAGCCAGAAGAGCCCCCACCCCGGCACCTGGGTCCACAAGGGCTTCGCGGCGATGAGTATGATCCAACCCATGGACAGGTAGACCCAAGTGGAGATCCTGGGGTAGCGAACACCGACCAGGACCTTCGAGACGACGCCGGCCAGAGCCAGGCCCCACACGAGCCCGAACAGCGTCCAACCCCAGGCGCCGCGGAGCACACCAAGCGTGAACGGCGTGTACGTGCCGGCGATCAGGAGAAAGATCGCCGCGTGATCCACCACGCGTAGGGCACGCTTGGTGGGCGTCCGCGGCCAGGCGTGATACAGGGTGGATGTGAGATACAGGGCCACGAGCGTGGTCCCGAAGACGGCAGCTCCCACCACCCCGGGGGTGTACCCTCTTCCCACGGCTGCGACGACGAGGATCGGTAGCGCTGCCACCGCCGCCAGGAAACCGACGCCGTGGCTGACGCTGTTCGCGATCTCCTCGCCCCGGGATTGTGCGTGTGCTTCCAGCGCCTCCAATCCGTCTCGCCGGGCGATGGGGGTCGGACGACGTCTCGATCCGGTCAGTTCAACACCTCGAAAGAGATCGGTTGCGAGAGCCACACCGCCGTGACGCGATCGCGGTTCATGGCAGGACTGAAGTGCATGGCCGACGCCACGGCCTTGGCTGCCTGGTCCAGTCCTTCGTAGCCGCTCGATTCGGCGACCCGGGTGTCACGGACGTCCCCCTCCTCGTTCACGTAGATCCACAATAAGACGGTTCCACCGATGCCCGCGGCCCGCAGCGGTCGCGGGTAGACCTCGCGGAGCAGCGCCAACACTTCCTCCCTGTTCCTCAGCCTGGGCGCTACGGTATAGGGGATAAACTCGGGGCGATCGTCTGCGGTCGCCACCACCGCGGGCGGAGGACCGAGGTTTTCGACCGCATTATCCTCGAAGGTCGTGGGGGCGATGGTGAGATCCTCGCTCACCTCGACGGCCGTCACCCTGGGCACCGCGGGCCTCGCGATCTGCTGCGGCGGGGGAGGAATCTTCACTTCGGGCGGTAGGTCGACCGCAGCCATCACCTCGCCGGCCACCGCCAGCGTGGCCACGTCGAAGCGCGGCATCACCTCGAAGATCATGAAATGCGCGGCGACGGCCCCGACGATGGCCACCCGGAAGGTGGGCCAGAACGTCCGCTTGAAGCGGTCGTTCGCCGAAATCGAGGCTTCGATGGGGAGCTTGGCCGACGGGGGTCGCAACCTGAGCACGGGCTGCCTAGCCGGACGAAACGCGAATCTATGCATGCGCACAACCGATGCCTTTCCCTATCGATCGCCGCTTCGCCAAACCCTCGTTCCTGTGGCTACTCCATCACTTGAGACAACGTGAGCCGCCGAAAGGATGTTTCGCGGTCGCCGCGTCGCTTCTTCAACGGTCAGCGGCCCTAAGCCTCACCAAACCGTCCCGGTGAGGCACACATGTATCGATGCGATACAACTCTCGACCGGCCACCATCCGTCCAGCGCACCAGGTAAACCGCTGTGATATAGCCGGTTACGACAACGGATCACGAGGTCCGCTTGTTGCCCTACACCTCGTCGTTGGTGCGGGCGGCGTGGCCGCTCGCGGGGGGAAATGGCCTACTTCAGGACGGGAGATCGAATTGCCCGGGAAATCAGGTACCAGGGCTCGCGCGATCCGGCGAGGCATCGAGGTCCTCGCCTTGTTGACCGCGGGCGTCGTTGCCGTACACGGCCCGGTGGTCGGGCAGCCGTTGACGGATCGCTCACCCAACATGGATGGCACGTGGGTGACGCCTCCGCACAACCTCTTCTTTCAGTTCTCGCACCGCTTCGAGATAGCCGGTACCGACGCGGATATCGGCGACATCTTCGGGGAGGGCAAGGTCGTGAACTACCCCACGTTCGCGTTGAGCTACGGACTCTTTCGGGGCGCGCACGTGGGATTTCGGTACAGCAGCAACTCCATTCTGGCGGGGCAGTCGAACGAGTGGCAGCCGTTCGTGAAGGTCGCCCCGCTGAGCGGCCTACTAGACGGTCACTTCTCGGCGGCCCTGCTCGGGGCCTGGAACACGACCACCGAAAGCTTCGACGGCGAGCTGACGGCGCAGGTCGAAGCCGGGCCGCTGACCCTGATCGCGGCAGCGCGCGGCTTCACCAACCCGTTCGATCGTCCCGCCGAAGAGGAGGAGGCCGAATTCGCGTTCGCGGGCGGCGCCGTGCTGCATCTCAACCGTTACCTCAGCCTGTCGGCCGACTACGCGAACATGGTCACACAGTCGGACGCGCAGATCGCCTGGAGCGCCGGCGCCAGCCTCGCCATCCCATACACGCCGCACACCTTCGCCCTGTTCGCGACCAACGTCGTGAGCGGGACGCTGGAGGGGCTCTCTGTAGGTATCGATGACACGGTGTTCTGGGGATTCGAGTTCACGATCCCGTTCACCGGGGCGCGCTGGCGGGACTTCTTCAGCCCCGAGCGTCAGCCGACTCCGGCACCGCCACCCGCAGCCGCCGCCCCCGACGCGGCGGAGGCGACACCGGCCGATCCGACGACGCCCCGGACCGTGGTCGAGGTCGAGATTTCGCAGCTCGCGTTCCAGCAAGCCGAGCTGCGCATTCCGGTCGGCGCAACGGCTCGGTGGGTGAACCGAGACGCGGTCGCCCACACGAGCACGTCGACGGATGGCGTGTGGAGCTCGCCGTTGATGGAGAAGGACGGATCCTTCGAGCACACGTTCGGCACGGCCGGACGGTTCGAGTACTTCTGCGTTCCACACCCGTTCATGAGAGGAGTGATTGTCGTAATGGAGGATAGGTCATGAAAGCGCGCGCGATCGGACATCGGATTCGGAGCGACTGGCGCCCCGACTGGCGCCTCGGAAGCCTGCTGGCGGCAACGGCGATCGCGGCAGCCGGCCTGCTCTCGGCCTGCAAGGACATTGGCGGACCGACCGACGATCCCGGACTGACTCCACCTGCCGGCTCGCGGACGGTGATCGTACAGATCGTCGACTTCGCGTTCGTGGGGCCGGATGGCACGGATGCGATCACCGTCGCTCCCGGAGACACCGTCGAGTTCGTGAACCTGGATACCGCCCCGCACACGGCGACCTCCACCAGCGCTCCCGCGGGACGGGACTTCGACAGCGGCACGCTGTTGCAGAACCAGTCATACCGTTTCGTCGCAACCTCCGAGGGCGTCTGGATCTATCGCTGCGACTTTCACCCGGCGGGCATGAGCGGAGCGACGATCACGGTCGCGGCGAGCGGGAATCCGGGCACGCAGACCGGCGGACAGGGCGACGGAGGGAATGCGGGCGGCGACGGAGGCGGTGACTCGGGCGGGTCCGCAGGCTCCGGTGGCGCAGGCGGCTCCGGCGGTACGGGTGGCTCCGGTGGCGGAGCCTCGGGAACCGTGGTGATCGACATTCGCAACTTCGCCTTCGTGACCCCGAACGGCACCGACAGTATCACCATTGCGCTGGGACAAACCGTGGAGTTCGTCAACAGCGATGGCGCGTCGCATACGGCGACGTCCTCGAGCGCCCCCTCCGGAACCGCGTTCAATAGCCTCCGCCTGCGAACAGGGGAGCGCTATCGGTGGAAGCCGTCCCAAGCCGGGACGTGGGTGTACCTGTGCGAGTTTCACCCGGACCAGATGAGCGGTGCCGTGATCCGGGTGGTCGACAACGGCAGTGGAGGATCTGGCGGGAGTGGCGGTGGCGGCGGGGGCGGGGGCGGCGGGGGCGGGGGCGGCGGAGGATCGGGGAGCTCGAACACGGTCCCGATAGCGATCACGCCCTCCGGCTTCAGCGGTCCCGACGGATCCAGCGACGTGGTCATCTCTCTGGGACAGACCGTGGAGTGGTCCAATAGCGATTCGATCACGCACACCGTCTCCTCGACGGATGAACCGAAGAACGGAACGCGGTTCGACAGTGGGGACATCGCGCCGGGTGGAAAATTCAGCTTCAAACCCGATCAGGTCGGAGTGTGGGAGTACCGGTGCGATCTCCATGGCCATGAACGAGGGATGAAAATCACGGTTCGCTAGCTTCTTTCGGCGGACCGTTCGCGGCCCGCTCGCATCACGAGCTGCCACCCGACGGCGGCTGCGGATCTTTCCGCCTACCCACGGCCTATACGTGCAGCGATTCGAGACATCTCATCGGTACGCGACCGGAGCCGGTCGGCGGAAGGCTATTGCGTTTGAAACTCAGGAACATCGC
>JBDHAD010000021.1:0-49323 GCA_039588215.1 Gemmatimonadota bacterium
CTCGCAAAACCCGGCCGGCGGCCGGGCCATCCTTCATGAATGTGTTTTCGCTCACATCGAGACGAACATGCTTGAAATCGAGCCCCGAGGTCTCGATGCTCTCGATCATGCGAGGCACGAAGTCTTCGGCGAACAGCTGTGTCTCGGCTACGTTCACCGCGATGTTCGGCGGGAAGCGGAGCGATAGGCGATCGACCCACTCGCTCATCTGCCGACACGCCTGTTCGGTGATCCAATACCCGAGCTCTTCGAGCAGCCCCGCTTCTTCGGCTACCGGCAGGAACTCGTTTGGCGGTATCATTCCCCGATCCGGGTGCTTCCACCGGATGAACGCTTCCACGCCCGTGATTCGCCCGTCTCCCAGTGAGACCACCGGTTGGTACTCGAGGAAAAGCGACCGGGATTCAAATGCCTGCGTCAGGTCTCCTTCGAGCTCCGCGATCGATTGGGCGTACGCCTTCGTCGCCGTGTCGAAGACCTGGACGGCGACCTCGTTGCGCCGCGCGCGACGCAGCGCGATGGTGGCGTCTCGAAGGAGATCTTCCGGGGTCTCGTAGCTCGCCCGGCAAAGGGAAACTCCTAGCGCTGGGGTCAGGGTGGCGCTCTCCGCCCCGAGCGGAATCGGCTCTGACAGACTACGTGCGACGCGCTCGGCGACCTCCTCCGCGTCCTCGAGGCTCTGCACCTCGTCCAAGAGAAGGCCGAAGTCGAGGTCGTCGACGTGTGCCAGCGTGTCCCCGGGCCGGATCACGTTCGCGACGCGGCGCGAGATGGCGAGCAGCAACTCGTCGGTGGCTTCACCGCCCACTCGTTCCGAGATCTCCTTCAGGCCGTCGAGGGACAAAGCCACCACTCCGAACGCACGATCGGGTCGCCTCGCTCTTCGACGCATCGCCAGGTCGATTCGGTCGAGCAAGACCGGGTACGAAGGGAGAGCAGTCAATCTGTGGTACATCAGATCGCGCATGGTCCGGTCGTCACGGGACCGCAAGTCCGTCACATCGGTCATGGACCCTGCGATCCGGTATGCCTTGCTGGCTTGATCGTGCATCGCAACCCCGCGGGCGACGACGCAACGATACGTTCCGTCACGGTGCATGATCCGGTGTTCGCTCTCGAACCGCTGCGACTGCCAATCCAGATGCTCCAGAAGCTCGAGCTCGACCCGGTCCGAATCGTCGGGGTGAATCCGATCGAACCACTCCGAAGGCTCGTCGCCGACCTCCTGAGGCCCATACCCGAGAAGCGTCTTCCAACGGCCCGAGTAGTAGACGCGGTCTTGTCTGAGGTCCCAGTCCCAAAGACCTGGACGCGCTCCGCGACACAGCAGCGCATAGCGCTCCTCGAATTCCTGGAGACGCTCGGTCGTTGGCTCGAGCTGCTCGGTCAGATGCCGAACGTGGCGCGCCGCACCGGCAACAGCGGCCCGCGCCCGGTCTCGGCTCGCGGACAGGTCGAGCTGAGTGCGGACCAGTTCGACGGCCTGCACCAGGTCGCTGGGGATGGGTCCTTCGACCTCGGAAAAGAGCTCCACGACCCCGACCACAGCGCCGTCGGCTTCCACCGGGAACGCATACACGTGCGTTAGACCCGCCTGCGTAGCGGTCGACGCCCTGTGCTCGGCGAGCTCTTCTTCAATGGCCCCGTCGATTTCGCTCACGTCGCCTGCAAGTAGCCGGGCGATCGATCCCGTCGACTCCGTCTGCGACGAGAGTGCCTTCTTAGTGGCGTGGCGAAGCGCGTCGTAGCGCTTCGCCTCATGCGTGTGCCACGCGGCAACGGTCGGACCGGTTTTCGGATCTTGGAGGACCACGGTGGCCAGCGGACAACTCGCGGACTCGCGAAGCTCCTCGGCTGTCGCGACCAATACCTCCCCCACGCTGTCCCCACGCCTCAGCATCTCCGTCAAGCGCCGCAACCTCGGGAGCACGTCGATCGCGCTGGGAATCGGCGGAGACTCCAATGAGTGGTTCGGGGGGGGCGGCTCGAGGTCGAAGGGGGTCGAGCCGGAGCTGCTCGATGTATCGGGCTTCGACGTCGCCGGCGGGGTCTGCTTCTGCTTGCTTCGTGCGCCGGACTTCTTCCGCGATGTCATCGGCAAACCTCGCGCCCAAACGGGCGGTCTAGTGTTTCGCGACCGCGTCCCGTGTTCTGCCGAAACGGGTAGCACTCGCTTATGCTATAAAGAGCATCAAGCAACAGCCGTAACCGGCTGGTAAAGAATACTCTACACAACTGTATTCGCTCGCCCATCCCGGCCTCTACTCGTGCCGGGAGCCGCGAACCCTGAGGTAGGATGCAACCGCGACGCCAGGGCGACCGCCCTCGAGTACGGGCCGGCGTTTCCAACGCGAGCCAACCGGGTCCACGGGACCGAGCCCGAGGCGCTATCTTCTGGTGGCACATCCCGCCCTTGCCTCCATGTGAGGGCGAAGTCGACGAACAGGGGGGGCGTGGCCGCGATCTGCGGCGCGAGGTGTCCCCGGGGACTAGCCGGAGGAGAGCAAGCCCATGACGAATAACATCAAGTCGCTACGCCTGAGCACGATCGCGGTCGCTGTCGCCGCCGTATTGGTGATGATCCTCCTCGCGTTCGGGTTCAACCGAGTAGACGAATTCGAGGTGGCCGTAAAGCGAAACCCGCTGACCGGTGCAGTCGGGGCTCGCCCGTACAATCAGGGACTCTATCACTCGATCCTCAGGTCCTGGACGAACTACCCCCTGCGCGAGATCCAATACCCGCGGGAGGGACAGAGCGAGCGGCTGACGGCCCTCACGTCCGACCAGCTCCAGATCGCGGTCGACGCTGCGTTCCGTTACCGCCTGACGCCGGACAGCGTAGTGCACCTGTACCTCACGGTGGGGGAGCCGAGCGAGGTGCACTCGTTCGTCTACAACAGCTACCGGGCGTCCACCCGCGACGCCATGGCGGAGATGACCGCGACCGACATCCTGTCGACTGAACGAGCCAGCATCGGGGCCCGGATCGACCAGTTGATGTCCGAGCGGCTTCTCCCACGTGGAATCGAGATCACGGACTTCTTCGTGCGCGAAGTGGTGCCACCGGAGACGATCCGCGCCGCCATCGAAGAGAAGCTCGCGCGCGAGCAGCAGGTGCAGGTCGCGCAGTTCCAGACGCAGGTGGTGGTCGAGCAGGCCAATCAGAAGCGGGCCGAGGCCGAAGGGATCCGGGACGCTCAGGACATCATCGCGGCGAGCCTCGAGGGACTCGCCGGGCAGCGCTACCTGTACTGGCGGTACCTCGAGATGCTCGGGAAGATCGGCGAGGGCACCAACAACATGGTCATCGCCCCGACCGAGGGTGGCATCCCGATATTCTTCACGCCAGGCCAATAGCCGGCGGGCAACCTTGCGGGGGCCGTATTAGTCAAAACGGGCGAAAGAGCGATCCTTTCGGGCGGCAGGCGGGGACGTCCGCGCCGGTGCCGCCCGGGTTGAACACGGCTCCGGAGGAATAGCATGAAGCGAGGAGTGATCGGCGTCTTGGGTCTGGCGCTGGCAATCGGTGCGCTGACGACCACGGTCACCACGTTGGGCACCGCATCCGCACAGGAGCGCGAGACGGACCAGGAGCGCGTGGTCCGTACGCTGAGTGTCCTGGGCGGGGGCTCGTACCTGGGCGTGCGTATCGAAGACGTGACCGACGAGCTCGTCGAGGAGCTCGGCCTGCCCGGTGAGTACGGCGTGCACGTAGCGAGCGTGGTAGAGGATGGACCGGCCGCGTCCGCCGGGATGCAGGACGGGGATGTGATCGTCAGCTGGAATGGCGAGCGAGTGCAGGGCGCCACCCAGCTACAGCGGCTCGTTCGCGAGACGCCCGTCGGAAGAACGGTGGAACTCGGGGTGTTCCGCGCCGGAAGCGAGCGAGAGCTGTCCGTGGAGCTCGGCGAGAGCTCCGGTCAGTTGGGGAACGTCCGGATCGCGAACGTTCCTCAATTACGCGGACTCGGCGAGGAGCTCCGCGACCGGATTCGCAGCGCCGCACCCGGCGAGGTGCACGTGATCGGTCCGGGAGACGTGCGAATCATGGGACCTGGCGGGGCACGAGCCCTCTCGTTCGTGGGTGGACGCGGACGACTGGGCGTAAGCGTGCAGAATCTGGGTAAGCAGTTGGCCGAGTACTTCGGCGTCGAAGACGGCGCGCTAGTCGTTTCGGTCGTGGAAGACTCGCCCGCGGAAGCCGCCGGGATTCGCGCCGGTGACGTGATCCTCGAGGTCGCAGGAGAAGCGGTCGAAGGCCCCGGCGATCTCGTCGAGATCCTGAGCGAACAAGAAGCGGGACCGGCGACCATCCTCCTCATGCGAGACCGCCAGCAACGCACCCTGACGGTCGAGCTCGAGGAACGAGCCCAGTGGCGTCAGCGTGAAGGAGTCCACGAGGAAGGCGACCACGTGGAAGGCGAGCACGAGGACGACCCGTGGAGCCTGCACATGGAGTCGTTCGAGATGCCGGCCTTTCAGTTCGGGCCGATCCATATCGAGGGCTTCGAGATGGAACCGTTCGAATGGCACTTCGAGTTTGGGGACGGGGAGTGGATCGACGCGGAGGACATGACGATCTCGATCCCCGAGATCCGGCTCCCGGACTTCGACATGCCGGCGATCGAGCTGCCGGCGATCGAAGTGCCGGGGTTCGAGGTGGAGGTGCCGCGGGTGCAGATCACGACCCGCGTCTGACCGTCTGAGCTCGTAGGCCGCTGCACGGCTTCGGCGGCCCGCCGGGGCGGTGGCCCCGCACCAACGAAGGAGCGGCGCACGCGGGACTGCGCCACGCCGCTCCTCGCGTTTTAGACGGGGTGCTAATTTCCGTGCGAGGCGGCGATTGCCTCTAGCCGCCTCGCGATCTCACCCGCGGGGACCCAGCGTCCGCGGACCATCACACCCGCCTGGCGCGCCACGTTCGCCACGTCGTCGAACGGATTCGCCTCGACAAGGACGAGGTCCGCCACCTTCCCCTCCTCCACGGTCCCGAACTCATCCAGGGCGCCGAAGTAGAGCGCCACGTTGTAGGTCCCGGCGCGCAGCGCCTCGTACGGTGTGAGCCCGGAGGCGACCATGAGCCGCAGCTCGTGGAGAATCGAGAAACCGGGCACCTGGAAGATCTGAGGGGCATCCGACCCGAGGAGAAGCGGTGCCCCCGCGTCGCTCAACGCCTTGATCAATTGGCGCCTCACCTCCACGAACCGCCGCGCCAGCTCGGCGGAATACAGCTCGTTCTCCAGGGTCGCCCTCTTGCGCTCCACCCATGTGGCGACCGTCTCCGGCGACATGTACCGCATCTCGGGGCGCGCCGCCATCTCGTCGGGATCATCCGGTAGAAGAACGTTTTCGATCAGGCTTTGCGTGGGCACGTTCCACACCCCCGCCTCGGCCGTCCGCTCGGCCACCTCCCCGATCTTCGGGTCCTCGACGTACCCGGCGAGGTTGGCGCCGAAGAAGAACGAGGTCGTGACGTCCGTGCCCTCCGCCACGATCGCTTCCGTGTACTGGTCCAAGTGGTCCACGGACGCCTGCCGCGCCTCCAGCGCGCGATCCAGACCCACGTCGGCCGGCACGTGCCCGGCCCAGGAGATCCCGACCTCCCGGGCCGTCTCCACCAACGCGTCGTACGCCTCGCGGGTCAGACCCGGGTGAATCTTGAGGAAGTCGTACCCGGCCTCCTTCTGGTGCCGGACCGCTCGCCGCGCGGAGTCGGGGCTCGGGATGCTATTGCCGTTGATCGAGGGGCCCGACGTATATAGCCGTGGTCCGAGCACCTCGCCGCGCGCCAAGCGATTGCGAAGGTCCAGGTGCCCGGGTTGCCCGAGCATGCCGCGGGCGGTGGTGATCCCCTGTGACAGGTATAGGAACAGAACCTCCTCGGCGTCATCGCCGCCCGGGGGGACGTGCGCGTGCATCTCGCCGAGACCGGGGAGCAAGTAGCCCCCCCGGCCCTCGATCACCGTCGCGCCCGTGCGTACCTCGACCTCGTCCGCCGGTCCGATCCTTACGATCCGTTCGCCATCCACGAGTACGGTACGATTCTCGAGAATCCGCTCGGAGTCCATTGGAACGACCGAACGCCGCGAGACCGACGAGCAAGGTGAGCAAGATCGTTCTGCGGCGCGGGCTCCTGTGTGACAAGACGGGTGGGTGACGGTGAGTCATTGGTCTGGACCTCGGTGCAGAGACATATTGACGACGAGCGACCGCCGTGGCGGCCCTACGGGCGACGGTGCGCCACCCGGTCGGCGCTGAAATGTAGGGGGCTAACGGCTCCATCGCATAGCAGGGCGCGGCGAGCGGTTCCGACGGCCACAAAAGGGCTCCCCGGAAGGAGGCTACGGGTTTGATCCGGCATCTCATCCTTGCGGTCGCTACCGCGGTTTCGACCAGCGCGGGGGGCACACCCACACCGGAGCTCGCGCCGGAGCTCGCAGCGGCGTGGGACGCAACCGCGGATTCAGCCCTGTACCGCGTGCTGCTGATCCGCGCCGCCCCAGGAAGGCTGCTGGAGCTGATCGAGATCTACAAGCATCAGATCGCGGATCACGAGGCTGAAACGTCCGAGCGGTCGTACCTGTTCCGCCACAGCCAGGGTGACCAGTGGGACCTCATGCTGCTCGTGTCGCTGGGCGAATCCACCTCGTATTCGGTCGCCGGGGCGGTCGACGGGTTGAGCCCACCGGCGGATGGGCTCGTCGCCTGGCGCGAGGAGCTGCTGGCGAGCGGACCGGAGAGCGCCGTCGTGCATGCGGTGCTCGAGGGAGCCGGGTTCCTGCATGTAGAGATGTTCGTGGCGCTACCCGGAAGACGGGGGGAGTTACTCGAGCAGCGGCGCATGGAGAACGACTTCCTGGGGGCGATCCACCGGCCAAACAATCTGATCTTCACCCGTGCCGGCGGTGCGAGCTGGGATCTGTTCACGCTCGGGGCCTATCAGGACCTACAGCACTTCGCCGAGCCCACTTCCGTGTCCGAAGACGAGCAGGAGCGTGCGGCGCTGGCCGCGGGGTTTGAGGGTGCGGATCGCATCGGGAGCTACCTACGGACGCTGATCGCCTATCACCACGACACGTTGGCCGTCATGGTGCGATAGATGACACCTCGCTCGGGGGCGACCATGCCGCCAGCGTCACCTCGCGTGACCGAGATCTCCTGGGGTCGGGTCGAGGTGGAGGGTGTGGAGCAGCCGTTTCGGGATGTGAAGCTCTTCCCCGGTGGCGCCCGCGAATGGGACTGGACCGAGACCGGAACGCACCACCGCCCCGGCGTCCAACCCACCGACCTCGAGGAGCTTCTGGATCGCGGTGCCACGACGATCGTGCTCTCAAGCGGCATGCTCAAGCAGCTACGCGTCCCTTCAGCCACGCGCGAATGGCTGGAGCGCCACGGCGTGGAGCTCTTCGTGCTCGCGACCGATGAAGCTGTGGATCGTTACAACCAGCTACGTGAGACAGTCGCAGTAGGCGCCCTGATCCACTCGACGTGCTGATACGGCCTGTCCGCTAGTCGAACAACCCCAGTTGCGGTCCGAGCGAGGGACGCCGAAACGCGGCCGTAGATAAGCTGGCCGAACGACGGGTTAGGCCTAACCGGCGTGCCGAGAGCGCGAACAGCCGTGCAATCTCGTCCGCGAATGGTCCATCCCCCTTCATCCGCGAGCCGAAGCGTGGATCGTAAACGCGACCCCCGTGCAGATTCCGCATCCGATTCATCACCTTCTCGACCCGACCGGGGCAGTGGCGGTTGAGCCAGTCCTCGAACAGGGGTCGGACCGAGAGTGGAAGTCGAAGCATGATGTACGCGGCGCGCTGGGCTCCAGCCGCGGCTGCCGCTTCGAGGATGGTCGGGATCTCGTGATCGGTCAGGCCCGGAATCACGGGGGCCACCATGACCCTGACGGGGACGCCGGCCTCGGTGAGCCGCGCGATCGCGGCCAGGCGGCGGTCGGGTGTCGAGGTGCGTGGCTCCATCCGTCGTTGGAGCGATCGATCCAGCGTGGTGATCGAGACACCCACCGCCGCGGCGTCATATCGGGCCAGACGCCCGAGCAGATCGACATCGCGGGTCACCAGGTGGTTCTTCGTGATGACGATGACCGGGTTGCGGGCTTCGGCGAGCACCTCGAGACACCGCCTCGTCAATCGCAGCCTTCGCTCGACCGGCTGATATGGATCCGTCACACCGCTCAACGCCAGGACCTGTGGCTCCCAGCGCGAGGATGCCAACTCCTGACGCAGTAACTGCGGGGCGTCGATCTTGACCAAGATCTTCGTCTCGAAGTCCAACCCGGCCGAGAACCCGAGGTATTCGTGCGTGGGTCGGGAGTAGCAGTACGCGCACCCGTGCTCACACCCCCGGTATGGATTCAGGCTCGCGTCGAAGCCCACATCGGGACTTTCATTGCGCGCGATGACCGAACGCGACCGGTCCTCGATCAGCTCGGTGCAAGGGGCCGTGTCTTCGGCTGCGGTCCACGCCTCTCGCTCGACCACGAGGGGGAGAAACCGATTGGGAGGATTCCGCGCGGCCCCGCGCCCCCGGATCGAGGGAGTGGGCGAGGCTTCCGGGTGGGGCAGTGGGCTCTCCATGCCGACCGCGTACCCGACACGGCTGCGAAGGTTTCGGGTTTTATTCGGTATCCGGTGACCCGACCTCCGGACACGGGCGGGTGGCTAGAAGCTGATCCCAACCCGAACCATGAGGCCGTCCAGGCGCGCGTCGCCTTCCGCGGAGAACGGCGTACCGGCCAGCGGGAAGTCGGTCTGCATGAAGCGTGTGATCCCGAATCCGTAACGCACCTCGGGCCACAGCCGGAACCCAAAGCTCCATTCGAAGCCGAGTCCGACGTCGATACGGCTCGGACCGGTTTCTAACAGGCTGTCGATCGCTTCGTCCGGGCTCGAAGGGAACATGAACACAGGTCCCGCGAGCAGATACGGACGCACCACGGGGACCGGAAGCCTGAGCCGGAAATCGAGCGGCACTTCGACGATCTCGAGATCGAAATCCAGCGCATCGGTAGGACTGCGCACGTCCACGTCCACGATCCGGTGATAAATGATCGCGGGCCGAATCGCGAGCAGACCCAGGTTGACGTTCAGGAAGATGCCCAGGTGGAAGCCGTTCGGGTCTTCTTCCAGCGAAAACCCTTCCGCGACGTCCACGCCGTGAAGCATGTCCCGGTTGTAGCCCCCGACGATCCCGATCTGGGCATCGGCGGCGCGCGGAACCGCGATCAAGACGAGCAACACGCAGGCGAGGTGGCACGCGCGTCCCACTCGGGACTCACTCCGTGGCCCACCCGCAGCCCGCGGGCGGCCGGAGTGCGACCGCGAGCGCCCGGGATTCACGTGTGCATGGACCTTTCGGGTTCGCCGGAAGGCAATCATGATCGGTAGTCTCCTCTGGCCCCCACCTCACCTGTCCTTCCCCGGTCCCCGCGCTCTTCCGCCATCTCCTCGCGGGAGAGCCCCGAAAAAGCGGCGCTAACTTACAGACGGTATCCGAGCCGAGAAAGACACGTCCGCCAACTGGTCCCGAGACTTGGGCGCGCCTATTGTTCTGCTCATGATTCAGTGAGTCCCGCAGGAGGACGTAATGACTATACGGCGCCTCATACGTTTGGTTGTCACAACCCTGTCCGCGCTGGGCGCGAGCGTGAGCGCGGCACCCGGTCAGCAGGCGGACCTCGTGCTACGCGGTGGCAAAGTCGTGACGATGGATGAAGCCACCCCAGAGGCCCAGGCGATCGCCGTGATCGGGGATCGGATCGCCGCGGTCGGGAGCGATGCACAGATCGCCGCTTACATCGGCGGCAGCACACGCGTGATCGACCTCGGTGGCCGCCTCGCGATCCCGGGATTCATCGAAGGACACGGGCACTTCATGGGAATCGGGGGAGCCAAGCTGATCCTCGATTTGATGACGCCCGAGTCCTGGGAAGAGATCGTACAGCTGGTTGCGGATGCCGCGGTGGAAGCGCGGCCTGGGGAGTGGATCGAAGGGCGCGGCTGGCACCAGGAGAAATGGAATCAGGTGCCGGATCCGCTCGTGGAGGGACTTCCGGTTCACGATGGACTCAGCGCTGTGAGCCCCGATAACCCGGTGGTGCTGCGCCACGCCAGCGGGCACGCGTCCTTCGTCAATGCCAAGGCCATGGAGCTGGCGGGTATCACGGCGGACACCCCAGACCCGGACGGCGGGGAGATAGTGCGCGACCCGGCGGGCGAGCCGACGGGCGTGCTTCGTGAGACGGCCCAGCGACTGACGGGTCGTGCTCGGGCCGCCGCGGAATCCCGGCGCACGCCGGAGGAGCGGGCAGCGGAGAGACGTGAGATGGCCCGCCTGGCATTCGAGGACCTGCTCTCGAAAGGCGTCACCAGCTTCCATGACGCGGGGTCCGGCTTCGAGACTATCGACTTCTTCAAGGAGCTGGCCGATCGTGGCGAGATGCCGGTTCGCCTGTACGTGATGGTCGGCGACTCGTACGACGAGCTGGAGGAGAAACTCGCCGACTATAGGATGATCGGGTACGGGGATAGCCGCCTCACGGTGCGCTCCATCAAGCAGGTGGTCGATGGTGCGCTCGGATCGCACGGCGCCTGGCTTCTCGAAGCCTACGCAGACCTGCCCCGCAGCAGCGGTCTCGCCACCAACCCGCCCGAGCAGATCGAGCGGGTGGCTCGACTCGCGATTCGTCACGGGTACCAGGTCAACACGCACGCGATCGGCGACCGCGGGAATCGAGAGGTTCTGGATCTTTACGAGCGGACCTTCCGGGCGAACCCGGGGCAGACCGATCTGCGGTGGCGCATCGAGCACTCTCAACACATCGCTCCGGAGGACATCCCGCGCTTCGCCGGGTTGGGCGTCATCGCCTCGATGCAAGCCATCCACGGGTGCTCGGACGGGCCGTGGGTGATCCAGCGCTTGGGAGAGACGCGCGCCGCACAGGGTGCGTACGTGTGGCAGGACCTGCTCGAGTCAGGCGCCGTTGTGACGAACGGAACGGATGCCCCGGTCGAAGATGTCGATCCCATCCCGAGCTTCCACTGCTCGGTGACACGGGAGATCCGCGACGGAAGCGCCTTCTTCCCGGCGAACGCGATGACGCGCGAGCAGGCGCTGCGCTCCTATACGCTCAGCAACGCGTACGCGGCCTTCGAGGAAGATCTCAAGGGCTCGCTCACGCCCGGAAAGCTCGCTGATATCGTCGTGATGTCGACGGACATCATGACCGCCCCCATGGACGAAGTCGCGCGCGCGAGGGTCCTGTACACGATCGTGGGTGGCGAGGTGCTATTCGAGCGGTAGCCGGGGCGTTCTTCAGCGATTTGTCGGGCGCCGCCCCCCGGATGTCGAAACGGGGGTAGTTGCTACAGCGGCCCGCCGGCTTCCGCCGGTCGGGCCGCTTGCCTGCGGGCTCGGGTAGCCGAGCCCGCGCGAGCAGGGCGCTGGAGTCTTTCAGCGAGCTGCTTTAGTGTTCCTTCTCGTGGATCTTGATCGCGATCGTCGGCCCGAAGAGGTGCACCTCGTCTGCCGACTCGTCACGGATCTCGATGATCGCCCCCGACTCCAACCCGTCCTCGAGCAGGTCTTCGAGCTCTCGCTTCAGGTCACGGAGCATGTCGCGCAGTCGCTCTTTCAGCCGGTCCGAGACCTCGCTGCGGTCGCCCGCATCGAGCCGATCGATCCGCTCCTGCAGACGCTCCATGCTGCGGGAGATACGCTCACGGCTACGCTCGAGGTGTTCTTGGCTGCGCTCGACGCTCTCCTTGCTACGCTCGAGAGCACGGCGACGGTAACGGATCGACTGCTCGCCCTCCTCCAACCAGTTCAGACGACGGAGCTCGAGCAGTGCCTCGTTCTCGCTGAGCTCACGGAGCCCTTCGGACCAGCCTTCGTGCCAGGCCGCGTCCCAGTCCCCGAATTCCATCACGATCGGCGCTCGTGGCGCAGCCAAGGCGAATGCATGCCGCTGGTGCGAGTGTCGGTGCCCCAGACGGTCCAGGACGCGGGCCACGGCGCGCTCGGGGCCACGGTGAAGCCGCTCCGCCATGCGTGCGGCCCTCCGCAGACTGCCGGCCGCCATCCGCTGGGGTCTGCCGATCGCACCGGGCGGATCCGCCAACGTGACCGCCTGCGCGGCGAACTCCAGGGTCGCGGCACTGGCCTGAGCCGGACCCGGTAGGCCGGTTAGGTGGGCGGCGGTAGCCCAGGTGAACGTGATGAAGAGCCAAGCGAAGAAAGCGAGTATGGCGAGGGTGGCGAGCTTCCTCACTTCCAATTCTCCCGCGCGTTTCGGGTCTTGATGTCGAGACTCAGATACAGATACGGGGGTCGTGGCCGTGGGGTTTCGAAGCGCTCGAACGCAAGATCGGCGAGCGCCTACCCGCCTCGACCGCATATCCTCTCTTGAGACAGCCCGGAGGCTGGAAAGGTTGTGTGGGGCCTAGCAGGCCGTTGGAGTTCTTCAGCGGCCTGCTAGCGGCCTGCCTCCGGCGCCAGGCGGACGTAGACATCGCCCTGGGCACTCTGAATCACCAGCTGGTCCCCGATCCTGCGCAGCGAGATCGCCGTCACGTAAATCGTGGCCGCCGCCTCCTCGCCCACCGCCTCGATGCGCATGGCGTCGGGCTCGACGCTCGGATCTCCGGGGTAGGCAAGGATGCGGGCACCCTCGGCGCGCTCGAGGAACTCCGCGAGCGAGATCTCCAGAAGCTGGAGGCCGTTGCGCGAGATACGCAGGAGGTTTTCCGACTCGTCCATACTCAGGTCGATCGTGTCGGCCCCTGCCGTGAACCGGTCGGTCAGCAGATCCGCGGACGTGAGGCCGAAGTCGAATCCGCGTAGGGGTCGCAGCTCCTTCCGGGCCTGCGCCTGGTAGCTCACGAACTCGCCGACCTGAGCACCGCCGGGCCCCACCGGCTCCATACCCAGGTGACGCATGATCAGGTTGGCCCGCTCCCTCGCTTCGCCTCGCCCGGACGTCCCCGTTCCTCCGATCGAGTCGATCTCGGCCAGCCGCCCCTCGAACCACGGGTCGATCGATCCGGTGCCGTGCCTCTCGACCAGATACCAGAGGACGGCAGTCATCTGCTCCCGGTCTTCGGCAGGCACCTCCGTCGTGGCCGCTCGCGCGATGCCGTCCACCAGCACCCCGCTCCGCTCCAGCAGCCCCTCGAGCCGCTCCCGTTGGCTGGCGCGGGACACGGCGTACGCGGACCACGGACCCACGAACGTCAGGAAGGCTAGCAACGCGAGGGTGGTGGGGATGACCCGGATGTTGCGCGACCGGGTCACGGAGTAGAACAGTGCGATCCCCGCCAACCACAGGGCGAGCACGGTGAGCAGGTAGCGATGTTCGGTGACGCCGTACTGATCGATGCGCTTCCAGATTGCCAGGAGCAGCATGACGATCGAAGGGAAGAGCCCCACGTAGAACCACCGCGCGTACACCTCGATCCACCGTTGATCCGAGCGCTCCCTCTCGGGATGCACCAACAGGAGCGCCAGGATGCCGAGCGCCGCCAGCGCCGAGACGAGGTACCCGATCCAGCCGCTCGGCCACACCCGTGTAATGAGGATCCGCGCGATGTAGGCCGTGACGATCATCAGGTAGACCACCACGAGCGGTACGAGGACGAACTGCGCGAAAACCCGCAGACCCCGAGGGTAGTCGGTGACGCGCTGTAGCGCTCCGAGGTCCTCGGGGACCCCGGCCGTGAAGAACCAGGTGTTGAAGACGAGTCCGATCAACACGAAGAGACGGAAGTAGCTCTCCTCGTCGACGGAGACCCCAAGCAGGTTGTCAAGCGCCGCCAGCGCGATCGCGAGTCCCACGAACAACACCGCCGAGTAAATCCCGGCGGTCAGGAATCGGAGGAAGAGCGCCCGGTTGTACTGCCAAAACCCGTTGTTCTCGTCGAGCCCGACATACGGTAGGAACGCGGCGAGCAGGTGAAGGCCGATGCTGAGTTGGAAGTACCGGGTGAGAGCGATCGGATCCGACCAACTCGGCCACGCGAAGAAAAACGCCCCCAGACCGAGGAGTCCGAGCAGCCGGGCCCCTGCCCCGACCGCGACCCGACGGGCTCGCCGCTCGGCGAACAACGCGACAGCGAAGAAGAGCGGCAGTCCGAGGCTCGCGGTCACGAACCAGCGAGCCCACATGCGGCCGTCCTCGGAATCGATCCCCAGGACTGCGGCGAGCGCCGCCAGGAGCGCGCTCGCGATGACCAGCGGGAAGCGCACGACGGCCGAGCGCGCGCCCTCCAGAACCATCTCGAGTGAGGGGAGTCTCATGTCGCTACTCCGGGCAGGTCGTTAGAACCCCGCCACGCAGCCGCCCGCTCAGAAGCGGAACCGCTGTACGAGGCGCTTCTCCGTCTCGCCTTCTATCACCGCTTCGACCAGGACGTGGCGCTCCAGCCCTGACCCCTTCAGCTTCCGCCGGAGCAGCTCATCGACCTGGAACACGCCGGCGGAATTGCTCATCTCGATCCGAATGCGCACCGGGTGCGTCTCGCACGATTCGATGTGCAACCCTTCGATCGCCGCTGCGGACACCGCGTGGATGCTGGTCGACCCCGCCGTGAAGGGGATACGCGAGCGGCCCTGGGCCATGTCCAGCGCGTCCGCGATCCGGAGGATACCGCCCTCCACCGTCAGGGGTGTCCCCCCCGAGCGGTGAGAGATGATCGCGTGCTGGATCTCGGATCGAACGATCGTATCCAGTGGCGGTTCGTACACTCCGGTCAGGAGCTCATCCAGAATCTGTTGGGCCACGAACAGCGAGAAGCCCTCGTGGCCCTCCCGGTGGATCGACATGCCCACGTCGTGAAACAGTGCCGCGAGGGTGACCACCACCTCCGCGTCCGCTCGTTCGAGGCCGTAGTCCGAGACCACGTTCGGCTCCACGTCGGCTGCCATGAGGAGCCGGAGCAGACGAAGCGCCGAGTTCGCGACGATCTGTACGTGCACCGGCCCGTGGTCCGACATCTCGAGCCGATCGACCGCGGTCATGTTCGCCGCCACCCACAGCGCGTACGTACGGTCGTGGGCGTTCACACGCTCGACGATCTTCGCCAACTTCGGGTTATGGCGCGCCGGGAGCTTGATCTGGACACGATTCGCGAATCGCTCCGCGAGCGTGAGCCTTGGCGCACTACCGTCCGGTTCGTCGTCGCCTGCGACGAATTCCAAGCCTTCGGGAGCGTCGCTGGGTGCTCTTGGGGGGCGGTTCACGAGGGCACGCGAGTTCGGATCGACTCCAGACGGTGAGCGGCCTCCCTCAACAGCACCTCCGTCTTGCAGAAGGCGAAGCGGACGAGGTGCCGTCCGTCCTCCGGACGGTGGAAGAAGCTGGAGCCGGGGACCGGGGCGACGCCGATCTCCGCGGTGAGCCAGGCGGCGAACTCATCATCCGGAAGGTCACTGAGGTCCGAGAAGTCGGCCAGCATGTAATACGCGCCCTCCGGACGCCCGCACTTGAATCCGGCATCGATGAGGGCACCGTAGAACACGTCGCGCTTGGCCCTATACGAGTCTCCCAGCTCGCGGTAGTAGGCTGCCGGGAGCGTTTCGAGACCCGCCGCGACTCCCTCCTGGAGCGGCGCCGCCGCCCCGACGGTGAGAAAATCGTGCACCTTGCGGATCGCATCCGTCACGGCAGGGTGAGCGATGATCGTTCCGATCCGCCATCCGGTGACCGCGAACGTCTTCGACGCCCCGCTGACCGTAATGGTACGATCCCGCATCCCGGGCAGCGTGGCCATCGGAATGTGCTCGTGTCCGTCGTAGATGATGTGCTCGTACACCTCGTCCGTAACCGCGTACGCGTCGAACTCCTGACACAGGGCCGCAACTCCCTCGAGCTCGGTGCGAGAGAAAACGTTGCCGGTGGGGTTGTTGGGTGTGTTCACGACGATCGCCCGGGTGTGCTCCGAGAAGGCGGCTCGCAGCCGGTCCAGGTCGATCCTCCAGCCTTCGCCCAGCGGCACGAAGCGGGGAGTGGCCGCGCACAGCACCGTGTCGGGGCCGTAGTTCTCGTAGAACGGCTCCAGCACGATGACCTCGTCGCCCGGATCGACGATCGCCAGAAGCGCTGCCACCACTGCCTCGGTGGCGCCGCACGTCACGGTGACCTCCGTCTCCGGATTCACCTCCATCCCATACCAATCCGCGTACTTGGCGACGAGCGCGTCTCGAAAGCGCTTCGCCCCCCAGGTGATCGCGTACTGGTTGATGTCGTCGTGGATGGCCGCGGCGGCGGCGTCCTTCACAGTTTCGGGCGCGGGGAAATCCGGGAATCCCTGTGCCAAGTTGATCGCGTCGTGCACCGTCGCGAGCCGCGTCATCATGCGGATCACTGACTCGGTATACCCGTGCGTTCGTCTCGCCGTGTGTGTCATGCGGGCATTATGGAGGGCGACCGCATGGGCGAACAGGGTTGTGTGCGGGGTCGGGAGCCCAGGTAGGTCAACGGCATATCGCCGGCGGCGGATGCAACCCTCGGGGCTCGAAGGACATCCAAAGGCAGAACGGGGCAGTTGAGGGAAGCGGGCGCGGTACTTGCTATGAAGCGCCGGACATGCACGAAGGACGTGGGATCGGCCGGCCGTGGCCGGGAATCAATCGGCCACGCCGCTGAAACCGATTTCCCGCCAGGAACGTCATTAAGGCACAGGAGGGTGACCCGGACGGGCACGAGCTCGAGGGAGCGAGCCGGGATGGAGAACCCGAGACATATAGACGGGGAGGAGTGGAGGATGTCGAACGTCAATCCGCCTGAAGGAGGCGTGACCCAAGGGACGCCCGTTCCGAGGGACACGCGACACGAGCCCGAGCCACCAGAGGGGGAAATGCCCGAGTGGCTGGCTAAGGAGCTGTTCAAGATCTTCGTCTGAGGACGTCCTCCGACCTGACACTCTACCTCGGGTGGGGCGCGGCCAAACCGACCACACGAACCGCACGACCTGGTCGCCCCCGCCCACTCCTTCTCATTCAGCGAGCTCCCACCCGTTCCGCTCGAGCCATGCTCGAGCCTTTGCTTCGTCTTCGTCCGCCCAGGCGAAGATCACGTGGTCCCCTTTGCGTATCCCCGCTTGATCATCGACCGGGTTCGACCGCCCTCCTCGAACATGAACCAGGGCTAGGATCGGGACCCGAGAGCCTGATTCGTCCCGGGCGTCCTCGAACGGTGCTCGACCCGAACCGGCAAACCGCCACCGGCTGATGCTCGCGGTGCTGTGCAGGAACTCGTGACGCCAGCGCTCGAACGCGATCTCGTGCCCGAACAGGATGCGGGCCCCCGCCTCGTGCACCTGGTCACCGGCCACACCGGCGCTGCGGTCATCCAACGCCACGAGCGTCCGTTGCACGCCGTACAGCTCGAGGGCCTTACCGGCGAGCAGTAGGTTCACCGCCTCGTTCGGTGTGACCGCGCTGATCGAGCGGCGCGCCTCCGCGTCGGCCATGCGCAGCGTCTTCTCCTCGCTCGCGTTGCCGAACACGACTCGGAATCCGTCGGCCTCGGCGGCCTGGGCCTCGTAGGAGTTGGTGTCGATCATGATGATCGGCTCGTCCGGACCGCCGGCCTCGCGCAGCGCGGCCGCGAGCGCACGACCGAGCGCGTTCGCGCCGACGATCACATGCCCATGGTTACCGGCCCGCCGGACACCCAGGAGACGCGCGACGATACCGGCCGTTCCGCCCTGGACGATGACCGTAACGGCGATCACGAGAAACACCAGGGCTCGGAGTTGGTCGCCCTCCGCCGGCATTCCGTGCGTCGCAAGCCGGTCGGCGAACAGAGAGGAGATGGCGAATGCGACGATGCCGCGGGGCGCGAGCCAGGCCAGGAAGGCTCGCTCGTTCAGCTGCAAATCGGAGCCGTACGTGCACGCCCAGACCCCGAGCGGGCGGACCAACAGGATGAGCACGAGCACCGTAGCGAACCCGCGCCAACCTAGCGCGCTCACCTGCTCGAGTGGAACGGCGGCTGCGAGCAGGACGAACAGGAGTCCCACGAGCAGGATGGTCAGCTGTTCCTTGAACTCGACCAGCTCTCGCTCGACCCGCGTCCGCATGTTCCCGACGACGAGTCCCGCGATCGCGACCGCCATGATCCCGCTCTCGGGGAGCAGCGCGTCGCTCACCTCGAACAACGTCAGCACGCCGGCGAGAGTGAAGATGTTCTCGTAGCCCAGCGGCACCACGTTGCGCAAGCGGAGCAGGAGGCCCATGAGGAACCCGCCCCCCAACCCGATGACGATTCCGAACGCGACTCGGGCGGGCAGACCGAGCAGTCCTGTTGCAGCGCCACGCGCCGAGGTTTCGAGGATGACCTCCAGGGCCACGACCGCCACGATGGCGCCGATCGGATCGATGAGGATCCCTTCGGCCTCGAGGATCGTGCGCAGCCGAGCCTTCACCCGAATGCGTCGCATGATCGGGTTGATCACGGTGGGCCCGGTGACGATCACGAGTGTCCCGAACAGGAGAGCGACTCTCCAGTCCCACCCGACGAAAGCGAGGGAGGCGACCATCCCGCCCACCGCCGTGATCGCGGCCCCGAGCGTGATCAACTCCCGGATCGTGATCGCCTGCCTTCGCAGACGCCCGATGTTGAGGTTCAGCCCCCCCTCGAACAGGATGACGGCTATCGACAGACCCACGATATGGTGCAGTCCGTCGCCGAGACTCTCGGGGATGACGAGCGCCGCGAACCGTGGCCCGAGGGCGACTCCGACTGCCAGGAGCAGGATGATGCCCGGGATTCGGAGGTGCCGAGCGACCGACTGGGCGAGAACGCCGGCTGCGAGCGCGATCGCGAACGTGAGGGCGGGATCGTGAAAGTCCATGGGGACGCAAGCTCCGTCGGCTCCAACGCGTTGACAAGCCGCAGGTGCTCGCCGGTGCTGTCGAACGCGCCCGAGAGGGGTGCGACGAAGGACCTCTGGCCGGAACCCATTACCTTGAACCCGGTAGGACCGAGCCCACGTTGGGTCCATCGTCGGCCGGCTCTCCGTTGGGGCCATGGTCGGCCGACCCGCGACTGCGCGACCTGCTAGATCCCCGGGGAACACGACAGCGATACCCGAGAGGAAACGACCGATGCCCGATCAAGCCCTCGCCGAGGGCGCACCCGCGACGGGTGCTCAGACGCTGACCGACCGGTACGGGGCGGTCCGCCGCTTCACCGAAGCACTCTGTGAGCCGCTCGCCACAGAGGACTATGTCGTCCAGACCATCGTCGATGTGAGTCCCACGAAGTGGCACCTGGCGCACGTGACGTGGTTTGTCGAGACGTTCATCCTTCGGGAGCACGCATCGTGGTACGAGCCTTCGAACCCCGAGTACGCGTACCTCTTCAACTCCTATTACCTCCAGGCGGGGGAGCGGCATTGTCGCGACCAACGCGGTTACATTTCCCGACCCACGGTAGAGGAGGTGTACGAATACCGTCGTCACGTCGATAGGGGCATGCTGAGGCTGCTGGGCGAAGCCGGCGAAGCGCAGACCCAAACGCTGGCGCCGCTGGTCGAAATCGGCCTGCAGCACGAGCAACAGCACCAGGAGCTGCTGCTGACCGACATCAAACACGTCCTCTCGGTGAATCCTTTGCGGCCGGTCTATCGGGACTCGGAAAGAGCGGTCGACCAGACCGGGTCGGACTTGGGATGGCTCCATTTCGATGAAGGCCTTCACTGGATCGGCCATCCCCAAGAGGGTGAGGGCTTCTCGTATGACAACGAAACGCCTCGACATCGTCACTTTCTGAACGAGTTCCTGCTCGCGAATCGCCTGGTGACGAACGGGGAGTACCTGACGTTCATGTCGGACGGAGGGTACGAGCGAGGCGAGCTATGGCTCTCGGAGGGCTGGGCCACGGTGCGGGAGCGGGACTGGAGCGAGCCGTTCTATTGGGAAAAGCGGGACGGAGGCTGGTGGTCGTTCACGCTCGCCGGGATGCGCGAGGTCGCCGCCAGCGAGCCCGTGTGTCACCTCAGCTACTTCGAGGCGGACGCGTTCGCGCGCTGGGCGGGCGCCAGGTTGCCCACGGAGCAGGAATGGGAGGTGGCCGCGAGGACGGTTCCGGTCCGAGGCAATTTTGTGGAGACCGGACACTTGCACCCGGTCATGCCGCTGCCCGACCCGGACGAGCGGCTACTCCAGATGTACGGCGACGTGTGGGAGTGGACCCGCAGCCAGTACTCCCCCTATCCGGGATACGAGCCCGCTCCAGGGGCGCTCGGCGAGTACAACGGCAAGTTCATGAGCAACCAGTTCGTACTCCGCGGCGGCTCCTGTGCGACCTCGGTCACCCACATTCGACCGACGTATCGCAACTTCTTCCCGGCAGATGCGACGTGGCAGTTCATGGGGGTCCGACTCGCGCGCGACGTCAAATAGCCTCGACAAACAGCCTCAGCCGGCGCGCCACAGATACCACCGCAGGGACGGGGGCATCTTACGAACCAGCGCCCGTTCCACCTCTCGCTCGCTCGGGGCCCGCTCGTGCACGAGCATTCGAATCCGGCCCCCCTCGTGTGCGGCCACGGGGACTCCGTCGCGGTAGACCACGCGGTTGTTGGCGATCGCGGCGATTCGGTCTCCGGGCGTGATGATCCCCGTCAAGTTCAGAGGGTCCGCCCCGGAGATGCTCTGAAGCCGCCCCGTCGCCTCGGCTCGGCGGGTCGCGCGCAGTCGCGACACGGCCTCGGAGAGCGCGAACTGTTCACCGGAGAAGCCCAGGACGAAGCGCCCGCCCCGGATGTCCCCCCGCGCCTCGAGCCGGCGGTACACGCGCACCAGGTCTCGCCAGGCCGGTGAGTTGGTCTCCCGTGTCAGCAGACGGTAGAAGACGACTCCGTAACGGCGCAGCAGCGCGAGCGCGTAGCTCTCGACCTCGGGAGAATCCACCGCCCACGCCCGGGATGGCCGCGCCGCGGAACGCCGCGCCGCGGCTCCTGAGGCCGTTCGACCAGAACGGGGCGGTGGTTCGGGAGCCGATTCATGCGGCGCGCGGCGCAACAGCGACCAGCGACCGGCCGTCTCTATGCCGTACGGGACGAGGCGCTTCCGTCGCCTGGCCTTGGCACCCCCCAGGGGCCGGCGACGATCCGATGGCGTGAGGAGCGCCCGCAGGCCGGTGAATCCATCCGACGTAGCCCACCCGACCGCCGCGAGCTCGCCGAGCGCCTGCTCGACACGAGTCGGCATCAGTCCGACATCATCCACGATCTCGTGAAAGAAGGACGCTCCGCGCCGCTCGAGTACGTCCAGAACCTGATGCGCGTACGACGAAAGCGCCCCGGCGTCCGGTGATCGGGCCAGCGCGAACCACGCGGGTGCGCTCGCTCTCTGGAACAGCGCGATGGGCGAGCTGCGAATCGGCCCCGATCCGCCACCTCCGTTGGACCCGGTGGGCGGGGAGAGGCGACCCCACATCGTGCGGCCCGTGAGGCACAGGGCGTCCAGGAACTCAGGTTCGTACGCCTCGCAACGGGCGGCGAGCACATCGGGCTCCCACGCGGCCGCTGACAGCTCGTATCCATCGAGCTGTTGCAGAGCCGCCGCGAGCCCTTCCGGCCCGGCCACGGCCGTACCCGGCGCGACGTGTTGCCATTCGAACAGAAATCGCATGAAGTCGGCGGCCGACACCGGCTCGATCTCGGCTCGCAAGCGCTGGATCGTGTACCGGTGGATCCGGGCGAGTAGCCGCCGGTCGCACCACTCCTTCCCTCGACCGACGCTCCCCGGCGTGAACGAGCCCCGCAGCACCGCCCCCTCGGTCTCGAGGGCGAGCAATGCGATCTCCGCGTCACGCTCCGACACTCCGAGTGAATCCGACACGGTGGTCGAAGTCGTCGGTCCGAGGATCTCGACCCGGCCCCGCAAGAGTTCGCGTACTGCCGTTTCGCGCTCGGGCCGTCGTTCGATAAAGCGAGTCGGCGGAGCGACGGTCGGCTCGAAACGGATCTCAGCGTGCACTGCCTGAAGCTCGGGGAATCGCTCGGTTGCCACCCACAGGTCGAGATCTATCGAATCGATCCGGGCACGGGTGGCCCGGCCCGCCTCGGTGAGCTCGCGGAAGTGCCCTCGCCAGCCTCCCGGCTCGGGACTCTCCGGGTCGCCCGAGACTCCCTCCGAGGCCGTGAGAAACCCGCACGTCAGCAGCGCATCGTGCAACTCGTCCGGGGAGCGCGGGTCGGGCCATGCCTCCCCCCGCACGCGAGCGATCGCCGCCTCATCGAGCGCACCCAACTCGTTGGCTGCCGTAGGATCGAGAGCGCGACGCGCGTACACGGCCGCGGCGCGACGCTCCTCCAGTGGAGCATCGTCGAGGAACGCGTACGGACTCGCGGTGAGCAATTCGTGGCTCAACGTCGAGGGCTCGGGTGTGTCACGCGCGACGAGAGTGATCTCATCCGCTCGAACCCGATCCAGGATCCGGGTGAGGCCCGCGAGGTCCATGGCCTCGTCGAGGCAGTCATCGATAGCCTGGCGAACGAGCGGATGGTCCGGGACTTCGCGCTCGCCCTCGATGTTCTCGAAGCATGCCGCCGCGTCGGGGAACGTGGCCGCGAGGAGGTCCTCGGCCTCCATCCGCTGGATCTGGGGGGGCGTTCGCTTCCCGCCACGCCACCGGAGCACCGCCAGCGAAAGGCTCGCCGCCCACCGCCAGCGAGTCTGGAACACGGGTGCGTCCAACATCGCCTGCACCAACACGTCCCGCACCGTCTCGGGGTGCAGGTAGCGGAAAACCTCCTCAAGCGGAAAGGAATGTTGGGGCCCGAGCGACAGCAGCACCCCATCCTCGGTGGCGGCCGCCTGGAGCTCGAAGTTGAACTTCCTGCAGAACCGCTTCCGCAGCGCGAGCCCCCACGCCTTGTTGATCCGGCTCCCATAGGGGGAATGAAGGATGAGCTGCATCCCACCGGCCTCATCGAAGAACCGTTCGAGCACCAGCGTATCCCTCGTGGGGAGCACGCCCAGCAGGTGCTGCGCGTCCGCGAGGTGCTTGACCAGCTGGAAGGCTGCCGGCTCCGAAAGACCGAACTCTTCCATCAGCCATGTCTGTGCGTCGGCACTCCCCCCTTCGTGATCGGCCCGCTCAGCCGCCAGGCGGGCGTCGCGCTCCGCATCCGCGCGGGGCGGATCGGTCTCGCCGCCCGGAAGGCGAGCGTCGATCTCGCGCCGAAGCTCCGACACGGCCATCGAGAGCTCATCGGTGCGTGCCGGAGCCTCCCCGAACCAGAAGGGCAGGTTGGGCGGCTGTCCACGGGCGTCCGCGACCCGTACCGTGCCTCGCTCGATCCGGAGGATCTGCCATGAGGTGTTGCCCAGCTGAAAGATGTCGCCGGGGACGCTCTCGATCGCGAAGTCCTCGTTGATGGACCCCACGAATGTCCCCTCGGGCTCGAGGACGACCCTGAAGTCGGCGACATCCGGGATCGCCCCACCCGCCGTCAAGGCCGCGAGCCGCGCACCTTTTCTGCCACGGATGCGCCCGTTCACGCCATCGTGGTGGACGAATGCACCGCGGCGGCCACGCCTGGTTCGAAATCCGTGCGCGACCATCTGGATGACCTCGTCGAACTCCGCTCGCGAGAGGGCGCGGTAGGGGTAGGCGCGTCGGAAGAGATCGTACAGCTCGTCCTCTGCCCAATCCTCACAGGCCGCTTCGGCGATGACCTGCTGGGCGAGGATGTCGAGTGGCTGCTCCAGCATGATCAAGCGATCCAACGCCCCCATCCGACACGCGCGCAGCAGCGCGCTGCACTCGACGAGGTCGTCGCGGCTGAGCGGAAACAGTCGTCCCTTCGGGGTCCCGCTCACCGTGTGCCCCGAGCGGCCCACGCGTTGGAGGAATGCCGAGATTCGGTTAGGCGAGCCCAACTGACACACGAGGTCGACATGCCCGATGTCGATCCCCAGCTCCAACGACGCGGTCGCCACGAGCGCGCGCAGCCCACCTTCCTTCAAGCGCTGCTCCGCGTCCAGGCGAGCCTCGCGGGAAAGGCTGCCGTGGTGCGCGGCGATATCGCCCTCGCTCAGCCGCCGGGTCAGCTGACGCGCCACCCGCTCGGCCATTCGCCGGGTGTTCACGAACACCAGGGTCGTTCGGTGCTCGCCGATGAGCCGGGCGAGGCGGTCGAAGATCTCGTCCCAGGTCTCCGCGGACATCACCGCTTCCAACGGCGACTCGGGGACCTCCAGCGCCAAGTCGAGCTCTCGGAGGTGCCCGCTGTCCACGATGTCGCACGCGGCGCCGCCATGCGGCCGCAACCGGGCCCCGCCCACGAGGAAGCGGGCTACTTCCTCGATCGGCTTCTGGGTGGCCGAGAGCCCGATGCGCTGAAGAGGAGCCTCCGCTACGTGCTGCAGGCGCTCCAGACTCAACGCGAGGTGAGATCCTCGCCGCGATTCGATGACTGCATGAATCTCATCCACGATCACGGTCCGCACCGTCCCCAGAATCCGGCGGCTTCGCTCGGCGGTGAGGAGTAGGAACAGGGACTCGGGCGTCGTGACGAGGATGTGCGGGGGGGTCCGCACGATCGCCTGTCGCTCCGACTGCGAGGTGTCGCCGCTGCGCACGGCGGCCGTGATACGGGGGGAGGGAAGGCCCATCTCGTTCGCGATGCGCCGGATCTCTCGCCGCGGCTCCGCTAGGTTAAGGTGGATATCGGCGCTGAGCGCCTTGAGCGGTGAGACGTACAGGACCCGGGTTTCGTCCGGGAGCGTGCCACCGCGTTCGAGTCCCTCGCGTAACAGCTCGTCGAGCGCCGATAGAAACGCGGCAAGCGTCTTGCCCGAACCGGTCGGGGCGGCAATCAGGGTGTCGCGCCCGGCCCGTATCGACTTCCACCCACGGACCTGCGGCTCGGTGGGCGCCTCGAACCGCTTGGCGAACCAACGAGCAATGGCCGGGTGAAACTGATCTGCCGCCATGCGCGCTCCGTGGGGGTGTGGACTGGCTCGAAACGGCTCCCGTCAGGTAGAATGCCGCCGTGCTACGCGAATCTAGGAATGGGACCTCGGGCGTGCGAACGGGCTCGAGCCAGCGCCGGCTGACACTCGCGCTGCTCGGGGTCATTAGTCTTTTGTCCTACCCAGCCCCCGCGGCCGCTCAGTGGTGGCCGCACGCCGCCCGTGCAACGAGCGACTCGTTCCCCGATCTGGCGACACGCCTGGCTCGCGTCGAAGCGATCCTTCGGACTTTCGAGGGCTCGGGCAAGCCGGGCCTGGCCATTGCCATCCTCGAGGACGGTGAGTTGGTCTACGCGCGCGGCTACGGGACGGCACAGCTCGAGTACGGCATCCCGATCACCCCGCGGACCGTCTTCCACGTGGCGTCCGTGTCGAAGCAGTTCACCGCGTTCGCTATCGCCATGCTGGCCGAGCAGGGAAAGCTGGCGTTGAGCGATGACGTGCGACGTTACCTACCCGATCTCCCGGACTTCGGGGCGCGGATCACGATTCGCGACCTGGTCCACCACATGTCGGGTCTGCGTGACCAGTGGACGCTCCTCACGATGGCGGGGTGGAGGCTGGACGACGTGATCACGCAGGCGGACATCCTTCGCCTCGTGAGACGCCAGCGGGAGCTCAACTTCCCCCCCGGCTCCGAGCACGTGTACAGCAACACGGGATACACGCTACTCGCCGAGATCGTACGGGTCGTGACCGGGACACCGTTCCCGGACTGGATGCGGAAGCAGGTGTTCGTGCCTCTCGGTATGACCGACACCCACTTCCATGACGATCACCGGACAGTCGTGAAGAATCGCGCGTACTCGTACTCGCGCACCCCCTCGGGCGCGTATCGGCGTGCGGTGCTCAACTACGCGAACGTGGGGGCGACCAGCCTGTTCACTACCGCTGAGGACCTGACCCGCTGGGCTCGGAACTTCTTCCATCCGTCGGTGGGAGGCGAAGCGGTCATCCAGCAGATGTACGAACGGGGAGTCCTGACGAGGGGAGAAGAGCTCGATTATGCGTTCGGTCTCGAGCTGGCCGAGCGTGGGGGGCGGCGTTACGCGGAGCATAGCGGGGGGGACGCAGGCTTCCGAAGCCACATCCTGATGGCTCCGGAGGAGAGGTTCGCCGTCGTGGTGCTCGCGAACAACGCGCGCACCTCTCCGTCATCGCTGGCGCGACGCGTAGCACAGGTGTTCCTGCCTGACGCCACCGCAGCGGAGGTCACGGGAAGCGGAGCGGGCGCCGGCTCGGCGGGCGAAGGACCGTTCGAGCCCCTAGCGAAGGTGCCGGGCGAGGATCTGAATCGCGTGAGCGGCCTGTATTGGAACCCCACGGGTGACTACATCCGGCGCATCTACGAAAGACGTGGTCGTCTGTACTACAACCGGGGCGCATCGAACGAGAGCGAGCTGGCACCCCTCGGTGAGGATCGATTCCGCATGTTGGGCGTGGACGTGCCCCTGCAGGTGTGGTTCGAGCCGAGCGGATCGGAACCCGAGCGTATGTTGGTTCGCATCGCGGACGGCGAACCCCTCGTCTCGAAGCGCGTCGAGCCGCCGCCCGAGGCCCTGGACCTGGTCCCGTACGCGGGCGCCTACGTGAGCGAGGAGCTCGCGGCCACCTACTGGTTGCTGGTCGAGGGTAGCGGGCTCATGCTGCGCCATTGGCGGCACGGGGACGTCGCGCTTCGACCTGTCGCGGTCGACCGGTTCGAGTCGAGCGCCTGGTGGTTGGGGAGCGTGCGCTTCGAGCGGGACGAACGCGACCGGATCACGGGCTTTCGATCGAGCAGCGGGCGCGTACGCAATCTGTTGTTCGAGCGCCGCGGTGATGTGCCCCCGTCAGAACGTCCAGCCGAACGAAAGGGCGACGTGGACGTAGCGATAGTCTGCGTCCCCGGTCGAGAAGCTGGTGAGCCCCGTCGTGTGATACCCTCCATGGAGCTGGAGGAGACGTCCAACTCCGAATTCGTACGCGAGGCTCGCGTTCGTGCGCACCGTTCCGCTCACCGCGCTGGTGCCGCGAGTGACCTTCTGGATGCCGGGTGCGATGTCCACGCCCACGTGCCACCGGCCGAACGAGGGAGCCCAGCCGGCCTGTAGCTCGGCGAGCGCGTACAGGGACGGGTCGAAATACCCCTCGTTCAGATCCTCCTCGAAGCCGAACGCGCGCACGGTGACGCCGCCTCGCCAGGTCGGTGAGAGACGCCGTTGGACGTTCATGAATCCCGCCAGGCGGCGGTTGCTCGTACTGCCCACGAACCTAGCCAGACCGGCCGAGGCTTCTGCTCGCCAGCCCGGTCCGAGCGTGCCCCGCACGCCGAGGTTCCAGTCATCGATCCGCACGTCGCTCTCCATCAGCGGAACGGTCGCATACAGGGCCTCTCGCGAGAAGCGCGCGGAGGCTTGAACGCGACCGTGGCCTGGCGTCGCGGCTCTAGCGGACAGCCTCGGGACCGCGCCCCGATCCGCGAGGTTAGAGCCTGAGGCTCCCGCGCCGACGTCGAGTTCCCAACCGTCGCCCACACGCGTTCTCAGCTCCAGCAATCCGCCATACGCTTCACCGCGGATTCCGGAGTCGCCCAGTCCCGCGGTGCGGGCGTACCCGCTCAGGTTGATCGCGATACGACCGGTGGGCCACATGGTCTGATCGTACCAAAAGGTGGCGATTCGATTCCCATCCGAATCACTCTCGTACACCGCGGATGGGCCCACGCGGGGTGCGATGGACATGCGTGCCAACCTGAACTCCTGTAGGGCCTCCGCATCTTCCGGAGAAAGCCGCAGGGCACGCTCGAGTACCGGGAGCGCGGCCGCGGATCGTCCTCCCCAACGCAACGTCCGCCCGAGGCCGGTCAAGAGCATCACGTTATCGGGATGGAGCTCGAGCGCCTCTCGCCATCTGACCTCCGCCTCCCGCACTCGGCCGTCCCAGGCGGCCATCGTCGCCAGACCCGCCAGCGCTTCCGGATCGCGTGGGTCGGACTCCAGCAGCTGCTCGTAGATGACCACGGCCGAGTCCAGCTGCCCCTCCCAGGAAAGCACTCGAGCCAGCCCGAGCCACGCCTCACGTCTCTCGGGATAACGCTCGGTGAGGGCCGTGTACGCCGCCCGCGACGCGTCGAGCTGTGATTGCCACGACAGCACTCGAGCTCGATCGAGGGCGGCGTCGAAGTTGCTCGGGATCACGGTGAGCAGGCGATCGAAAAGGACGATGCTCTCCTGGTAGCGCTCCCCCCACGCGCGAAGTAGGGCGAGTCGATGGAGGGCGCGCGAGTCAGTAGGCTCTTCGGCCAAGCGTGTCTCGTACAGGGACTCGGCGAGCGCGAACCGACCTTCGTTCCATGCCGAGTCTGCCTGCGCCCGAGCACTGGCGACCGTCTGCGCATCAACCGCCGCTGGGCCGGCGAGCATCAGCCCCACCATCAGCCCTAGCCGTGCGCCCGTTCGCCCCGCGAGAGTGCCAGGCCTCGAGGTCCTGCTCCCCCTCCTCATCACTCTCCTCCTCCCGCTGCGTCCCCCGCCCGCCGCTCGACCGGCGCGGTCTGTACCACGGCGGGTCGCATGTCGTCGAACGTCCGACGCATAGCCTCGAAGACCGGTCGACGCCGAGCCCGCCACTGCGGCACTTCCCATATGGGCCACGAGAATCGTGCCACTCCGTCAGATGGTTGGGTTGTCCGCGCCGAAGAAAGACTCCGCCAGCTTCCGTCGATCTCCGACGTGATCGCCACCAGGCCGATGTCGGGGACTTTGACGGCTCCGTACCCTCCGGGCGGTGGCCGCTGACCTCGGTGCGCGGGGTAGGTGTCATACAGCACGCGGCGTTGGCTCGGATCGGTCACGTTGAGCAGCCCCCAGGGAATCCGGATCTCGACGACATCCTGCGCCGGCAGCCATTCCCACAGCCCATCCGGAAGCGGACCATTGGGCAGGATGCCTCGGTCGTAGCCGAATGCCAGATACTCGTCCGATCCGCGGGTAAAGCGCGGCCGGTTGGTGATCACCCGTAACGAATCGTACCGGCCATCCGAGTTTGCCTCGGGGACATATGGGTGCGCGTAGCGCTGTTCGAGCCGGCCCGTGAACAGGCCTTGTGGGGGCGAGCTCACCCCCGGCACGCCATTGGTATTGACCGACCACAACGGCGGGGTCCGGGTTGGATAATCGATCGCGTCCCGAACGGGCTGAAGCCTGAACGGATTGTACGGGGGGTCGACCAGCAGTCGCGCCTCGGTGCGAGTCACACGCAACACGAATTCAACGCCCACGGAGAGCGGCGGGCCTTGCCGATCCGGCCACCGGAAGTCTCCCGCGGATGGTTCCACGACATCGAAGCCGATCATCAGCTCCCGCGGAGAAGAACTAGCGGCGCGCCCGTCATACTGGAGCCACAGATACGCCTCATCCGCGACCGCCTTGAGGCTCACGCCGGCTCCCACGTGGGTAGGCGGGACGGCGTCCCAGTAGGCCAGTCGCTCCTGAACGGTCTCTCCGTCCGGGCCCGAGCCGGGCTCCATCGCGAAGACCCCGTACTGCTGCTCCGCGTCGAGCCGGTTGAGCCACAGCCGATTGCGATCGAGTGGGATCTCGAAGTCGACCACGATCCAGTTCTTCTTGAACCACTCATCGATCCATGCGAACAGGATCCCGCCCGCCATCCCGGCGGCCGCGATCTCACGCGTGAGGCGCGCGTCGACCTCGGCCATGGCGGCCTCGGTGTGCCCGCCGTGGTGCCATCCTTGAGGCTGCAGGTGAGCGATGCCGACACTTGCGGGGACCCCGTATTCGGCGATCACCACGGGCATCCCCGCGTGTAGTCGCTTGAGATCCTGCAGGTAGCCGTAGTAGTTGGACGCGCCGAATGGGGAAGTCGACTTTCCGTATTCGGGGTCGAGCAGCATGAAGTCCGGGTAGTACGGGTAGGCATGGTAGGACGTGAAGTACCCGGCCGGGAACTCGGCCGTCGCCTCCACCAGGAAGGCCGAGAGCGAGGCGACGTCGTTGTCGTACTCCCGCGGCTCTACCTCCACGCGTTCTCCGAGTGCCGTCCGGATCCGCATCTCCTCGGGCACGGTCGTCTCGGTCGGGTGCCGCATAGGGTCCAACGTGGGCCAGTTCGTGTACGCGACGGGCCGTTGCGCCGAATAGGTGGCCACCTCGTACGCGATGATCTCCTCGCACGCCTTCGCCAGCCACGCGTCCATGGGCGTCCCGGCCCTGAGCCGCAGGTAGCGGCCTCGCCAGGCGGTGAAGCCGGGGTGACGGCGGTTGAACGCTTCCACCGAGTACGGCTCCCACTCTCGCCCGATGATGAAGGCGAGGGTCCAGTTCGATACGTCGGCTGTGTACGAACCTGAAGCGTGGCCCGGGCGGTGAGCGAGGTCGGCCCGTCCATGCAGCACGTCGACGACGCGCCGCATCTCGGCGAAGAACTCGTCCTGCCACCGCGGGTCGAAGTAGTTGTGCCTGGGCGGTAGCTCGGTCCACACGCCGTGTACCAGCCACAGGGCTCGCTCGGGCTGAGTTGCGTTGTGCTGGTAGAGCGCCCGATAGAATTCGGGTGGGTGGATGGTGTACAGGCGCACGGTGTTGGCTCCCATGGCCGCCATCTCGCTGATCCAAGCGGCGTAGGTCGCCGAGTCCGGGAACTGGCTCGGGTGCTTGCCCGGAAGCGCAGCCCCCAGATTGACGCCGTTCAGATAGAACGGCGTCCAGCCCTCGGGCGTCCGGATCTCGAAGCGGTCGCCATGCGTTCGTGCCGGATATTCGACCGTGTCCGGCCGGATGAGCGCGGGTCGCTCGACCTGCGGACGGACCTGCTGCGGCACTGCCTGGACCCGCGCCATGAGCTCGCGTGCCTCGGAGTTTCCCGGGTCGAGCTGCAGCACCTGCCGCGAAATGGTGCGTGTCGAAGATGTGTCTCCCCCGCGCCACGCCAACCACGCGAGACCAACAAGCGCGTCGACATGCTCGGGCGTCTCCTCGAGGACGCTCTGAAAAAGACGTTGGGCCTCCGTGTGCCGCGTCAGCCGCAACGCGGCATAACCGAGACCCACCCGCGCCGCCGCCGATGTCGGGTCGCACCCGAGGACCTGCTCGAAGCGGACCTGTGCCGCGTCGATCTCTCCCGCGCGGTACAGACTCCAGCCTCGCACGATGACTTCGTCCTGATCGCTGGCGCAGGTCTGCTGTGCCCAGAGCGAGCCGGGCCCGAAACCCGCACCCGTTACGAGCAGCGCCCCTACCCACACGACGAGCGCGCGACCAGGCATACCGGCGGACCCTCGAGGTGCGTTCATGCGGCGTCGCGCTTTGTCGGGGCGCTCATCGCCGGTTCGAACCCCAGCCGCCGCATCTCGCCCCACTGCACGTCGCCGCGCGCCGCGCCCCAGAAGCTCTTGAGGCGCCAGATAACGGTCATCTGCCGGTAGCCGAACGGCTCGAGGAAGGTGTACAGGATGAGCCGTCGGAAGTCGCCTTGCCGTCGGTACATGCGGAAGGTCGCCTGCTCGAGGAGCACGCACCACAGGGTGAGCAGCACGCCGTACCCGAGCGCGACCGAAAAGAACAGCCCCATATGCACCCACGAGAGTACGCCTAGGGAGAGCCCGATCAGAGTGACGGTGTATCCGACCAGCTCGACCACCGGTGCGAGCATCTCACCGAGAATGAAGAAGGGCAGGTGGATGAAGCCGAGCGGCCCGTAGCGAGGGTTGAGCAGCGCGCCCCGATGTGAGGTCATGGTGGCGATCAGGCCTCGGTGCCACCGCTCCCGCTGACGACCCAGTGTTCTCAGATCCGCGGGCACCTCCGTCCAGGCGACCGGATCGGGGACGAGCGGGATAGAGTACTTGACCTTCTTCCTTCTGAGGTGCTTGTGGAGCCGGACGACGATGTCCAGGTCCTCGACGACGCTACCCGTATGGTATCCGCCGATCTCGATCAGGTGGTCGCGCCGGAACAGCCCGAACGCGCCCGAGACGATCAGGTTACCACCCAGTCGGTTCCACCCGATGCGTCCGAACAGGAACGCGCGCAGGTATTCCGGGATCTGCATCGCGCCCAGGAAGTTGCGTGGGAACCGGGGCTCGATCACGCGTCCGTGCCGCATCACGCAGCCGTTGGCCACCCGAATCGTCCCACCGGCACCGACCACGGGATCGCCCAGCAGGAAAGGCCGCGCGAGACGGAGCAACGCGTCCTCGGCGATCATCGTATCCGCGTCCGCGGCTACGATCAGCGGATAGCGGGCGGCGCCGAGGCCGGCGTTGAGGGCGTCGGCCTTGCCGCCGTTCTCCTTGTCGATCACGAGCAGGCGGGCCGCAACGTGCGATCGATAGTAGCCACGCACCCGCTGCGTGGGGATTCGGCGCGGGATCGCCGGTGGCACCTCGTAAAGCCTGAATTCGCGCCGTAGACGAGCCAGGGTACCGTCCTTCGACCCGTCGTTGATCACGATCACTTCGTGGTGCGGATATCGAAGCGCCAGCTGCGCCCTCACGCTCGCGACGATGTTCTGCTCCATGTCATAGGCGGGCATCAACACCGAGATGGGAAGGAGGGCGTCCGAGCGCATGAGGCGGTCGAGGTCCTCGTCCGTAGCCGCCTGCCAGTGTCCCCACAGTTCGGGAATCGTGAGGAGGATCAGGACCGCATAGCAGCTGTTGAGCGCGAAGAAATACCAGATCACCGTGTGATCGATCACTCGGATGAGGTCGGCGAGCAACGAGACCGGGGGCATGGCGTCAGGCCGCCGTCGCGTTCGCGCCGCTGAAATCGATCGTCGCGCCGCCGACGTACTCCGCCATGGCCGCGTCGTCCAGCTTGAGGACGTAGTGCGCCATGTCGTACCCGTATCGGTCGCGCTCGCGCTCGAAATCGCACAGCGCGCGAATCCCTCGCGGTCCGATGAGACGCAGCGCGATGGCCGATCGAAGTCGAACCCACCAGACCCGGTCGCACAGGGTCTGACAAAGGTCGTCGATGGCCTCGTTGGCGCCGATCGCCCCCAGCGACGCGGCGGCACGCGCGCGAACCGGCCACTCCTCATCCCGCAGCAATCGGCGTAGAGCCGCAGCGGCTCCGGGGTGGGGGAACCCCCGCAAGGCGCCGGCGGCAGCGACACGAACTTCAGGTGAGCTCGAATCGGTATGTGGCACGACGTACGAGAGGAGCTCCGCGGACGCGAGGAGCCCCGCTAGGTCGAGCAGAGCCCTGAGTCGGTCCGGCGACGTTGGTTGCTCCAGTTTTCTCACCAGCACCGGAACCACCAGCGTGCGACTGTACGCGAGAATCTCGAGGAGGTGATTGCGGACGACCGAGTGGCCCACCGCCGCCTGTTCCAGAATCGCGTCAGCCAGTCCCGGCGAAGGAAGACGCGCGAGCGTGCTTGCAGCCGCGAGGCGAACGGCGGGGATCGAATCCGACAACAGCTGGTGAACGGTGCGCAGATCCGCGGGTGCAGCGAGACGGGTGAGCGCCTGGGCGGCTCGGAAGCGTCGCCACCAGAACCACGAGCGGGTGTGGGACTGAAGCTGCCGGTGCCACCGCGTCCGGCGTAGGGCCGCCGCGATCCGATCTCCCTCCGGGCCACCGCGTTGACCGGATGACCGCCGCAGGAACCGGGTGAGGGTATCGAACATGAGCGCGTCGAAGGCAGCGACCCCCTCGTCCTCGCCCACGGAACCCGTGCCCAACCGCCGCGCGATCTCATCAGCCCGCTCACCTTCCAGGGCACGCCGACGATCGCGACGTTGGCCGAGGCGGTGACCGACGACGAGGTAACCCAGAATCACGAGGACACTGGCTGCCTGCCCAAGCGCGACGATCGCCAGGAGACGGTTACTCACCACTCGGCCCCATCGGTCTGGTGCGTACGATGCGGACGGAGCTCGGGAGGCGAGCCCGACGATCGTGGCAGGGCCACCCCTACACCTCGGCGTTGACGCGAGCAGGGCCCAGCAGCCGCTCGACCTTCGCTAGCACGATCGGCATCCGGAAGGGCTTCACGATGTAGTCGACCGCGCCCGATTGTATGCCAAGAACCTGAGTGGCTTCGCTGCTGTGAATGGTGCAGAGAATCACCTGGTAGTCACCGGGACGGCACCCTCCCAGCTCATGCAGGATGCGGAAGCCATCCAGGCCGGGGAGATCCACGTCGAGCAGGACCACGGGCCGGCGGTTTCCCGTGTCCAGGTCACGCAACGCCAATAGGGCATCCATGCCGTTGGAAAGGCTGAGTGTCCGATAGCCTCGATTCGTGAGTGCGTACCGTAGCATCTCCAACAGGGACGGATCGTCGTCTACCAGGATCACGTCCGGCACCGCAGCATCGGCGAATCCCACCAGCCCGCCGGACTGGGGCGAGGGCGTGGACCCGGTCGAGTTCGGCGGTCTGATAGGCGACTCGGCCATCGATGCGCCCCACGAGGTGTGGTGCTGGTTGGTTGGGTGGGTCCCGTGCTCGAAGGACTGGACCGTGGGGGCATCCAGAGACTCCGGGTACGGTGCCCCGGAAAAACCTGCCGGATCCGGGCGACCCATGGCCGTAAAGGGACCTTCGATGGGCCACCGCTCCGTTTCGTGCTCCGATTGGAGGAGTCCGGGGGCGCCCGCCTGTCCGGGCCCTGTGAGCGCGAGGGCCGCATCGGCGACTTCACGGGCCCCACCCTGACGCCGTCGCTGACGCCTGGTAGCATAGCCGAGTACGTGAGCGGAGAGCTGGCTGGCACATCTCGCGCGCTCGAGCACCGCGTCGGCCCCGTCCACATAGGCCCGCAACTCGAAGGACCGGTCGGGCTGGTCCGTCACCATGAGGATTGGGAGTTCCGCCCAGCGGCTGCGACGCACGGAGCGAATCAGCTCCAGCGGCTCACTTCCCGGCAGATCTGCGCTCACGATGAGGGCGACGGGGTCGGATTCGGCGAGCGCATCGAAGAGCCCCAGGAGGCGAGCTCGCCACGAGACTTCGATCCCGAACCGGTCCAGGGCGGCGACGAGGGTTTGCCGGAAAGGGACATCGGTATCCAGGAGGAGGACGCGACCGGGCGCAGTCATCCGCCGACCGGGTTCGCTCCCGTTCGCATGCGCTGTAGGTGAAGCGCCGCCGCCCATCTGGGCGGCGCCGTTCGCGCTTCGCTCGCTCAACCTGGCTCCTTCCGGACGGACTGCCGCAGGCAGAGGGGCACCCATCATGGACGGGAAGGGCAAGTGCGAGGCCACGGATGTCGGACTATGGCAGACGGCGAGCGGGCTCATAACGCTATGAAAACATTTCACATAGCATTCCGGAAAGAGGTGATCAGGCCCACTCGGGGGCGCGCACGCGGAAGTCGGTCGGGCAAACTGCAACTGTTTGGAAGGATGTATTCGCGCATCTCGCCCGCGCAGCAGGCGGGCAGGGGGGTCAGCAGGGGAGCTGAGCGACCCCGAGCCAGAAGCTCGCGATGTTACGAACCACCTTGATGAACAACTCGAGATCGAGCGGCTTCGTCACGTAACAGTTGGCATGGAGTTGATACGTCGTGCGGATATCCGAGTGCGACGTGGACGTCGAGAGCACCACGACCGGGATTCGGCGCAGGGCCACATCGGCCTTCATTTCCGCGAGGACTTCGTGCCCGGACATCTTGGGCATGTTCAGGTCCAGCAGCACGAGGTCGGGCAGCGGTGATCCGTTGTCACCGTTTCTCTCTCGGAGGAACTCCATCGCTTCCACGCCATCCCGACATACGTGGAGAGTGGTCGGTAGCTCGGACAGGTCGAGGGCCTCCCGAACCAGCAGGACATCGCCCGGATTGTCTTCAACCAGGAGGATCTGAGCGGCCGGAACGCTCACGGCTCCACGCTCCGTTCCGAGGCTACGGCCTCCGCCTCGACGTCGTGCTCCTGGGCATCGCGCGCACCTGTGGGTTCGGTCTCGGCCTCCGCGAGGTCCGGGCCCACGACCTCGAGGTCTATCTCCTCTCCCGCGAGGTCGGAACCCGACGAGGACATGGCGCCGGGTGCGTCCGCGAAAGTGAAGTAGACGGTGGCACCGTGTCCCGGCATCGATTCGACCCAAATCCGCCCAGCGTGGCGTTCCACGATCCGCTTGCAGATGGCCAGGCCTATGCCGGTCCCTTCGTATTCATCTTGCGGGTGAAGACGCTGGAAGATCTCGAAGATCCTGGAGCCGTATTGCGGGTCCAGTCCAATTCCGTTGTCACGCACGCTGAACACCCACTCGCCGGTGCCGCGCTGCGCGCCGATGTGGATACGCAATCGGCCTTCGCCACGGAACTTCATCGAGTTGGCGATCAGATTCTGGAAGAGTTGACCCAGTTGCGAGGGATCCGCTTGGACGACGGGCAACTCGTCCTGGGTCACGATCGCATCGGCTTCCTCGATTCCGCACTTCAAGTTCGTAAGGGCCCAATCGAGCGACTCGAGCGCGCTCACGGGCTCGAAGGCCCGCCCGTGCGTCTGGATTCGTGAGTAGCTCAAGAGATCCTCGATGAGGTTCTGCATGCGCGTGACGCCATCCACCGCGTAGCCAATGAACTGGTCGGCTTCCTCGTCGAGCTGTCCCTGGTACCGGCGCGCGAGAAGCTGCGTGTATCCGGCCACCATGCGCAGCGGTTCTTGAAGATCGTGCGATGCCACGGAAGCGAACTGCCGGAGCTCCTCATTGGTGCGCGCGAGCTCGTGTGACCGCTGCTTGAGCTTCTCCTCGGCACGGCGCCGCGGCGTCACATCGCGCACGATTCCGCGGAAGCCGACGATCTCACCGGCCGCATCCTCGATGGCTCCGGCCGAAGCCTCGGCGTAGCGCCGCCCGCCGTCCTTGCAGAGGATCTCCCACCCGAACGATTCGACGACCTCTCCCGTCCGGTACACGTGATTGAAGGTCTCGAACACGGCGCGCGAGTACGGATCCTCCGTGTAGCGGCGGTAGTTCATGCGCTCCAGCTCGGCAACCTCGTATCCCAACAACCTGGCGAGTGAGTCGTTGGCGAACGTGAAGTTTCCGGCGAGGTCGACCTCGTAGTACCCCTCTTGGATCGTCTCCAGAATCGTCCGATACTTCTCCTCGCTCTCGCGAGCGGCGTCCTCGGCGATCTTGCGCTCCTCGATCTCCCCGCGAAGGGCCTCGTTCGCATGACGGATCACGTAGGTGCTCCGCTCCACCTGGCGATAGAGCCCGAACATGCTGGACACGAGTCCGATGAGGATGAGCGCGTAGCTCGCGACCCTCAGCAGATGCCCGCCCGTGCTGAACGCATCCAATGACTCCGAGCTGAGCGACATGAACAGGGTCTGGCTCGCGAACGCGAGCAGCAGGGCGGCGACCAGCCACACCTCGAACGGACGGCTCCTCCAGTTACCCTTGACAAGATAGCCGGCGAGCGTGACCCCGAAGAGCGCGCCAGGAATCAACTCGGCTGGGCGTGGGATCTGCGCTCCCGGGTGGATCGCCGGCGGCAGAGCTACGAAACCCAGAAGCGCCAGGGAAACGAGCGCAAGCGCCCCGACCTCGAGATAGACCCGTAGCTCCGGAATTCGCGCCCGCTCCGGCCCGACCCTCACTTCACGCCGCCATTCCCACCAGCTCCATACGAGAACGAGCGACAGGAACATTTGAGATGCGAACCAGCTCCAATGCCCCAGCGTTTCTGATTCGGTCGCCAGCCGCCAGGGGAAGCCCTGGGCGGTTACGACCAGGTGCGCCGCATCCAGGAAGGCGGTACCGAGGAAGCCGGCGCCGACGAGGAGCAACGTCACATTCTTGTGTGAGTAGTAACGGACGAGGGCCAGCATACCGACGATGCCGGCCAGGAGGGTGGCCGTCACCTCGACGAGGCTGTGGAACAGGGGAGAGCTCGTCCAGGACACGAGCGTCGCGACGACGAACAGGACCAGGACGGCGGCCGCCAAGGAGGCATAGGCCGTAACTCGCGCGCCCGGGCGTGCTTCCCGGTACGAGGCTACGTCTGGCTGATTGCTTGGTTGTGCCGCTTCCTGCACGAGCGTCCCGCACCGCTTGTGTCCAGGCTAACCGTCGCAAACGGGCGGAGTTGCGAACTCGCCCGGCGGTTGTGAGCCCCACGCACCGCGAGCCGGTCGCGGCTGCTTCCACCAACGCGTCAAATTCGAGGTGGAGAACGCGGCAAAAAGCAGGCGAGCGCGGTACCGGGACGCCCGGATGCTCCTTACATTCTCGGGCGCGAGGGTTGGGCGGTCTCCAATACGCGCATCATGTCACGTGGAGTGGAGGTATCCTGATGTCGGGCTCTACCAGATCGGGCGACACGAAACGCCGGGGCTTCCTGCACCCGGTGTTGTGGATCGGGCTGGCCGCCTTCTTCAGCGCGTGCGGCGGGCCGGAGATCACGGTGCCGCTCTATGACAACCTCGGCGTAATGCACCACGAGATCTCCAGCGCCGTTCCGGAGGCTCAACAATATTTTGACCAGGGGCTCAGGCTCGTGTACGGGTTCAACCACGCCGAGGCGATCCGATCCTTCGAGCAGGCGATCGAGTTCGATGGACAATGCGCGATGTGTTACTGGGGGGTGGCTCTCGCGCATGGACCCAACATCAACGCGGCCATGGACTCCGCCGCGGGGGTCGCCGCCTTCGCAGCCGCGCAGCGCGCGCTGGAGCTGGTCGCTGACCCACGTCCCTTGGGAAGCGAGGGCGAGGCGGATCCGCGGGTCGAGGCAGAGCGTGCCTACGTCGAGGCCATCGCCGCCCGCTACGTGAATAATCCTCTCGCGGAGCGGCCTCGGCTCGATTCCGCGTACGCGACCGCCATGGAAGACGTGGCGGACCGATTGCCCCAGGACCCGGACGCGCAGGTGCTCCACGCGGCGGCGCTCATGAATCTGAGCCCGTGGGACTACTGGACGCCTGCGAAGGAGCCGCGCCCGGGTACCACCGAGATCCTCCGGCGCTTGCGCGAGACTCTGACTGCCCAGCCCGATCACCCGGGAGCCTGTCACTACTACATTCACGCGGTCGAGGCGACGTATCCCGAGCGGGCCGTCTCGTGCGCCGAGCGACTGCCCGACCTCATGCCTGGAGCCGGCCATCTGGTCCACATGCCGGGTCACGTTTACATCCGGGTGGGGCGCTACATCGATGCAATCGAACGCAACGAGCACGCCGTCCATGCGGACGAGGAGTACATCGCCGAGCAGCATCCATCCGGCATCTACCCGCTAGCCTATTATCCGCACAATTTCGACTTCCTGGCGTTTGCCGCGGCCATGGCGGGGAAGAGCGAGCAGGCCCTCGGAGCCGCGCGCAGCGTGGCCGAGAAAACGGATCAGACGATGCTGCGTGAGCCCGGCTTCGGGATGCTCCAGCACTACCTGACGACCCCGCTCAGGATGATGGTCCGCTTCGGCCGCTGGGATGACATCCTTGCGGAGCCCGCGTTCCCCGACGACCTCACGTACCCGCGGGGCAACTGGCACTACGCGCGCGGTATGGCGTTCACGGCCCGTGGTCAACTCGCGGAGGCAAGCGCCGAGCTCGAGAGCCTCGCGGAGCTGGCAGCCGATCCACGCACGGCTGAGGTCGACATCTTCGGCTTCAACCCCGGCAACCACCTGCTCGAGATCGCGCACGATGTGCTGGCGGGTCGACTCGCGGCGGCGAGCGGTGATGTCACGCGCGCCGTGCAGGTCCTCCGCCGCGGCGTACAGCGCGAGGACGCGCTGACGTACGATGAGCCCCCCGACTGGCATCTTCCGGTGCGACAGATTTTGGGGGCCGTGCTCCTGGACGCGGGACAGGTTCGTGAGGCGGAAGCCGTGTACGTCGCGGACCTCGCCAAGTACCCGGAGAACGGCTGGTCTCTGTTCGGGCTCGTACAGAGTCTGAGAGCTCAGGGCCGAGTCTCGGACGCAGGAGAGGCCACCGGTCGTTTCCAGGCAGCGTGGCGGGCCGCGGACGTGGTTCTCACCCGATCCGCGTTCTAATGGGTAGTTTGGCAAGTCGTCCAGCAGGCTGGCTAGCAGGTCGTCAGCCGAGGCGCCGTTCATCGACGCCGCACGTGCACACGCTCACCGGAACTCGGGGAGATCGATACGTGGCTGCCAGACAGGCAACGCTCCTGGGCCTGATCGTGGTCCTCGCGGGGTCTCCGGACCGAGGCTCCCATCCGCCCCCGAGCGAAGGACTCGCTCAGGACACGCTTCGCTACGCGGTTCTCATGCAGGGGAATCCCGCCGGATCCGAGCTTGTCTGGCGCGAGGCCGATGGACGCTACGCTCTGCACTACGAGTACAACGACCGAGGTCGGGGCCCCGACTTTCGTGTCGAGGTGCGTCTGGGGGAGGCCGACCTCCCGGTCGGATGGAGCGTGGCGGGCGTCGACTACCTGAAGAACGAGGTCCGGGAGGAGTTCCAGAGCGATGGCGCCCGCGCTCGGTGGCGCAACCAGGGCGAGGAGGGCGAGGCCCCGGTTCGGGATCCGGTCCTGTACCTCCCAATGAACTCGACCCCTTACTCGGACGCCCTCGTCGCGCGCGCATTGTTGTCGGCGGCAAACGGTCGGTTGCCGATCCTCCCCGAGGGCCGAGCCGCGATCGAAGCGGCGGACTCGCTCATGCTGGAGAACGGAGACGATCGCACCGCCGTCACGATGTACGCGATCGGTGGCACCGGCTTCTCGCCCTCCTTCGTCTGGCTGGACTCCGAGGGCGAGTTCTTCGGAAGAAGCACCGGGTGGATGGGGGTCGTGCGAGAAGGCTGGGAGGCGGCCCTCCCTGAGCTGCACGCGTCTCAACAGCGATACGAGGACGCGTGGCTGGGACGCCTCGCCGATGAGCTGCCGCACCGGTCGACGGGACCGATCGCCATCCGCAACGCGCGACTCTTCGACCCCAGCGCGCTGGCGGTCAGATCCGGTATGACGGTGGTGGTGGACGGGAACCGCATCATCGCCGTCGGGCCCGACGATGCGGTCGACCTGCCCGAGGGTGCACAGCAGATGGATGCCCTGGATCGCACTCTCCTTCCGGGCTTGTTCGATATGCACGTCCACATCGACAAGCTGGACGGTCTGCTGCAGCTCGCGGCCGGTGTGACCACGGTGCGCGACCTGGCGAACGATATCGAGGGTCTGTTGGACACCCGGCGCGCGTTCGACGAGGGTCGGGCGTTGGGACCGCGCGTCATCATGGCGGGGTTCATGGACGGACCGGGCCCGTTTGCCGGGCCGACCAAGGTGCTCGTCGATACCGAGGCCGAGATCCGGGATTGGGTCGATCGATACGCCGAGCTCGGGTACGAGCAGATCAAGATGTACAGCTCGATCGAGCCCGAGCTCGTTCCGACGATCGTCGACGCCGCCCACTCGCGCGGGATGCGGGTCAGCGGGCACATCCCCGCGTTCATGACCGCGAGCCAGGCAGTCCACGCCGGCTTCGACGAGATCCAGCACGTGAACATGCTGTTCCTGAACTTCCTCGGAGACACGCTCGACACGCGAACGCCCCTTCGCTTCACCGCCGTGGCCCAGCATGCGGTCGAGCTGGACCTGGATGCGGACAGCGTTCAGAGCTTCATCCGACTGCTGCGCGACCGGGACGTGGTCGTCGATCCAACCGTGGGCATCTTCGACGCGATGTTCAGCGCGCGGCCCGGCTCGGTCTCGCCTCAGTTCGCCGCGATCGCGGACCGACTGCCACCGACGGTGCGCCGCGGCTACCTGAACGGCGGGCTGCCGGTTCCCGAGGGGATGGATGGCCGCTACCGTGAATCCGCGGGCCGCATGCTGGACCTCGTGTTCGAGCTCTACCGGCAGGGCGTCCGAATCGTGCCGGGCACGGATGCGATGGCCGGCTTTGCGCTCCACCGCGAGTTGGAGCTGTACGAGCGGGCCGGGATCCCGGCGCCCGAGGTGCTCCGGATCGCGACCCTGGGAGCGGCAGAGGTCGCGGGGCGCGATGACGTCCTGGGATCGATCGAGCCCGGGAAGCTCGCCGATCTGATCCTCGTGGATGGAGATCCGAGCGTCCGCATCGCCGACATCCGGAAGGTGGACCTCGTGATGAAGGATGGGGTCCTGTACGACCCCGCCGCCCTGTATGCGGCGTTGGGGGTCCTGCCGCGCACGGAGGAACGGTGACCATGAGATCGAATGCGGGTTGCACACGTGCGAGCCTTCTTTCCTCGAAGGTGAGACGCGGAGCCATCGGCGCCGTCTTCGTAGGTCTTTCGGGGCTATCTCTGGCGTGTGGCGAGGGCAGGACCCCTCCCGCCCGAACATCGGTCGAGTCGGACTCGCCGACTCCGGGGGGGACCGCGGTCGTGGGCGTGGCTACCGGCGCCACGACTCTTCTTCCGCCGCTGGCTGCGGCCGCGCTCGACTTCGAGCTGGGGGGGGCGCTGTTCCTGGGTCTGAACTACGCGACCTGGCGTGGCGGCGCGCTCCAATACGAGCCCGGTCACCCGCTGGCTCTGGCGCGGGCGTGGACTCTGCGACCCGAGCGGGCGGAGCTCACGTATCAATTGGACACGGGCAAGCGGTGGTCGGACGGTCAGCCGATCCGGGGCAGGGACGTGGTGTTCACGTACGATCTGCTCGCGGACACGGCCCTCGCTCTTCCTCTCTCATCGACCGCGGTGCACGTAGATTCCGTCGTGGCCGTAGATGACTCCACCGTCACGTTCTTCTTCGACCGTGAGTACCCGGGCATGCTGTTCGACACCGGCGTCGGGATCCTTCCCGAGCACGTGTACGGAGCGCTGCCAAGAGAGAGCATGCAGGGCATGCCGGGTCTCGAACCCGCCGACCCCGAGGCCGCCGCCGACCTGGTGGTGAGCGGCCCGTTTCGCCTCGATACCTGGCGCCCGACCGAGCTGATCGGACTCACCCGCAACGAGCGCGGCACGACGCCGGCGCTCCTGGACAGGCTCGTGGCGCGCGTGATTCCCGACGAGGTGACGCGTGCCACGGAGCTACGCGCCGGGAGCCTGGACGCCGCGCAACTCAACTCGTTTCGCCAGGCGGCCGCGCTCGCTCGTGAGGAGGGGATCCGGATCCACCGAGCTCCTCAGCGGGGTTACGATTACATCGCTTGGAATCCGGCGGCGCACCCGGCGTTTGCGGATCCCGTCGTCCGACATGCCCTCTCACTCGCGATCGACCGCGGGACGTTGATCCGCGCCCTGGACATGGTCGGGTATTCCGAACCTGCCTGGGGTCCGTACGGGTCGCTGTTCTCGACCCTGCAGTCGGAACCACCGGACGATCCGACTTTCGACCCCGCCGAGGCCCGGCGGCTGCTGGAGTCCGCGGGTTGGGTAGATGCCGACGGCGATGGTGTGCGTGAGCGAGGTGCGGACCGGTTGGACTTCGAGCTGGCCACCTCGGCCGGGAACGAGCGTCGCGAATCGGCCGTCCAGGTCATCGAACGCCAGCTCGCGGATGTAGGGGTCGTGGCTCGGATCCGGACCGAGGAGTTCAACGCGCTCTTCGGGCGCGTGCTCGGAGGGGACTACTCGGCCGTGCTCCTCGGGTGGCAAGTGGGATTGGACCCGGACATCGCGATCTTCTGGGGGGATCCGTCGAGTCCGCTCAACGTGGTCGGCTATGATGACGCCGAGACGATCGCCCTCATCGATTCGGCGCAGGCACAGCCCACGGCCGCAGCTGCCGCGCCCTACTGGCGTCGTGCGGGCGCCCGCGTGGCCTCGAACTACCCGTACGCGTTCCTGTGGTACTTCGATCTACCGATCGGTGCGGGGGCCCGGCTGCGCGGCGTTGAGGTCGACGCCACCGGGTTCGGGTCTGGGGTACACCGCTGGTGGATCCCACCGGCCTTACGAGGCGACCGATGACACAGGTACTCCCACCCCACCGGTAGGACCCAAGAGCTAGCCCAGGGGGCGCGACGTGTCAGTCGTCGCGCCCATCCCGATCCTCGTCCTCGAACCCCTCGATCGAATCCCGGATGTTGTCCCGGACGAGATTCTCGTTCGGACCGCCGTCATTCGCGCTTGCCGGATCGATCAGTGTTCCGTTCCCCTCCTTGAACCAGTTCTCCAGATGCAGGAGCAGCGTGACCGTCGTGCTCGTCGCGCCGTCGATCACGAGAGGCGGTACCAGATCGATCTCCTGCTCCTCGTTTAGGTCCGTCAGGTACGTGAAGTCGATCCCGTTGAACCGGCCGTCCACCCAGATGCTCACGTCTTCGAACTCGGGGTTGGCCAAGAGAAAAGCGAGATCCTCCGCACTGTCATCGCTGGGCTTGTGGATGTCGAATTCCAGCTCGTCGTACACCCCTGGAGTCACGTTTTCCAAGGTCACAAGCTGCTGCAGCTCCCCGTCGAGCGGCAGCTCGAGCAGGATCGGACCGACCTCGAACTCTTCGCAATCATCGTTGTCGCCGCTGGAAGAGTCTTCGCAGTCGTCATCCTCCTGCAGCTTGAGTTCGATCTCGCGCAGCACGATCGCGACCCGGGTCAACTCCACCGTGTTCGTGCCATCGCTCATCACGATATCGAACGAGGGGGCGCGTGCCGGAGCCGCGGTGGAACCGCCAACTGCAATCGCGAGGTTAATGGTCGGCGTCTCGTTCCCGTTGTCCCCATTCGGACCCGTCGTGTCCGAGCAAGCCACGGCGGCGCTCAGAATCAGCGCGACGAGCGCCGGGCGCGGCGAGAATCCCATCCTATACATGTGGTCCTCCTTCGTCTCTTCCATCTTTGAACGGCTGACTGCTCGCCCTTCGGAAAGTGCAGGAGGCGGACCGGGATCCAGTGGCCGTGCCATGACAAGCATAATGGGTTTATAGTACTAAAGATATGACAGTTTATATGAAGTTGTTTATGCCGGCTTGCATGTGTACCGAATCGGTACAGTCTGGACCAAACCGCAACGAGGGCCGCGATCGATCAGCTATCGATCGAGCTGATCTCCTCGCGTAGCGCTCGGGCCTCGGCGCCGGCCCCGAGGGAGTCGAAACGCTCGACGGCAGCGCTCAGGTGGGCGTGCGCTTCATGGGGTTGCCCCGCTCCCGCGAGCCAGCGTCCGATGTCACGTCGGATCTCGGCTTCGAGGAGAGCGTGTCGCGTCTCGAGCGCCAGCTCGAGGGCCTCAAGCAGGTTCGACTTGCCGTTGGTCTCGTCCCCGTCCGCCCACAAGACCGATCCGCGCACTCGTAGCCCCTCCGCTACCGAGATGGGATCGGGGATCGCCCGGGCGAGTTCCAGCCCGCGTTCCACCAATCGACTCGCAAGTGGCAGGTCCCCTCGGCGAAGCTCCGCCTCGGCTCGCCCGATGGTCGACATAGCGATCAACGGCGCATACGCCAGATCTTCAGCCATCAGGATTGCTCGAGCATACGAGGCCACGCTCTCGTCGAGGCGATCCATATCGTGATACGAGCGACCGAGATTGTGGTAGCTTTGCGCGATCCCGCGTGGTTGCTCGAGATGCTGGTAGAGCGGAATGGCGAGATGGTAATAGGCCAGGGCCTCGTGCCGGCGTCCCTTCAGGTTCGCGATCGCGCCGAGGTTGTTCGCCGCTCGGGCCAACATCTCTCTATCGCCGCTGGCCTCCGCCAGCTCCATGAGGGTGTCGAACTTGGCCCGGGCGACCTCGGGCTCGCCGAGCTCGAAAGCCGCGATCCCGCCGAGGTTCAGCGCGCGCATCACGCCGTCCGGGTCGGTGCTGCGGCGAGAGGACTGCTCGTAGGCGGACGCGTACGAGGCGAGTTCCTCCATCCGCGCCGTGTGGTAGAGGGATTCGGCGAACCAGTACGCGATCGAGCTATCCTCGAGCAAGCGCGCTACATCCTCACCCGCTAGCCGCTCGTAGAGAGCGGACCAGTCGCCGTCCGTGGCCAACGCCTCGGCCGTCGTTCGCAGCTCGTCCCAGGATGGCGTCTGCATCGAGTCGCTTCGCTCCCTATCGGGTTGCGAGGTCGTCAACGGGTCGAGCGAGCGATGCCGCGGCAGTCCGAATCCGCGGTCATATCGCGAGCGCATAGCGGGAGAACGACGTCAGCCGGGCGCGAATCCGGTCTGCGTCCGCGTCCTTGATCTCTCCGATCCGGAACCACGGGTCGCCGATCCTCTCCTGTCTCCAGAGATCGATCTCGCTCTCGAGCTCCGGATCCGCATCACCGTCGTCGTCGAAGTCTTCGTCAGCGTTGCCGTATCTCAGCTCGAGCTCCGCCGGCTCGGCGACATCGAACTCGAGACCCGTCGGCTCCAGCTCCACGAGCAGTGTATCCGTCTCGACGTGAATGCTGATCGTGATCGTGTCGCCGTCCTGAAAGAGCTGACCGGCCTTGGGGTGGCCGCTCGGTGGATAGCGCAGGAGCGATTCCTCGTCCAGCTCGAATTCGAGGAAGCGTTCCCCGACGGGGTCCGTGCTTCCCGGCTCGGGCTCGTAGAAGAGGCGGATCTCGACCTGTTGTCCGCGTGTCGCGACGAAGCTGGTATCGGTCGTCAAGAGCGGTTGAGTCAGCGCCGCCGGCCGCAGGAACGTGAGCGACGCTTCGGGTACGCCAGGCGGGCCCGGCGGCGGTTCCGTGATGATCGGGGAGTCGCTGCATGCGGACGCCAACAATAGACAGGCGATGATGCGGCTGGTTGCACGGTCATGCCCGGGTCGGTCCGACGTCGGGGCAATCCTGATGGCTCTCATGAATCTCCTCTGGGGTGCTGGGCCCAACCTGATGGTCACCGGGCTTCCATGCAATCACCGTTCCTGATGTAACTAGTGGACGATAAGTGACTTACAGATTCGTAGGGTGTACTCGATCGAGACACCTGTCTCGCTTCGAGACACCCTGTGTGGCCTGCGCGTCAATTGCCCGTCCCGTCGTCGTCACCTCGCCGGAGAATCCGGTACAGTCGCGACCGCGTGATCCCGAGCCGCCTCGCCGCCTCGCTCTTGTTCCCGCGGAAGTGCTCCACCATGGCCGCCGCCGCGGCTCGCTCCAGCTGGTCGAGGGTGGCCGGAAATGGGAGCAGCGGCTCGATGTCGCCGTCACGGCCGCTGGTGGGCGCGCGAGTCGCCGCCGGCCCTAGGGCCAGATGCTCCGGCCGAATGGCACCCCCATCGGCCAGCAGGAGCGCCCGCTCGATCGCGTTACGCAATTCGCGGACGTTGCCGGGCCACGGGTGCTCCTCGACGGCGGTCAATGCGGCGCGCGTCAGCTCGGGCTCCTCCATTTCGTATCCGGCGGAGATCTGCGAGAGAAAATGCCGGGCCAGAAGGAGGACGTCGCTCCCTCGGTCCCTGAGCGGAGGGAGCTCGATCGGAATCACCGCCAGGCGGTAGTAGAGATCCTCCCGGAAGCCCCCAGCGCTGATCAGCTCGTGCAGGTCCACGTTGGCCGCGGCCAGTATGCGGACGTCCACCTCCGTAGTCCGAAGGCCACCGAGTCTCCGCACTTCCCGCGTTTCCAGGAAGCGGAGCAGCTTGCCTTGCAGCTCGACCGGCATCGCCGAGATCTCGTCGAGAAACACGGTTCCGCCGTCCGCTACCTCGAACAGACCGGGCTTCGAGGCGCGCGCATCTGTGAACGCGCCCTTCTCGTGGCCGAACAACTCCGATTCGAGCAGCGCCTGCGGAATGGCGGAGCAGTTGACGGTCACGAACGGCTGTTTCCCGCGCGGTCCATTGTAATGGATCGCCTGCGCGATCAACTCTTTTCCGGTCCCAGTGTCGCCCAGGATGAGGACGGTGGCCCGTCCTCCGGGTATCACCCGTGCGGCCATGTCGAGTGCCGCACGGATGGTTGCGTGCTCCCCCACGATCGCGCTGAAATCGAAGGTGGCCGTGGCGACACTCGGGCCGTCCGGGATGGCGGCCCGAAGGGGGCTGATTCTCTCCTCCAGCTCCCGCTCGAGTCGGTCGAGATCGGCCGGAAGTGCGTAGTAGGCCGATGCCCCGCGTCGCATGAGTTGCACGGCCAGGCGGTGGTCCTGCTCCGCACCGACCACGATCGGAGCATCGATGCCCGCCCGATGGACCCGGTGCAGGTGCTCGATAGACTCGGTCTCGACGCCGGCGCACGCGAGGATGACGAGCGCATCGCGGGCCCGCGTCGCCTGCATCGGCTCCTTGACTCGTTCCAGCGTCGCACCCAGGCGCTCGGCGAGTTGGGGCCAGAGCTCCGAAAACGAGTCGGAACATTCGATGATCGTGAGCTGTGGCGTCAAAAGTCTCGACTCTCCATGGCAGGTCGGCATGCAGCCAGCGCCCGGTGTGGCAAACCTCTCCCGAATCGTGCCCCGCGGTCACGCTCGACGACTGTAGCATAATGATACACGTGTACCGTTGACAGACAAAAGGAATGTCCCTGAGTCCTTGTTTTGTAAGGAGATAGCTCGGGAACACACAGTTTGCATGACGCCCTCGCGATCTAGGATTCCACCGGGACCTGTTTCCTCCACGTAACGCTGCGGGCGCTCCCGATCGTCGCTCGCCCTCGGCCTTGCGTCGAGGAGCGGTTGAATCCCGCAGTCGTGCACCCTCGTTGGTACATTGGAAGGAGCGAGGTTACGATTCGGCCTCACGGCCGCGTGTGCCCACACAATGGGGGAGTTCGATGCCCGACTGGCTGATTTGGCTGGCTGCGTTCTGGTTGCTGTTCGGGTGTGGTGCCGGGTGTCGGCGCGCGTGGTCTCACCGCCGTCTCGGTGCGGGTGCCGGGACCGACGGACCGGATGCGCTACGTTCTGGACGAGTTGACTCCACGGCGAAAGGCTCGATCGCAGCGGGCGCTTCAACCTCTGCCGCGCTTGAAGGGGGCGCCGCACCCCCGGTTACGGAGCCCGAGACGGCGCTTGAATCGCTACAGCGGCGCTACGTGGATGGGGCGATCACGCTTGAGCAGTATGAGGCCGGAGTCGACCGGTTGGACCGGAAAGAGCTGGGGTAGGCAGGCAAGCCCGGGCATAGACCGCCGAGGCCTATGGAACGCGCTCACAACCGACCGGTGTGTTGGCTCGACGGCGCTCGGCCGCGGGCGCGACTCGGGCATGAACTCGGGAGCGAAGCTTGAGACTCCGCCGACTGTACGCGTTGGTCGGTGCGGCCTGGGGGCTGCTGCTGGGGGCCGCGGCGGCATTCGAAACGATCGCCTTCGCTCTCGGCGCTTCGTGGCTCTTCCTATTCGGCGATGACCGATGGCCCGATGCCGTCGGTCCCATCGTCTTCGGCCTCGGGGTCCTCGTCGGGCTCTTCGTCCTCGCACTTGGGGTCTGGGCCGGGTACCGGCTAGGCTCGCGGCATGAGAGTGCCCCGCGTGAGGTGCAGCATCGCGCGCGGCGCCGCGCGCACGCCTTGCTGTGGGCATGGGGCGCGACCGTC
>JBDHAD010000022.1:0-44960 GCA_039588215.1 Gemmatimonadota bacterium
TCAGGCCGACGATGAACAGCACGGCCGAGACGAGGTAGCTGAGAAGTATGAGGGTGCTGAGCGTTCCGGCCGGCATGGAAGTACCCGTTTCCCTTGGTTGAAAAGCCCGCTGGGCTTCTAGCTTCTGGAGGTTGCTAGCTCTTGGTGTCCGGCGCGCGCCGGAACATGTGGAGCATGCGATCCGTCACCACGAAACCGCCGACGACGTTGATCATCGCCAGGATCACGGCGGCCAGACCGATCATGGTGAACAGGGTCGACTCACCCGAGCCGGCGATCACCAGCGCGCCGACGATCGAAATGCCCGAGATGGCGTTCGAGCCCGACATCAGCGGCGTATGCAGCGTCGGCGGCACCTTCGTGATGATCTCGAATCCCACGAACATCGCTAGAACAAACACGTAAACGCCGACAAGCAGGGTGCCGGTCATGGGCCGATCCTCGCTTGAAAGATCCTCGCCCGAGGGCTCATCCCTCGAACCTCACCTGTCCCTCGTGCGTGACGCAGCAGGCGTCGATGATATCATTCTCGAAATCCACGCTCAGTCCGTCGTCCGTGACCATCTCCTTGAGGAGAGCCGAGACGTTGCGCCCGAACATCTGGCTGGCGTGGGTGGGAAGGGTCGCGGGCAGGTTCAGCGGAGCCTGGATGGTGACGCCGTGGCACTTCACGGTCTGCCCCGCCTCGCTGAGGGCGCAATTGCCCCCGGCTTCCCCGGCCAGGTCCACGATCACCGAGCCCAGGCTCATCGCCTCGACCATCTCTTCGGTGACGAGGAGGGGAGCCGGTTTTCCGGGCACGAGCGCCGTCGTGATCACGATATCCGATTTGGCCACGTGGCGTGCGACCAGCTCGCGCTCGCGTGCCTGCTCGTCCTCGGCGAGCTGCTCCGCGTAACCGCCCTCCGTCTCACGGTCCGCCGTGGCTGCGGTCTCGTCCTCGCCCCACTCCACGAACTTCGCCCCCAGGCTCTCGACCTCTTCCTTCACCGCGGCGCGGATGTCGTAGCCTTCGACCGCGCCGCCCAGCCTGCGGGCCGTCGCGATCGCCTGTAGCCCCGCGACGCCGGCGCCCAGCACGAGCACCTTCGCGGGGGATAGCGTTCCTGCGGCCGTCATGAGCAACGGAAAGATCTTGCCCAGCGAGTCCGCCCCGATCACCACGGCCTTGTAACCCGCCAGCGTCGCCTGGGACGACAGGACATCCATCGCCTGCGCGCGCGTGGTGCGGGGGAGGAGCTCGAGCGAAAGCCCCGTGATTCGGCGCTGTGCGAGTCGCTGGAGCAAGTCCGGGCTCTGGTGCGGTCGCATGAGCGAGATGAGGACGGCGCCCTCTCGGATCAGATCGACCTCGTGCCGGCCGTCCGCGAGCTCTCCGGGAGGGTTCACCTTGAGCACGACATCGGCTTCGCCGAGGAGCCGTCCTGCGTCGCCCACGATGCTGGCGCCCTGCTCCTCGTAGTCGGCATCCCTGAACGAGGCCGCCTCGCCGGCGCCGGCCTGTACCACGCACTCGACCGAGTCACTCGACAGCCTTCGGACGCCATCAGGGGTAAGGGCGACTCTGGTCTCGCCCTCGGCGGTTTCGGTAGGTACCGCTACGCGTAGAGGCACGGTCTGGTATATCCTTCCAGCCCGAATATGACGCCGGGCCGAATTATCGTTCCACGAAATCTTTGGACCTTTGAAACGGCCCCGGCGCGAATCTCGAACCCGAAAGCGAAATCCGCAACCGCCTTCGTGCGGGCTACCTCGATCCCGCCGTGGGGAGCCAATCGCGGCCCGCTTCGTACCGGCGAGCGTCTCGCGCTATAATGGAGCGCACTCCAACGGATCCCGCGCGAGAACGACACCGATTTCAGGGAGGTTTTCATGCACCCGCGAGTCACGGTTAGAGGCCTGCTTCGTGCCCTGGCGGGGTGCCTTCTCCTGGCGTTGGCGGTGGTCCCGGCTCGAGCGCAGGAGGAAGCCGTGCAGACGGCGACCCTCCCGCTACCGGCGTCCCAGCGTGACGCCGCGACCGTCATCGCGCGGGACGGAGAGACGTGGGTGACGGTGCGCGACGGAGAGGGCGACTTCACCTGTCTGGCGGACGACCCGGCGGACGAACGATTCCACGTCGCCTGCTACCACCGCAGCCTCGGGCCGTACATGGTACGCGGCCGGGAGCTGCGCTCGCAGGGCATCACCGGGCGCGAGTCGATCTCAAAGCGCTGGGAGGAGATCGATGCCGGCGAGCTGTCCATGCCGGAGCACCCGGCGGCGCTGTATTCGCTCTCGGGTCCGGTGAACTGGGGCGGCGACGTCGATAACTTGAGTCCGCTCAGCGTACTGTACGTGGCCTATGCCACGTCCGAGCAGGTCGGGGTCCCCGCGGAGCGCCAGCCGGGGCGGCCGTGGCTGATGTTCCCCGGCAAGCCATCGGCCCACATCATGATCACGCCGTAGGGGCGAGCGTCCCGACGGCCACCTGACGACATACTCAAGCCGCCCACATCCGTTGCCGGACCTGACACGACACCAGCTCGGCGCCCTCCTGCTTGCCGCGTTGCGGCACGAAGGACTCGGGTCGCGAGACACGTTCGAAGGACGACAAGAACCCCTTTCCTGGTTCTTCAGGGTCCTGGCCTACGACCAATCCGAGCTGGACATCCTGGAGTCTGGGGCCGTGGATACCCTGTACGCCCCGTCGGCGCTGGTGGAGCTCGTGATCGACGAGATGGCGCTCGGGCTCCTGAACATCGGGCGCGAGGGGCTGTCCACCTACCTGGTGCACGGGGGCGAGGAGGGTGGGGAGCGGTTGGGCCCGGACACCTTCGATCTGGACCCAGAGGTAATGCTCGGCTTTCTCCACATCGATGTCGCACCCCCGTCGCTGTGGCTCGCGGAGCGCGAGTCGGACCCGGCGCTCAACGAGGAGCTCGCTACCGGTCTGACGGGATTGGCTCAGGAGATCGGGGCCGCCTCGGATACCGTGGAGGTGCACATCGAGGGGGCCCTCGATCCGTCGGGAGGGTGGACCGATCCGCAGGAGAACGTCCGCCCGGCAGGTGTCGCGATCCACTTCAGCTTCGACATCGCCCTGGCAGGCACGGAGGAGCGGGAGTTGATGACCATCTTCAACCGGGGCGCGGCGGTCGCCGCCGAGGCGGTAGAACGCCTGCGCTCCGTGTTCCGCCCGAACGGTGAAGAGTAGCGGATCCGCCTTGTTGCCAACCGCTTGAAGCTCGCCGGGTACTCGTGGCTCAAAGCTCGCCGCTTACTGCTCGTCGCCGTCCTTCAGGACGAGGAGCGAGTCGATGGCGGTGCGGAAGCTCTCGATCGGAGCGGCGCCCCGGATCGCGACGCTGTCCGCGAGGATGAAGTAGGGCGTGCTGGAGATCCCGGCCCGCATCACGTTCGTGTAGTCCCCGAGGAGAAACGGCGCCAGAAGGTCGTCCTTCATGCACGCCCCGAAGGACGCGGGGTCGATCCCCATCTCCTCCGCGTATCCGACGAACGACGCGAACGGATCCTCGGCGGCGGACCATTCCTCCTGTCGCTCGAAGAGCACGTCGTGCATCGGCCAGAACTTCCCGACCGCCCCGGCGCAGAACGCGGCCTCGATCGAGGTCCAGGCGCGCGGGTGACCGGGGTTCGCGTACGAGATCCAGATGTAGCGGACCTTGCCCGTCTGGATGTACAAACTGTCGAGAGCTGCCATCGTCTCGTCATGGAACTGCCGGCAGAAGGGGCACTGGAAGTCGGAGATCTCGACGATGCGAATCGGCGCGTCCTCATCTCCCTTGACGCGCGCCTGGTCCGCGCGATCGCTCGCTACCTGGGCGTCACTTGGGACCACGATGAGATCCTGCGAGCCGTTGGCGTCCTGAGCGCAGCCGGCGGCCGAGATCGCCACGAGCGCCGTGGCGAGCGCTCGGGTCAGATAATGCTTCGCTTCGTTCCTCATGGCGTTCCGGCTCCTCAGTATGCCCTGCTCGGGCTCCCAGTCTCCCCATATCACGGTCCGACTCGTAGGCCGCGTCCGGTCACGCCGCGCCCTCGTCCTCGCGCACCTCGCGGTCGTACGCCGCCCGCACGCTCTCGAAGGCTGCTACGACGTCCTCTTCTCGCGTGTGAACGCTTCCGACCGACAGCCGCAGAGTATAACGCTCTTCGAGGACCGTGTGCGAGAGAAACACCCGCCCGTCAGCGTTCACCGACTCCAGCACGCGGCGGCCCAGGTCGTCCGCCTCCTCGACGGTCCGATCTTCACCGTCCGCGATCGGGCGAAAGCAGACCGTGCTGAACGAGACCGGTGCGGCGAGCTCGAACCGCCCGTCCTTCCCCAGACGCTCCGCGAACTCGTGCGCGAGCCGTACGTGGTTTCGCAACGTGTCGGACAAGCGCCCGGTTCCGAGACAGCGAAACAGAAACCACAGCTTCAACGCGCGGAAGCGCCGTCCCAGCGAGAGCCCGTAATCCATCAGGTTCGGGGCGCCCGGGTGCTCGGACTCGAGGTACGCGGGCGTGAGCGCGAGTGACCGTCGAAACGGCTCGCCGTCGCGAAAGAGCAAAACGCTGCAGTCTAGCGGCGTCCCCATCCACTTGTGCGGGTTGAGGACGATGGAGTCGGCGCGCTCCCAACCCTCGAAACAGGGTCGAAGCTCCGGGAGCATCGCCGCCGGCCCCGCATACGCCGCGTCCACGTGCAGCCAGCAACCGAAGCGTCTTGCCGCGTCCGCGATGTCGGACACCGGGTCGACACTGGCGGTCGACGTCGTGCCGAGGGTGGCGCACACGAACGCCGGTCGCACCCCGGACTCGGCATCCCGTCCCAGTGCCTCCTCCAGCGCGCCGGCGTCCATACGGAAGCGGGCATCGACGGGGATGCGCCGCACATTCCGTTGTCCGAGACCCGCGGCGATGGCCGCCTTTTCGAGCGACGAGTGCGCCTGATCGGAGACGTAAACCCCGAGGGCCGGGTGGTCCGCATTCCCCGCCAGACCGTGCTCGCGGACGTTCTCTCCCACGACCTCCCGGGCCGCGAGGAGCGCCGTAAAGCTGGCGGCCGACGCCGTGTCCATGATCACCCCGCGGTAGGCGTCCGGTAGTCCGACCGCCTGGCGGAGCCAATCGATCGTGAGCATCTCCAGCTCGGTAGCGGCGGGGGAGGTCTGCCATAGCATCGCGTTGACCCCGAGACCGGCGATGACGAGCTCGGCCAGGACGCTCGGACCGGCCGCGGAGCTGGCGAAGTACGCCATGAAGCCAGGGTGATTCCAGTGCGTCAAACCCGGCACGATGATCTCGTCCAGGTCGGACAGGATGCGCTCGAGGGGGTCCGGGGTCGCCGGTGGGTGGGCGGGGAGTCGCCTCCGCACGTCTCCAGGCTCGAGTCGGGAGGCGACCGGGAACGATCGCACGTCCTCCCGGTAACGAGCCACCCAATCCGCCACCTGCTCGAGCGCCTCGCGGAATTCGGTCGGCGTCCAATCCGGCGCGCCGGGGGTCCGGCTGTCGTCCGGGCCCTGGCGTGTGGTGTCGGGCCTCTGGTGTGTGGTATTCATTCGAGTCCTGATCTCGCTCTTAGGGAATGCCGAAAAAGGTAAGCGTCCGAGCCGGAATGCCAGACCTCGCACGACCCGATACCGGGACGGGCCCCGACCCGGGTGCCTCGCCCACCGACCCGCCCGAGGACCTGTGGCTGCTGATCGCGGATTGCCAGCGGGCTCTCGAGGAGGAGATCGATGCCGTGCGCGCCGATCTGGCCCGGCGGGGGCTCGAGACCCCGATTCTCGCGCCCTGGGGTCGCTTGACCAGGGATGGCGGCGCGGGCTTCGAGTACTCGTTCCAGCTCCCAGGGGGACGGCTGGACATTCGACCCGACGATCGGGTCCGCGTGCGGGTCGACGGGCGGGAAACGCTGGGTGTGGTGCGCCGCCACGACCGGGCGCTGGGGGCGCTCCACGTGATCGCGATGGAGTGGCTCGGACAGCGCCTGGGCGCCTCCGAGTTGGAGTTCGACCCGACGTGGCTTCTGCGGGAGCTGTCCCTGCGACTGGATGGGATCGCGGACCAGCCGGACGCATACTTTCCCGAAACGATCCGCGGCTTGTTCGGGCGCCGGCCCCCGACCCTGGGCCGGGTACCGGGAGACAGGCCCGCATGGCTGGCGTTGAACGAGCCTCAGGTGGCGGCGCTCGAGCGCATCTTGGGGAGCGAAGTGCAGCTCGTGTGGGGGCCGCCGGGCACCGGCAAGACCCAGCTGGTCGCCCACGCAGCGGTGGAGCTGGCCGCTGAGGGTCGCGTGCTGGGTGTCGCCGCGACGAACGGAGCCGTGGACGAGGTGGCCTCCCGTATCCGCTCGCTCCTGGACCCTCAGTCGATCTCCGCGAACAAGGTGATCCGCGTCGGGGCTGAGTTCGGGGGTGCCTCGGACCCCGAGCTTTCGTTGGAGGCGGCGGTCCAGCGCCGTATCGACGGTGGAGCGAGTGGGATCGCGCGCGCGCTGGATGAGCTCGAGGCGCAGCACCGCCTCCGGGCGCCCGACGGAGAAGGTCCGCCCCATGGTGCCCGGACGCGGCTCGCGAGGCTGCGTGCCGTGGCCCAGGGCGGGGACGATCCGGCTGCCACGCGGACCCTGGGACGGCTGGCGATGGAGATTGGCCACCAGGCGATCCTGGCGCTCGAAGACGCGGATGTCGTGCTCACGACGCTCGCGCGGCTGGCGGTACGCGAGGAGCTCCGAGGGTTGAGATTCGAATCGGTCATCCTGGACGAAGCGAGCGCGGCGCCGTTGCCGTATGCGGCCCTCGCCGCCGCGCACGCCAGGAGCCGTGCTGTGGCCGTGGGAGATTTTCAGCAGTTGCCGCCCATCGTTCAGAGTGACGGGCCCGCCGCCGACCGCTGGCTTCGGCGCGATGTGTTCCGAGAGACGGGGGTGGTGGGGGCCGGAACGGCGGGGGAGGTGACCCTACCGTCTCCGCGCGATGCGCTGTGTGCGATGCTCACCGTCCAGTACCGAATGGCGCCCCCGATCCGCGCTCTGGTGAGCGAGCTGTTCTATGCCGACCGGCTCGAGGATGCCCCGGAGCTCAGGCGTAGCGTGATGGGTGGGGAGCCGCTCGTCCTGCTCGACACGAGCGAGCTCGATCCACGTGTGGAGCGCGTAGAGGGCTCGCGGCAAAACAAGGTGCATGCCGAAGTCATCGTGCGTTTGCTCGAGTTGGCGGCGCGGGTGGGGCTCCAGGACGTGGGCGTGGTGTCCCCCTACCGTCAACAGACGCGGGCGGTCCGAGAGCTGGTGACCGGTCGGCTGGGCAAATCCGCGCCCCGAGATCTCGAGGTGAGCACGATTCATCGGTTCCAGGGGCGGGAAAAAGCCCTGGTGGTCATCGATACGGTCGACGCGCCACCGGGCCGCAGCTGGTTCCTGGACGAGCGCCGCAACCCCGACCTCCCCCGCCTCCTGAACGTGGCGCTGTCCAGGGCTCGGGAGATGCTCGTCGTGGTCGGGTGCGTGGACGGTCTGCGGCGGACGCTCCCGGAGACCGCGCTGCTCAATCGCATCATGGAGCGCGTCGGGAACTACGGCAGGGCGCACCCTGCGAGCGAGCTGGAGCGCCTGTTCGGTCAGTAACGGCACTCTCCCCGCGGCATGCGTCGTTCAATCCGTCGCTTTCGATCCTGAGAGCCCGCGATCTTGAAGGGGATCATTCGCGACTTTTTTAAAAAACTACCATTGCCCCTTCTGTGGGCTTGACGATTAAAACTTTTCTTTTATATTCCCGGCGTGCCTTGGAAGGAGGCACCGGTCAATTCGAAAGGCCGAGGTTGTAGACGGCGCTACGGGCCGTCCGACGTGAGGTCACAAGGGCAGGGCTTAGGCTCTGACGAAGAGGCGCAAGCCTTTGGGAAAACAGGTGGCTTCGCACAGCTAGTCGGACAGAGATGGTACCAGGTCCGTGGAGTCCCGTGAGGCCGCGCAAACGAACGGGACAGAGTCACTGGAACCGCAAAACATAGTCCTTCTAGCTCGGCCCCTGACACCCGCAAGGGTGCGCAGGGGCTGAGTTTTTTTATGCCGGTATGGGACACGCGTTGAGCTCTCCATGCTGCTCTTTCCCGCACCTCCCGAGCGACCCGGACCCGCGTGGTGACTGGAGTCGCCGGGGAACAGTCCGCCCGCGCAGGTCTTTCCGTCGATCTGGTCGCCCGGTCTCGTTCACGTCGTGGAGCGAGGGCATGACGTCACTTGACTTTTTTGAAAAAAGTTGTGGAAAGATTTGTGGATAAGATGTCGAAAAAGTGTGAAATTGTGCTCGCGATCACCATGATTCGGGGTGTCTGGGACATGCGTAGGCGTCAGCCGGTTTTCCCCTGCGGGGAGGTTTGTGGCAGAGGGACCTGGGAGAGCGACGGCGGGACGCCCGAGGGTTCGAGGGAGATGACATGCGGGTCGTAGCGCAGCGAGTGAGCCGGGCGCACGTGACGGTAAAGGGCGAGCGAGTGGGTGAGATCGAGGTGGGGCTGCTGGTCCTGGCGGCGTTCGCCCCGCAAGATGACGAGGACACGCTGCGTTGGATGGCAGAGAAGCTCTGGGGACTGCGAGTGTTCGCGGATGAGGCGGGGCGGATGAACCGGTCGGTGTCGGAAGTGGGTGGGGGCCTGCTCGTCGTGTCGCAATTCACGCTGTATGGCGACGCGTCCCGGGGCCGCCGCCCGTCGTTCACCGGAGCGGCGACGCCCGAGGCCGCTCGCCGGCTGTACGAGCGCTTCGTGGAGGTGTGTCGTGAGGTCGATGGACCCGTCGAGGAGGGCGAATTCGGCGGGATGATGGATGTGGAGCTCGTGAACGCCGGGCCTGTGACGATTCTACTCGAGCGGTGAGCGAGCGACGGGCGAGGGAGGCCTCCGGTGGGCCTGCCCTCTTGCGCTGAGGAGTCGAATGAGACCGCTTCGCATCGGGGTTATCGGATCGGGCGACGCGACGCCCGAGGCCGAGGAGCTCGCTTACCGGGTGGGGGCTGCCATCGCGCGCGCGGAGGCGGTCGAGGTGTGCGGTGGTCTTGGCGGCGTGATGCGAGCAGCCGCGGCCGGTGCCACGGAGGACGGCGGCCTTGTGGTCGGCATCCTCCCGGGCACGAGTGCGGAAGCGGCGGCGCCGGGAGTGACCATTCCGATTCCGACCGGCCTCGGAGAAGCCCGCAACGTTCTCGTCGTTCGGGCATCCGAGGCGGTCATCGCGATCGCCGGAGGGTGGGGAACGACGACCGAGGCCGCGTTTGCCCGGAAGTTCGGCATCCCGGTGATCGGTCTCGCGACGAACCTGCCGGATGATCTGTTGACGGAGCGCGCGGAGGACCCCGCCGCCGCGGTAGCGAGGGCCGTCGAGCTCGCCGGGGAGAGAAGGAGGAGAAGCCTCGCATGATCGGCTACCTGCTGTTTGGCGGGATCGTGCTCATGCTCGCGGTGGCGGTGGTCGCGGCTGCGGTCGTGAGCGGCAAGACCAGGCCAGTGACCGGGAGTCCCGCGCGTGCACGGCAGGACATCACGATCGAGGCGTTACGCGGGCTCGAGTTCGAGTTCCAGACCGGCAAGCTCGCGGAGGAAGAGTACGTACGGCTGCGCCGCGAGCTGGAACTGGAGGCCGTGCGCGCTCGAGATGAAGCGCGAGCGGGGTCGCCCGATGAGAGTGCGAGTGCCGGAGCCGAGGACGACTCCGCAGCCGACGGTTCCGCCTGCGTCGTTTGCGGGAAGGATCTTTCCGGAGGCGAGTCGTTCTGCCCCAACTGCGGGGCGGCGCTCCAGTGAGCGCTCCATTGAGAGCGAGTTGACCTCGCGGACCACACTTGCTCGGGACGCGGCCCTCCGGAGTCTTTCAGCGACCTGCCGATAGTCCACTGGCGGCCTGCTAAACGACCCGAAAACGGATTCGGCACCGGGCAGGCACGAATTCGCCGCACCCGAAGAAATTGCGAAAGTCCGATCGGCGTGCTATCGTGCGACCTGCCCGGAGCATTCCCGGTCCGAGAGACGAATCACCTTGATCTGGAGGGCGATCCATGGGGTCGGAGTCGAAAGACGAACGAGAAAAATCACTTTCGGTCGCCATCAACCAGATCGAGCGAGCGCACGGGAAGGGGGCGATCATGCGGTTGGGTTCCGATGAGGTTCCCATGCACACCCCCGCCATCTCGACGGGCGCCCTGAACCTCGATCACGCGACGGGTATCGGTGGAATCCCACGCGGCCGCGTGACGGAGATCTTCGGGCCCGAATCTTCCGGCAAAACCACCCTTACCCTGCACGTGATCGCGAACGCGCAGAAGGACGGGGGCGTGGCCGCGTTCATCGATGCCGAGCACGCGCTGGACGTCGCCTACGGCCAGCGGCTCGGGGTCGACATCGAGAACCTGCTCGTCTCGCAGCCGGACACGGGCGAGCAGGCCTTGGAGATCGCCGAGGTACTCGTCCGCTCCGGAGCGCTGGACGTGATCGTCATCGACTCGGTCGCCGCACTGGTGCCACGGGCCGAGATCGAGGGCGAGATGGGCGATGCGCACGTCGGCTTGCAGGCGCGGCTCATGTCGCAGGCCCTGCGGAAGCTGACGGGAGCGATCTCACGCTCCAACACTGCCGTGGTCTTCACGAACCAGATCCGCGAGAAGATCGGGGTCATGTTCGGTAATCCCGAGACGACGAGCGGCGGCCGCGCGCTCAAGTTCTACGCCTCGCTCCGCCTGGATATCCGGCGGATCGCCTCCATCAAGGAAGGGCAGGAGCAGGTCGGCAGCCGCACACGGGTGAAGGTGGTCAAGAACAAGTGTGCTCCGCCGTTCCGGCAGGCCGAGTTCGACATCATGTTCAATCAGGGAGTGAGCCGCGAAGGCTTGCTGGTCGACATGGGCGAGGACATCGACGTGGTCCACCGGGCGGGGGCCTGGTATTCGTACGGCGACGATCTACGACTCGGCCAGGGTCGCGAGAACGCGAAAGTGTTTTTGAAGGAGAATCCCGACATTGCCGAGGAGATCGAGGCGCGTATCCGCGAAGGCCTCGGAATGCCGGTTTCCATGCCGGAGAATGGCGTGGGCGAGACGGACGATGAGTCCGCCGAGGCCCCCACGAACGGGAAGCGAGCGGCGGACGAGAAGACCATCTCGACCTGATGTCGAGCGGTAGCTCCCGCAACGCAGGCTGCTTTGCCTCAACGCAGGCCTGCTAGGCTCCTTGCCACGCGTCACCGCCCTTCTACCCTCCAAGCGCCGTCCAGGCTGGGTCGATGTCCAGTTGGATGGCGCTTTTGCGTGTCGGTTACCGGGCGACGTCGTCGACTCGATCGGGCTGCGCGTCGGCGATGAGATGGCTCCCGCGAAGTTGGAGGCGCTCGAGGACGAGGCGCAGCGGCAGGAGGCGATGCGCCAAGCCCTGCATTACCTTTCGGTTCGGCCCCGCAGCCGCTGGGAGGTTCGGCGGAACCTGCGCAAGAAGGGGTATCAGGACCCGGCGGTGGGGGCCGCACTCGAGCGGTGCGAGACCCTGGGATACCTGGACGATCGGGTCTTCGCGGCCGCGTACGCGCGCGACCGGATTCGGCTGCGTCCTCGCTCCATCAAGATGATGGTGTCCGAGCTGGGCGCGAAGGGGGTCGCTCGCCCCGACGCCGAGGTGGGCGTCGAGGAAGCGTTGCGCGACGAGCGCGTGAACGAGCGCGAGCTGCTGGAGCGCGCGGCGCGGAAGGGGTCACGGACGCTCGGTGGCATAGATCCACGAGCCGGTCGCAGGCGCTTGTTCGCTTATCTGAGCCGCCGGGGATTCGCCGCCGAGGCGATCCGTGAGCGTTTGGATGAGGTGTCGCGCGACATCTGGGGTGACCTCCCGGACGATATAGAGTGATGAGAACCGACGAGATCAGATCCCGCTTCATCGGATACTTCGAGCGCAACGGACACCTGCATTTGCCAAGTGGCCCGCTCGTACCCGCCGACGACCCTACGCTCATGTTCGCGAACGCGGGAATGGTCCAGTTCAAGCGCATCTTCTTGGGGGAGCAGGAAAGCCCGGGCCCGCGCGCGGTAACTGCCCAGAAATGCCTGCGCGTCTCCGGCAAGCACAACGACCTCGAGGAGGTCGGGAGCACGGCCCGGCACCACACGTTCTTCGAGATGCTCGGGAACTTCTCGTTCGGCGACTACTTCAAGGCCGAAGCGATCTCGTACGCCTGGGAGTTCATCACCGACGAGCTCGGCCTCGAGCCCGGCCGAATCTGGGCCACCGTCCACCACTCCGATGATGAGGCCCACCGTCTGTGGACGGAGCTGACACCCATCTCGCCGGATCGGGTCAAGCGACTCGGCGACAAGGACAACTTCTGGCAGATGGGGGATACGGGTCCCTGCGGACCGTGCTCGGAAGTGCACTACGATCTGCGAGCAGAGCCCGGCGGCTCGCTGACCGATGAAGAGCTCCTCGCAGCCGGCGACGCCGATCAGTTCATGGAGATCTGGAATCTGGTCTTCATGCAGTTCGACCGGTCCGACGAGGGAATCGACACGCCGCTGCCGGCTCCTTCCATTGATACAGGGGCCGGACTCGAGCGCATCGCCGCGATCCTGCAGGGGAAGCGCACCAACTTCCACACAGATCTCTTCCTCCCCCTGATCAGCCAGGCTGAGGAGCTGCTTGGCGTGGAGTACTCTTTCGAGCCCGGGCGCTGGGACGAAGGTTTGCCGTTCCGCGTTCTCGCCGACCACGCCCGGGCGGTCGCCTTCCTGCTCGCCGACGGCGTCTTCCCGTCGAACGAGAAGCGCGGCTACGTGCTGCGGCGGATCCTGCGCCGCGCGGTTCGGCACTACTGGCTGCTCGGGCACCGGGATCCGATGCTCCACGCGCTGGTCGATACGGTCGTCGACGAGATGGTTGGCACCTATCCGGAGTTGGATGCACGGCGTGAGCACCTGATCAGCACGACGCACGCGGAAGAGGAGCGCTTCCTGTCGACGATCGACGAGGCGATGGCCCGTTTCGATGAGCTCGCGCCCGAGGGCGGATCAGGGACGATCCCGGGTCGCGAGGCGTTCAAGCTCTCCGACACCTACGGTGTGCCGCTCGACCTCACACAGCTTATGGCCGTGGAGCGCGGATACGATGTGGATGTCCAGGGCTTCGAGACCGCGCTCGAGGAGCAGCGGGTTCGATCACGCGAGGCCGTGGGCTCGTCGGACTCCGCCCATGCCGAAGCGGACGAGAAGCTGGCGACCACTCTACGAGCGTCTGACGACAGGCACGAGTTCGTCGGGTATGTGGAGCTGGGCACGACGACCGCGGTCCTGGCTCACACACCGATCGATGGCGAGCACGCCTTCATCCTGGAGCACAATCCGTTCTACGCGGAGAGCGGCGGACAGGTGAGCGACACGGGATGGGTTCGAGCCGGCGACTGGGCCGTCCAGATCGAACGGGTGTTCAAGAACGAAGTGGGCCAGACCATCGTCGCAGGTCCGGTCACGGAAGGCACGGTACCCGAAGAGCCGGGCCCGGTCGAAGCCGAGGTGGACCGGCCGCTGCGCCGTGAGACCGAGCGAAACCACACGGCGACCCACCTGCTTCACGCGGCCCTGCGCTCGGTCTTGGGTGAGCACGTTCACCAGGCCGGCTCGCTGGTCGCCCCCGACCGCCTGCGTTTCGACTTCAGTCACCGCGGACCTCTGACCGATGAGGAGCGCGACACGGTCGAGATGCGTGTGAACGAGTCGATTCTCGCCAACTCCGTCGTCCGTGCCGAGGAGCGCGCCTATACCGACGCGATCGAGGCCGGGGCAATGGCGCTGTTCGGCGAGAAGTACGGGGACATCGTTCGAACGATCGTCGTTCCCGACGTGAGCCTCGAGCTTTGCGGAGGGACGCATGTCCGAACCACCGGGCAGATCGGTCTGTTCAAGCTGGTTTCAGAGACGGGGGTGGCGGCCGGAATCCGTCGAGTCGAGGCGATCACGGGGAGCGAGGCCTACCGCTGGGTCGTAGAGCGGGACCGCCTGGTATCGGATCTCGCGGCGCGCCTCAGAGTGCCCGAGTACGAGCTCTCGCACCGGGTCGAGCGGTTGCTGGAGGAGCGAGACCAGTTGGAGCGCGCGGCTTCTTCGCGACGGGGCGAGGCCGCGGCGGATGTAGTGCAGGAGCTGCTCGGGAGCGCAGGACAGGACGGAAGCCGGTTCGTCTCCGGGCGCGTGGAGCTTCCCGCCGGCGCCGACCTCGGCGAGCTGGGTGACTTGATCCGGTCACGGCTGGACTCCGGGGCCGCGGTGATCCACGTCGTGGTGCCCGATGAGGAGCGAGAAGCGTTTGTATCGGTCGTCACGGACGACTTGATCCGCGGCGGGCTCAAGGCCGGCGACCTCGTGCGTGTGTCGAGCGCCGCGACCGGGTCGGGTGGCGGTGGACGGCCGCACTTCGCCCAGGGAGGGGTAGGCGATTCCGCCCGTGTCGCAGAAGCGTTCGAAGAGGCACGCCAATGGGCCCTCGAGCGCGTCCCGGAGCTCTCGACTTGAGCATGGAGTCCATGATGACGAGTCCCACGACCATGGATCCCTGGGCCTGGCTGGAGCGGCATCTCGATGGCGTGCCGGCGGAGCTGGCCGCCGCAATGCGAACCGCGCTCGAGCGCCTCGGGCCGGGCTCGACGCCGACGCCGGCGGATGGCCTCGCGCTCGCTGCCCTCGAGGAACTGGACTCGGTGCTCGGAGCTGCTGAACAGGACCGCCGGGCGGCCCTCAGGTTGCTCGCGGCGGACGCGCTCCTCACGTACGCGTTTGAAGCGGCGGCCGATCCCGCCGTGGGCGGCAGTGCCGAGCTCGCAGAGCGCCTTGCCGAGCGAGTCGGTCCCCGGGGTGCCCTGGGGGCTCGCATCGCCGCGATCGAATGGCCGGCCGAATAGCGCGCCTCCGACTCCCGGGTCTGGCTGGCCGCCGCGTACTCGTCACCGGTGGGTCACGCGGGATCGGACGCGCGGCGGTCGTGAGCCTCGCCGAGACGGGATCATCGGTTGGAGTCGCTTACCACAGCGCGCACGAGGAGGCCGAGCTCGCGGTCGAGGAGGCTCGCGCTGCCGCGGGCGACGGGGCCCCCGATGGGGTTCAGGTCAAGTTATGGAGCGAGCCGGGCGATCTGAGCCGCGAATCAGACGTGGAGCGCCTGTTCGAGCGAGTGGACGCGGAGTTCGGCGGACTGGATGGCTTTGTCGGTAACGCCGGCGTGTGGAACGCTGCGGCGAGCCCGCTCTCCGAGCTTGGCCCGAGTCAGTGGCACGAGATGATCGATGTGAATCTCACCTCGATCTACCTGACGACCCGAGCGGCTGTCACGCGGATGGGCGAGGGTGGGCGGGTCGTTCTCATCTCCTCGACCGCGGGCCAACGGGGAGAGGCCGAGCACAGCCATTACGCGGCGACGAAAGGTGCGATCATCTCATTCTGCAAGTCGATCGCGACAGAGCTCGGACCAAAGGGGATCACCGTCAACGCGGTAGCCCCGGGGTGGGTGGACACGGACATGAGCGCCTCGGTTCTACGAACGTCCGAGTCGGAGCGTGTCATCTCCGAGATCCCGCTCCGTCGGGTGGCCACCGCCGAAGATATCGCGGGGCCGATCTGCTTCCTCCTGAGCGATCTCGCCCGACATGTGACCGGCGAGGTCGTGAATGTGAACGGGGGCAGCGTCCTCTGCGGCTGAGAGGCCGACCATGGCGCTCGTGTGTGAGATCAACTGCTGGACTGCGGATGACTGACGGACGCGACCGACCGCACCTCGCTCCCCCGGCGAACTTCATATGGGTGGCCGAGACGCTGGAGTCGCACGGCTTCGAGGCATGGGCCGTTGGTGGCGCCGTGCGTGGTGCCGTAGGCGACGCGTCTCCCGTGCGGGACCAGGATTGGGATGTGGCCACGAACGCTCGGCCCGATGACGTCCGTCGGATCTTCCGACGAACCGTGCCGATCGGTATCGAACATGGAACCGTGGGCGTTCTCGCGCGTGACGGCACGATGTACGAGGTGACCACATTTCGCCTCGACGTGGAGACAGACGGCCGCCATGCGGTCGTTTCCTTCGCGGACACGATCGACGAGGATCTCGGGCGCCGCGATTTCACCATCAACGCGATCGCCTGGAGACCGGCGACGGATGAGTTACGTGACCCGTTCGCCGGTCGCTCCGATCTCTCGCGGAGCCTGCTTCGGGCGGTGGGCGACCCGGGGGCTCGCTTCGCCGAGGATTACCTGCGCGTACTCCGCGGTCTTCGATTCGCGGGACGACTATCCCTCGAGATCGACACGCCAACCCGTGCGGCCCTCGAGCAGGCGGTCAGCGGGCTCGATCGGTTGTCCGCGGAGCGTGTCCGGGAGGAGTTGCTCAAGGTGCTCCGCGATCGGACCCCCTCGCGCGCGTTGGACCTGTACCGGGAAGTGGGTGCGCTCGAGCCGTGGTACTCCGAGCTCGAGGCCATGGCCGAGGACCCGGGAACCTGGCCGCGGACCTTGCAGGCCGTGGACGCGATCCCCCGGCACCGGTCTCTTCTCCGCTGCGCGCGCTGGATTCTCCCGATCGGGGAGGATGGAGAAACACGAGCGGAGCGGGCGAGGCCTCTCTTGGAGCGGCTGAAATTCTCGAACGCCGACGCCCGGCGAGTTCTTCACCTCCTCCGCCACTACCAGCCGTTCATCGGTCCGATGGACTCGGCGGCCCAACTCCGCCATTGGCTGGCAGAGGTGGATCACGACGCCGTACGGGACCTTTTCCGGCTTCACCTGGCGGATGCGCGGGCAAGCGCGGAGCCGCAGATGCAGGCCTACCTGATTGCGGCCTGGCGCCGCGTGCACGACGAGATGTTGAGCGCCCCACCTCTGACTCTCGCGCACCTCGCGATCGGAGGTGACGAGCTAATCGCGCTCGGTGTGCCCAGGGGCCCCTTGATCGGCCTGCTCCTGGAGGAACTGCATGCCCAGGTGCTCGAGGATCCGGACCTCAACGAACCGGGCGCGCTCGCGGAGCGGGCTCGGGCGCTGATCGAGCCCGGTGGCCTGATTGGACGGGATTCTCCAGGGGGGTCGCCGGAGCACGGTGAGGATGTCTGACGAGCCGAGCCTGTTTCCCGAGGAAGCGGTGAGCCGCACGACATCCGCCGGCCGAAGGCCGCATGACGATCCGTCACCGGACGCATCGGCGTCGTTCGATGGCTCGGCGCCGCTCGCCGCCCGCATGCGACCGCGGTCGCTCGAGGAGTTCGTGGGTCAGGAGGAGCTCGTGGGCTCCGGCCGCCCGCTGCGCGAGCTGATCGAATCCGGCCGGGTCCCGAGCCTCATCATGTGGGGGCCCCCAGGCAGCGGGAAGACGACCCTGGCCGGCCTCCTGGCCGCACGCGCCCACGCCACCTTTGTTCCGTTCAGCGCCGTGACGGAGGGAATCCCACGGGTGCGTCAGGTGATCGCCGAGGCGCGCGAGCGGCGCAAAGCCAGCGGACGTGGCACGGTGCTGTTCGTGGACGAGATCCACCGTTTCAATCGCGCGCAGCAGGACGCGCTGCTCCCGCACGTCGAGTGCGGTACCGTCACGTTGATCGGGGCGACGACGGAGAATCCCAGCTTCGAGGTTGTCGGACCGCTGCTGAGTCGCACCCGCGTCCTCGTACTCGCTCCGCTCAGCGCGGGCGAACTCGAGGAGATCTGCCGCCGGGCACTGGCGGACGAGAGCCGCGGGTTGGGCGGGTCCCGGGCCGCGATCTCGGAAGAGGCGCTGCATCGAATCGCGGCTGAGGCGGACGGCGACGCCCGCCGGGCCCTGAACGCGCTCGAGACCGCGGTCGAGCTGGCGGGCGAGACCGAGGTCGAAGTGTCGCACGTGGAGGCCGCCCTCCAGAAGCGGTACGCCCGTTACGACAAGTCCGGCGAGGAGCACTACAACCTGATATCGGCGCTTCACAAGGCGGTGCGGGGATCCGACCCCGACGGAGCCCTGTACTGGTTGTCCCGCATGATCGAGGCGGGCGAGGATCCCATGTACCTGGCCCGTCGCCTCGTGCGGATGGCGACCGAGGACATCGGGCTCGCGGATCCGACAGCGCTGTCGATATGCGTAGCCGCCCGCGACGCCTACCACTTCTTGGGATCCCCCGAGGGCGACCTCGCGCTCGCCCAGGCGGCCACGTACCTGGCGCTGGCTCCCAAGTCGAATGCCGTATACGAAGCGTTCGGCGCGGCGGGTCGGGCCGCCCGCGAGACGCCGGCCGAGCCCGTACCGCTCCACCTGCGAAACGCGCCGACCCAACTCATGCGCGATTTGGGCTACGGGCAGGATTACCGGTACGATCACGCGTATGAGTCGGGGGTCGCTCCGCAGACGTACTTGCCCGAAACGCTGGCCGGTCGTCGCCTTTACAGGCCCACGGGTCGGGGTTGGGAGAGGAGGGCGCGGGAACACATGGACGAGGCGGCGGCGAAACGGGGGGAGCGGGGGGCTGAATGAGAGACAGATCCGGACGGCGTAATCGTTCCGTGCCCGTTCAGGAGAGTCCGGGCTCGGCTCCGGGACGCCTGGAGCGCGCCGTGCTCGTCGCGGCACCTCCGCTCGACATGCCGCAGGCAGTGGTCGACGAGCACCTCGCCGAGCTCGCCCGCCTGACCGAGACCGCCGGCGCCGAAGTGGCGGCCGTCGTGGTCCAGCGATTGGATGCGCCCCATGCGGGGACCTACATCGGTCGCGGGAAGATCGAGCGTCTGCGCGAGGTGATCGGTGCCGAAGGTGCGACCCTCGCAGTGTTCGATGAAGACCTCTCCCCGGCGCAGGGCTCCAACCTGGAATCACATCTGGGGACCCGTACCATGGACCGCACCGAGCTCATCCTGGACATCTTCGCGCTGCGTGCACGCACGGCGGAGGCGAAGCACCAGGTCGAGCTCGCGCAGCTCAGGTACCTCCGCACCCGCCTCAAGCGGATGTGGACCCACCTATCGCGCGTGGAGGGCGGTATAGGCGCGCGAGGCCCGGGCGAGCAACAGATCGAGACCGACCGCCGGTTGATTGATCGCCGCATCGCGCGCCTCACCCGCGACCTCGTGCAGATCTCCCGTGCTCGCGACACGCAACGGAAATCACGCCGAGACGCGTTCACGGTGGCGCTCGTCGGCTACACCAACGCCGGCAAGTCGTCGATCCTGAGGGAGCTTTCCGGGAGCGAGGTATTCGTCGAGGATCGTCTCTTCGCTACGCTCGATTCCGCCACCCGGCTGTGTGACCTTGGCGAGGGGATGCAGGCGCTCCTCACCGATACGGTGGGCTTCATTCGCAAGCTGCCGCACCACCTCGTTGCCTCCTTTCGCGCGACCCTCGAAGAGGTTACCGAGGCGGATCTGCTCCTTCACATCGTCGACGTGTCGTCGCCCGGGTGGGAAGAGCAGATGGACGCGGTGCAGGAAGTGCTGACCGAAGCGGGCGCCGCCGACCGGCCCACTTTGCTCGTCCTCCACAAGCTCGACCGGTTGACGCACGCGGAAGAGGGGGACCTGCGACGTCGCAGTGAAGCGTTCCTCGGGCCGCATGTCTACTGCTCGGTCATGGAAGAGGATGGGCTGGAGCCGTTGCGTGCGAGCCTCCGTTCCATCATCCGTTCGCGTCTGGCTACGGTCCGAGTCAGCTTTCCCGCCGCGGATGGGAGGACACTCGCGGAGGCGTACCAGGAGGGCGAGGTCCTGCAACGCGAGATGGCCGAGGGACGTATTGTTCTCACCGCCCGCGTGCCCGAGGCCACGCTCGGACGCTGGAGGGCGCAGGACGGAATCGAAGTCAGCCGAGCCGACGCCGCGTGATCGCGTCCCGGAGCCGGTAGGTCCCGGGCGGTCGCGCTCCACAGGAAACGGATATGAGCGGGCAGCTGACAATCATCGGAGCCGGACGGGTAGGGCTCTCGCTGGCGTTGGACCTGGCGACTCCGCTCCGCTTCGAGCGCGTCACCGTCGTCGGCCGATCCCGCGAGACCCCGCCACTTCTCGGCGCACGCACCGACATCTCGTACCGCTCGGTGCCGCATGACGGGCTCATCCCGGATCCACCACTCCCCGAAGAGGCAATGGGGGGTAGTCTCATATTCTGCGTGTCCGACGATGACCTGGCTCCCGTCGCCGTTGCATGGGGAGAGGCGCTGCAACCGCACGGTCCGACGGTGATTCGGCACGCGGTGCATACGAGCGGACTTCACACACACGAAGCGTTGTCGTCGTTGCGCGGCTCCGGCGCCTCCCTCGCCAGCTGGCACCCGATCATCGCCCTTTCTCGACCAAGACGCGGCGCGTTCCGCCTTGTCTCGTTCGGGATCGAAGGGGACCCGGAGGCGATCGCGTGGGCTCAGGCCCTCACACAGGATCTGGGGGCCGAATCGATCCTGGTGGACCCGAGTGCGAAATCGCTCTATCACCTCGCCGCCGTATACGGTTCCAACTACCTGGTCGCCTGTCTGGCCGTCGCGTGCACCCACCTCGAGGGGAGCCTGGTGGATGGGAGCCTCGGCGCTCCGGGAGAGGACCCGGGCGGGTACGAGGTCGAGCCCGGTCTGCGGCACCTCCTGCCTCTGGCTCGCTCGGCGCTCGAGAACCTCGCCGAGTTCGGACTCGCCCGCGGAGCGACCGGGCCGGTGGCGCGTGGGGATGTAGGAACTATCGAGCGCCACCTCGAGGCCCTCGACCCCCGCGCTCGGAGCCTGTATCGTCTTCTCGGCGCCGAGCTGCTGCAATTGCTCGAGGGACAGCTGCCGGATGACGTGCGGGCTCCGATGAGCGAGCTCTTGGGAACGGGTGAGGAGGGGGAGTCGTCCCCGGAAGACGGGAGTGCCGTGGATGACGAGTGAGGCTTTTGCGGAGACGGCCGGAGTGCGGCTCTGCGTGAACCTGGACCACGTCGCGACCGTCCGGCAGACGAGGCGCACGGATGAGCCCGATCCCGTGCGTGCGGCCGTGTTGGCGGAGCTTGGCGGCGCCGATGGCATCACGGTCCACCTCCGTGACGATCGGCGGCACATCCAGGATCGCGACGTTCTGCTCCTGCTCCAGACCGTTCGAACGTTCGTCAACCTCGAGGTCGCCACCGCGGATCAGGTCGTCGCGCTGGCCGAGGAATGGCGCCCGTACGAGGTGACGCTCGTCCCCGAGAATCGGCAGGAAGTCACGACCGAGGGTGGGTTGGACGTCGCCGGATCAGAGGATCGCCTGCGCCGCATGATCCCGCGGCTGAGCGAAGCCGGGATCCGAGTGTCGCTGTTCATCGATCCGGACCTCGAAGCGATCGACCGATCCGCCGAGCTAAGAGCCGATGCGATCGAACTCCACACGGGCGAGTACGCGAACTCGAGCAGCACTAAGGGCGCGAGTGTCGAGTTAGAGCGTCTCGCCGGAGCCGCGCGCCACGCGCGAGACACGGGTCTCGCGGTGCACGCGGGTCATGGTCTCACGTACGAGAACGTCCTCCCCGTCGCCGCCCTGCCCGAGTGCGAGGAGCTCAACATCGGCCATTCGATCATCAGCCGCTCGGTATTCGTCGGGGTCGAGCGGGCTGTGCGCGAGATGAAGGAGATGATCCTGCGGGCTCGCTCCACCGCCGGAGTCCCGAGCTGAACTCCCGGCGCATCACCATCCTCGTGGGCCTCGCCCTGTCCGCCGCCCTTCTGTGGTGGGCGCTGCGCGACGTGTCTGTCTCCGAGCTCTGGGGATACCTCCGGAGCGCCAACCCGTGGCTCCTCCTCGCCATGACCGCCGCGGCAACGGGGACATTCGTGCTCCGCGTGTTCCGATGGCAGGTGCTTCTCAGGCCAACGGCCCCCGGGCTCGGGTTCCACTCGCGCTTCGCTGCGGTCTGCATCGGGTTCATGGCGAACAACCTCCTACCGGCGCGATTGGGTGAGTTCGCGCGCGCGTACTCGCTCTCCCGTATCGAGCCGGTCGGGATGAGCGCCGCCTTCGCTTCGCTCGTGGTCGAGCGTCTGCTGGACGCCCTGGTGCTCGTCATCTTCCTGCTCCCGGCGCTGCTCCTCCCCGGCGGAGGCGAGAACGCGGGACCGGTGAGCCTGCGTCAGATCTTCATCACCGCCGTCGTGATCATAGCCGTGGGATTCCTCGTCCTCGGGATCCTCGTCCGCTTCCCGAATCGCTTTCTCCGTCTCGGCGAACGCTGGTCGCACCGGCTCATGCCCCAGCGTGGGGCCGACCGGATCACGGGGATGCTGGCGTCGTTTATCGCCGGTCTCGGGGCGCTCCGCCACGCGCACGTCTTCGCGCAGGCGATCGCCTGGTCGTTCGTAGTGTGGCTGTGGAACGGGATGTCGTTTTATCTGGGCTTCCTGGCCTTCGGGATCCGTGGGCCGGGCATAGCAGGGGCGCTCCTCCTGCAATCGCTCATCGGGTTCGCGGTCTCGATTCCTTCCAGCCCCGGCTTCTTCGGACCGTTCGAGGCGGCGGCGCGCGTAGCGCTGTCGATCTACAGCATCGCACCCGCGCAGACCATCAGCTTCGCAGCGGGCTACCACATTCTCACGTTCATCCCGGTCACGCTGCTGGGTCTGTGGTTCATGCACCGACTCGGGATCACCCGCGATGAGCTGGGCCATAGTGAGGAGTTCGTCGAGGCGGCGGTGGACGGGGGGGACGAGGCCGCCGCCGACGGCGTATGACCCACCGCGCACACGCCAAAATCAACCTTCGGCTTCGTGTGTTCTCACGGGACGAGGGAGGGTACCACACGCTCGAGACCCTGTTCGTGCGACTGGACCTCCACGACACGGTGGAGATTTCCGATGCCGACCAGGGGATTGCGCTCACGCTCGAGGGGGAGGCCGCCGCGGGTGTGCCCGACGGGCCCGACAACCTGTGCTGGCGGGCGGCGGAAGCCTACCAGCGGGCCGTCGGACAGCCGGCGGTCGGACAACGAGCCGCCGTGATGATTCGCCTGCATAAGAGGATCCCCGCCGGTACGGGTCTGGGTGGAGGCAGCGCCGACGCGGCGGCGGTGCTCAGGTTGCTCAACCAGCGGGCTCGACGGCCGCTGAGCGAGGCGCAGCTTCTGCGCCTGGGAGGACAACTCGGGAGCGACGTCCCGTTCGCGCTGCTCGGTGTTCCGATGGCGCTGGGGTGGGAGCGCGGTCGTCGACTGATCCCGCTCCAGCCACCCCCATCGCGCGCCGGGCTCGTTCTGATCCCCGGGATTCGGATCTCGACCACGGACGCGTACGCGTGGCTTCGTGACGCCCGGCAAGAGGAGGGCGAGGCCGGCTCCGAAGCCGGCCCCGAGGTGGGCCCCGACGCTGGTGCCCTGCCGGGGACGAGACGACTCGTGGAGTGGGAGACGCTCGCGCGGGTGGCGCACAACGACTTCGAAGGTCCCCTGTTCGCGCGTTACCCCGAGCTGGAGCTGTGCCGTCAGGCGCTCCGGGAGTCCGGTGCCATCGTGGCGCAGGTAACCGGCTCGGGCTCGGCTCTGTTCGGCTTGTTCCGTGACCCAGCGGCCAGGGACATGGCTGCCGATCGAATGCGGCGGGGCGGGTTCGGTCAGAAGACCGGCTGGCTCATGCTGGAGGTCCAGCTTCCCGTCTAGGCCGCGGTCTGTGGACGTGCGAGCCAGCGCCGGCGCAAGCGAGGGTCACCGCCGGCGAGGTTTGACGGCCTACACGAGCCCACCCATCTTCCCCGGCGCTGGCCCCTCGTCTAATGGCAAGACCCCGGCCTTTGGAGCCGGTAATCCAGGTTCGAATCCTGGGGGGCCAACTTCTCCCCGGTACACCCCGACCAGCCGTGTACCGGCACGTCACTTGCCTTTCAGTGCCCCGATTGGGTCTATTGGCGCAAGACGGGTTGTGCGAAGAGGGTCCCGCCCTACCGCTACACGACACGTCACAGACAGCGAGACTGATCATGCGCGGTCATCGGTCCGTACGAGCCCGTCCACCGCACCATCTTTCCTGGTGGTGTGCAATCCTTGCGGTTTCGGTCGTGCTCTCGGCTTGCAGCGAGGACGCGATCCCCCCGTTCCAGCCGGGCCCCGGCGGCCAGCCGGCCGCGTACTCGGTGGTGACCGCGGGAGGAGCGCACAGTTGCGGAATCAGCGATCGGGGAAACTTCTGCTGGGGTGATGGTGAGGCGGGCCAGCTCGGCACGGGGCTCATCGAGAATCGCAACATCCCGACCCAGATCGCGGGAGGGAGCACGCTCGCCGTGCTGAGTGCAGGAGATCTCCACACGTGCGCGGTCGCGACGGGCGGCGAGACGTTCTGCTGGGGCGAGGGCGATGATGGGCGGCTTGGGAACGGCCTCACGCAGGACTGGCTCACGCCCTCTCTCGTTTCCGAAACCCTGCGGTTTCAGTGGGTGAGCGCCGGCGAACAGCACACGTGCGGGATCGCGACGACTGGTGAGACCCTCTGCTGGGGTAACGGGTCAGGTGGCCGCCTCGGGATCGGAAACGAACAGAGCCGAGTGAACCCCGCTCAAGTGCTGGGTGGCTTCAGCTTCGATCAGGTGAGCGCGGGGAGAGCCCACACGTGCGCCGTGACCGATGCCGGGCTCGCGTTCTGCTGGGGGGAGGGGGACGATGGGCGCCTGGGCACGGGCAACCCGATCGATCAGCTCGAGCCGACCGCGGTCTCGGGCGGGTTGACGTTCACACAGGTGAGCGCGGGGACGCTGCACACGTGCGGGGTGACGGACACCGGTGATGTCTACTGCTGGGGGAGCGGAGCGGACGGTCGTCTCGGGACCGGGAACACGCTGGACCGAAACGAGCCAGCCATCGTTCCCGGCGGCCTCACGTTCACTCGCGTCAGCGTGGGCGACGCCCACACCTGTGCCGTGACGACGGGTGGCGACGCGTATTGCTGGGGGTTGGGCACCGACGGACGCCTCGGCACCGGGAACGAGCTGGGTCGCCTGGAGCCCGCGATCGTCACCGGCCAGACCGGGTTCGTGGCCGTGGAGGCGGGGGCGGAGCACACGTGTGGTGTGCTGCAGGACGGTTCCGCGTTTTGCTGGGGCATGGGAGCCGACGGTCGTCTCGGCACCGGGAACGAAGTCAGCCGGGTCAACGCTGCCCGCGTCGTTTCCGGCTAGGGTCCTCGGCCGATACCACCTCGACACCGCGGCCGCCTCGAGGTCGCCCCGGACATCGCGCCGGCCTCATCTCGCGGTTTCAACTAGCGGCCCGCGGACTCATCCGTTGGCCAGGTACGGCCATCCCCCTAACATCTCACCATGAGTGCCGACCACGAAGGGGGCCCGCCGGAGGCCACCAGCCTCCACGCAAATCGCCTCGCCGGCGAAAAGAGTCCCTACCTCCTCCAGCATGCCTACAACCCCGTGGACTGGTATCCGTGGGGCGAGGAGGCGTTCGAGAAGGCGCGTCTCGATGACAAGCCGATCTTCCTCTCCATCGGGTATTCCACCTGCCACTGGTGCCACGTGATGGAGCGTGAGTCGTTCGAGGACGGCGAGGTGGCCGCGCTCCTGAACGACGACTTCGTGTCCATCAAGTTGGATCGCGAGGAGCGCCCCGACATCGACGGCGTATACATGACGGTCTGTCAGCTCACCACAGGTCACGGCGGGTGGCCCTTGACCATCGTGATGACGCCGGACAGGAAGCCGTTCTTCGCGGGCACATATTTCCCCAAGGAAAGTCGCGGCGGACGGATCGGGATGATCGATCTCCTCCCGCGTCTGACGGGGTTGTGGAAGGGACGCCGGGGGGAGGTGCTCCAGTCGGCGGAGTCGATACTCGCCGCGGTGCGGGAGGCCGAGCGCCCGGACACGCGCCCGGGGCTGCCGCTCGGGACCGACCAAGTAGCGCCGACCGGGGAGTCGCCGCTCGGAGAGGATACCCTGCGCCGGACCTACGAGGAGTTGGCCGCGCGCTTCGACAAGCTGCAGGGTGGATTCGGGGGCGCTCCGAAGTTCCCGACCCCACACCAGTTCCTATTCCTGCTCAGGTACCATGACCGCAGCGGCGAGCCCCATGCCCTGGAGATGGTCGAGAAGACGCTCGAGACCATGCGGCGCGGTGGGATCTTCGACCACGTCGGGTTCGGCTTCCACCGTTACTCGACCGACGCGCGGTGGCTCCTCCCGCACTTCGAAAAGATGCTGTACGACCAGGCGCTCCTCGCGATGGCGTATACCGAGACGTGGCTGGTCACAAAGCGACCCGAGTATCGCCAGGTCGTTGAGGAGATCCTCGCTTACGTCCTGCGCGACATGACGGATCCGTCCGGCGGCTTCTACTCGGCCGAGGATGCGGACAGCGAGGGCCGCGAAGGGAAGTTCTACCTGTGGACCGTCACCGAGCTCGAGGAGGTGCTGGACGAGGCAGACGCGGCGCTCGCACGGCGCGTCTACAATCTGGAGAAGCGGGGAAACTTCGCCGATGAGGCGACCGGGAAGCGCACCGGCGAGAACATAGCCCACCTCCGGAAGCCGCTCGGGGAGATCGCACGCGAGCTCGTCGGCATCGGGCAGCTCGATGCCGGCCGCGGAACCGGAACCGGTAAGAAGGTTGAGGATAACGCGGCGGAGGATGCGCTGCGGCGTCGGCTGGAGCAGATCCGCGCGAAGCTGTTCGCGGCTCGCGAGGCCCGCGTCCACCCCCTGAAGGATGACAAGATCCTGACCGACTGGAACGGTCTGATGATCGCGGCCATGGCGATCGCGGGGCGCGCGTTCGATACCCCGGAGTACGCGCGTGCCGCAGAGCGCGCGGCCGGCTTCCTGCTCGACGCGCTACGCGACGAAGGGGGACGGCTGCTGCACCGGTATCGGGAAGGAGAAGCGGCCCTCCAGGCGACGGCGGCCGACTACGCGTTCCTGGTCTGGGGGTTGATCGAGCTGTACGAGACGACGTTCGAGCCACGCCACCTCGCCGAATCGCTCCGCCTGCACAAGGACATGGTGGAGCGCTTCTGGGACGACGAGGCGGCCGGGTTCTTCACCGCTGCGGCCGATGTCTCCGATCTCCCGGTTCGACAGAAGGAGGCGTACGACGGTGCCACGCCCTCCGCAAACGCGGTCGCGTGGTACAACGCGTTGCGCCTCGCGCGCTTGACGGGAGATCCGGAGCTGGAAGAGCGGGCTGCCCGGCACGAGAAGGCTTTCGCCGGCACGATCCTCCGGATGCCCTCGGCCTACACGATGTGGCTGACGGCCCTGGACTTCAGGGTCGGACCCGCGCACGAAGTGGTGATTGCGGCTCCCTACCCGGCCGGGGGTGAGGGCGACACCGGGGCGGCGGCGTTTCTGGATGCGCTACGGACCCGATTCATTCCACGTGTCGTGGTCTTGGACCGGCTCCAGGGACCTGCCGGTGAGGAACTCGCCGCACTCGCGCCGTTCGCCGCCGCGCACGGGCCCGTGGACGGGCAGGCCGCGGCGTACGCGTGCTCGGATTTCGCGTGTCAAGCTCCGGTCCTCGAGCCCGCCGCGCTGCTACGCGCGCTCGGGCTCGAGGACTGATCGGGCAAGCCTCGCAGCGATCCTCACGCAGCGCGCTTCGCACCGGGACATCGACCGGCCAGCCGTGTATGGTTCGGTTTGGAGACTCCGAGGCGGGACTCGAACGCGGGTATCGCTGCTGTGGTAGCCGATCGCTGTCGAACGGGCAGATTACTCACCAGCCAAAGAGGCGCGCGGTTCTTCGCGCTCCTCCTACTACCGCTGTTACCCCTTTCCAGCCCGACGCTGTCCGCCCAGGAAGTTCGTGGTACGGCTGTGGAAGCCGGGACCGCTAGGCCGATCGCGGGTGCCTTCGTGAGCCTCCTGAATCGAGCGGGCGACGCGACGGCGTCGACACTCACCGGCCCCGGCGGGGCTTTCGTGTTGGAGGCTCCACAACCGGCTCGCTACACACTCGAGGTCGAGCGCATCGGGTACGAGACGTGGACCTCGGATCCATTCGATCTCGTGACGCGAAGGACCGTCACGCGCCGGCTCGAAGTCACGGTGCAGCCGGTCAATCTCGAAGCGCTCACGGTGGCTGTGGAGTCCGAGTGCGGTCTTCGGCCCGGCACGGGCGAACCGCTGCTCCGGGCTTGGGAGGAGGTGCGCAAGGCGCTGGACGTGAGCCTGTGGACGGAGGAACCCGGCCGCATCCAATTCGAGCTCCGGACGTGGACGCGGATGCTCGACGTCGCGGCTCGAGTCGCGCGCAGCCAGGAAAGCCGCAGCGCATGGAAGACCGGCAGCAGCTCGTTCGTGAGCCCACCGGCCGCAGACCTCGCCGAGGACGGGTACGTCCTGCGAAGCGACGAAGGCAACCATCTCTTCTTTGGGCCCGACGCGGGGGTCTTCTTGTCGGACGCCTTTCGTCAGGACCACTGCTTCTCGCTCGTCTGGGGTCGGGAGGAACATGCGGATTTGATCGGGCTCGCCTTCGACCCGATCCATCGAGGCGATGCCGCGCGGGTGGAGGGTGTGCTGTGGCTGGATCCCGCCACGGGTGAGCTGCGCGACCTCGAGTTCGAGTTCGTGGACCTGAACATCGTCGGACTCCCCCGTGACCACAGGGCTTGGGGCAGGGCGTGGTTCCGGCGATTGCCGCCCGGGATCTGGGTGGTGTCCCGCTGGTGGATAAAGACCCCAGTCCTGCGCGTGAGCATCCGCGGGACGACGCTGCATGGCTACAGGGAGGATGGTGGCGAGGTCACACGATTGGAACTCGCGGACGGAAGCACGATCGACCTCACCGAACGTGGGACGCTGTCAGGATACGCCGCGGATGGACTCACCGGAGGCGCGCTGGCCGGGGCGGCGGTCTACCTCGTAGGCACCGGGTACGTGATAACCACCGACCTGGCGGGGCGCTTCCGCTTCGATCTCGTACCTGAGGGTCGTTACACGCTCCGTTTTCGTCACCCGGACCCGCACCTCGGAGGGATGGAGGGCCCCAGCCGGGCAGTGGAGGTGGTGGGGGGAGAGCCCACATCTTTACGCGTCGAATTCCGCCCCGAGTGGGCCGTGGATCAGCTGTGCCCGGCTGAGGCACCGCGAGCCGAGGCTCAGGTCGCAGGTCCCGTTGCGCTGTTGGGCCTCGTACGCGACGCTGAAACCGGCGACCCGGTCCCAGAGGCGATAGTCCGGCTTCGAGCCGGAGAGGACGGCCAGCTTCGAACGATCCAGGCCGACGACACCGGAGCCTTCCTCGTATGCGGCCTGGGGGCCCCCGGTCCGCTGTCGCTCCAGGCGGCGGTCGCAGACCGGGTCTCTGAAGCGGTATGGGTGGTGGTCCCCGAGAGTGGTCTCGTCATCCAGGATCTAGACGTGTCGGCGCCGGGGGCGGGGGACCCGGGCTCGGCGGAGAGTCGATTCTAGCGGGCTAAAGGAGGCGATCATGCAGGCCCACCGTCGCCATCGAGTCGCGTACACACTCGCGCTCATCGGGCTCGTCCTTTTGCTCCTGATGCTCGCTGCCCGACCGCTCTACGGCCAAGACGTGCGCGACGCCAAGCTGGCGGAGTGGGGGACCGTCATGGGAGCCGTGTACGACAGCCTGGAGAGCCGGCCTCTCCCCGGTGCACGGGCGCTCCTCGCCGGCACCGATTACGAGGGTCGTACGGACATCGAGGGCCGCTTCCGGCTCGAGTTCGTGCCCCCCGGCAAATACACGCTTCGATTGGAGCACCCCGCGGCCGAGCTGTATGGGCTCACACCGATCGACCACCCGGTCACGGTCCGAGCCGATCGGGCGGTGATCGTGGACCTGGCATTCCCCTCTCGCGACACCGTGCTCCCCCGACTCTGTGGCAACGCGGAGGATGGTAAGGATCTCGTGCACCCGGACGAACCGAGCATCGTCCTCGGTTTCGTGCGCTACGAGGGCTCCGTTGAGCCCGTCCCGGGTGCGCGCGTGTGGATCAGCTACAGCGATTTCTGGGGGCAAGGGAGCGACCGTTGGACGAAGGGCAACGAAGCCTGGAATCAGATCGCGGTCGAGACGGACGAGACGGGCGCCTACCTCGCGTGCGGTATGCCCGGGAATTGGAGTGTGATCGCACAGGCAGAGACGCAGGGCGCCGCCAGTGATACGGTGTGGCGCCGCACCCCTCCCGGGGAGCTGCTTCGATTGGACCTGGAGTTGTCACCCTCCAACGAGGGTCCGGGGGCCTCGGGGCTCGACCGTCGCGCGGCGTTCGGCGACGTGTTGGATCCCGGCGCCGACGCCGACTCACGCACCGCCACGCTCCTCGGCACCGTGAAGGCTGCGGAGACGGGCGAGCCGGTCAACGCCGCGCGGGTTCGGGTGGTCGGAACCGATATCGAACGTGTGACCCGGGGCGATGGGACGTTCGTGATCGAAGGCTTGGGGGTCGGCCGGTACCGCGTCGTGACCGAGCACATGGGAATGGCCTCCGACACCGCCACAGTGGATCTTGGCGGGGGAGCCGTCAGCCTGGCGGTCCTCACGCTGGAGACGCGCCCGATCGAGCTCCCGAACCTCGACGTCGCGATCGAGCGAACCTACCGCAATCCGCGAATCGCCGGCTTCCACCAGCGAATGCGCCGCGGCATCGGAGAGTTCATCACGGCCGAGGATCTCGATCTCGCGGACGTGATCGGCAACTTCCGGCGCCTGCCCAACGTGAGCGTCGAACAGTGCGTTGGCCCCGACGGGATGCGTGTGACCTATTGCTGGAATGTCGTGATCGCGAGGGGTGTGTTCGCGGGTGTATTCCGTGGTGGAGCGCACTGTCGACCACTTATCTACATCGACGGACATCTCCGAGGTACCGGAGGGGCGTTCGAACCCCCGTTTACGCAGCTCCAGTCCCTCCCCCGCGACATGATCGAGGGGATCGAGGTGTACCGGAACCCTGCCGGAGCGCCCGGTCAGTACCGGATGCTGGGCGACGCGTGCGGGATCGTGCTCGTGTGGACGGGGACCGGGCGCTAAGGCCGCTCGCGCGCCTCACCGGAATCAGCGGTTGTCGCGCCTACTCCCCCGTGTACACGATCCGATAAATCCGCCCGCCACGGTCATCGGACACGTAGAGCGAACCGTCCGGACCCACCGCGACACCCGCGGGACGGTGCGACGCGCCACCGGGGCTCACATCCTCGCCCGCGAATCCATCCGCGAACACGTCCCACTCGCCGGTAGGCTCGCTCCCGTCGAATTCGATAAACACGACGTTGTACCCGGCCTGCGGGAGGGGCGCCCGGTTCCACGAGCCATGGAACGCGATGAACGCCCCGCCGCGGTAGCGCTCGGGGAACTGCGTTCCGGTGTAGAAAGCGAGGCCGTTGGGCGCCCAGTGGGCGGGTAATGCCACGGCCGGGTTCTTCATGTCGGCGCAGCGGCCGACCTCGGTGCCGTCGCCGCCGTACTCGGGCGCGAGCACCTTCACGCCGTTGATGGGATCGTAGTAGCAGTATGGCCACCCGAAGTTGTCCCCCTCCCGGATGTGAACGAACTCCTCGGCCGGCATCTCGGCCTGGTCATCGGCCGTGAACAGCTCGCTCCATAACTGGAAGAGGCCATCTCGCCCGTGCTGTGCGCCCCACAATTCTCCCGTCCCGGGTCGGATGGCGAGCGCGAACGTGTTCCGGAGCCCCGTTGCGAACCGCGAGCCGTCAGCCTGCGTCTGACCCGGCCTCCTGGCGTCGAAGCGCCACGTGCCGCCGCGATCCTCGAGCTGCGGACATGGATCATGGCCCGGAGAGCCCGCCGTGCGGGGCTCGACCTGACACGCGTTGGACGGTCCTCCGAGGTTCACGTATACGTTCCCATCGGGGTCGATGGCCGCCGACTTCGCGGCGTGTCCGGTGCCGGGCCCGGGCAGCCCCTCTACGATGCGCTCGCCGGGCCCCGATGGGGTCAGGCTGCCCTCGGTCATCGGGTATCGGATGACCCCGTCGTCCGGGGCGAGATACAAGTACCCTTCGAACAGGTTGATCCCCGTGCCGCCGATGTCTCCGAACTGCTCGACCTCGTCGGCGCGGCCATCTCCGTCCGAATCACGAAGCGCGGTCACGCCACCAGCGTCCCCGCTGCGGTTCGCGCGCCTGACGACGAACACGTCGCCGTTGGGTGCCACGACCAGGTTGCGTGTGCTCCCCAGCTCGTCGGCGAATACGAGCGCACAGAACCCGTCCGGGACCGTGATCCCGGCGTTGTCCGCGTCGCACTCGGGAACCGCCTGGCCGGCGGAGGCCATCTGTCCGGAGAGACCGACGCTCGCATCCGCGCTCTGGACCATGGCACGGCGCGTACAGCCGCTGAGCACGACGGCCGCGATCACGAACACGGCGATGAGCGGCGAGCGAGACGAGTGGATCGACCGTGGCATCGAACGTCCTCCGACTAAGGGGCTGCTCCCCCGGCTCTTCCAGGGGCTCGTCCCCGGCAAATCCGGGGCTTCTCGAAGTCTCTCGAGCCACAAAGCTTCCGGTGTATTGAGGCGCGCGTCAAGCGAAGGCGGTTGCCACGCTGGCGCGATTCGCGGAGCCGAAGCCTTCCCTGAATGTGGCCTGTTAGAATGGGGCCTGCGGCGATATCCTGCCCAGCGGAGCCCGGTCGGCTCAGGTCTGGCAGCCAAGAACACCCGACTACCCGGTGAGAAGATGACGCGTCGTATCCACTGCCTCTCTAACAGCTCGCTGAAGCCGTTTGTCCTCGCTTGCACGATTGGCATGGTCCTGGGGCTCTCACCACAGGCGGCCGTCGCCCAGGCCGGCACCGCATCGGCTTCCCGGGCCACCGGCGCGCGGCAGGCGGCCGACGCCCCGAGCGAGATTCCCACACCCGCGTCGGTCATCGGGTGGGAGCCCGGGGCCGACAACAAGCTCGCGGACTATGGTCAGATCCGGAGCTACTTCGAAGCGCTCGACTCGGCGTCAGACCGAATCGCGCTCGAGACGATCGGCGAAACCGCCGAGGCGCGGCCGATGATGCTTGCGCTCATCTCGAGCGAAGAGAACCTGCGGGAATGGGAGCGCTACCGGGCGATCTCCGAACGAATGGCGCGGGGGCTGGTCGAGGACTCCACGGAGGCGGCCGCGCTGGCGGCGGAGGGTAAGGTGATCGTGTGGGTGGACGGCGGGCTGCACGCCACCGAGGTCTCGGGCTCGCAGTTCACCTCGAAGCTCGCCCATCGGGTCGTGTCCGAAGAGTCTGCGGAGATGAGGAAGATCCGCGACAACGTGATCCTCCTCCTCATGCCGGTGATGAACCCGGACGGGCTCGACATCGTGTCGAGTTGGTACCGCCGGCACCTCGACACCGAGTTCGCCGACTCGCGGCTCCCGGTCCTGTACCAGAAGTACGTGGGCCACGACAACAACCGCGACTGGTTCATGATCCAGCAGCCGGAGACACGGGCGATCGCGCATCAGCTGTGGCACGTGTGGTATCCGCAGATCGTGCTCAACCATCACCAGACGGCGCCGTTTCCGGCCCGCATCTTCATCCCGCCTTTCGCCGATCCCGTCAACCCGCATATCCCACCCCTGGTCGTGACAGGGATCAACTTGATCGGATCGACGATGCACCGCCGGTTCGCGGAGGAAGGGAAGCCCGGCGCCGTCTCACGCACCGGGTTCACACAGTGGTGGAACGGGGGCATGCGTACGGCACCCTACTTCCACAACCAAGTGGGGCTCCTGACCGAAGTCGCGCACAACAGCGCTACACCCCGCGAGTACGATCCGGCGACGCTCCCGGCGCAGTTCAACAACGGGTGGTCCACGAAACGGCCGAGCACCTGGTATCCGTATCCGTGGGAGGGGGGTTGGTGGCACCTGTACGACTCGGTCGATTATATGGTTACCGCCTCGATGGCGACCGCCGACATCGCCGCCGACCTGAAGGACGAGTGGCTGTTCAACGCCTGGCGCATGGCACGGCACGCGATCAAGGCGGGCGCAGACGGAGGGCCATACGCCTACACCGTCTCACTGGACGACCAAAACGATGCGAGCGAGGCGGTCGAGCTGCTCGAGATCTTCCGGCGCGGTGGTGTGGAGGTGCACCGGGCGGACGCGGCGTTCGAGGCGGATGGCCGCCGTTATGGCGCGGGCACCTACGTGATCCCCGCCTCGCAGTCGTTCCGGGCCTATGTGATGGATCTCCTCGAGCCGCAGGAGTACCCGGACCGTCGCCTCTATCCGGGCGGTCCGCCGAGCCCCCCGTACGACATCTCGGGGTGGACGCTCCCGATGCAGATGGGGGTCTCCGTCGATCGCATCGAGCGGCCTTTCACCGCCTCCCTGAATCCGGTCGAGGAGAAGGAGATCGATCCCGGCCGCGGGGGCTTGGTGGGTGAGGGAGACGTGCTGCTGCTCACGCCGGGCGACAACGCGGGCCTTCGCCTCGTGAACCGGCTCCTGGCCGGGGAAGCCGGCGGTGGGGCACGGGTGAGCCGCTCGACCGTACCCCTCGAGGCCGCCGGGCGATCCTGGCCCGCTGGGACGTTCTCGATCCGCGCCGACCGCAGGGCGCTCGATGCGATCGCTCGCGAAGAGGGGGTCGAGCTGATCGCTGCGTCACGACCTGCTTCCACGCTGGAGCTTCGGCGGCCTCGTGTCGGTGTCTACAAGAGCTGGGTCGCCAACATGGATGAGGGGTGGACCCGCTGGGTGCTCGAACAATACGACTTCTCGTACGAGACGCTGACCGATGCCGATGTGCGCGGCGGTAATCTGTCGCGCCTGGATGCCATCATCCTTCCATCGCAGAATCCGCGCTCGATCCTGCACGGACACGCTCCGGGGCGAATGCCACCGGAGTACGTGGGTGGGATCGGTCTCGAGGGAGCCGTCGAGCTGAAGGCGTTCGTCGAGCGGGGCGGTACCCTGATCGCCTTCGACGCGGCGAGCGGGTTTCCGATCGATCAATTCGGACTGCCGGTCACTGATGTGACCGCCGGTTTAGATCGCGACGACTTCTTCATTCCGGGAAGCCTCGTCCGGCTCGATGTCGATACGGAGGACCCGATCGCGAGCGGTATGACGGAGAAGGCCGCGGCATTCTTCAGCCGCAGCCGAGCCTTCTCGGTGGCTTCGGAGGCCGAGGATTCAGGGAGCGTCGACGTCGTGGCCCGCTACTCCGCCGAGGATCTTCTGATGAGCGGCTGGGAGATCGGGGCACAGCGGTATCTGGCTGAGCGACCCGCGGTGGTGAAGGTGGCGCTGGGCGACGGTCAGGTCGTGCTGATCGGATTTCGCCCTCAGTTCCGCGGGCAGCCTCGGGCCACGTTCAAGCTGATCTTCAACAGTCTGTTCGCGGCTGCGGCCGAGGAGTGACCTCATGAGCCTGGATCGCGTGATATGGGGCAACCCGCTTAGCGCCTGGGCGGTGGCGATCGGCGTTCTCGCGCTGGTGGTACTGGCCCTGTGGGTCGTGGAACGGTTCGCGCTGACACGCTTCGACACCTTCGCCCGATCGACCCAGACCAATATCGACGATCTCTTCTCGGCAGTGCTGGCGCGCACCAAGATCATGCTCCTGTTCGTGGTCGCGGCGTTCTTCGCGTCCCTGACCCTGTCGCTTCCCGCACAGGCAGCCCTCGTCCTGCGGCGTGCGGCCGCGATCGCCGTGGTTCTTCAGGGCGGTGTGTGGGCCAGCGCGGCCATCACGTTCTGGGTCGACCGCTTCCGCGAGCGGACGCTCGACGAGGACGCCGCCGCGGTCACGACCGTGAGCGCGCTCTCCTTCGGAGGCCGTCTTCTGGTCTGGGCGGTCGTTCTCCTCCTCATCCTGGACAACCTGGGTGTCGAAGTGACGGCGCTTCTCACCGGGCTCGGGATCGGCGGCATCGCGGTCGCTCTGGCGGTCCAGAACATCCTGGGTGACCTGTTCGCCTCACTGTCGATCGTGCTGGACAAGCCGTTCGTGATCGGAGATTTCCTGACGGTCGGGGACCACAAGGGCTCTGTCGAGTACATCGGGCTCAAGACCACGCGTCTCAGGAGCCTCAGCGGCGAGCAGTTGGTGATCTCCAACGGCGACCTCCTCAACAGCCGGATACAGAACCACGGCCGCATGGGGGATCGCCGCGCGGTTTTCACGACCGGGGTGACGTACGACACGCCGCGCGAGGCACTGGGCCGCATCCCCGGTATGATCCAGGAAGCCGTCGAGGGACAGGAGCACACGCGGCTCGACCGCTCGCACCTGACCGAGTTCGGCGACTATGCCGTTCTGTTCGAGACGGTGTACTACGTGACCGTCCCTGACTACGTCGTGTATCGTGACATTCACCAGGAGATAAACCTGGAGATCCACCGTAGATTCGAAGAAGAAGGGATCGAGTTCGCGTACCCGACTCAGGTGGTGTATACCGGCCCGCTCGGTAAGAGCGGCGAGCAGTCATGAAAGGATGGTGAGCACCATGATGGGTTGCTCGGATCGTAGGAAGGCGAGCGCGCTCTGTGGCGTTTTCGCGTTGGCGATCCTCGCGCTACCGGCCGGTACGCTGGCGCAGGAGCCCGACCAGCCGTCTCCCGCAGAGCAGATCGAGGATGCTCAGCTGCGGGGCCTTCACGCCCAGATGTTGGGCCTGCACGAGCAGATGCAAGAGCTACGCGCCCAGATGGCGGAGCGCCGACAGCGGTTGCTGGGTGAGGAGGGGGCCCAGGCTCCTCCCCATGAGGGGCGTCACATGATGCACCTGAGGGGTCTCGGCGGAGGCCGTGACATGGGCATGGGCATGCAGGGGATGAGGGGCCGCCGCATGATGATGGGCCGCACCATGTCAGGGCAGGAGATGGCGGGTCATGAGATGACTGACGAAGGGATGACCGGCCGCGGCATGATGGGACAAGGCATGATGGGCCGCAGAATGATGGGCCGCGGGGCCTCCGAAGGGTCCGCTCCCCAGTGGTGCCCGAGTGGAATGGGACGTGGTATGTGCCGCGGTATGACCCGGCAGGGGGCCGCGGGTGAGCGTGAGCCGGGTGGCGAGGGCACCGGCGGCTAGCGAGCCCGGCTTTTCATAGGGGGCGGCGTGTTCGAACCAGCCATGGCGCTTAGTCGGGCTCGCCCCCGTCCCGCACGTCAGGATGGCACGATCCGGGGTCTCCCCGGGCGTCATCCGAGCGCGGTCGTCCCGGTGCGCCCCGTCGTTGACACATCCTCCCGGCAGACCTATCCTACGCGGCTCTTTAAATCCCCGGCGCGGCGCGGGTTCCGGGCGCCGGTGGACGACGGGTTCGGGACCGAAGCCCCCCCCATACAGGCGAAGTGAAGCAGTGACCACCGCGGACCTCACGGCTCCTACGAGCCCGCTCATGTTGCTCTCTGGCACGGCCAACCGGGCCCTCGCGGAGGGCATCGCGGATCGGCTGGGTCAACAGTTATGCGACGTTACGATCAAGCGCTTCGCCGACGGGGAGATCTTCGTGCGGATCGATGAGAACGTGCGCGGTCGTGATGTCTACCTCATCCAACCCACGAACCCGCCGGCCGAGAACATGCTCGAGCTGTTGATCTTGATCGACGCCGCGAAGCGGGCATCAGCTGCCCGGGTCACCACGGTCATCCCGTACTTCGGGTACGGTCGTGCGGACCGGAAGGACCAGCCGCGGGTCTCGATCGGTGCCAAGCTGATGGCGAACATCATCACGGCCGCCGGAGCAGAGCGCGTGCTGTCGATCGACTTTCACCAGCACCAGCTCCAAGGGTTCTTCGACCTACCGGTGGACCACCTGTATGCGGCGCCTGTATTCCGCCGCTACTACGAGGAGAAGGGCCTGGACAACCTGGTAGTCGTCGCGACGGACGTGGGTGCCGCGAAGATGGCGCGAGGATACGCGAAGCGGTTGGGGGGAGATCTGGCCGTGGTGGACAAGCGCCGCCCGGGTCCGAACGTCGCCGAGGTGGTGAATATCGTCGGTGAGGTCGAGGGAAAGATCTGCCTGATCCCGGATGACATGATCGACACCGCGGGGACCATGTGCACGACGGTCGACGTGCTACGCGAGCGGGGCGCGCAGGAGATTCACATTGTGGCGACGCACGCGCTTCTCTCCGGCCCGGCGGTCGAACGGCTGGAGAAGGCGAATGTGAAAGAGATCACGGTCACCGACACGATCCCGATTCCGCAGGAGAAGCGGGACCGGCTCAGCAACCTGAGGGTGCTGTCGGTGGCGGGCCTGCTAGCGGATGCGATCCATAGCACGCACACCAACAGCTCGGTCAGCAAGCTGTTCGATTGAGCCGACAAACACCCGTGCGCCGACGCGCGCCCGGAGCAGAGGCGAGAAGATAGAGATGACGGAACAGATCACGCTTAGCGCGGCAACCAGGTCCGATACGGGGAAGGGCGCGGCCCGTCAGCTCCGCCGCGATGGATGGATCCCCGCCGTGGTCTACGGCCATGGGGACGAATCCGCTCATGTCCAGCTGAACGCCGACGAGGTCGAGCGCCTCCTGGCGCGCATCAGTGCCGCCACCACGGTGATCGGGTTGGAAGTGGGGAAGAAGAAGGCGCAGAGGGTGCTGATACGAGAGGTGCAGCGTCACCCGTTCAAGCCGACCATCCTGCACATCGACTTCTTTCAGATCCGCGAGGATGAGAAGCTCCGAGTGGCCGTTCCGGTCCATCTCGATGGCAGACCGGAGGGCGTCGAGGCGGGCGGGATCCTTCAGCAGATCCGGCACGAGCTACAGGTCGAGTGTCTCCCCGGTGACATCCCCGAGGGCTTCCACGTCGATGTCAGCGCGCTCGTGGTTGGCGACTCGCTCCACATCGGCGACCTCGATTCCGGCGGCGTAGCCGTACTCGAGGACCCGGACCTCACCATATGCACGGTCGTGCCGCCGACTGTCATGAAGGTTGAGGAAGAGGAAGTCGAGGAGGAGCTGGAAGGCGTCGAGGCCGAGCTCGAGGAGGGTGCCGAGCCTGCGGCAGAAGCGCCCGCCGACGAAGAGACCGAGGCTTCCGAGGGGTAGGGGTCGAGCCGCCCGCCGCCCGACCCGCCGAGGCGGGTGCCACGTGCGCGAGCGGCTCGCGACTGCGGTCTCCGGCAGGCTGCGGCCTCCTGGTCCGTGAAGGCGATTCTGGCGCTCGGCAATCCGGGCGACCGCTACGTAGACTCGCGGCATAACGTGGGTTGGTGGTTGGCGGATCGACTGATTCGCGTGTGGGGCTTGGCCGGTTTCGTCACCTCGGGTCGCACCGCCTGGACCGGCGGAAAGGTTGGAGGCGAGTCGGTCGAGGTCCACAAGCCGCTCACCTACATGAACCGAAGCGGTGACGCGGTCACCGCGATGCGCGCCGGCCGCGAGCTCGACTCCCGGGGGCTGTTGGTGCTGGTGGACGACGTGTGGTTGCCCGCGGGGCGTATCAGGATTCGGCGGCGAGGCTCCGCCGGGGGTCACAACGGCCTCGCCTCGGTGGAACAGGCGCTCGGGGGCGACGAATACGCGCGCCTGAGGATCGGGGTCGGGCGACCCCACGATGATCGCATTGACCTCGCCACATGGGTGCTGGCTCCCATGCCGCGGACGGAGGAGGAAGCTGTGCTGACCTCCTTTCCACGGGCGGTGGAAGCGGTCGAATGTTGGCTGCGGGACGGGGTCGAGGCGGCAATGAACCGCTTCAACTAAACAGGAGACGAAGCTACGTGGAGCAATACGCAGATTGGGCGATCTGGCTGGGCGTGATCGGGCTGTTCTTCGCGTTCGGGCTGTTCAGCTACGTGAAGAGCCAACCGGTGGGGACGGACGTGATGCGAGAGCTCGCTGACGCGATCCACTCCGGCTCGATGGCTTTCCTGAGGCGCGAATACACGATACTGCTGCCGTTCGTGGCGGCGGTGGCGCTCACCCTGTTCCTGCTGATCGGGGGGCGGACCGCGGTCGCGTACGTGTTCGGTGCGATCTGTTCGATTCTCGCGGGGCTGTTCGGGATGCAGGCCGCCACGAAGGCGAACGTCCGCACGTCAGAGGCGGCTCGCTCGTCGGGACAGGCGAAGGCGCTGCGCGTGGCCTTCAGCGGCGGGGCCGTGATGGGAACGGCCGTCGCGAGCCTCGGGCTCCTGGGGATCGGGGCCGTATTGCTCCTATACCAACCGGAGGCCGTTGGCTTCCGCCCCTTCGGGGAGATCATCAGCGGCTTCGCGATGGGCGCTTCTTCCATCGCTCTGTTCGCCCGCGTGGGAGGTGGGATCTACACGAAGGCGGCGGACGTGGGCGCGGACCTGGTCGGAAAGGTCGAGGCCGGGATTCCCGAGGATGATCCTCGCAACCCCGCCACGATCGCGGATAACGTAGGAGACAACGTCGGCGATGTGGCCGGCATGGGTGCCGATATCTTCGAGTCCTACGTCGGTTCCGTCATCGCCACGATCGTGATCGGCGTCACCAGTCCGCTCATCCTGCAGTCCGCGAGGCTCGAAGCGATCACGCTCCCGATTCTCTATATCATGGCAGGCTTCCTGGCCAGCGCGCTCGGCGTGCTCGCGATCCGTGTTCTGGAGCGAATGAATCCCGCGACCGCGCTACGGACCGCGCCGATCATCTCGGCCGTGATCTTCTGGATCCTGGCGTACATCATCACTACGAACCTGCCCGTGTTCCCGCGCGACGCCGGGATGTGGACGCTCCTCCACCCCGATGCGGGCCCGTTCTGGGCGATGCTGTTCGGGTCCCTGGTCGGAATCTTTATCGGGTTGTCCACCGAGTACTACACGGCGGGCAGGCCGATCCGCAGAATCGCGGAGGCCTCCGAGACCGGATCGGCCACCAACATCATCACGGGTCTCGCCATCGGCATGGAGTCCACGGCCATCCCGCTTCTTCTCATCTCAGGGGCGATCTTCCTCGCCTTCAAGTTCGCGGGTCTGTACGGGATCGGGATCGCGGCCGTCGGCATGCTGGCGACCGTCGGTGTGACGATGTCCGTGGATGCGTATGGTCCGGTGGCGGACAACGCCGGTGGGATCAGCGAGATGAGCGGCTTGGGTCCGAAGGTGCGCGCGGTGACCGATAGCCTGGACGCGCTCGGAAACACGACGGCCGCGATGGGGAAAGGGTTCGCGATCGGATCGGCGGCGCTTACGGCCCTCGCGCTGTTCTCCGCGTACGCGAACGCCGTGGGTCTGCGAGCCCAGGGCATCAACCTGATCGACCCCTTCGTGGTGATCGGGTTGTTCATCGGTGGTGCGACACCCTACTTCATCGCCGCCCTCACGATGACTGCGGTGGGGCGCGCGGCCGCCGGTATGGTCGCGGAGGTGCGGCGCCAGTTCCGTGAAATCCCGGGCTTGATGGAGGGAACCGCGAAGCCGGACTCTGCCCGCTGCGTCGATATCTCCACCCGCGCGGCGCTCAGGGAGATGATCCTGCCGGGCGTGGTCGCGATTCTGGTCCCGATCATCGTAGGTCGTTTCTTCGGCGTGGAGGCGCTCGGCGGCGTCCTCGCCGGCGCCACCGTCAGCGGCGTGCTGCTGGCCCTCTTCATGGCGAATGCCGGCGGCGCGTGGGACAACGCCAAGAAGTACATTGAAGGGGGCGCACATGGTGGGAAGGGCTCCGATCCGCACAAGGCCGCGGTCGTGGGCGACACGGTCGGGGATCCCTTCAAGGATACGTCCGGGCCCTCGATGAACATCGTAATCAAGCTGATGAGCATCGTGTCGCTCGTGCTCGCACCGTGGTTCGCCAGGGTGCACGGGCTGCTGTAACCATCGAGCGGGTCCGACGCGGCGCTCTGCGCGGTGGGCAAGAAGACGTCGCCGATCACGCACCGGGCGACGGGTGAAGTGCTTGAAACCGGGCTCCGACGAACCTAGGTTCGTCGGCCCGAAACCGGGAACAGACAAGAAAATTCGAAGCGGCCAGACCGCGAACACACGACTCCTGCTCCGGCTCGCACCGGAGCCGCACCGAGACCGAAGGAGCGTTCGATGCGAGAATACGAGATCGTCTACATCTTTCGCTCTAGCTTCACGTCCGAGGAGATCGACACGAAGCTGGAGCGGTACCATGCCCTGGTCACGGGCGTGGACGGCGGCCAGATCACGGCCGTCGAACAGTGGGGCAAGCGCCAACTCGCCTACCCGATCGACAAAGAGCCCAACGGCTTCTACGTCGTTGCGCAGTTCACCTCCGACCCGAGTGCTCTCCCGGAGCTCGAGCGCATCCTCAAGCTCGACGACGACCTGCTGCGGTACCTGATCGTCCTGTCTGAAGGCGAACTCCCGATCCCGCCATCCCTGCGCGAGGAGAGGGATGCCACCGCGAGACGAATGGCCGCCGAGGACGCCCGTCGGGAAGAGGCCGAGGCCACCGCCGCCGCCGAGGCGCCGGCCGAATCCGAGGCGACCGAGGATCCCGCGGCCGACGACGTTTCGGCCGAAGCCGCTGAATCCGCGGGCGAGCCCGACGAGAGCCCGGACGCGCGCGCCGAAGCGGACAATACGGATGCAGAGGTCGACGAGCCGACCGCCGAGAAGGAGGACTAGGGATGGCGTTCAGGAAAGTCTGTCGGTTCTGCGAAGGCAAGATCGAGCAGGTCGATTACAAGGACGAGTACACGCTCAGCCGATATATATCGGATCGTGGGAAGATCCTTCCCCGGCGAGCGACCGGCACGTGCGCGCGACACCAGCGGCAGTTGGCCGAGGCGATCAAGCGGGGCCGATACCTCGCATTGTTGCCCTACATCAAGGGCTACCACGGCTGAGCCGCCGTTTAGGTCGTGGAGAGGCTCTGCAGCGGCCAGCCCAGAGCGAATAGCCGAGTGGCTGGACCGTGAACAGTCGCCGCTGGACGCTACTGCGCGCCATCGCACTGTCTGTCGGAGTCATTCTCCTGTCGCCGGTGAGCCCCCTCATCCTGGTCTGTTTGCCGGTGGCGGTCTTGCTCCTCGCTTACGAGGCGCGCAATCCGCTCGCGCTCGCGCTCGCGGTCGTCATCGTCGCGCTGGCGTTCCGAGGTGCGGGCACGGCGACATCGCCCGTCTGGTACTGGGAACGTGCCTGGGCTCTACTGGTCGCGGGAGGGTTCGTTCTTGCGGGACTCCTGTCTCGGGAGACCTCGCTGGTTCGCCGCTCGGTGGCTGCGGTGGCGATCGCGTTCGGAGTAGTCGCGGTGGTTGGGGCGCTCCGCCCAGCGCTCCTCGCAGAGGTCGATTGGTGGATCGGCGCGCAGTTCGACCGCGCTGCGCTGGCGATGTACCAGTGGCTCCAGCTCGGGGGTGACGTGGCGCTCACGGTCAGCGGGGCGGTCCGGGGCGTGGCGGAGATTCAAACTCTGATCTACCCGGCCTTGCTCGGGCTTGCGTCACTCTGCGCGCTCGCGGTCGCCTGGTATGTTGTTCGCCGCCTCGACGGCGTGGAAAGCGTGCTGGGGACGTTCAAAGACTTCAGGTTCAGCGATCAGCTCGCTTGGTTGCTGATCCTGGGGCTCGCGCTGTTCGTGCTCCCGGTGGGACAGCTGGCGACTCGCCTCGGCGAGAACGTGGTTGCTTTCATGGGTGGGCTGTATCTATTGCGCGGCGCAGCCGTGTTGCTGTGGCTCGGCGCGACGGTGGTGACATCGGGCTGGTCGATCGCGCTCTGGGCGTTGGCGGCCCTCCTGCTTTACCCCCTGGTTCTCGGGGCCGCGCTGGTCATGGGTCTCAGCGATACGTGGCTGGACCTTCGAAACCGCTCGGGGGTCGATGGAGGCGAATCGGAGGGGTAGGAATCAGGCGGGTGAGAGCGGCATCGCGGTAGGGATTCCTCGTGTCGCACACAAACAAAGAGAAGGAACCGAGAGAGATCTTCGATGGTGGAAGTCATACTCAAGACGGACATGAAAGACCTGGGTCAGGCCGGCGACCTCGTGCATGTGAAGCCCGGTTATGCCCGCAACTACCTCATCCCGAATGGACTCGCGTTCCTCGCGACGCCCGGGGCTCGCAAGCGGTACGAAGAAGAGCAACGACGTGTGGTACGCACCCAGGAGCGGGCGAAGTCGGATGCGCAGGACCTGGCGACCGAGCTCGAAGGGCTCTCTCTCACGTTCACGGCGAAGGCCGGGGAGGAGGGGCGCCTGTACGGTTCCGTGACGACCGCCGATATCGCGGAGGCATTGGCGAAGGAAGGGCTCGATGTCGATAAACGCATCATCCACCTCGATGAGCCCATCAAAGAACTCGGCGTCTTCGCGGTCCCGATCCGGCTCCACGCGGAGGTAGAGCCAGAGGTCAAAGTCTGGGTGGTTGCCGAGGAGTGAGCTCCGACGAGGCCGCCAACGTGAGCTCCGACCCGGGGGTCGGTTCGCCGCGAGCGCAGCAGCGAGAAGCCTGGGCGGGGCTGGGATCGGAGGGAGGTCCTTCGCCCGAGGTCATCTGCGCGGCCGACGCGGCCGTGGAACGGAACGCGCGCGACGCGGTCGTTCTCGACCTTCGCGGCATCTCCGACGTCACGGACTTCTTCCTCATCGCGTCGGGAGATTCAGACACTCACGCCCGCGCGATCAGCGACAACATTCTCGACCGAATGCGCGAAGCGGGTTTTCGTCCAGTGGGAGTCGAAGGACTCAGCGGCGGCCGTTGGATCCTGATGGACTTCATCGGCCTGGTCATACACGTATTCCTTTCGCCGGTCAGGGAGTTCTATCAACTCGAGCGCCTGTGGGGCGATGCCCCCATCGTGACCTTGGAGTGAGGCCCTACGCCCTAGTCAATCCTCCGTCCGCTGCCGCTTTCTTGCGGCGTTTTTCCCAGGTCGGCTATGTTGCTTCGAACCAGTAGCAGGGCGGCGGGACGTGGATGACGTGTCGAAATCAACTCAGCTGAGCCTGAGGATCCGGCCATGCCTTGGCCGGCTGGGGAGCACCGTCGGCGCCCGGTTCTCCAAACCTTGCAGCTTCCCGACCTTCTATGCTCTCGCCCTGGTTTTCCTAGCCGCGTGCAGAGCCGGACCGGCCGATTCGTCCGAGGGGGAAGACGTCGGTGGCATGGCGCTCGTCGGCGGTGTCGCCCT
>JBDHAD010000023.1:0-60317 GCA_039588215.1 Gemmatimonadota bacterium
AGGACCGCATGCCCACCGCCCCCGACGGTCGCGTCCAGGAAACGTCCACCGCGCTGTGGGCGCAGGTACCGCAGCACTTCCGCCGGCATGACCGGCACGTGCTCGAACGACCCAACGGACACTCGCCGTCTATCTCATCCCCCGACCGTGCGGCGACCGGTCGGCTCGACCTTCATTAGGCCAGGATCGACGTCACGTACCGCTCGAACTCGTCGTCGTCCGCCTTTGTGCTGCTCGCGAAGCGCTCCGGATCCCAGATCTCGATGTGGTCAATGGCACCAATTACCAGCGCTTCTGACTTTAGCTCTATCGACCCGCGCAACCGCTCCGGGATCAGGATTCTTCCTTGTTTGTCAGGTACGACCTGTACCGCGTTCGCCGTGAGCCGGAGCACCTTGTTGCGGTACTCGGGGCGGCGCTTCATATCGAGTAGCTCGGCTTCGACTTTTTGCCACGCTTTAGCGGGGTAGAGCGAGAGCGCGTCGGGCTGTCCTTGTATCAGGATGAACGGCTCGGTCTCGTGACCGCGGCGAAACTGCGCGGGCAGCGAAACGCGTCCCTTCGCATCGATTTGATGCTGAAAGCTGCCCAGGAAGCCAACCACGATCGGCCCTTAGCATTCGTGTCGAAAGATTGCCCCATTTCGTCCCACTATTACCCACCGCGACCCATTGTATGCGTCGCCTTACCCTCCGTCAACCCCATCTATCCCACGACGTGGCAATGGGGTGCGAAACCACCTCTGCATGGTCCCATCTGAGCCGGAGGCCGCGGGTCGGGGCGCCGCTGACGGGCGGCGAGATCCCTTCACGCGAGACACGGGAGCCGCACGGCGCCGACCGGGCCACCGACACCCCCTCGCTCGCGTGCGCATCGAGTCGGTCGGGGTTCATCCAGCGCGCGCCAACGGTCGCTCCGCGAGGGGGTGCACGCCGGCCCTCAGGGGAGAGGGGCTCCAACGGTCCCATGCAAAGGGATCCCACCACCCTGTGGGACGCGCGCCGACGCGATTCCGGCGTCGGTGGGTCTGTGTGGGAGGGAGTAGTGTGGGCTTGAGCTCCGGCTAGCGCGATCGACGGCGTCTACGGAGCGATGATTGCGCCAATAGGTGTCGTAAAGTCCGTGGACCATGATTCAGCATGTGCCACCGTCAGTGCCAAACGAGGGGCCATTCGTACACCGTGCGACCACAAGGTGGGTAGGCTACCGGGCCCAGTGGGAACGCCGCTCCGCCTCGGCGCGGCTCCCGGCAGCCTCCCGTAGCATGAGTGTCCAACACCCATCATTTAGTAGATGTTGCGAGTGAGCTCGTTGTGACATCGAGGGCCTGCAAGACCGAGTGCGTACCGAGCGGGTCGCCCCCTAGCCGGATCCCGCATCCGGCATGCCCCCCCAGGGCGCACCCCCAGATGCACGAAGGGCCCGACGGCAACACCGCCGGGCCCACTCGCCCTGTCACGTCCGCGCCGCCTTGTGGCGGCCGGCTATGCCTAGCTGCAGGCCTTCCGAATGATCTGCTCCTGACGGTAGAGCTGTACGTCCACCGCATCGCGGATCTGGGCCTGGCTGTTGGCCTGGTAGCTACCCGACCGGTTCAGGTGCGGCAGCACGTTACGGAACACGGAGAGCGCGTTCTGCGCCGGACCGCACGCCTCGGCCTGGTTGCTGTTGTCCAGCGAGGTACCCTGCTGGTAGTAGCTGTACGCCGAGAAGAAGTGGATCTGATGCGAGACGTCGGGGGCCTGCGCGAACTCCAACGCCGTCCGGAACATCTGGAGCGCACGCGAATGTTGCCCTTGCTGGAAATGGTCGGTGTAGCCCTGCGAGAACAGGCTGTGCGCGATCTGGTCCGAGTCCGCGCCGCGGTCGACGGCCGTGCGGAAATCGGCGATCGCACCGTCCGAGTCACCCCCTTGCAGCCTGAAGAGCGCGCGACGCATGTGACCGTTGGTCAGGTCAGGATCCTGCCGCATGGCCTCCGTGATCGCGGCCGCCGCGTCGTCGAACTGCTCCATCCGGTTGTACACGTCGGCACGCCGCGAATGGATCGAGGCGAGGAGCTCCTCCTTGGACATCCGGGGTTCCTCGGTACCGGCCTCCACGGCTTCGGGATCCGTCGCGGGCGGGTTCTCGATCATCGCAATGGCGCGGTCGGCGAAGTCGAGCGCGGCCTGCTGATCACCGAGCAACATGTTCGCGACGATCGCGTTCGAAAGAATCGACGGATCGGTGTTCTCGCCCTTGAGCGCCAGCACCTTCGCGAACGCGTCCACCGCTACCCGCACCGCCTCGGGGTGGGTGACTTCATCCTCGCTGCCGTTCCCGCTTCCTTCAGTCCCATAAGCGAGCGCCACGCTGCCGAGATACTCCCACAGACCCGGGTTCTCGGCGTCACGCTCGACTCCTTCCTGGAGGATCGCCATCGCCTCGCCGTACGCGCCCGCGGTCGCGAGCTCGAACGCGATGTTGAGCCTGACGGCGGCATCGTCCGGGTTGAAGTTCAGGTAATCGCGGTACAGCTCGAGCGAGCGCGCCTTGTTGCCGAGCTGCGCCTGTGTGTAGGCCAGCGACTGCAACGCGTCGGTGTTCGACGGGCTCTCTGTCACCACATACTCGAGGTCCTGGACCGCGTCGTCCCAGCGCTCCATTTCCATGTAGATCCGGCCACGCAGGTACCGCCCGCGGGTGCTCGATCCGTTGATCCCAAGCGCCCGCTCGCAGTTGCGCATCGCGTCCTCGAACTGATTCGAGGACAGGTACTCCGAGCAAAACGCGATCGATCGCTGATACTCGACGCCTTCTTCGAGATCAGCGGTGATCTGCTGGGCCGCTTCCTTGTGCTTGCCGTCGTCCGCGACGGTGAACGGGTTGACCGGGAGCTCATCGCCCGTGCTCGGATCCAGGAAGGCGACATCCACGGCGACCCCACCGCCACTTGGCTGTGCGGTGCCGATCATCACCATTTGGGCGTTCATCCGGCTTGCGAGCTGACGCCACTCGATCGGTGTCATCTCCTCCTGTTTGAGGCCGAATTGCTTGAGGACGTCGTTGACGTCTCCCTCCTCGATCGGGAGCAGACCTCCGAAGTTCTCGAGCGCCTTTCGCACTTCGTCGGCGACCCTCTCGCCGAACCTGCGGTTGACGCCCCCCGATACCACCAGCGGGGCTACGAGGACCTGGATCTCGCTACCTTGAGCCAGGGCCGGCGCCGGCTGCGATGGAATCATGGAGACCGCCATGGCGGCCGCCGCGGCGGAAGAAATGACCGTACGTGTAACCCTCATCGCGCTACCTCAGACCGTTGTGCCCGTTGCCAAAGCCCGCCTCCCCCCAGACCCGTCCCGAAGACCGTCGCTGCTCTACACTCAAGACTCGGCGAGGTTCGCCGGAAGTCACGTCGGGTGTAATCTCGATCGTTTAACGCGCTTCGCGCTGTCGCGCAAGGCGCCCCTACGGTCTCAGTCTATTGAGAAAGGGGCGATCAAACAGTCTGTGCGCCCTCGTCACCCGTTATAACCCCGCATGTGCCGTTGAGGTTCACCTCACGGTAGACCCGCTCCGCGGGGCTCACAGATCGAGCCTCCGGCGGACGGCTGAGAGACAGCCCGACCTCTGGCCCGCTACCGAAGCCAGCGGCGCAGCCCCGACCAACGGCCACTTTCCGGCAATTCGAAAGCGGGTACTTCCAGGGGATGCTGACCCGCGAGGACCCGCGTCGGATTTGTCGACAGGAGAAGCTCGGCGATCTCGGCTCCACCCTCCAGCGAGATCAGCAGGTCTCTGACCGTCGCCACCTCGGGCTCACCGCGGGCGTGGTAGTCGCTTGCCAGCACGTCGACCCAGCCTCGCTGCAGGAACTCGCGCGCCGCGGTCTGGGCCGCTCCGCCGTACCGGCCCAAGAGCGAACCCGCGTTCACTTGGAACACCGTCCCGTCCTCCCTCCACCGCTCGACCCGGTCGAGCGAGGCCGCGATCCCCGCGTACCGCTCCGGGTGCGCCAGGACAGGGATGAAGCCGGCCTCGCAAAGGGCACCCAGCTGATTGCCGCCGAACGGGGGAAGCCGGAAGGCCGCAAACTCGACGAGAACGAACGGTGTTCCCGCCAGTCGAAGACGCTCGTCCTCGAGGCCTACCCGCGGCGCGTCCAGCTTCAGCTCACACGCTATTCCCAGCTCGATCTCGAGGCCGTGCGCTTCGATCTCTTCCAGCAGCAGCCTCCACGCGGCGTCGAAGAACTCGAGTCGGCGTTCCGCGCGCTCCGGCTGCTCCTGAAGCGAGGCGCGGAAATGAGGTGTGGCCACGACGGTTGTAGCGGATTCCGCCACGAGCGCCGAGATCGCAGCGATGCTCTCCTCGAGGTCACTCGCGCCATCGTCCACGCCGGGAAGGACGTGCGTGTGAAGGTCGACGATCGCGAAGCTCATCGGGCGAGTGCTCCGCGCCTCAACCCGTCACCTCGGGGTGCACCGCATCCACCGATGGCTCGCTGCGAAGCGTCGTGTCCGGGTCGAGCTCCGTGACGGACCCCGGTGCCGGCTCCGGCACCAATCCCGCCGCCAGCGTGCGGATGAGGAAGGCGTACTCGAACGCTCGTTCCTTCAGGAGCGCGTATCTGTCGGACGGGCCGGCGTGCCCGGCCCCGAGATCCGTTTTCAGCAGCGTCAGGCGGTCATCGGTGCGTCGAGTCCGCAATCGAGCCACCCACCGGGCCGGCTCCCAATACTGCACTCGAGGATCGTTCAAACCAGCGGTGGCGAGGATGTTCGGGTACGGTGCTTCGCGCACGTTGTCGAACGGAGAGTAGGATCGGATGTAATCATAGTACTCCGGATCGCGTGGATCCCCCCATTCCTCGTACTCGATGACGGTCAACGGGATGCTGGGGTCCAGCATCGTCGAGAGAACATCCACGAATGGCACACCAGCGATTACCGACGTGAACAAATCGGGCCGCTGGTTCGTAACGGCCCCGATGAGCAAGCCGCCGGCACTCCTGCCCTGTATCCCCAGGCGCCTGCTCGAGGTATATCCACGCTCGATCAGGGTCTCGGCGCACCGGATGAAGTCAGTGAAGGTGGTCTTCTTGTCGAGCATCTTGCCCTGATCGTGCCATGGCTCGCCCCCCTCACCCCCGCCCCGCACGTGCGCGATCCCGTAAACGAATCCCCGGTCCAACAGGCTGGGCACGTGGGACGAGAACCCCATCTCGTAGCTGATTCCGTACGCCCCGTATCCACTCAGGGCGCAGGGGTTGCACCCATCCCACTTCAACCCCCTTGCGTAGACCAGCGAGATCGGAATCTCCACCCCGTCTTCGGCGATCGCGAAGACGCGGGCGGACTCGTAACGGGACGGGTCGAACCCGGGCGACTCATCACGCTTTACAACCGTCGTGTCGCCCGAGCGCACGTCGAGGTCCAGGACCGTTCTCGGGGTACTCGGTGACGAATACACGTACCGGAAGGCCTCGGCGTCGAACTCGGGGTTCTCGCCGGCCTCCAGCGTGTACACGGGCTCGGGGACAGGGACGGTGTATGGCTCGCCTCCCATGGGCCATACGCGGAACCGGGGGAGGCCACCCTCACGCTCGAGCAGTACCTGGAAGCCGCGAAATGCCTCCACGCTTGCGAGCATGACACCGGGTCGGTGGGGGATGACCTCTTCCCAATCGTTCGGCTCGCCCCACCCGCCCTTTGCGCGCGTCGGGACCCGAAGCAGACGGAAGTTCTTGGCGTCGTCGTTGGTCCGGACGAGAAACGCACCTCCCACATCCACGAGCTCGTACTCGACGCCCCGAATCCGGGGGCGGAAGAGACGAGCCGATCGCTCCGGCCGTCGCGCGTCGATCACGAGGGTCTCACTGGTGACCGCGCTCCCGACCTCGATCAAGATGAAGCTCCGGCTGCGCGTCTTCCGCACGGCTACGTGAAACGCCGCGTCGCTTTCCTCATAGATGAGGGAATCATCGGACGAGTCGCTGCCCAGCGTGTGGCGGTACACGCGATACGCGCGCTTGGCGCTGTCTTTCGTCGTATAGAACAACGTGTGGCCGTCCTCGGCCCACGCCAGGGTGCGCGCCGTACCCTCCAACCGCTCCGGGAGAATGGACCCGGTGCTCAGGTCCTTCACGACCAGGGTGTACATCTCCTCCCCGGACACGTCGTACCCGTACGCGAGATACCGGTGATCCGGGCTCACGCCCGTGGCACCAATGCCGAAGAAGTCGTGACCCCGGGCGAGCGTGTTCTCATCCAGGAGAATCTCCTCTTCCGCGTCCGGGCCGCCGTGAGCGCGTGCCCAGACCCGGTAGGGCTTCCCCTCTTCAGTACGACGGTAGTAGTAGAAATCGTCGATCTTGACCGGCGCTGTTCGGTCCGCTTCACGGATGCGGCTCTTGAACTCGGCGTAGAGCTCCCCCTGGAGGGCGATCGTACCACCCATCGCAGTCTCCGTCCGGCGGTTCTCGTTCTCGAGGAACTCCTGCACGCGTGGGTCGTCGCGGTCCCTGAGCCAGGCGAGATCGTCGTGCGGCGCGGCGTCTCGACGCGGCGTCTCGCGTATCATGGTCTCGCTCATGTACCGCTCGCCTCGGCCAGCTTTTCCTGCACACATTTCGTGAAGCGGCCAAACATGAAGTCGGCCACGCTTTGGATGACCCCACCCCGCCCGAACGACGCGAGTCGACCCGTGAGACTCACGCTCTGCGCTACCCAGACGTGTGTCCCGCCATCGTCGTTCTGAGAAAGCGTGCTGGTCATCTGCATGCGCACGCTACCTGTTCCGCGTTGATCTTTCCCCTCACCCGTCATCACGACGTGGTGACGCTCGAGATCGAGCTCTTCAAAGTGGATCACACCGAGGAAGCTGGCGGCGATCGGACCGAGTCGAACACCGATCTCACCTTTGTACGTGTTTTCATCGATCGCCTCGACGAGCTTCGCACCGGGCAAGCAGGTGACGATCCGCTCCGGATCCACTAGGAAGTCCCACACGTCGCCCAGAGGTTGTGGGACGTCGAATTCCTTCTCGATCTCGATCATTCACTTCTCCTGGCAGCAGCGCGCGCCAAGCGCACGCCTCGCGCCCCTCTCGTCGAGTGACGCTCGAGGGCGAACGCGGAGTATATTCGCCGTTGGGTCGTCCTCGCGCACCGCAAGGAGCGCGAGCGGAAGCTGACGCGAGTGTATGAAGGCCGTCAAGCGAGTACCGCGCCCGGGCTGGGGGCTACCATCGGCCCGACCCCGGCTACGCCGTCGCACGAAGGGAGCGCATTCGTGAAACCTGAGATCGAGGAGCTCATCGCCGGATTGGACCGAATCGGCTATGTGGCCGAGCGGGAGATCGCCACGGCGGTTCACCTGGCGCTCCGGCTCGGTAAGCCGCTGCTGGTTGAAGGGGCCGCCGGGGTCGGAAAGACCGAGGTCGCCAAGGCGTTGGCATCGCTCCTGGATGCCGAGCTCATTCGACTACAGTGCTACGAGGGGCTCGACGTGAACACGGCCCTGTACGAATGGAATTACCAGAAGCAGTTGCTCCGTATTCGGCTCGAGGGCGACCCGGGCGGGTCGACGAGTGATATCGAGGAGACGATCTTCGGTCCCGAGTACCTGCTCGAGCGACCACTCCTGCGAGCGATCCGGCAAGAGCGTCCGGCCGTCCTGTTGATCGACGAAATCGATCGTGCGGATGAGGAGTTTGAGGCGTTCCTGCTCGAGCTACTCTCCGATTTCCAGGTCTCGATCCCGGAACTCGGCACGGTCCGCGCCATCAGCCGGCCACACACGGTGCTCACCTCGAACGGGACGCGCGAGCTGAGCGACGCGTTGCGGCGTCGGTGCCTGTACCTGTGGATCGACTATCCGACACCGGAGAAGGAGCTTCGCATCCTGCGTGCCCGATTCCCGGATTTCTCACCGCGGTTGGCGGAGCAGACCGTGCAACTCGTGCAGCGTCTCCGCGATGAAAGGCTCTCCAAGACACCCGGGTTGGCGGAGACGATCGACTTCGTGGCCGCCTTACGGGCGCTCGACGCTACACGACTCGACGCGGGTACCGTGCACGACACGCTCGGGTGTCTGCTCAAGGATCGCCACGATGCCGCCACCCTGGATGAGGAGACCCTGGAGGCGCTGCTGGCTCCGGCCGGGGAGGCCGACGCCGCGGGAGCGGCCAGCGGCGCTTGCGAAAATCGTGCGACGCCATCGCCGATCGACACCGACGACGCGTGAGGAAGGCTCCGACCTCGACTCCGGGACTGCACCCTGACCCGCTGGAGTGGCTGGCGCGGCTAGCTCGCGCGCTCCGAGCGGAAGGGCTCGAGTGCGCATTGACCGAAACGGTCGGGGCCGCGGATGCCATCGGACAACTGGACGTTAACGATCCGATCGATCTCTTTCACGGCCTCAAGGCGGTATTCGTCGCGGATGTCTCGCAGGCCGAGGCTTTCGATCTGTGTTTCTGGAGGCTCTGGCGCGGCGACGAGGAGCGTCTCCAGCCAAGGCCGGTCCAGCCGCAGGCGCTCGGGCAGGACCCGGGTCCGGCCGAAGGAGGTCGGGGCTCGGCAACCGTTGGGCGACCGATGGACCCGACCCCTGGCGCGGGGCTGCCGGACCGAGGCCGCGAGGAGGTAGCGCCTGACCGCTCGCGTGAATGGCTCGGTCTCACCTACAGCCCCATCGAAGCGATCGCCCGGCGTTCGTTCGGCGGCGTCAACGAGAGCGAGTTGCGTGAGTTCGACCACTGGATGGACCGACTCATGGTACGTCTCGCCGCGCGGCGCAGCAGGCGGCTGGAGCCGGGCAGACGTCGCGGCGTGATCGACGTGCGACGTAGTCTCAAGGACGCGCCACGCCACGACGGTGAGCTCATCCGACTCGCCCGCCGTCGCCGCCGCATCGATCGGCCCCGCGTCGTGCTCTTGTGTGATGTGAGCGGCTCAATGGAGCGCTATAGCCGCTTCCTCGTGCGCTTCCTCCTGGCCTCGGGGCGGATCCCGGACATGGAGACGTTCGCGTTCAGCACCCATCTCACGAGGCTGACCACGTGGCTCTCTCGAGCGCGTATCGACGACGCGCTCGAAGCCCTTCGCACGAGCGACTGGTCGAGTGGAACGCGGATCGGGGAATCGCTGGCCGCGTTCCTCGCCGAATATGGGCGTACAATGCTCGGGCAACGGACGGTCGTCATCATCCTGAGCGATGGGCTGGATCAGGGCGAAGTCGAGCCACTGGTTCGAGCCATGCGGGCCATCCGGCGGAAGGCGCGAAAAGTGATCTGGCTCAACCCGCTGCTGGAGAGCTCTCGCTACGTCCCTGAAGCGCGTGGTATGCGCGCCGCGCTACCCTACGTGGATGAGTTCGCCTCGGGCCACAGCCTCGAAGCGCTGGCCCGGCTTCTCGATCTGATACGCCTGTAGCGCGTCGCGTTTTCGGTGCGGGTGGCGTCCCGGACTCGTATGGCCGGGTCCGTCGTGTGGTGAGACACGTTGAGGGGTGCGCGTAGCCGCGGGATCAAGGCCAGCGCGGGAGCGGTGGCGGCGTCGAGCCCGACCTCAGGGCTCGACGCGCAGGGCGGTGTACGGCAACTCGCACCCGGGCGGGCGGGTCACGACGATCTCGGACCGCGCCCCAACCCCACCGCTCCCGTCATTTCGCGGCTAGACTGCTTTGTCGGACGAGCGGCCCAAGGGGTCACCCGTCGGGGCGTGGGTTCAGGTTCGAACCCGGTCCTTCAGACCCTTGCCCGCCTTGAAGGTCGGGACCGTCATGGACGGAATCTGGATCTGGGCGCCCGTCTGAGGATTCCGGCCCGTGCGCGCCTTACGAAAACGCGTGCCGAACGTACCGAACCCCGTAATCGTGAAATCGCGACCCGCGTCGAGCTCGACTGCGATAATCCCCTCACGCGGATCGGTGGAGAAAATGCAATCGATCACATCTCTCGCCTTGGCCTTGGACAGGTCCGTCTTCTTGGCGAGCTTCGCCGCGAAATCATCCTTTGTCATCTGATCCTCCCGTCTGGTGTTGGACCCACTAGGTGCGAACGCGTCACCTGCTTCTGGCAAGCCCCACAGTGGGCGTTTCGTCATGAACGACGCGGGTTTTCGAGACCTGGGGGCATTTCGCCCCTTTTGCAGGTATTCGCAATCGTCATAATTCATAATAACTTAGGTAAAATCAGGAGATCGGAGGAACCGTGATTCCTACCCGCTCGATCGGTCCCGCCACAGATGGCGGGAATCCCCGTTCCGCGCGGGTTTTCGCCGGTCACGGGCTCTGAACGACCAACCGGAGAGGGTGCGCTGATGGATCATGCCGTCGCTCTCGTTCAGGCATATCTGCAAGTCAACGGGTACTTCACGGTCGCCGAGTACCCGGTCCTGGAGGCGCTCGAAAGCGGAGGGTACAAGTCGGCGACCGACGTGGATCTGCTCGCCCTGCGCCTGTGTGACGCAGGTGGGGTGGTGGCGGCCGAGACCGGAAGCCCGATCAGGCCAACCGAGCATTTCGAGCCCGACCCGGAACTCCGTGTGCCCGACGGGGCGGCTGACCTCCTCATCATCGAGGTGAAGGAGGGACGCGCCGAGCTGAATCGTGGTGCCAAGAACCCGGACGTCCTGTCCGCCGTCTTGACCAGGTTCGGACTCAGGCCCCATGAAAAGGTCGACAGGTCCATGCGCGAACTCGAGCGGAAGGGGCGCACCAAGTGGCCTGGAGATACATGGGTCCGGATGCTCGCGTTCGGGTCCATCGTGGATCCCAAGATCACCGTCGGTTTTCAGGCGATCTCACTGCCCCACGTGATGCAGTACCTGCGCGCGTACCTGGAGCAGCATTGGGATGCGCTCCGGCACGCGCATATACGACACGAAGCGTTCGGGTTTCTCGCGCTTCTCGAGCAGGTCCGGCGCGCCGAGGCGCGTTAAGCAGGCGCAGACGAACACCGGTGGCTTGCAGGTCCGGCCACTGGATTGTTGCTGGGCGTGGTCCGGCACATAGCTTGGCGGGGCTCGCGGGCGGCTTCGGAGCCGGAGCACCCACATCGCACGAACCTCCGGCCTCAGAGGAGAGAGCATGAAGGAGCCATCCCTTACCCTCGGTATCGAGGAAGAGTACCAGATCGTAGACCCGGAGACGCGCGAGCTTACGTCCTACATCACGGAGATCCTGGAATCCGACCATGTCGTGCTTCACGAGCAACTGAAGCCCGAGCTGCACCAGTCCGTCGTCGAGGTTGGCAGCACGGTGTGCATGAACATTCAGGAAGCGCGGGCCGAGGTGGTCCGGATGCGACGACTCGTCTCGGAGAAGGTCGACGAGGGAGGCTTGAAGATCGTAGCGGCAGGCACGCACCCGTTCTCGGCCTGGACGGAGCAAGAGATCACGCCGCTGGAACGCTATCTAGGCATTCGTGAGGATCTCCAACAGGTCGCCGCGCGGAACCTGATCTTCGGGATGCACGTGCACGTGGGGATCGAGGATCGGGAGTTCCTCATCGACGCGATGAACGTATCCCGGTACTTCCTCCCGCACGTCCTCGCCCTGTCGACGAGCTCGCCGTTCTGGGAGGGGCGGAACACGGGTTTCCATTCGTACCGGACCATAAACTGGCGCAACTTCCCCCGCACCGGACTCCCGAAGCGGTTCCAAAGCTGGGGCGAGTACGAATACCTCGTTGAAACGCTCGTGCGATCGAATACAATCCCCGACTCGAGCAAGATCTGGTGGGATCTGCGGCCGAACCACAGTTACCCCACGCTCGAATTTCGGGTGTGCGACATGTGCACCCGCGTGGACGAGGTCGTTTGCATCGCAGCGATCTTTCAGGCAATCGTTGCCAAGCTGTGGAGGCTACGGCGTGACAACCTGACCTTCCGCGTATACCCGGAGACCCTCATCGACGCCAACAAGTGGCGAGCGGCGAGGTACGGGGTCGGCGGCAAGCTGATCGACTTCGGGAAACAGACCGAGCTCCCGGCCCCCGAGTTGATCCGCGAGCTCGTGGAGTGGTTCCTGGACGACGTGGTCGATGACTTGGGAAGCCGCGAAGAAGTCGGGCACGCTCTCGATATCCTGGAGAGGGGCTCCAGCGCCCAGCGGCAGCTCGCCGTGTACGAGGAGACGGACGACCTGAAGGCGGTCGTGGATCATCTGATCGAGGAGACCGCCCTGGGCCTGTGAGGCACCCATCGCGATCATCTTCTTCCCCCCGCTGCAAGTGGCACCTGGCTTGCGCCAACCGCAGCCCGGTAACGGATGTCGGGCGACCGGGGGGACCCGCGGAGACGTGGCTCAAACGCCCGTTTCAACCCACCCAACTGCCCGGCATGCCGTTGCCACGACTCGTCGCATCGGGGCGCGGGTCTGGCAAACAGCGAAAATCTTGCAGGAAGAGTGAGAGCCATGGATGACGCGTCGAGCGACGACGGATATTTCCTCAACGAGCCGGGCAATATCGAGCCGTCTGACAACGACTTGAGCGGCGTCGACGTGGACCTGGATTCCGATGTCGACGTGGGGTTCGACTTCCTCGAGGACATGGAGCCCGACCTCCCGATGGATGTGGAGGCTGCGAGCAAGATGGCGGAAGCAACTCCAGCTAAAGAAAGCGGAGGCTTCACGCGCGAAGACGCGACCGACTTCCGTGCGCGTTGGGCCGATATCCAGGCCAGCTTCATCGACGACCCACGGCGGGCGTGCGAGCACGCGGACAACCTCGTTGACGGTGTCCTCAAGCGAATCACGGATCACTTCGCCCGTGGACGAGATGACCTGGTCCGTCAGTGGGACCGCGGGAACGAGCCCACGTCGACGGAAGACCTGCGCGTGGCGATGAAAGGGTACCGGGGCCTGATCGATCGACTGCTAGAGGCCGAACTCTAGCACCTCACGTATTCCTCGCGAAGCTCGGACCGGTCGGACCTCTTGCAGAGGGGGTCCACCGGTCCGACGATATGCTGGTGCCGCTCGAAGAGCTCAGCCAGGAGACCGTCGATGAAGACCGCGCGCCTGCTCGCATTCCTGTTCGCCACCCTCGCCTCCACTGCGTGCTTCCAGATGGAATACGCCCTGGTCCTGCAGGAAGACCTGTCCGGGACCGCGGGGCTCGACGTTACGATCGACCTCGAACAAATGGCGGTCGGGATGGCGAGCGTCCAGCGGAGCTTCGGCGGTGAAGAAGGGCCACCGAGCGCGGAAGAGATCGCGGCGGCCCGAGAGAATCTGCTCGCCGAGATGGAAGACGGGGCCTTCGAGGAGGAGAACATCGAAGCCGAGGTCGCAGAAGACCTGCCCGCAGGGGTGGAGTTGCTCGGTGCCCACCAGACCACCGAGGGCCTGCGAACCTCGATCGACATCGACTTTCGGTTCGATCACATCTCCCTGCTGAATGAAATGGATCTCGCTGGAGACGAGGCTGGACCCGCCGATTCGCGTCCGTTCGGCGGCCTGGAGGTAGTCGAGGAAGGCAATACGATCGTGATCCGGCAGGATCCAATCAACCCGATCGAGGAGGCCAAGAAGAGCACGGGGATGATGGGGGGCATGGAGGGACTCGTCGCCGACATGTTCAAGAACCTCCGAATCGCCTTCACGCTCGAGGCCCCGTTCGAGATCGTCGAGCACAACGCGACATCGCAGACCGGTAGGGTGCTGTCCTGGATCTACGACTACGAGACGCTGACCGCGGGAACGCCAGAAGGAGTCTACGTCCGCTACAGGCGGTAGCGGCGATCGGCGGTAGCGGCGGCGGCTTCAGGCGACCGGGGTGCCAGCTGTGGCGGTCGGCTCTTTCACATCGGGCCGAAGCCGAATGCTTCCCAGCTTCTCCGGGTGCTTCCCGACCTTGTCGGCGTAAAACGCCCTGATCTTGTCCATGTCGGCCTCGATGTCACCGCTCGGCATGAGCGAGGGGCCGATCCCCCCCACTTTGCAGGAGTAGTCCGCGTATGCGAGTGCGATCGGCACGCCGGCGCCGTGCGCGATCCAGTAGAATCCGCTTCGCCAATAGTCGGTGTGCTTTCTGGTCCCCTCCGGGGCGATCGCGAGGACCAGTCGATCGTACGTGTTGAAGCGATCGACGATCTGGTCGACGAAGTTCTCCGTATTCGTCCGATCCAGCGGGATCCCACCCAAGGCACGCATGAGCCAGCCGGTCGGCCAGCGAAAGATGGTGTGCTTGCCAACCCAGCGGGCGTCGACTTCCAGGCTCCAAAACAGCAGCATAGCAATCGGGAAGTCCCAGTTCGACGTGTGGGGCGCACCGATCAGAACACACTTGGGACCGGGGAGCTCGCCCTCCATGCGCCAGCCGATCAGGCGGAGGATCCAGAGAGACAGCCTACGCATGGCGTGAGCGCGGGTGGGCTGCACCGGTGTGCCCTGACTTCATTCGGGCACCTCGTACGCGGCGACCGCGGTCAGCCATTGACAACGCACATCGGGGGACGGGCTATCGGTCCGTTCGGCACGGGACTCGCCATCGATCCAGATGGAAGCCGTGATGGTGGAGGGCGGGCAGCCACCGCCGGCGACCTGGAGCCACAACCGGGCTCCGTTATCGGCCCCTAGCGCCCGCGTCCACTCCCCCAACGCAGTCTCGTCCCGGAGCGAGCCGTCCTCGTCCACATACCGAATGCGGCACTCGCTTCGGGGGCTACAGCTGACGCGGTACTCGGCGGCATGGGCGAAGACCCGCTCGCTCTCAGGTGTTGTCCCCGTACCCGACCGACCGGTCGCGCAGCCGGCGAGCACGAGCATCACGCCCGTGTATTTGACGGCGACGCCGGGGCCCCTGGATCTCATGTTGGACGGCATGGGCTAACGCTTCGAGTGCATGAGGGAGAGCGGTCGACTCCTTCGGAAGCTGCTCCCCCTGGGCGACGCGGGCAACCGAGGGGACCGCTCAGACACTCCCTCCCGCGTCGGACAGTCGGTGACAGGCCGCGCAGGCCACGATCAGACGACCATAGAGCTCGGGTCTGTCGCTACGATTCTGGCCGAGCAGGGCTTCCACACCGCCCTCGTGCAAGAACTCCGCGAGTTCGGACAGCTCGGGCCTATCGAGGATGTCCGGGGTGCGCTCGGGGGTGAAGGGGTCCGCGCAGACCTCCATCGCGCCCTCTCGCCACGCCGCGTCCGAGGGACCAATGAGTCCCTCCCACAGGCGGTCGGCAGCCCACGCGTAACGCAGGATTCGATCCGACAACTCCGGCCCGCCCTCGGGGGCGGCGCCCGGATCACGCCGGGGTCCGCCGAACTCCACGTGACAGGCGCCGCACGTTTCACCGACACGACCCAGTAGGAGCCCCGCATCGGCCAGCTCCTCCACCCGCGCGAGCTCCTCACCGAGACGCCTGAGCCTCTCCACGTGCTGTTGGGAGCCTGGACGGAGTACCGCCTGAAGATCATGGGTGGCCAACCACCTGCCGGGTACACGAACGCCAGGGAGATCGCCGGCGATGACGGCCATCTGAAGACGCTCCGCCCACCAGTCGTGGCGCGTCATCGACGCTTCGAGATCGACCCGTAGCTCCTGTCGCGAAGGCTGCGAGCGTGCCGCACACGCCGCGACGGCACACATCGGAAGCGTGAGGGTCAGTGTCAGCTGCAAATAGCGGCATACCAGCTCGCGCCCCACGTGCGAGCGCCTTGGGGATGGCGTCATCTTGGTACCTCGCGCATGCTGCAGCATCGGCCCCGCAATCCGATCGCGGGGCTCCGTACGATGGGACATGGAACCGGAGGTACCCGGACCCCATTCGGTGCAGGCCTATACCCCGAAGAGCGTTCTTCGTGCTGAAACGGGGTCGGCGCGTCGGGGTCAGTCGGCGCTTCTTGGGGGCAGGTCCGGTCGACTAGCGACTGCGAACCGCTCCGCCGGCTGGCGTCCCGACACGATCGGGCAGATCACGCATGAGAGGTACCCGATCGGAAGCGTCCCCCCAGCGTTCGAGCATCTCTTCATAGATTCGTGCCGCACCTTCAGGCATCTCGAGAAGCTCCAACGCGCGTGCGCGCGAGTACAGCAGCACGTAGTAGCGGACCGGGACCAGGCGGTCCGCGTCGCGCAGGTGAAGCTCCTCGGCGGCGGCGATCAGATCCAGGGCCCGTTCACCACGCCCCATATCGATCAGCTTCCAAATAGAACGATTGAAGATCGCGGGGTGCTCCGAGCTCAGGAGCTCCTCCAGCTCGAGCGTGCTCTTGACCGCCACCGAGTACAAGTCATGCGGCCCAGCGGCGGAGGCGACTTCGGCGGCCGCCTGATACGACTGCAGCCCCTCGGCGAAGCGCCCTTCCCAAACGTAGCTGTCGCCGATCAGCAAGTTCGCCTCCGCCACCAGGGCGGGCTGCTCGGCGCCAAGGTAGGGTTGCAGAGCTCTGCGGCCGTTTGCGGGACGATCCTCACGTAGAAACGTGCGCATCAACAGTGCAAGGGCCGCCGCCCCCGGCGCTTCGCCACCGTCGGCGTAGTGCTCGCGCGCTGTCTCGAATCGACCAGTCTCCTCATAGAACTGCCCGAGCGATCGGCTCGCGGTGTGTCGATCCGACTCGAGTACCTCGTAGCGCGTGATCAGAGAATCGGCGGCCGGAAGATCTCCGGCTCGCCCCGCGATCATGGCGAGGGCGTGGTAGGCGGGCGCGGACGAAGAGTCCAGAGCGAGGATCTCTTGCAGGATTTCGCGCTGCTCCTCGACGCGTCCCGGCATCCTCTCATACATGACTGCGAGGCGGTAACGGGCCCCGATGTCGTTGGGGTCCAGCTCGCGCCAGCGGGCGCGGAGATCCGTCTGATACTCGCGGTACGCATCCAGATCGCCGGTCAGCGCCAGTACCGACCGGGTGGGCAGCTCGCCTTCTTCCTTTGCCAAGACGGTCCCGGCGGGCGCTCCCAGCAACCTTCCGGACAGCTTCGTCGAAAGGGTGTCGGCGAGCGCGAAGAGGTCGGTCCCTCGAGCCCTCTCGGCCGCGAGGACCGTCCCGTTATCCAGATCGATCAATTGCACGTCGATCCGCAGATCGTCCGCCGAACCCAAGATGGACCCGCGCGCCATCACGCGGGCGCCGGAGCGCGAGGCGATCTGGAGAGCGAACTGATCCGGGATCGACTCGGTCTCCTCCCGTCCTTCTTCCCTCAGGAGCGCGAACAAACGCTGCGGGCTCACCACGCTCAGATCGTCCACCTGTGCAAGGTTGCTCGTGAGGAGGTCCGAGAGCCCCGGCCCCAGCCAATCGAGACTGTCCGCTCCCGTATTGTTCGTGAAGGGTAGGACCGCCACCGACCTCTGACCGAGGTCGGCCGGGGTCGTTGCGCCGGACTGGCTCGGGGCGACTTCCTCCCCGACCCCGATTCTATACGTGCCGATACCCGCGAGGACCAGAAACAGGGTGAGGATCATGACCTCACCCCGCGTGACCTCCTGCGGGCCCTGCTCGCCATGCTGCCACGCGATGACGAGCGATGCGGGGAAGCCCAAGATCAGGAGCAGGAGTACGACATCGAGGAGCTTTCGCGACAACGCGTAGTTCTCGATCAGGAACCCCGTGGCCTCGGTCAGTCCCCAAGCTACCCCGAGGTAGATGAGGGCCACCTGTACGAGGTGCCTTTTGCGAACGTCGCGGAAGAGTTGCCCGAAGCCTGCCATATCTATTTCTGATCTGAGCCGCTCCGCGGCGCCGGCATGGCGGCGCGGATCCGTGCCAACGCAGTATAGAGCGGCCCAGGCGCCGGTACTACCTCAGAAACGGCCGACGGCCGCAGCGATCTCCGCATACGGTAAGATTCCGCAAGGCGTAAAAAGGTTCGATGCGGCCGCGAGGGGCTAACCGACTCGCTGGCACCACTCGCGGGCGTTCTGGAACATCCTGAGCCACGGTGAGGCGGGCAGCGTCCTCCATTCTTCTGGCATCCAACCCCACTGCCATTTGAGGAAGGCGCGCTCGGGGTGCGGCATCATCGTCAGGTGGCGACCGTCGGGTGAGCACAGTCCGGCGATGCCGCGCGGAGAGCCATTTGGGTTGAAGGGGTACTCCTCTGTGACGCGGCCCGCGTCATCCACGAACCGAACGGGGGCCAGACCTTCGCGCTCGACGCGTTCGAGGACATCTGGATCGGGGAACAACGCCCGTCCCTCGCCGTGCGCCACCCAGATCCCGAGCGTCGCGCCTTCCATGCCCTCCAGCATGATCGCCGGGCTCTCCTGAATCTGCACGGTCGAGAAGCGAGACTCGAACCGGCCCGATGCGTTCCGGATGAAGCGGGGTTGGATGTCGTCGGCGATTCCCTGCCATGGGACCCAGCCGAGCAGCGCTTCGAGCTGACACCCGTTGCACACACCGAGGCTGAACGTATTGGATCGGTTGGCGAAGTCGGTGAATTGCCGCTCCAACTCCTCGTGAAACCGGATGACGCCCGCCCAACCCTTAGCCGAGTCGAGCACGTCCGCGTAGCTGAAGCCCCCCACGAAGACCACACCGCGGAAGCGCTCCAGCATGATCCGATCCGCCAGGAGATCGGCCATCGTCACGTCCCACGGCTCGAACCCCGCCGCAAAGAAGGCCGACGTCATCTCCCGGTCGCCGTTGCTCCCCTCCTCGCGGACGATGGCCACCTTTAGCTTGTCCTCCGACGCGATGATCGCGGCCGGAGTCGGGGCAGGCTCGAACGGGAGCGCATACGGCGGCGCGGATCGATCCCTCAGCCCGGATCGCTCCTCGTCGACGCAAGCCGAGTTGGCCTGGAGGGCGTCGAGCTGGAAGCTGGTCTCTTCCCACAGGTCCCGAAGGTCGCGGATATCTTCGTTCAGGATCTCCTCTCCACCGTACCGGACTCGGATCGTCATATCGTCGGTCGTGCGGCCGATCGGGACGCAGTCGACGTCGGCGTCACGGAACGCCGCGAGAACACGGCCCTCGTGCTCCGGACCGACCTCCAACACGAGACCGAGCTCCTCGTTGAAGAAGAACGGGATCGCATCTTCATCGGCCATCCCGTCTGCCGCGGCTGGCGGCTCGATCTGCAACTCGATCCCGCAGTTGCCGGCGAACGCCATCTCGAGGAGCGTCGTGATGAGGCCACCGTCGCTCCGATCGTGACCGGCGGCGATCAGCTCGTCGGCGATCAACTCTTGTACGACCGCGAAGGCCCGCTTGAGCGCGGCGGGATCCTTCAGATCGGGAGACTCGTCTCCGAGCTGCCCGAAGACCTGCGCGATCGCCGAGCCGCCGAGCCGCCGGTGTCCGCCGCCGAGATCCACGTGCAGGAGGCGTCCCGACCCGGGCAGCTTGAGGTCCGGGGTCACCGTCTGCGTGACATCGGGCGAGGTCACGTAGGTGGAGATAACCAGCGAGCCGGGTGCCTTCACGACCTCGTCTTTGCCGGCCGGTCCGGGTGCGATGGCCGCCATCGAAAGACTGTCCTTACCACCGTCGATCGCGATGCCCAACTCGAGGAGCACCTCGCTCAAGGCCACGGCGGCGGCGGCGAGCGCGGCACCCTCGCCGGGCAACTTCGCGGCCCACATCCAATTACCGGAGCACTTCACGTCCTCCAGCCTGCTCACCCGCGCCCACACGAGGTTCGTGAGCGCCTCGCCAACGCACATTCGGGCCATGACAGCCGGATCGATCAGCCCCTTGATCGGCTGTTCGCCGATCGCGGTAGCCGCGCCGGTGATGCCGAAATGGCTCTGCGCGATGACTGAGCTGCAGCGGTCCGGCGCACTGTTGGCGCGCCACCAGGCCCGTGACGCTGCGGTCGACCTTTGTGGTGAGAAACCGCTTCGACCCCACCGAGAGCAACCGCAGCACACGGTCGAGGGCACCGCGCACGGTGAGCCCGTCCGGCAGCTCGAGGGGGCGTAATTCGGGCTGGACGCGCTCGAGCTCGAAGGTCTTCTGCGGCATATCGCCCAGGATCGCTTCCAGGTCGAGGTTCACGGGCGTCGACCCATCCCGCTCATCGTGGAGCACAACCCGGCCATCCCCGGTGACCCGGCCGATGAACGCTACGGGGACCTTCTCCCTGGTGCACAGGTCCCGGAATAGCGTCTCGTGCTCCGGGCGCAGCAGGAGGGCATCGTCTTCCTGGTATTCAGCCCCCCAGATCTCGAGCACGGAAAGGGTATCGTCCCCCAGGGGAATATGCTGACGATGGGGTTGGTATCCCCCAGTTCCACGCACGCGCGCAGGACGCGGTTGACTTTTTGCTCCATCTCGGCATCGCCGCGTTGGACCGCGTTGAAGTCGAGCTCCGCGACGTTCTCGCCCTGCACCATGCTGGAGGCCGCACCACCGCCGATGCCGATCCGGTACGCCGGGCCACCGATCTTCACCACCCACATCCCCTCCTCGGGGCTGTCCTTCTCCGTGTGGCGCGCGTCGATCTGCCCGATCCCACCGCTGAACATGATCGGCTTCACCCATTCGCGGCGCTCACCGTTCGGCAGGCGTAACCCGAAAGAGCGCGTGTACCCCTGAATGACGGGCTCGCCGAACTTGTTGCCGTAGTCCGAAGCCCCGTCGCTGGCCTCGATCTCGATCTTCAGCGGAGACGCCAGATTGTCCGGGTAGCCGAAGCCTTCGTCCTCCCACGGGAGGCGATAGTCGGGAATGCGAAGGTTACCGACGCAGTAGGCCGCCGTCCCGGCGACGACCAGGCTCCCTTTGCCGGCGGCATGCGTGTCCCGAATGCGGCCGCCCGTCCCGGTCTCGGCGCCCGGAAACGGTGCCACGCCGGAGGGAAAGTTGTGCGTCTCGGCTGTGAAGATGATGTGGTAGTCGAGGTCCGTCGCGGTGAATGGCGAAGGCTCACCGGGGAGCGCCGGAACGATGGTCCGGATCGGGTAACCGCGGATCCCGCTCGAGTTGTCCTTGAACGCGATGACGCTGTTGTGCGGGTTCGCATCGAGCGGCTCGCGGATGAGCCCCATCAGGGGCTTCGGGAGCTCTTCGTTATCGACGATCAGGCGTCCCTTGAAGAACCAATGGCGCGAGTGCTCGCTGTTGGATTGGGCGATGTCGAAGCACTCGACATCGGTCGGGTCGCGTCCGATCCGCTCCGTGAAGAGCTGGAAGTAGTAGTCGAGATCCCATTCATCGAACGCGAGTCCCATCTCCCGATTGATCCGCTCGAGCGCGGCCCGGCCCTCCTCTAGCAACGGGACTTCGCGCACCGGCGCTGGCTCGATCCCGGTCTCGAAGCTGCTCAGCGGCTCTGGGTATTGGCACTCGGTCATCCGGTCGTGGAGCTCGGCCAGGAAAGCGGCAACCCGGTCCTCGGGCAGCGGCGACGACGAATGGAGCCGATAGCGCCCCGAGCGTTCGATGCGGCTGATGCGACCGAGGCCGCACGCGTGGCACACCGATACCGCGTTCGTGGACCACGCGGTCGTGAAGCTCATCCCCGGGCCCACCTCGAGTGTGACCCCGGACCTTCCATCCCCATCCAGGAAGCTCGTTCGCCCGAACTGCTCCGGCTCGAACGTTTCGCTCAACAACCAGGCGAGAACGCGAAGCTCGTCGGGAGTCGGCTCGCCGTCCGATTCGACGTTGAAGCAGTACTCCGTGTCGAGATCCTCGACGTCCGGGGAGATGCTCTCACGCGCCTTCTGGAGGAGCGCCTTCCGCGCAGCGTGGGAGAGGCCAGGAGTGCGGAAGAAGTGGAGGAGCCCCATGCCCGTCGATCGAATGCCGGTCTTTGCAGGTCGCCAGCGGTCCGACGGCTCGGCCGGACCGTGTGAAGGGGCAAGGTATCGCGCTCGAGGGGATTGAGCGAACCCGTTGTTATTGAATGGCTTACATGCTTGCTCTTGACGGGACGGCGCGGCGAGCGTCGTTACGGAGTGATCTTCAGGATCCGATCGTCGTCTGATCCCGGTCTGCCGCGACCGTCCCGGTTGCTGGTGGCCAGGTACACCTCGCCCCCCGGTCCGACCAACACGTCACGCAAGCGGCCGTACTCCCGTGCGAACAGTGCCTCCCTCTCCGTGACCCGCGTACCGTCCGCGGAGAGCGTCAAGCGGAACAGGGTCGCGCCGCGAAGCGACGTCACGAGCAGACTCCCTTCCCAGCCCGGGATGAGATCCGATTCGTAAACCGCCAAACCGGACAACCCTACTGTTGGCGTCCAGGCGTTCATCGCCTCCTGCACGTCGTTGTCCCGGCAGAATTCCTCTTCCGCGGATGATTCACCATCGCAGAAGCCGTGCACGGCAGGCCACCCGTAGTTCCCGCCGATCTGGATCCGGTTTACCTCGTCGTTGTCGCCCGGACCGTGCTCGGCCGAGTACAGGACTCCCGTGATCGGGTGGAACGCGAGACCCTGCGGGTTGCGGTGACCGTACGAATAGACCGCTGAGCCGAACGGGTTTCCGGACGCCGATCGCCCATCCGGGGTGAGGCGAAGCACCTTCCCGGCGAGTGACTCGAGATCCTGGGCGAGACCCCGCCGTCCCGCATCCCCCGTAGTCATGTAGAGGGACCCGTCGGGACCGAACGCGAGCCGAGACCCATCGTGGTTCCGGGCTCCCGGAATGTCGTTCAGGAGTACATTGGGATCGCTCAGGCGTTCGCGGTCGAGGCGCATCCGGACGAGCCTGTTACGAACGCTCGAACGGCTGCCGTACGAGTGAGCGAAGTACACATAGGGCTCGGTCTCGAAGTTCGGGTGAAACGCCATCCCCATGAGCCCGCTCTCGCCGGCTTCGAGCACATCGAGACGACCCACCTCGGTGACCTCGCCCGTCGATGGATCGACGCGCGAGATCCGTCCCCCTCGCTCCGTCACCCAGATGACGCCATCCGGGCCCCAGGCGAGGTCCCAGGGCGTATCGAGCCCGGACGCCAACGTCTCCACGCGCGGCGCGACGGGTGGCGCGGGCTCTTCGGCCACCTCCGGAGCCGGGCCGGGCTTCAGAGTCGGGTCAGTGACCGGAGTCGGCGCAGCATCCGAGTTCAGGGCGCGCAGACCGAGGCTCAGGCTCGCGACGGCGACCGCCACGACGACTGTAAAAAGCGATCGTGCCTTCATGTGTCTTATGGCTCGGGCGATGTAAATGTCGGGCGCGTGCCCGGGAGAGTCCGTGGGTGCTGAAGATATCGGGGTCTGTGGTGCGTGGCACGTGAGTGGCCTCTGCCGAGGAGGCCACTCACGCCCAAGGCGTCCTAGCGCTCGATGAGGCTGATCGTACCGTCACCCACCCGCACCGAGAGGCGCGGCCCGCCGCCGTTCAGCGAGCCCTCGATGCGGCGGTTCTGGAGCCGCACGGGCAGCGCGAACGCGTCCGCGATGTGGAAGCTCTCCCCGATGATGTCGATGTCCGCTCGGATCCCCGGGTTCAGGTGCAGGCTCACGTCTCCGTCACCGGTCTGAATCTGGAGCCCCTCGAAGCGGGCGATCGCCACCTGGACGTCGCCGTCCCCGGTGGAAGCGCTCAACGCACCCGCCAATTCCTCGATGAGGATATCTCCATCCCCGGTCTGGACTCGGAGGCTCTCCGTTTCGAGACCATCCGCGTACACGTCGCCGTCGCCGGTCTGGATCCGAACGTGTGGCCCCGTGACTCGCTCGAGAGCGATGTCTCCGTCCCCGGTTTGGAGCTCCACGGTCCCTTCGATCGACTCCACCGCCACGTCCCCATCGCCCGTCTGTACGGTGACGTCGAATCGGCTCGGCACGGTGACCTCGACGCCCAACCCCAGGTTGTGGGGATGCTTCCACCCGTCTCGGTGCCGCCGGGGAGCCGTCGTGATGCGCAGCTCGCCACCGGTCGCGTCGACCGCAAACCCTAGCTGCTCCAGCACTTCCTGGGCGGACGAAGCGTCGGCGTTCATCAGGACGCGCACGTGCGCCTCCGAGCCCGAGGCCGTGCCGATGCTGACATCGAAGTCGCCAAGCTCGACCACGAGCCGGCCACCGGAGGAGACGTCGAACGTCTGGTCGTAGACGACCTCTTGCGCCCCGGATGAGTGGAACTCGTACTCGACCGTGTGGTCGACGGTACGCACCATCGCCGGAACCACGGTCGCGATGAGCAGCGCGAAGCCACCGGCTATCGTCAGGGCGAATATCAGGTCACGGCGGGGTCGATTCCGCAGCCATTCCAGCACCGGACACCTCCGGGTTACAGGTACGCGGTTCGGTCACCACAAGGAGTAGGATACCCCATCCGCCCGATATGGTTGGAAGGGAGCTCCGCTGGGGTCGCCGGGCGGGCCGGCCAGTTCAGGGCTTGCTCGGCAGGATGAAGTGGTCGACCACGTTACCGAGGTCGATTAGCGTATCCCGGGTCCAGCCGCCGGAAGATGGATAGTAGATGGTCCGTGTGGCCCTGGTCTCGGTCCCACCAGGTATCAGCTGATTCTTGAACTGCAGGATGAACCGGTACCGGCGCTTCACGTTACACCCCTGCCGCAACTTGAAGGTCTGGAGAAACTCGTCCGAGGGCAGGAGCGAGGCGACCGAGACACTCTCGTTGGATCGAGATCCGGCGCGCCGGTACGGGAACCGCCCCCACCAACCGAGCCTGATCCGTACCTGGCTCCGGTTGAGGACGACGTCGATTCGATCGACGCCGCCGCCGCCGAAGGGCGTCTCCCGCCACTCGTAATACGCCCTTACGTCGATCTTGCATCCCATTTCACACCGGTGGCTTTAAGGGTCAGGGAGTGCAGGTCCAGAGGGGATGGGTCCGAGCCGGACGCCAGAGCTCGCGCGGGCGCCCAAAGGCTCTCTCAGGACGTGGCGGGGTCAGGCACCGGATCCGGCCCCACCTCTACCGGAGAGTTTTCCGTACACCATGCCGACGATCCACCAACCTACGAGGAGGACCGCGATGCTCGCGCCGGCCGCCGCCCAGCCACGCATCCCGTTCAGCGGATAATAGATGTCCACCAGGACGATCTGTGAGAGGGCGATGATGAGGGCCGCCTTGACGGCATTGCCGGTGACGCCGGCCGCCCAGTCCAGGAGGAAGACGAAGAATACCGAGGCGATCGCCAGCGCCAGCCATTGTGCGAGCGGCTCGCCCGGCTGGTCGTCCGCCATCACGGGGCCGAACACGAAACGGACCCCGAGCCAGAACACGATAAATGCCGTGATGGCCGTACCGACCATCGCTTGGACACGTGAGCTCATGAATCAGCCTCCTTGAAGGGGGGAGCAAGGAGAGGGGGCTTGGCGCCCGCGCGAAGCTCACGCTCAGGTAGTCTCTGAATCGTCACGCCGCAAGACGTGTCACCGATTGCGACGCTCTTGGGGGCGCTGGGTTCCCGCCCCACCGGACACGCCGGCGGGGCGGGAAACGGAGGTCTACCGGTCGGAGAGATCCTCGAGCCGGCGAAGAGGCAGATCCTCGGCCGCGTCCTTCACATCGTCCATCCGGACGTCGCTGCCTTCTAGCTGCACGATGAAGCGTTCGCCGACGAAGAAGCTGAGCTCGGCGGATCCAAGGTCGCCATCCCACGACTCGAACTCCTCGTAGGCCGGGTAACCCTCGTACTTCGTCGTGCGTTCGTACCCGCTGTCGGTCTCGCGGTCCATGTCCACTCTGAGCCACGCGGCCATCCCCATGGTCGCGAGACCGCCCAGTCCACCCGTATCGGTCAGCGTGATGTCGATACTTCTCGAACCGTCCTCGGCTTCATACCGGGCCTCCGCCATCGAGACGGTCATTCCGGCCGCTCCCGCCCGCTGACCCTCGTGGCTGACCCTCCGCAGGCCCGCCACCTCCTCGGGCAGGAGCTCCTTGAGCTCCCGGAAGTCGATGGGGTCGGCGCGCTCGCCGCTCGCCATCTCCTCCGCGGCTTCACGGAACCCCTCGATCGCGCTCGCGAAATCGTCCGCTGGCGCTTCCTCCGAGGGTCCGTCCTCACCGCCACACCCGAACAGGCCGAACGCGAGCATGGTGCAAACGGCAGCGATCGATGCCGTGCGGGATTGCCTTGCCATTTTCAAACTCCTTCTTGGTTGGGTACGTCAGCGGGCCTCCGTTGAGAATGGGCGAAGAGGGATTCGAACCCCCGACCTCCTGCTTGTAAGGCAGGCGCTCTAAACCAGGCTGAGCTATTCGCCCCACACTTCCCGTAGCGCGACCCGCACCGGCCTCGTTCGCCCACGTGGGTCTCGGAGCAATAAATCTGCGGTCGCCGCTCGCACAACTCAAATCCGTCTGTCTCGGTCGTCCGGAAACCGGAGTCCTTTTCTTTGCGTATCCTACGTCATGGCCGACACTTCCTCAGTGCGCGACCGGAACTCCGGTTCGCCCCGAATCGCTGGCCACACTCGCTCGTTCGCCGTGCTGGTCATGGTGGCGCTCGGGAGCGCGGTGGTACCAGCGGTCGTGCGGGCCCAGGAGGCGGCAGGCGAGAGGCCAGCCGCGAGCCCCCGTCCGATCCAGACACTGCGGGTCACGCCCGCCGGCTCCGAGATCGACCTGGATGGCGCCCTCGACGAGTCGGCCTGGGAGGGTGCGGCGCGGGTCACCCTGCCCTTCGAGTGGCTGCCAGGCGACAACACCCCGGCGCCCGTCGACACCGAGTGCTTCGTCACGCACGATGCGGCCAACCTGTACCTCGCTTGCCGCGCTCACGATCCCGACCCCGGTTCGATCCGGGCGCACGTGGCCGACCGGGACACGCCGTTCGCGGACGACCACATGGTCTTCCTGCTGGACACCTTCAACGACCAGCGCCGGGCCTTCCAGTTCCGCGTGAACCCGTACGGGGTCCAGATGGACGCCATCCTGAGCCAGGGGTTCGAGGACTTCTCCTGGGACACCATTTGGGACTCAGCGGGTCGCATCACCGAGGACGGATACGTAATCGAGGTCTCGATCCCGTTCAAGTCGCTCACCTTCCAGCCGACCACGAACGAACAGACGTGGGGGCTCATCATCGATCGCTCGTATCCACGCAGTGCCCGGCACCGGCTCCGGAATACATGGACGGACCGAAACGACCCTTGCCTTCTGTGTCAGGCCGACAAGCTCGTGGGCTTCCAGGGCGTACGGCCAGGGCGCGATCTCGAATTGACCCCGACCCTGACCACGACCCGAACGGACAGACGTGAGGACGTGTCGGCTGAGGAACTGGAGCGCGGCGACATCGAGGCGGAGCCTGGCCTGTTCATCGAGTGGGGTGTGACGCCCAACCTCGGACTGAGCGGCACGGTGAACCCGGACTTCTCCCAGGTGGAGGCCGATGTCGCGCAGCTCGAAGTGAACGAGCGTTTCGCGCTATTCTTCCCGGAGAAGCGCCCCTTCTTCCTCGAGGGCGCCGATCTGTTCGACGTGCCGGGTAACCTCGTGTTCACGCGCACGGTCGTGGATCCGATCGCGGGCGGAAAGGCGGTCGGCAAGTTCGGGGGCAACGCGATCGGCGTGTTCCTCACGCAGGACAACGTCAACAACCTCGTGTTCCCCGGCTCCCAATTCTCACGCCGGGCGTTGCTCGACGATGACGTGACCGGTGCGGTGGCCCGCTATCGCCGGGACATCGGCGCCTCGTCCACGCTGGGGCTCCTGTACACGGGTCGGGAGGCAGACGGGTATCACAACCGGCTGATCGCGGCCGACGGCCTGCTGCGACTCTCCCGCAGCAACTCGGTGAGCTTCATCGTGGCGCACTCGCGCACCCAGTACCCGGACTCGATCGCCGCCGACTTTGGCCAGCCCGAAGGAGAATTCTCGGGCGAGGGCTACTTCGCCGAATTCCAGCACTCGAGCCGCAACGTGTTTGCGGAGGTGAGCTGGACCGAGATCGAGGGGCGATTGCGGGCCGACGCCGGCTTCCTGCCCCAGGTCGGCCTCCGTGGACCGGAGGGTGCCATCGCGTACACCTTCTGGGGCGACACAGGGAAGTGGTTCAACCAGATCCGGATCCGTGCGAGCGGCGAGCGGCTCGAAGACGAAGACGGCGAGCTGAACGAGCAGGTGTTCGAGACGAACGTGTTCTACACCGGCCCGCTCCAATCACAGGCCGCCTTCGAGACGTCGTGGATCAAACAACGGTTCGCGGGCGAGACCTTCGATCTGCGCCGCTACTTTGCGTTCGCCAGCCTGAGGCCTTCGGGCGACGTGGAAGCCGAGCTGATCGTACAGATCGGGGATGACATCGATTTCGAGAACGTGCGTAAGGCCGACGTCTTGCGGATCGGCCCGCAGCTGGAGCTCAAGCTCGGGCCGCGGATTGAATGGGACCTCAGCCACACGCTCGAGCGGCTCAGCCTGGCGGGCGAGAGGATCTTCCTCGCCAACCTGTTCCAGACCCGCCTCGTGTATCACTTCAGCCAGCGGGCCTTCGTGCGTGGGATCGTGCAGTACCGTGACCTGGATCGGAACCTCGAGCTGTACGTGAATCCCGTGGAGGAGAGCACGCAGGCCGTGTTCACGCAGTTCCTCTTCTCCTACGAGGTGAACCCTCGCACCGTCCTGTTCGCCGGCTACTCCGACAATCGGCTCGGACTCACGGAGATCGACATGACGACGACGGACCGGAGCTTCTTCCTCAAGCTGGGATACGCCTGGCGTCCGTAGAAGCCCGGAAGTCGACTTCTACGATGCGTGCAAGGCCGATGTTTACGGGACACGAGTCGAGCGCTGAATCCAAGCATCGATCTGCTCGGCGACCCACTTGTGGCCATCTTCGTTCAGGTGAGCGTCGCGAGCGAAATGGACGCCATCGGGTAGTCGCTCAGGATCCCCGAGATCGAGGTAGTCGGCACCCAGCGATGACATGAGCGAGCGGAGCTGTGGAAACTGTCGAGTGTCCTTCAGGGGGAGACGCACGAACAGGACGGGCACCCCCGCGTTCGAGCAGTCGGTTAGTATCTCCGTGAAGACTGCGGCATTCGTCTTCCACCAGTCGCCGATCGGGAACCGATAACCCAGACCTCGCGTCGCCACCCGGCCCAGATTCCAAATAGCGGAATGCCGCTCCAAGAACCGTGTGAGCCCCGACGCACGATCCTCGACCGTCTGCGACCGAAGCGCTCCGCCGTCCAGCACGAACGTCGGCTTGTTCTTGCCTTCGGTACGCCGAAAAGCGGTGAGACTCCTGTCAAAATCCGAATCGATGAACGCGACGATCACCAACGTTGGCTCGAGATCGAGTGCCTGATGCCTGACACTCATCCACATCTGGTCGATACCGAACCCGGGCATGGCTAGATTGTATAGGGCGCGATCGGGCCTCCCGAGCTCGAGGAGCGTACCGAAGCTCTGATGCTCGCCTACTCCGGTTCCAAAGGCGAACGAGTCGCCGGCAAGTGCGATTCGTACCGGGCGAGCCCGGAACGAGTCGCTCTCCCAACGAGTGCGGAAGCCTTCGGCGTTGGCCTCGTAGGTGTCCCGCCCCTCGTCGATTCGCCAGTGAAATACGGATGACGGGCGCATTCTCCAGCCAGTGAGACCATCGGCGATAAAACGCTCGCTCTCGCGGTTCGCATGCTCGCCCACATACGCCCGGGGCTTCAAACGAGGAGGGCCAAGCGACGGCATCAGCGCCAGGACCCCTTCCAGCATCGCCACGGCGATGAGCAGGGCGAGTAGGGCCAGGGCCCAGTTTCGGACTCGCCGCGGGCGCGTGGCGGCACGATCGGGAGATCGGGTGACCAGCACGCCGATCCCCGAGGCTATCAGGAGCAACTGGAAAACGGCGATCGTGGTGAGCGTTAATCGGGAGTCGATGCGACCGTCGGGCGTGAATACGATCTCGAGGACCCACTTGTTCACGATGCCCCCGATAAGCACGAGCATGACTCCGAGCGCCCGACGTCTCAGGTTCGTGTTGCGGGGCATGAAGACAGCCTTGGCTGTGTGGCTACCGCACCGAGAGGGTCACGCCGAGCACGAACGGATCGGCGGTGCTTAACAGCAGCCGTGGAGGAGCGGCCGTTGGGGAGCTCCTGCCCGCCAGCGAAGTGTGAAGTCGCTCGATGAGTCGTGAGGAAAACACCCCCAGAGCGGCACCGGCCAGTACGTCTGTGAGCCAGTGACGCTCGTCGAGCACGCGACTGACTCCGGTATACGCGGCGATGGGATACGCCACGAACGGGACCCAGGGGGCCTCTTCCCTCAGCTCGCGCGAGATCGTCGTCGCCAGCGCGAACATGTTGGAGGTATGCCCGGAAGGGAAGGAGCGACGCTCCGGGCTGACGCTAAAGGAATCGAAATCGTCCTCGTCCAGTCCCGTATAAGGGCGCGCGCGCCCGATCGTGACCTTCATGGCGCTCGTCAGGACCGTATTGAGTAATAGCGTCTCCAGGCTGCGCAGTCCGACTCGCGACGTCGTCTCGCTCCCCACCGCCACCCCGATCAGGAAGGTGGCCCCGCTCAGACCAAGCCCGATGTCGATCCGTCCCAAGTTTCGGGGCGCCCAGCGATCGAAGGCGTCCTGGCGCGTCAGGCTCGGGCCGATGGCCGCATCCAGCTCATCGAACCCTTCCGTATGGATGGTGGCCAGACTCCCGAAGAAGAGCGCGCCAAGGACCCAGTCGGAGGGCTGAAGGAGCGCCCGAGACGGGAGATCATCGAGAGGGGCGGCCTCGGGCACCTGCGCGTGCAGCGAAGGCGCGTCGAGGCTCAAAAGCAGGCAAAGAGTGACGAGGGTGCGAGTCTTTGCACTCCGCATCGGCAGTCTCGTCCTGCAATCACCCACGCTCTCTCGGCCCCCTTCCCCCGTCGCGATCTCGCCCAGCCGCACACGGGCGGCTCCGGCCAAGTGGATTCCGTTGAACAACAGCTTGAACGTACCGTGTGGCTGCGCGCGTTTCTTGATGAGCGGCCCGAACAGAAAGACGTTTCCGCCTCCGATCCGAGCCGCCGCAACCGCCGTGCCCCCGTCCAGGTGGTGCTGAGGTAGCGGGGTGGCTTCTGGTCATCGTCTATCCTCGTTCGACGGCGTCAGCGGATCGAGAATAACCGGTGGGAACGGGTCGAGACGCCAGCGAACTTGACTGCAGCCACTTTCGGCCGCGGAAAACGGACCAGAGCTTTTCAGCGACCTCTTAGCCCTCCGAGTCCCTCCCTCGCAGCCTACGGTACCCAAACAGCAGCCCGAGGGGCAGGAGCACCATGTAGCCGAGAACGAGGAGGATGGGGGCGGCCGTAACGGAGCCGCGGTTCAGCAGCACGTAACCCCATACGATCGCGAAGACCGCAAGGACCATGATACCGATGTTCGCGAGGCCAAAGCCCAGCCAGGTCCCACTCGAGTCGTTCTGGGCCGGGCGGCGATCGGGACGGTCGTTCATGGGGCGAAAGTGTAGACCCTGTGCGATGAAGCGTCAACGCGGACCCGGGCGGGACGGCGGCTCCTGTCCGCCGGTGCCCGGAGACGGCTCGGACCTGCCGGGCCGCGCTGAACGCTGCCAGGGCCACGGCGGAACGGCACGCCACGAGACGTCTGGGGCGTCCTCGCGGGCTTCCTCCGCGCGCATCGCCTCCAGGCGCTCTCGATTGTGGCGGCGGCGGCGCGAGGCCACCCACACGACGAGGATGGACACGAACAGCCAGAAGACGCCAGCTCGCGAGAGCGTGTAAAGAAGTCCGTACCGAGCGCGCACGCTGCTTTCCCAGCGCTCCTCGAACTGGGACTCCGTGAGCCCGAATACCCGCCGAAAGACCTGGTCCGTGCTCTCCCCCGCCTCGAGACCGGTCAGGAAGGCGCGTAGCCCGGCCTCGCCCGAAATGGAGACGAGCTCCTGAACGGCAGTGTACGAGAGAAGGTAGGCCATGCGCGCGCCCTCCGGATCTCGTGGGAAGACGAGCGAAATACGGCGAAGGCGGTCACTGCCCCCGCGCAGGAACGTCCAACGCAGGCGCCAGGCTTGCTGCCAATCCCAGGAGCCCGCGGCAAACTGCGCGTAGCCCTCGTGCAGCCAGCGTGGGGCCCGCCCGTCCGTGCCCTGCTCGAGCGCCACGTGCGCCAGCTCGTGCCGCAGGACCGCCCGCAGGCTGGAGATTCGATCGCGCGGCCCATCCGCTCGCAGTGCGACGAAGCCCCCCGCTGCGCTGGCCAGACCCGCGACCCAGTCCGGCTGCGGGGCGGCCTCACCGAGATCGGCCAGACACCCCAGGTCGCGGAGTAACAGGATGCGCATCCCCTCGGGCGGGTCGAGCGGCCCGATACCCGGTAACGGTGCAAACGCCGGCGCGTGGCCGGCGAGCACGCGCGCGAGTCCTTCGAGCTCCGGCTCGGCCCACCACGCGATTCCGGCGCGCGGGGGCTCGATGTCGACGAGCACCGGCTCGGAGCAGCTCACCTGCGGTGCTGGCGTGACCCCGGCAGACAGGGCCGGCGCAGGCGTGACCCGGGCAGACGAGGCCGGCGCAGGCGTGACCCGGGCAGACCGGGCCGGGGCTGGCATGAGCGTGAGGGCGAGCAACCCGACGATGAGCGCCCGGTACCTCATAATGTCGATCGTGCCCATTCGACGGCCGAGGCGAGCGGGTCGGGGAGCTCCGACGTGAAGGACAACCGGTCTCCGGTCAGGGGGTGAACGAAGGACAGGTGGGCCGCGTGCAGGAAGAGTCGCCCCGCCCGCCGGGCGAATTCCTCCGCCCAGTGCCCGCCGGCGCCCACGAATCCTCGCTCCCAGCTCGGGGAGTAGACCGGGTCGCCCACCACCGGGTGACCGATCGACTCCAGATGCACACGGACTTGGTGGGTACGGCCGGTCTGGAGACGAATCGCCAGCAGGTCGGCGGCGGGCCACCGCTCGAGCGCCTTGAGGTGCGTAACCGCCGGGCGCCCATCCTCGCGCACGGCCATCCGTTTCCGGTCGCGCGGATGTCGCCCAATCGGACGGTCGATCGTCAGCCGCTCCTCATCCAGGTGGCCCCACGTCACCGCGAGGTAACCCCGGCGCACCTCGCGCCGTGACAGAGCGCGAGAGAGCCCCGCGTGCGCCTGGTCGGTTTTGGCGACGACCAGCAAACCGCTGGTGTCCTTGTCGAGTCGGTGCACGATCCCGGGGCGATTTTCTCCGCCGAGTTGTGAGAGCTGTCCGATGCGGTGCAGTAGCGCGTGGACCAGCGTACCCGAGCCGTGACCCGGAGCCGGGTGCACGACCATTCCCGTCGGCTTCTCGACGACCGCGAGGTGCTCGTCCTCGTAGCGCACGTCGAGCGGCAACGCCTCGGGGAGCAGAGTGCTGGGCCTCGACGAGGGCATGGTCGCCGCGATCTCATCCCCGGCGACGGGCACATAGCTCTTGCGACCTGGCTCACCGTTTACGAGGACGAGTCCATCGCGAATCAGGGCGGCGACCTGCGTCCGGCTAAGGTCCAGTCGTTGGGACAGATAGCGATCGAGGCGATCTCTGGTCGGATTCGTGACCTGCAGCCGTCGGGTTCGAGAGCGAGCGCTCATGTCCGCGGCCAGTCGCTCATCACCGGTGTGGCTCGAGGCGCTCGCCTCTTTCGACCTGTCGGATTGGGGTGCGAACTCGCGGTCGGCCCTAGGCCGATGGCCGCAGAGGGGTGTTCGCCGTCGTCGTCAGTCGACGGCCTCTTCGTGGTGTTCACGCCGCCCCTCCAGGTAGAACGAGATCAGGAGTAGGGCCGCTCCGATGCTCACGGCCGTATCCGCCATGTTGAACACGGGGAAACGGCTGGCACCGATCCCGAAATCGAGGAAATCGACGACGCCTCGCTCGAACCGGATTCGATCGAGGATGTTCCCCAGCGCCCCTCCCGCAACGAGCGAAAGAGCCACGACACGCAGGCGGTCCCAAACCGGAGTGGAGCGATAGATCAGGGCCAAGACGCCGAGTGCGACGAGCGAGAGGATGAGGAAGAAGACGCGGGAATGCTCTCCCACGTTGATGCCGAAGGCGGCGCCGCGATTGTGCGTGTACGTGAGTCGGAAGAAATCGCCGATGACGGGCACGGAATCGTACAGCGTGATGGTCTGTACGACCCACATCTTGGTCACGATGTCGAGGATCATGACGATCGCGATGATGGCCAGGGTGAGGGTCACCTTGCCGAGACCGGCCACGTCGACCGCTTCGGCGCTCAGCGCCGGTGAATCACCTCGCTGCACCGGTCTCTTCGCGCTCCTTGCACCGGATGCAAAGACGGGCATGCGGCAGTGCATCCAGACGCTCGAACTGGATCGCATCGCCACATTCCTCACACTCGCCGTACTGGTCGGGCGTGCGGTACAGCCGCCGTAGCGCCTCGTCTATGTGATACAGGATCCGACCTTCCTTGCTCGCGAACAGGAAGGCTTTCTCACGCTCCATGGCATCGGTGCCCTGATCGGCCATGTGAAAACTGTAGGCCGAGAGATCTCCGTCGGAAGCCTGGAGCGAGCTGGCAAACGACTCGTCGTAGTGTCCCAGCTCTTTGAGCACCCTGTCTCGCTCGGAGAGCAAGCGCTTCTCGAGGTGTTGTCTCTGCTTCTTGTTCATTCCACCCGTTCAGTCCGCGTCACGCCGGCTAGCGAGCTCACTGCGACCCGGAAACTTCCCGCGGCCCTTGCCCGGCACGGCTTTTATCATCGTCTTATCCGGTCGACACCGATCGTCGCCCGGAGCTCATCGATCACGATCGTGGTCGTGGTGGCCAAATCGACCAGGGCCGATTCGCCGACTCCGACCTCCACCGCGAGCGTCTCTCCCGCTATGTACTCCTCGTGTTCCGCTACCGCCGTCTCCAGCGGGTCTGCGCCCGCGATTCCGAGCCGGATCCGGTCGGCGACGTCGAACCCGGCCTCACGCCGGAGTCGTTGTACTCGATTCACCAACTCTCGAGCGAGGCCCTCGAGTCGCAGATCTTCGTCCAGCGACGTGTCGAGAGCAGCCAGGTACCCGTTCGCGCTGCTCACGGCCATCTCAGTGGCCGCTTCCTCGACTACCGTGACCTCAGCGAGCTCGACGGTGACCGTGTCCCCGTCCACCTCGATGTGGACATTCTGGCTCTTCTGGAGGTCACGAACGACGTCGCTCTCCAACGCCGCGATCGCGCTCGCCACGGCAGGTGTTCGCGCGCCGTGCCGGGGGCCAAGCACCCCGAAATTCGGCTTCGCGAACAGCCTAACAAGCTCATCGGTTCCGGCCAGAAACACAACCCTTTTAATGTTGAGCTCCTCGCGCAGCAAGTCGATCAGCGCCTCTGGAGGCCGGCGGCCCGCCGGTACCGCCGCACTCAAGACACTGAGTGGCTGACGCGTGCGAACTCCTGCCTCCTCGCGGGCGGCACGCCCGAGCGCGGCCAATTGGCGAACATCCTCCATCGCTTGTTCGAGCGCCGGGTCCGACCGCCCTTGATCGACCGGAAAGTCGGAGAGGTGCACGGAGTCGCCCGCGGAGAGGGCCCGGTACAGCCAGTCTGCCAGAAACGGCGCGAACGGAGCCAGTAGCCCGCTTACTCCCAACAAGCACTCGTGCAGGGTGGCGAACGCGTCGTTCGTATCGGCCGAATCAGGGGCGCCCGGGCCCGTCGCCCAGAAGCGATCGCGACTTCGTCGCACGTACCAGTTCGACAGATCGTCTAGCACGAAGCCCGTGATTCGGCGCGCTGCGCGCGTCGGGTCGTATGTCTCGAGATCGCTCCGCACGGACGAGACGATTCCATCCAGACGGCTCAGCGCCCAGCGATCCAGCTCGGACCGCTCCTGCCACGGACGCGCCCCCTGGTCGCTGTGATCCCACCCTTCCTCGCTCGCGTACAGCGCGAAGAACCGATACGTGTGACGCAGCGTCGCGAACAGCTTGCGGTCGGTCTCATGCAGCGCAACGGGATCCCAGCGCTTCGGGAGCCATGGATTGCTGCCGGCGATTAGGTAGTAGCGCACGACATCGGCGCCGTATTCCTCGATGGCCTCCCAGGGATCCACCACGTTGCCGCGCGACTTGGACATCTTCTGGCCGGCGGCATCCAAGACCATGTCGTTCACGACGACCGCGCGATACGGAGAACGATCGAACAGGATCGTCGAGATCGCGAGCAGCGAGTAGAACCACCCCCGTGTCTGGTCGACGCCTTCCGCGATGTAGCTCGCGGGGAAATGGCGCTCGAAGTCGGGTTCATTCTCGAACGGGTAATGCCATTGGGCGAAGGGCATCGATCCGGAGTCGAACCAGGCGTCGGCCACCTGTGGGACGCGCCTCATCGCGCCGCCACAACCCTCCGCCGCGCAGGCCCACTCGAACTCGTCGATCTCGGGACGATGCGGATCGAAATCGTCCGGCAGGCCTCCGACACGGGTCCCGAGCTCGGCGTACGACCCGAGCACCTCACGGTGTTCCTCGTTCTCGCTGCACAGCCAGATCGGAAGCGGGGTACCCCAATAGCGGTCGCGCGATAGGGCCCAGTCGACGTTGCTCTCGAGCCACTCACCCATGCGACCGGTGCCGATCTCCGCAGGATGCCAATCAACGGAGGCGTTGTTCGCCAGTAGCCGGTCCTTGACCGCGGTTGTCTGGACGTACCAGGAGTGTCGCGCCATGTAGAGGAGCGCGTTGTCACACCGCCAGCAGTGCGGATAGCTGTGCGCGTACATCTCGCAATGGTACAAGAGATCGTCGGCGATCAGGAAGGCATGGATCGCCCGTTCCGTCTCGCTATCCTTCACGTTCTGCCCGCCGAGTCCACCAGGGACGCGGCTGACGAAACGGCCCTCCTCGTCCACCGTGTGCTGCATCGGGAGACCGACGCGTTCGCCGAGACGGAAGTCGTCTTCGCCGTACATCACGGCGGTGTGAACGACTCCCGTTCCCTCTTCGACGGTAACGAAGTCGGCGGTCAGAACCGTCCAGGCATCCGTGTTGTCCTCGGCATCGACGGCCCCGGGGAATAGCGGGCGGTACCGCGCCCCGGCGAGCTCGCTTCCCTTCAGCTCGCCAACGATCTCGTAGCGGTGTCGCAGGACCGCCTCCACCCGCTCGCGGGCCAGGATCAGGACCTCGCCGGGGCGCGCGCCGATTCCCGCATCACCTGCCTCGCTCGACCCGGCATCGGCGCCCTTGGACGCGGCATCGGCACTCGGCGAGTCCGCCGCGGGCTCGAGAATGCGCACGCGGACGTAGTCGATGTCCCCACCCACCGCGAGGGCCAGGTTGCCGGGCAGCGTCCAGGGCGTCGTCGTCCAGCTCAGGATGCGCGCGTCGTCCGGATCGTCGACCAGGTGGAACTTTACGAACACCGCCGGCTCGACTACATCCTGGTACCCTTGGGCCACCTCGTGACTGGACAAGCCGGTGCCACACCGGGGGCAATACGGCACGATCCGGTAGCCCCGGTACAAGAGTCCCTTTCGGTGGATCTGCGCTATCGCCCACCAGACGGACTCCACGAACTCGGGCGAGTACGTGATGTAAGGGTGCTCGTAGTCCAGCCAGTACGCGATCCGCAAGGAGAGACGTTCCCAATCGTCCTGATACGTGAAGATGTTCTCTCGGCAGACTCGGTTGAACTCGCCGATCCCCAGCGCTTCGATCTCCCGCTTCCCGGAGATGCCGAGCTGCTTCTCGGTCTCCAGCTCGACCGGAAGGCCGTGCGTATCCCAACCGGCGATCCGCGTCACACAATGACCGGTCATCGTCCGATACCGGGCGATGAGGTCCTTGATCGTCCGAGCGATGATGTGGTGAACGCCGGGACGTCCGTTCGCGGTCGGAGGCCCCTCGTAGAAGACGAAGTCTGGCGAGCCCTCACGCCACGCGAGGCTCTTGTGGAAGGTGTCCTCTTCCTCCCAAACCCGAAGGATTCCTTCCTCGAGTCCGGTCACGGACTCGGGCAACGGCCGGTAGGCCCTCCCGCCCATGGTCAGATGTTCGCGATGATATTGGTGATGAGTGCCGTTAGCGCGGGCTCGGCAGCGTTCGCAGTGGCGATGATCTGTTCCACGTTTGCGGGTTCGAGTGCGTCCGGTAGGCACGCATCGGTGATCGTGGCGATACCCGCGACACGCAGGCCCACGTGCCGGGCGACGATCGCCTCCGGCACGGTCGACATGCCGACGACATCCGCTCCGATCGCGCGCAGCATACGGTACTCCGCGGCAGTCTCGAGATTTGGCCCTGTGACGGCCACATATACGCCCTCGCGGAGGGGTATACCGAGCCGGAGGGCCTGCTCCCGAGCGACCGCTCGCAGCTCACGGTCATACACCTCGGACATGTCCGGAAAACGTGGCCCCTGCGAGTCCACGTTGGGACCGATCAGAGGGCTGTCGCCCATCAGGTTGATGTGATCCGAGAGCAGCACCAGGTCACCGGGCGGCCAGAGCGGATTCATGCCCCCGACGGCGGACGTGAGGAGTATGACCTCTACCCCGAGGGCCTTGAGGACACGGATCGGAGATCCGATCTCGGCCATCGTGTTGCCCTCATACCGATGGAATCGACCGTCCAACCCGATGACCTGCACCCCCTCGAGCGATCCCAGGACCAGGCGGCCCGCGTGCGCCTGAACGGTCGAGACGGGAAACCCGGGCAGATCCTCGTAGGGAATCGCGGCTGCGACCTCGATCGCTTCCGCAAGCGCCCCGAGCCCGGTGCCCAGGACCACGGCTATGCGTGGTCTCTCTCCGTGGACCTCTCGAATACGCGCGACCGCCTGCTCGAGCGTGGCCTCGAGCTGGCTGGCATCGAACATGGACGCCTCTCAGCTCTTGGTGTCGGGTGGAATCGCGGCGTCCGCCGCTTCGGGCGCGTCGGTCTCGGCGATGATGCGGGAAGGCGGTGAGCCGTCGCCCGTGGCCCGGTCAGCTTCCTCGACCGTGGGGGCGCCTGGCTGACCGTTGCGCGACGCGGGTGGCTCCGGCTCCGCGTCCGACGCTCGTTCCTCAACGGCCTCCGGCTCGGACGGCAACGCGGTCGGAACATCCTCGGTCTCGAGATCCCCTCCCAGTTTCTCCAGCAGACCTCCCATATCATCGGGCTCGGCCTCGAGACGGGTCTCTTCCAGCTGGACGTAGTCGATGAACCGATCGAGCATCGATCGCACCGAGCGAATGAAGTGGGTTCGTCGCGCTCGCAGGTCTTCCATCCGGCGCTGGGCATGTCTGATCGCCTGGTCCGCGTCGAGCAGGATGGCTTCCGCATGGGTCTCCGCCTCCCGGAGGCGCACGGCTGCGTCACGGTCGGCCTGTGAGCGTGCCTCCTCGCGGAGCTCCTGAGCCGCCAGCAGAGCCTCGTTCAACGCCTTCTCCCGCTCGCGGTACACAGCGAGCTGCTGGCGGAGCGAATCGACCTCCTGTACCAATGCGCGATGGTCCCCGACCAGCTCCTCGAGTCGATCCGCCACGACGGATAGGAAGGAGTCGACCTGAGCCACATCGTACCCGCGCACGGCGCGGCGGAAGTCCTCCTTCTTCTTGCGGACATCCAGCGGTGTCAGGTCGATCATTTCGGTCTCTCTCCTAGTAGCACCGTGCCCAGCCGCAAGCGCGTGCTTCCCTCCTCCACCGCGATCTCGAAGTCGTTGCTCATCCCCATCGATAAGACGCGGGGCTCAAAGCACTCGATCTCCTGATCGCAACGTTCGGACAGCCGCCGGGTGTTTCGGAACGTCTCGCGAAGTACGACTTCGTCCGAGGTGAACGGCGCCATCGTCATCAACCCCGTTACCCGCAGCCCCGGCATTTCGCACATCTCGGCGAGCGCACCGAGCGTTTCGTCGGGCATCAAGCCCGTCTTCGCCGCCTCGCTGGACGCGTTCACCTGGACAAGGATATCCAGGTCATCGCGAGCCTCATTATCTACCAGACGGCTGATTCGCCTGGCGAGGCGAACCGAGTCGACCGACTCGATCACATCGAACACGGCCACGGCCCGACGTGCTTTGTTTCGCTGCAAATGACCGATCAGGTGCCAGTCTAATCCGGCAGACCCCGCGAGCACCGCACGCTTCTGCTCCGCTTCGGGGACGCGGTTCTCTCCGATTCGGCTCAAGCCGACCTCGGCGACGAGCCGTATCGCATCTGCCGAGTGCCCCTTGGTGACGGGCAGAATCTCGACGGATGATGGCTCTCGACCGGCGCGATCCGCCGCGTCCGCGATCCTGCGGCGAACCTCCGCGAGTCGCTCCTCCAGTCGGTCCCTGATCACGTGTGCACAGTCTACCCAACCCAGACGAATGAAGCGAGCGCGCACCGATCGCCGGGAATACTCTGACTCCGGGCCACCGACACCCCCTCGCTCGCGACACGGGAGCCGCGCGGCGCAGCGCCTCGTAGGTCCGCGGCGCATTCGCGCGCGCTGGAATGGCCGGCCCCATCCAGCCCTGAAGCGCAGCTCGGGTGGTCGAACAACGTGTGAATCGCGGCGCGCGACTCCCGTCTCGCGAGTAAAGGAATGAGCCCGGCTTCCGCATTGCCTGGAGAGCCCAATTCCGGCCGCTCCTCAAAGAACTCGCGCCCGTCGCCGAGACTTGGCGACGGGCGCGAACACGAGCATCAGTGCTGAGATCCGCTGGCCGTTTCGTCGGCCGGTAGGCTACGACACCTAGATCACCTCGAACGTGATCCACTGGGAGACCCAGACGTCGGTCTCCTTGTCGCGGTTCTTCGCCGGTACGAAGCGCATCTCGTCCGCGACCTGTTGCGCGGCTCCGTCCAGCTGAACGTTCCCGCTCGAGGTCTTGACCTGGCTCTTCTCGACGAGCCCCTGGTCATTCACGTACAGCCACAGCTCGACGCGGCCACCGATCCCCGCATCCTTCAGGTTGCGCGGATAGTAGCGTTGCAACAGCTGCTGGATTTGTGCCTGGTTCCGCAGCCGTGGAGCCGTGTCGTAAGGAATGAACGACGGCCGGTCCGACGGGCTCCCTCCAGAAGGCGGCGGCGGCAGGTTCTCGACCGGGTTCGTCTCGAACGTAGTCGGGGCGATCGTGATGTCTTCGCTGACTTCCACGGCGGCGACCCTCGGAGTCGCCGGGCGCGCGATCTGTTCGGGCGGTGGCGGGATTCTCACCTCGGGCGGCAGGTCCACCGCCTCGAGCTCCTCATTCACAGTACCCAGGTCCGCAGCTTCGAAGGGCCTGACGAGTGTGAACAGGCCGACGTGTAACACCACCGCGCTGATCAGACCTATCTTCGTCCAATTCGTGCTCGACGATTTGAACAGATCGTTCGCAGTCAAGCGGACGCCGCCGACATCGTTCTCCATGTGCTCTACTCCCGCTAGCGTCTTGGCCGTGAGGCGCGTTGTTCGAGCCGCGTGGCGAACGTCACGCGTACCGCGCCTGCCGCCTGCAGCTCTTCCGTGATCGTATTGATCCGGAAATAGGGGACCTCCCGGTCGCCGCGTAGCGCGACCACGATCTCCCGGTTCTCCGCGTAGATCGGGCGAACGATCTCCGAGATGTCATCGTACGGCGTAATCCGATCGTTGATATACACATCCCCGTTTCGCTCCACCCAGATGTGGAGGACGTTCTTCCGCTTCTCCTCGATCTTTTTGGTGGCCTCGGCGCCGACCCAATCGATCTGCCGCTTCTTCTCCTTGCGGAAGACGGTCGTCACCATGAAGAAGATGAGGAGCAGAAACGCGATATCGGCGAGTGACGACGTGGGAATCGCGCTCTCAGCACCCGACTTCCTGTGGAAGCCCGTGTCCTTGATGGCCATCTAATCCTCCAGAACCTGGAGGGAGATACGTTCGGCTCCCGCGAGCTTCACCTCGTCGAGGACGTTGATCATGTGGCGGTATGAGGCCTCGGGATCTGTCTTGATCGCCGCGATCAGCCTGTCGTTCGCGACCAGCTCCGCTCGCAAGATCCCCTCGACCTCGCGGTACGACACAACCTGTTCCTGTTCGCTCTCACCGCGACGAACGATGACCCGACCATCGGCCTGTACGAGGAAGAAGATGATGTTCTTGGGTGATACGTCCTGCTCCTCGGACTGTTCGGGCAGTACGATCGGAAGGCCCTTCTCTTCGTTGAAAACCGTCGTCGTGAGGAAGAAGATCAGTAGCAGGAACGCGATGTCGGCGAGCGAGGCGGTCGGGATTTCGTCCGAAACCCGGATCTTCCGTTGCATGATCGGCATCTGATGGTCCTTCCTGTTGCAGCTCGCCTGCGGGCGCGCTTTCGTCAGCCCGCGGACTCTACCCTCGCTTACCCTTGCTGGCCCTCGATGCTCCAGATGAGATCGAGCACCTTCTGGGTACCGATCTCCATGTCCGCGATCAGCCTATCCACGCGGGTCACGAAGTAGTTGTAGGCGACGCTTACGGGAATCGCGATCGTGAGACCCGCCGCCGTCGTGATCAGCGCCACCTTGATACCCGCAGCGACCAGGCTCGGGTCTACCTGGCCGGCGATCTCGATCGCCTGGAAGGCTAGAATCATCCCGATCACGGTGCCCAGAAAGCCCAGCATCGGGGCCACGTTCGCGATAGTGGCGAGCACCGTTAGACCCCGCTCGAGGAAGTCGAGCTCGATCACGCCCGTTGTGCTGATCGCCTTCTGGACGTCGCTGCTCGTGTGACGCTCCTTGACGCGGCGCAGTCCCGCGAGCAGGATCGCGGCCACCGGCCCGCGCGTCCCGTTCGCCTTCTCGATCGCCTCTTCGACACGGCCGCTGACGCCCAACTCTTCGATCTCGTTCAGGAGTCCTTTGGAATCGCGGTGGGCGATCCACAGCGTCCAACCTTTCGCAATGATGACACCCAGCGCGATCAGGGAGCAAAGGATCAGCGGATACATCATGAAGCCGCCGTCCCTGAAGAGCGTCATTAGCTCGTATTGGTTGCCCATGTCGCCTGCCTGTGGATGACCGCGGGCCGTGAGATAGCCGGCCTCGTTAGAGCACACGTATTTCCTACAGGTCCCGTCAAAATACCAGCGTTTGATTCTAGGTGGCCCACCGCGACCCGTCAAACGTCGGTCGGCTCGGCCCCCTCCCCCCCGGGCCCACCGCCGACGGCCTTTTCGGGGCCTCCGGAGCCGCTAGCTGGCCCGGGTTTCGGCGCTTGTGGTCGCGCGGCGGTCCCGGCCAGAGCGTGCGACTCCTGTGGTGGGGTCGTTATGACCAGGTCGCCGTCGGGGCTCGCGAGGCGGCCCAGCGAGTGCTCTCCGCTGTCGAGCCCTTCGCGGGTGCCTTCGGCGGACTCGTCCTCGGCGGCGAGGCGCGTCTTCAGTTGCTCGGGCCGCAGTCCGCGACGCAACACGCCCCGTCGAGCTAGGGAAATCGCGCTCGTTTCTTCGGATACGACCACAACGAACGCATCGGTCTCCTCGGACAACCCCAGTGCGGCGCGGTGTCGCGTGCCAAGCGTCTTGTCGCTGATCGGATACTGCGTCAATGGCAAGATTACGCCAGCCCCTATGATCTGGTCGCCACGCACCACGACCGCCCCGTCGTGCAAGGGCGTTCGTGGCGTGAAGATCGTCGTTAGCAGGTCGGCGGATACCTGAGCCTGAAGCGGGGTCCCCTGGCGCTCGATGTACTCGTCGAGGCCGACCTCCCTCTCGACGGCGATGATGGCGCCGATCCGGGCTCGTGCCAACCGGGCAGCCGCCTTGGCGATCTCATCGGCCACGACCCTCTCACGTTCCTCGAGGCGCGTCAGGAAATCCAGGACCCGGCTCCGACCGAGGCGAGCTAGCGCGCTTCGCAGCTCGGGCTGGAACACCACGATGAGTGCGAACGCACCGTAGGTGAACACTTGCGAGAGGATGTAGCCGATCAGTTGAAGCTGAAGGAAACGAGCCAGGAGGTACACACCGACGAGCAAGACTAGCCCGAACAGGATTTGAAACGCCCGGGTCCCCGCCCACAGGAGCAACGCCCTGTAGATGAGGTATGCGACGAGCAGGATCTCGATCAGATCCTTCCAGCCGATCTGCAGGAACCGGATGTATTCGATGACGCTCCGCATCGCCTATACCGTTGGGCTTTCCGGCTGACCGGCCGCTGCCATCGATCTCCAGCCATCCGGCCTGTCCTCGCCCGGTGCTGCTTCGCGTATCCGATACGCGACCTCGAGGGCACGCCGGACCTCCCTCACATCATGCACCCGAAAGATGTGCGCTCCGCGATCGAGCGCCATGACGCAAGCGCCGATGGTTCCCTCGATCCGCTCGTCCGTCGGAGCGTCGAGTAGCTGCCCGATGAACGCCTTGCGAGACGGACCCACGAGAATCGGCCGTCCCAGGGCGGCGAAGGCATCGATACGGGCAAGCAGCTCGAGGTTCCCCTCCGTGGACTTTCCGAATCCGATTCCCGGATCCAGAACGACTTGTTCGGGTCGACACCCAGCTTGGATCGCGCGGTGCAGCGCATCCTCGAGGAAACCGCGCACGTCCCCCACCAGATCATCATAGCGGGTGTCCGTCTGCATCGTGCGCGGAGTGCCCCGCATGTGCATGAGGATGAGCCCTGCTCCGCTCTCCGCGGCCAGCTCCGCGAGCCGAGGATCCGCGCGCAAACCCGAGATATCGTTGATGATGGAGGCGCCATGCGCCAGCGCGCGTCGAGCGACCTCGACCTTCGTAGTGTCGACGGAGAGCGGTGCTTTCAACGCCGATGACCCGGCAAATACGGGCTCCAAACGGCGCCATTCCTCATCCGCGGCCACGGGCTCCGCACCCGGACGAGATGATTCGGCGCCGATGTCAAGCAGATCGGCGCCCGATTCCACCAGCTCGTGGGCCCGGTCGATCGCGGCTCGAGGGTCCCGGTAACGGCCCCCGTCCGAGAAGGAGTCCGGAGTGACGTTGAGGATACCCGCGATCAGGGGCCGACCGGTATGCAGGACGTGGTCGCGAAGCCGCCATTCGTGTGGCGAGCTTGCATGCTGAGCCGGCCGGTCCGGACAGTCCACCCGGAGCTCCGGGGGCGGCTCGCGCCTAGGCGGGCGCTGGAGCAGGTTCGCCCCCTGTCCCCTCGAGCGGCGGCTCCTTGGCGGGGACAGGCTCGGGCGACTGTGGCCCGGCCTCGAGCGCCGGCTCGGGACCGAGACTCGGCATCGGCGGCAGCTGCTTCCCTGCCTCGAGAAGCTTGATGTCGTCGGAGTCGAGCGTCTCGCGCTCGAGCAGCGCCTCCGCGATTCGCTCGAGTAGATCTTCGTTCCCGTCGAGCACCGACCGCGTTGCCTCGTACGCATCGTCCAGGATGCGTTTGACCTCGAAGTCGACGAGCTCGGCGGTTTTCTCGCTCACTTCGCGCCGGTGCGAGATGTCGCGCCCCAGGAAGATCTCCTGCGCCTGGTCTCCGATCGCCATCGGACCGATCGCGGGTGACATGCCGAACTGGGTCACCATCCGCCGGGCGAGGTCCGTGGCTCGTTCGATGTCATTGCCGGCTCCAGTGGTGATCTTGGTCTCCCCGAAGATCATCTCCTCGGCCACGCGGCCACCAAAGAGCATCTTGAGTTGTCCCTGCAGCCAGCTCTTCGTGTAGTTGTGCCGATCCTCCTCCGGAAGCGAGGCGGTGAGCCCGAGCGCCCGTCCGCGCGGAACGATCGTGACCTTGTGAAGCGGATCCAGGCCGGGGACCCGTATCGCCACGACCGTATGCCCGGCCTCGTGGTATGCGGTGACCTTCCTCTCCTCCTCGGAGATCACCATGCTCCTTCGTTCTGCACCGAGCATGACCTTGTCCTTGGCCCGCTCGAAGTCGTCCATGAACACCCGGTCCTTGTCCTGCCGAGCTGCCAGCAAGGCGGCCTCGTTCACCACGTTCTCGATGTCGGCTCCCGAGAGCCCGGGCGTTCCCTTCGCGAGGATCGGCAGATCGACGTCCTCGGCCAGAGGGATGTCCTGCGTGTGGACACGGAAAATGCCCTCGCGTCCCTTGATGTCGGGACTGTCCACGACGATCTGTCGATCGAAGCGGCCCGGGCGCAGGAGCGCAGGATCCAGGACGTCGGGGCGGTTCGTCGCGGCAAGCAGGATGACGCCTTCGTTCGATGCAAAGCCGTCCATCTCCACGAGCAGCTGGTTCAGCGTCTGCTCACGCTCGTCGTGTCCGCCGCCCAGACCGGCACCCCGGTGGCGCCCCACGGCATCGATCTCATCGATGAAGATGATGCACGGCGCGTGGGTCTTGCCCTGCTCGAACAGATCGCGAACCCGCGAGGCGCCCACGCCCACGAACATCTCCACGAAGTCGGAACCCGACATCGAGAAGAACGGACGACCCGCTTCTCCCGCGACCGCGCGCGCCAACAGGGTCTTCCCCGTGCCTGGAGGCCCGACCAGCAAAGCGCCCTTCGGGAGGCGGCCACCGAGTCGGCCGAACTTGGCCGGGTCTTTGAGAAACTCGATGATCTCCTCCAGCTCCTCCTTCGCCTCGTCACAGCCAGCCACGTCAGCGAACGTCACCTTGGGCGTGTCGCCCGTAAGAAGCCGAGCCTTGGACTTCCCGAAGCTGAAAGCTCTCGACCCGCCCGCCTGCATTTGGCGGAACACGAACAGCCACAGCCCTATGATGAGCACCCAGGGTAGCAGCGAGATCAGGAGGTTGACCCAGTTGTTGCCGCTCGGTCTCGCGTGGACCTCGACACCTTGAGCTTCGAGCTCGTCCAAGAGCTCCTGGCTGATCTCGGCCGGGAGCAGGGTCTGGAACTCATCGATCTGCGCCTGGTCGCGTTGGAGGGGCCGGTTCAGCTGCCCTTCCACGCGCAGACCGTCTCGGATCTCGACGGACTGGACGTTGTCCTCGCGAATCTGGGCGCGGAACTCCGTGAAGGTCAGCTCCTGCTGCTCCCGACGGCTGCTGTCCATCAGCTGCAGGATTGCGATGGGAATGAGCACGAGGAGCGCCCAGAACGAGGCCGTCCGCAAGAAGCGGTTCAGCCTTCCTGTCGACTCTTCCTTCTCGGGTCCCGTCGTCGGCATGCTGCTATCTCCACCCCATCTCTAAAGACTCGCGATGAACGGCAGGTGGCGGAAGTCCTCCGCGTGATCGAGGCCATAGCCGACGAGGAAGTCGGGCGGCGCGTCAAAGCCCAGCCAGCGGGGCTCCATGACGAGATCGACCGCGATGTGCTTGTGGAGGAGCGCGCACACTTCCACGGAGGCCGGCTCGCGCTCGCGCAGACTCTTGATGAGCCGGTTGAGCGTCGTGCCGCTGTCCACGATGTCCTCGACGAGGATCAGGTGCCGGCCACGCATGGGTGCACTGGGATCGTACAGAAGCTTCACTTCACCCGATGACTTCGTGCCTTTTCCGTAGCTCGACGCGACCAGGAAGTCCACATGAATCGGGCGGCGGATCCACCGCACCAGGTCCCCCAGAAAGACGAACGAACCCTTGAGCAAGCCGAGGATCAGGAGATGTGCGTCCGGCGGGTACGCCGTCGTGATCGCTTCACCCATCTCTCGTACGCGCTTCGCGATCTCGTCTACTCCGAACACCACCCGAGACATCTCTCGGCCACCCGTAAACTTCCGGAAGGCGGCATGCTCCGGGCTTTCCACACCGGTCGCGGGATCGCTGTCCCCTCCGGTGGGTTCGTCGGCCCGTGTCGCGCCCTCGGTCTCAAGCGTGTCGGAGGTCACTGACTCCAATTAGGAAACTCTCCTCACAGATTGCGTCGGGCCGGCGGGCCTGGGATAGTCCCGCCACCCAAGAAACACGACCATCCGCGGCCACCAATACGGGCACTGTAGCTCGCTGCGAGCGGGGCACCCGGTGCTCATTGAACAGCTTCTTCAGCTTCCGCGATCCCGCCCGGGTCCGAATCCGGTCTCCCGGGCGTGGCCCCCGGAGCCGTAACGGAAACCGGAGCGAGCGCATCGGCAGTCTCGCCACCCAGTCGGCATCCTCGGCCTCGCGGCCCCAAGCGACCGCATACTCCCGGCCACCCAGGGTGACGGTGCCACAACCGCCAACCGCGTCGATCGTCAGGTCATCGTCGATCTCGGTGCGGGGCGGCGAGCGCAAGAGCAGCCGGTCGAAGTCGCGCCGAAGCTCCAATCCATCTGCGATCTGCGCGGCCCCTCCGCTGCGGCCTCGCTTGATAAACTCCACCCCGAGCCGGGTTCCTCCGCGAGTGAGGCTATACCCCAATCTGCGTGCGAGTAGCCGTAGGACACGCGCCTGCTCGGCTCGATCATACGTAACCATTTTAGTGCGAGCAATTTGCAGGCCGGTGTCGTCCTCCCGCATGTCCGCGAGGCGACTCCTCGGTACTCCCTTCGCCCGCAACGTCACCATATCGCAAATCCGCTGCGCCCGCCGATCGAGTCCCCCATCGGCCTGCCGAGCGTCCACGCCCAGCTCGAACAACTGTCGCGCCAGCGTGCCGTCGCGGTCGTGGAGCTTCGGCCACAGATCGTGCCGCACCCGAGCCCGCGCGAATCGTCGATCGGCGTTGGAGGGGTCGGCTAGTGAACGGATGCCGTGGGCGAGCGCGAGATCTTCCAAGGCGGCACGCCGTAGCGACAACAACGGGCGCACGTAAGGCCCTCGGCGAAGAGGGATCCCGCCCAGGCCACGCAGACCAGTACCACGGGCGAGGCGAAACAGGATCGTCTCGATCTGGTCATCGGCGTGATGCGCGAGAGCGATCCGGTCTGCGGCTAGTTGCCGCGCCGTTTCGTCAAGCCACGCGTAGCGCGCGTCACGAAACGCCGCCTGGTTGCGCGGGAGTCCGTCGGCGCGCCCAATCCGGCACGGCACGCCGAGGCCCTCTACCCAACCCCGCACACGTACGGCCTCCATTTCGCTGCCGCTGCGAGCTCCATGGTCGAAATGTCCGGCGTGCAGCTCGATATCCTGCTGCTCCCTGACACCGTGCAGCAGGTGGAGTAGCGCCATCGAGTCAGGGCCACCCGAGACGGCGATCAGAACTCGGCTCTTTGGCGGGATCAAGTCCGGATGGCGATCCAGGATGCGGCGAAAACGGGCCGGGACGGCCTCGGGGTCAGGACCCGTCGTTATCTCCCGAATCCCCGGACCGACGTGGGGCCCCGACGTCATCCTCACGCCAGGTTGCCGGTCCGCGACGGAAATCGAGACGGTCCGGAATCCCAACGCCATATCGCGGGGTCGGGTCGGACCCACGGATCCACTCCCCGTCCCAGACGATGTCAGATCCCGGTTCCGGGGTGCGAGTCATCTCAAACGCTGTTGCCACAACCCGATCGTGGCCCTGGACATAGGCTCGTAACGCATCCCTGAATCCCGGACGGCGGTGCTCGCGGCTCATACCTCCATTACCTCCGCCTCTTTCTTCTCGAGCACCTCGGACAGACGCTCGATGTGCCGATCGGTCATCTCCTGCAACTCGTCCATCGCCCGATGGCCTTCGTCCTCGCTGATCTCGCCGTCGCGCTGCATGGCCTGGAAGGTGTTCCGCGCTTCATGACGAGTGTGGCGGATCGACACGCGCCCTTCCTCCGTCATGCGATGCAACACCTTGACCATTTCGACGCGCCGTTCCTCGGTGAGCGGGGGGATCGGCACGCGGACCAGATTGCCGTCCTGTGATGGATTGAGTCCGAGGTCGGCCGTGCGGATCGCATTGGCGATCGGCCCTGCCAGGTTCGGGTCGTACGGCTGGATGACCAGGAGCTGAGGCTCGGGTGCGCCTACGTTGGCCACCTGCTTGAGCGACACGAGCGATCCGTAGGCCTCGACACGAATGATGTCGAGGAGTGTCGGGCTCGCCTTCCCCGTGCGAACGGTATTGAACTCGCGCGCTACGGCCTCTACGGCCTTGTCCATCGCCGTGTTCGCTTGCTTCAGAGTGCTGTCCGGCATGCTGTGCCTCCTGCCTTATCGCGGACCGCGACTCAAGCGACGAGGGTTCCGATACGCTCGCCCTCGAGCGCGGAGAGAATCGCTCCGGATCGCTTGATGTTGAGTACGATCACGGGCAGGTCGTTTTCCTTGCAAAGCGAGATCGCCGCCGCATCCATTACGCCAAGCTCGCGGGTCATCACTTCCAGATACGTGATCTCCTCGATGAATTCGGCGGCCGGGTCCGACACGGGATCCGAGGTGTAGACGCCATCTACCTTGGTGGCCTTCAGGATTACGTCGGCCTCCATCTCGATCGCTCTCAACACCGCGGCGGTATCCGTCGAAAAGTACGGGTTGCCGGTTCCGCCCGCGAAGATGACGACTCGACCCTTCTCGAGGTGACGAAGCGCACGACGTCGAATGTACGGTTCCGCGAGCTTCTCCATCCGGATGGCGGACATGACCCGGGTCTGCACACCACCCTTTTCGAGGATGTCCTGCAGCGCGAGCGCGTTTATCACGGTCGCCAGCATCCCCATATAGTCCGCCGATACGCGATCCATGCCGCGTTCGCTCGCCACCGTCCCCCGGACAATGTTCCCGCCGCCGACGACGAGACCGAGTGCGACGCCCGCCCGGTGAACCGTCTTGATCTCGCGCGCCAGCTCTTCAATCACTGGTGGGTCGATTCCGAAGCCCTTCGACCCGGCGAGCGATTCGCCCGACAGCTTGACCAGCGCCCGTCTGTACTTGAGTGAGGATTGGTTGGTATCGCTCAACCGAGCCTCCCGTGTCTAGCAGGCCTCTGAAGGACCCGAGCGGCCTGCTGCTAGGTTCCAACCTCGAAGCGTACGAATCGTCTCACCGACACGTCTTCACCGGCTTCTGTCAGCAGGTCTTTGACGCTCTTATCGGGATCGCGCACGTAGCTTTGCCACAGGAGCGCGTTCTCCTCGAAGAACTTCCGCATCCGGCCCTCGACGATCTTCTCCGCGATCTCGGGTGGCTTCCCCTCGCCTTTTGCCTGCTCGATGAGCACGGCTCGTTCGCGCTCGGTGATCTCGGCCGGGATATCGTCCGGCGAGACGCCGGACGGGTTGGTGGCCGCAATGTGCATCGCCACTCCCTTCGCAGCCTCGGACACCGCCGCTTCATCCTCACCTCCGGTGAGCTCGAGCAGAACTCCGATCCGATTCCCGAAGTGCACGTAGCTGCCCAGCGTACTGGCTGTTTCCGTCGTCCATCTCACGACGCGGCCCAGCTGGATGTTCTCGCCTACCTTCACCTTGAGCTCGCCCAGCTCACCCTCGATCGGCTGGCCGCCCTCTTTTTCGAAAAACTCCGCCGCGTTCAACACCTGGCCATCGGGCAGCTGCATTTCTCCGACTGATGCGGCGGTCTTCTCCACGAAAGCCGTGAACGCGTCGCTGCGCGCGACGAAGTCGGTCTCGCTCAGGACCTCCACCATAGCGGCCGTGTGGTCCTGGACCGAGATGTGGACGGTACCCTCCGACACATCTCTCCCGGCACGTTTCGCCGCCTTCGCGGCTCCGCTTTGCCGTAACAGGTCGATGGCACGTTCTTCATCGCCGTCGACCTCCGTCAAGGCACGCTTGCAATCCATCATGCCAGCACCAGTGCGGTCTCGGAGCGACTTCACCGCTGCAGCCGTGATCTCCGCCATCTTCGCTACTCTCCCTCTCCATCTGCCGTGTGCGTTACTTTGTCTGTCTCGAACGAGCGCCGCGCGCAAGATCTACCGGTTCCCTGGACCTCCCAGTTGACCAAGGGCCAAAAAAAAGGGCCACCGAAGTGGCCCTCGGCGCTCAACTTCCGCCCGAACCGCCGTCGTCGGATTCCTCTGTGCCGGCGTCTGCGACCGCCTGCACTTTCGGCTCCACCTCGCCCGCCGGTTCCGCCTCGCCTTGGGGGGCACCGGGATCGCCTTCGCCGGCACCGGCATCCGTCGTGGCCTCGGCGTCGCCGCCATCGGCGTCGGTCGTGGCCTCGGCCGTATTGGCCTCGGCTTCCTCACCTTCACCAGGCCCATGGTGCAGGCGCTGTGCGATCGCCTCCGGACGCGGGCGCCGCTTGGGGCGCTTTCGCTGCGGTCGCGAAGTGTCCTCGACCGCTCGTACGTCGGTCGAATACGTGTACGCTTCCGCCGCCCCATCGACCTCGGGCATCTCCGGTGTCTCGCGGCGAGCCGCAAGGATCGCGTCCGCGATCGCCCCGGTGATCAGCGATACGGACCGAATCGCATCGTCGTTCCCCGCGATCGGCACCGTCAGCACATCGGGATCCGCGTTGGTGTCTGCGATCGCCACGACTGGTATTCCGAGGCGGTTCGCTTCGCGGACCGCGATCTCTTCCTTCTTCGCATCGACCACGAACACGAGGCCGGGGACCCGCGTCATGTCTTTGATACCGGATAGGTATCGATCGAGCTTCAGGCGCTCACGACTCAGCAGGAGTTGCTCCTTCTTCGTGTAGAACTCGAAGGAACCCTCCTCGGCACCCCGCTCGAGATCCTTTAAGCGACGGATGTTCTTCTTGATCGTCTGGAAGTTGGTGAGCATTCCACCGAGCCATCGCTCCGTCACGTAGAACGCTTCGCAGCGAGTAGCTTCCTCGCGCACGATCGGTGCGAGCTGGGTCTTCGTGCACACGAAAAGGACGGTCTGACCGCCAACTACCGTGTCGCGGACCAGCTTCCGCGCTCTCTCCAGCTCGTGGAGAGTCTTCTTCAAGTCGATCAGATAGATGCCACCACGCTCGGCGAAGATGTACTTGCGCATCTTCGGGTTCCAGCGGTGCGTCTGGTGTCCGAAATGGACGCCTGCGCGTAGGAGCTCCTTCAAACCGACTTCCGTCTGCGTCTCTGTCAGTGCTTTCTCCATCGACTCTCTTGCAGGACGACGGCCGAGGCCGACTCCCCCATGCTCAGCGCTTCGAGAACTGGAAGCGCTTTCTCGCCTTCGGCTGTCCCGGCTTCTTTCGCTCCACCTTGCGTGGGTCCCGCGTCAGGAGACCATGCGTGCGCAACGTGGCACGATGATCCTCGTCGAATCCGAGTAACGCTCTCGCCACCGCCAGCTTCACGGCGTCCGCCTGTCCGGTGATCCCACCTCCGCGGACCCGTACGTTGATGTCGTATATCCCCTCCGCCTCGACGGCCTGCAGCGGCTGGTCGATCACCGAGCGGTGCCGGAGGAGGGGGAAATACTCGTCGGCCGAACGGCCGTTGATCCGGATCTGTCCACTTCCGGGGCGCATGGTCACACGCGCCACGGACCGCTTTCGTCGTCCGACCGATTGAACCTGCTCTAGTGTCGCCAAGCTATCCTCGTACCGTTACTGCAGGCGTATTTGGAACGGCTGGGGCTTTTGCGGTGCGTGCGGGTGCTCGGATCCCCCGTACACCTTGAGCTTCTTCAGCATGTGCCGGCCCAGCGTGTTCTTGGGCAGCATCCCCTTCACGGCCAGCCGAATCACCCGTTCGGGGTATCTCTCGATCATGCGGCGGAACGGGATGAGTCGCTCGCCGCCCATGTATCCGCTGTGACGGAAGTACTCCTTCTGCTCCGCCTTCTTCCCGGTGAGGCGAACCTCCGCCGCGTTGACGACCACGACGAAGTCGCCCACATCGAGGTGCGGGCTGTATGTGGGCTTGTGTTTTCCGCGCAGCACGTGGGCGATCTCGGTCGCCAGACGCCCGAGCACCTGGTCTTTGGCGTCGACCACATACCAATCGCGCTGGATCTCGCCCGCTTTCACCGAATAGGTCTTCATGGATCCTTTACAGCCGAGCTCGGAGGCGACCGCTCGAGCCGTCAACCGCGGTCTTGTCCCTCAATGCCCCCAATGGAAAAAAAGCCGCCCGGCACGGGCGGCAACCCAGGCATCTAATAGCCCCCAAAGGTATTCGTGGCGTTGAGGAAAGTCAATTCAAAACGGCGCGTTTCCGCGGTAGGCGGCGAGTCCATGCCGGCCGGCACCGGCACGCAGGCGTGCGAGGGCCCGCTCCTTGATCTGTCGTACCCGCTCGCGGGTGACACCGAGCTGCTCGCCCACCTCCTCGAGCGTGTACGGGGGGGCTCCATCCAGGCCGTAGTACAGGCGCAGGACGAGCTGCTCTCGCTCGGGCAGGTCGGTCAGGCTCGAGTCGACCGCGTCTCGCATTCCCGTCTGCAGGACCCGCTCCTCCGGAGCCTCGCAGCGTTCGTCTGGCACGATCTCCTGGAGGGGGGCGGTGCTCTCCGCGCTCAATGGCTCGTCCAACGAGACACGTCGCGTGGCGCCGTTGCGTCCGTTCAGCTCGGCGTCCCGGGCGATGGCCCGCACCATCCCCTGGCGGATCCACCAGACCGCGTAGCTCACGAAGCGAACACCGTGCGTCTCATCGAATCGCTGCGCTGCTCGCAGTAGCCCGAGGTTCCCCTCGTTCACCAGGTCCGCGAGCGGAACGCCGCTGTGTCGATAACGCTTGGCGACGGACACCACGAAGCGGAGATTCGCGCTCACAAGCCGGTGCCGGGCGGTTACATCCCCCGCGCGGCTACGCCGGGCGAGGTCGGCCTCCTCCTCGCGCGAGAGCATCGGGTGCCGGGCGATGTCGTTCAGGTACCGCTCGAAAAGTCTGATCAACGACCGCTCCTGTGCCGCCGGCGCCGGTGCCGGAGGTGGGAAGAAGAGCACGCCCGCGATCCTATCAGGTCGCTGAAGAACTCCAGCGACATGCCTCGGGGATGGCGGCCATGCTTATTTGATGGTTTGGAGGAGCCGATCCCAGCGGATTTCCGTGAGCCAGGGCATCGACGCCGGTTGGCGTCGATCGTACGAGTAATAGACGATCATTGGCTGGCCCTTGATCGCATCCTGCGGCACGAATCCCCAGTAACGAGAGTCCTCCGAGTTGGCGCGGTTGTCCCCCATGACGAAGAAGCTGTCGGCGGGGACGTAGATCGGCCCCCAATTGTCCCGAGTCGGCTGATAGGCACGCCCCTGGCCGGTCACCAGGTACGCCTGCTGCCAGGAGAACGCCGCCGAGCGCACGTCGCTGGCTCGCCTCCCGTTCTTCACGTACGGCTCATCGATTCGGGACCCGTTCACGTAAAGCCGGCCCCCGCTCATCTCCAACGTGTCACCGGGCGCGCCGACAATCCGCTTCACGTAGTTGGTGCGGGGCGCCTGTCCCGCCTTCGGCGGTGGCTCGAACACGACGACATCACCGCGAGAGGGGTCATCGAGCGCGGGTAGATGCAACTCGGTACCCGGGATCTCGGCCCCGTAGACCATCTTGTTCACGAGCAGGAAATCGCCGACTAGGAGAGTGTTCTCCATCGAGGCAGTCGGGATCTGGAACGCCTCGATCATGAACGTGCGGACGAAGAGGAAGAGGACCAGAGCGATGAATATCGATTTGGTCCATTCCCACATCCAGCGACCTACGGACTGCGATCGTCCGCGTCGCGAGGTGTGACGACCCGCACGCCCTTCGTCGGTAGGGTCCGAGTCGGTCGCGTCGTCGATGTGAACGTGTTCGTCGAGCATGCGCCTTCTTACAATCGGGATTCGCGGATGTTCGTCTCGCGCGGCGACGTGGCCTCCGGGCCGCCGGGCGAGACCCAGCATTTGGCTTCTTTGCCTGAGTCGGCTTCTTTACCTAAGAACGACAAAACACCGTTCGGGTTTCGATCCTGGACTCCACGCGCTCCTTCGAGCCGCGGGGGCACGTTGGCGACGGGGGTCATCGCGGCCTCATCGTACCTGGCCAGGCCGCCAGCTATTGGCGTCGGACCAGGACGATCTCCTCGTTCTCGACGCGAATCGACTCCACGTCGGCGGGGATCACCAGGATCGCCGTCCGGCCCTCAGCCTGGAGTCCCAGGTTGTCCAGAGCCGTTCCAATGAGCATGGGGGGCACCGGGACCCGGCCGGCCTGCAGGCTCAGCACTTCGATCCGTCCCTCACCCGGCGCCCCGACAGTCGGGTATAGCTCGGTCTGGACCGTCGCTGAATCACCTATCATGCGTCGTAGCATTTCCGCCGCGTCGCCGGCGACCTCGAGTCTGGTGAAGTCCAGCGCGGCACTCATCGCGACGGTCGAATCGAGGAGATCCACCGCCGGATTCGTGACCCCCGCCGGGAGCTGCTCCGCGAGCCGGAACTGCACGTAGCTCTGGAGCTCCATCTCGCTGAGGCGTACCTCACCAGGCGCCGTGCCATCCGCAATCCCCTCGAACTTCTCCTCGGCGCGGATGGCGAGCTCGGTGCTCGGCTCCGACATCACGATCTCGTCACCCGTGGTCAACCAGGCCTGAATGTCCTCCCGGTAGAACCACCCCACCCCGGCGAGGACCACGACGAACGTCAGGCAGCCGATCCAGGCAAAGAAATTTCGAATCATCTCTCAACCATCATCCGATGCCACCCGGGTACGCGCCCGCGAGAGGCGGAGCGGTTCCCTTCGATGGCGAACAGAGACGCAAGCTATCACGATCCCGTCGGCGAGACAGGTTTTAGTGAGTCGCCGAGGGACTGGCCAGACCGAGCGGGTACTCGCCCTCGACCGTGTGCGTCGCGCCGCTTGACCCCAGCCGGCTCCTCATCAGATACAGGTGGCTCACCTCGAGCTCGGCACGGAAGGCGACGGCCTGCGCGGCGCGGGCCAACTCCGCCGATGCCTCGGGGGCCCGGGATCCGGGACGGGATCGAAGCCGGATTCGACCGAGCGTCACGTGCGGCCTGAACGGGCGATCCTCCGGGTCGAAGCCGCAGGCCTTCAGGGCTGCGTCGGCCGCGGCGTACAGCCTTGACAGCTGCGGCCGGTGCTCGGCTCCAAGCCACAGAACGCGGGGCCTGCGCAGGGACGGGAACGCGCCCACCCCCTCGAGTGGCAGTGTGAAGCGTGCACAACGCGCGGTGGCCTGGCGGAGACCCTCGTCGACCTGCCCGATCGACCGGGTCGGTACGTTGCCGAGAAAGCGCATTGTAATGTGCAGCTGGCCGGCGGGGGTCCAACGGACCGAGGGACCGGCCTCGCGTAGCGCCGAGGTGGCATCCCACACCGCCGCTCGCAACGACTCCGGAAACCGAATCGCTACGAAGAGGCGCGCGTCGTCGCCTCCTTTGCTGGGTCTCCCTGGGGCGGCCGGCGTCTTCACACTCGGGCTCGCGGGGGGCGCTCGTGCGCGGTAGGCTTTCGGACCCACCGGCGGTGGGGGAGCGGCGGCGGGACCGACCTGGCGAGCGAGCGAACGTGCTCCTTCTGATCGATAACTACGATTCCTTCGTCTTCAACCTGGCCCGTTACCTCGAGGAGCTGGGGCAGACGGTCGAGGTGCTGCGAAACGACGAGACGACTGCGGTCGATCTGCAGCGGCGCGAGCCCTCCGCGATCGTCCTCTCGCCCGGGCCATGTACGCCGGCCGAGGCGGGCATCTCGGTCGAGCTGATCCGATCGGCCGGAGCCCGAATTCCCATTCTGGGAGTCTGCCTGGGGCACCAGTGCATCGCCGAGGCATATGGGGGCCGCGTGCTGCGGGCGCGCCAGCCGATGCACGGACGTCTGTCGGCGGTGGAGCACGCCGGTACCGGGCTGTTCGCGGGATTGGTCAGCCCACTCCGGGTGACTCGCTATCACTCGCTGGTTGTGGATCCGCACGATCCCGGTCAGGGGCTCGAAGTCACCGCGGTGACCGAAGACGGCGAGGTCATGGCCCTCGAGCACAGGGAGCACCCCGTCTGGGGCGTGCAGTTTCACCCGGAGGCCCTGCTCACGGAGGGGGGACACCGACTGCTCGCCAATTTCCTCACGCTCGCGCGTGGAGATGTTCCCCCCGACGCCGAGAGAGAACCTCCGGGGCTCGCGCTGGAGCACGATCCGCAATCAGAGTCTGAGCGAGAGAACATCGAGAGCCGGGACCGCTAGGAGCCGGGCTCACTCGAGGGAACCGTCACGATGTGGGCACCCCGCTCGAGCGTACGGTGCACGGGGCACCGGTCCGCGATCTCGAACAGCCGCGCGAGCCGGTCCTCATCCAGGGGACCCTCGAGGGTGACCTCCTGCTCGATCTCGTCGACGACTCCGCCTCCGGAGCCGGACGCTCCCCCTTTCGCGGCTGGCACCTTCTGGTGGCGCAGCGCCACCTGAATACCCTCCAGCGGCCATTCCTTCCGGTTTCCGTACATGCGCAGGGTGATCGTGGTGCAGGCCCCGAGCGCGGCCAACAGAAGACCGTACGGGTTGGGGCCGGTATCGGTGCCGCCCACCGAGACGGGCTCATCGGCCACCAGCGCGTGGCCGGCCGACAGGATCTCGGTTCGATATCCCTTCGGGCCGGTGCGCACGACGACCCCCTTCTCCCGATTGCTCTCCTCCTCCGCCGCTCCCGGTACCGCGTCGACATACTTCGTGGCCCAAGCCGCGAGCACCGCCCCCACGTAGAGCGAGTCCTCGGCGTCCGCCAGTAGATGATCCGCCCTGTCGAGCGAGATGAAGCTCTTCGGGTGGCGCGCGGCTCTGTAGATCTGCTCCGCGTTTTCGATGCCCACGATCGAGTCCACCGGGGAGTGGAAGATGAGAAGAGCGCGACCCAAGCGGGCGATCGCATCCTGCATCCCGGCGGCCTCGAGATCGTCGAGAAACTGCTTGCGAATCCTGAATCTGCGACCGGCTATCTCGACATCCGCCTCGCCGTGCGCCTCGATCTCCTCGCGGGACGAGGCGATCAAATGCGCGACGTGACCGGGGTCCGCCGGAGCGGCGATGGTGGCGACGGCTCGGGCGCTGGAGATCCCGGCCGCGGCACGCAACACGGCCGCGCCGCCGAGGGAATGCCCGATCAGAATACTCGGAGCCTCGTATTCGTCTTCGAGGTATCGAGCGGCGGCGACCAGGTCGGCGACGTTGGATGAGAAGTTTGTGTCCGCGAAGTCGCCCTCGCTCTCCCCCAGGCCCGTGAAATCGAAGCGCAGCACGGCGATCCGGGCCCGGTTCAGGGCGCGGGCGATATGAACGACGGCGTTCAGATTCTTCGAGCAAGTAAAACAGTGGGCGAACAGCGCGTATGCCAGCGGCGCACCGCCGACGGGCATATCCAGGCGAGCGGCGAGACGGTTCCCCTCGCTCCCCTCGAAATCGACACGGATCGACCCCACGTTGACCTCCGGTTCCGGGTCTGTCAGCGATCGGGCGCAGGGGCCCACCTCGGTGAGATTCAGTGAGCCGCTTCAGAAAACCGATCGCACAGTAGCGGCGTGCGCGCGACGGGTCGAGGCAGGCTCTGGTAGGCGCCACGAGCCCGGCGCGTAACGCAAGCGATGTGAGCTCCCAGGCGACCTGCCTAGCGCGGCTCGCGATCGGAGCAGCGATACCGGATCGCTTCCGCCACGTGGTCGGACAGGATTCGCTCGCTCTCGCAAAGGTCGGCGATCGTTCGGGCGACGCGGAGCGCCCGGAAGTAACCGCGCGCGCTGAGCCCCAGCCGTTGCGTGGCCGATCGAAGTAGCGCCCTCCCCTCGCGATCCGGGGCGCAATGAGTTTCGATCTCCCTCGGGCCCAGATCGGCGTTGCAGCGGACCGTCGACTCTAGGCCGTCGAGCCGCCGGACTGCGCGGACTCGGGCATTCTGGACGCGCTCTCTCACGCTGTGGCTCGCTTCGCCCGGTCTGGCTTCGACCAGGTCACTCCAGGACACGGCCGGCACATCCAGGTGGAGATCGATTCGATCCAGAAGCGGACCGCTGATTCGCTGAGTGTACCGGGACACGGCGGTGGGTCCGCACGTGCAGCGATCATCGGGCGCACCGTGATGCCCGCAGGGGCAGGGGTTCATGGCAGCCACGAGGGTAAACCGGGCCGGGAACCTGGCGCGGGCGCGCGCGCGCGCCACGTGGACGACACCTTCCTCCAGCGGCTGTCGAAGCGCTTCCAGCGCCCCTCGCCCGAACTCCGGGAGCTCGTCCAGAAACAGTACACCACAGTGGGCGAGGGAGATCTCTCCGGGTCTCGGCAACGCCCCGCCCCCGATCAGACCCACGTTGCTGATCGTGTGGTGCGGGGCTCGGAACGGACGACGCTCGAGCAGACCAGCGCCGTCCGGCAGGCGGCCGGCGACGCTGTGAATCGCCGTCGCCTCCACGGCCTCCTCAAGGCTCATGGGAGGCAAGAGGGCCGGCAGACACCGAGCGAGAGTCGTCTTCCCGGCGCCGGGCACGCCGCGAAGGAGCAAGTTGTGTCCCCCTGCGGCAGCCACTTCCAGGGCTCGCTTCGCAGCCTCCTGACCGGCGACGGAGCGCAGATCCCGATCCGGATCGATGGCCACGTTCGGGGAGTTCGGCGGGAGGTCCGTCACCACTGGCAAGCCGTCGCCCCCGCGCATGAATTCGATCACCTCGGTGAGCGAGGACGCGCCCCGAACGTCGATTCCCGACGCGGGCCGCGTTTCACGAAGATTGGCTAGCGGAAGGATCAGACCGCGAACGTCGGCGTGCCGCGCTGCGTGGAGTGCGATCGGAAGGGCACCCCGGATCGAGCGCAGGCGACCATCCAGTCCGAGCTCCCCCACGAGGGCGTACCGGCGAACGCGCTCGACCGGGAACTCACCGGCCGCGGCCAGAATCCCGATCATCATCGGCAGATCGAACGCCGCACCGTGTTTCCGAAGA
>JBDHAD010000024.1:0-45969 GCA_039588215.1 Gemmatimonadota bacterium
GAGGAGGGCAATCGACGCCGCGCTGGCACGGAACGGTTTCATGGCCGAGAAGCGTGCGACAACCGCCACGCAGCCGCAAGGGCTATTCGCAGTGGCCTCGTGCACGCCCTCAGGCGCTGACGGCCTCGTTGTGAACGATGAAACTCAGAGATAGATCACGATTGCCGCGAAGGCCAACGCCAAAAGGGTGATGGCGACAGCGGCACGCGCGTGGCCCCTGTAGTGATGCGACAAGTCCCTGTAGTCCGCTTCGACCGACCCTTGAATGATCACAAAACTCGGCGTGATTTTGCTGACGATCAGCCAGTCGAGAATCACCACATCCACCAGTGCGGCCAATTGGAGCATGGCGAAGAAATGAACAAACGCGACAGCGTAGGTGAGTTCATCTCCCAGGCCCGCCTTCATCCGGTAGGAAGCGACGAAGGGGTACGCCAACAAGAACGCGATCCATGGAAGACTTACCATCAGCGCCGTCCGTTTCTCCTTTCGGGTCGGCGGGGGAACCTTGTCCTTGACCACATCGGGATAGTCAGAGTAACCCCACACGCGAGGACTGGTGGTGATCATGATCAAGAACAGATACAGATTCGCAGCCCCGGCAAAGACCAGACTGTCGATAACCACCGTCCTGAAAACCAATGGAGACCCTCTCACGCTTGTAGCGATGGGTGCCGCCCAAAGATACGTGAGAATCCTCTAGTGGGTTGCCTCTATGCCAAGGGACTCTCGCGGGTGCTGGCAGAGGCGGGGCGGCCGCGGAAACAACATGCGCCGCAAGGGAATCCGGGAAGGGACCCCGGCTGGACTCTAGGCGAAGCCAAGACGAGGAGCGCGAAGCGGTCGCAGCTTTCACCTGCGGCCTCGCGGAGTGGCGGTGCTTAGCGGCAAAGAACTGTCAAAGAATCCGGTCTCGACAAGACGAACGTCGAGCTGCCCTGCTGCGTGGAATGATCTGGAAGGGGCGGCCCCGGTGGAGCCGCCCCTTACCCTACTTCGGTCTGGCAGGCCGGCCAGAGAGGCCCATCCAGCCCCCGCTGACCCAGAACGGGAACGTATCCCCTGGGTCCTCGCTTCGGATCCCGGAGCTGTCTACGCGGACGCCGGCCAAGGGCTTCCGTCACCCGCGCGTCGACTTCACTTCGTGGACCCAGTCACAGTTGATGCCGGCCTTCGCATGATGTTTGTGGATCGCTTCGAGGTTCGGGGCGTCCAGCACGCAATAGATCTTGTTGTCCTGCTCGCTGAACAGGATGTCGTGGTGCGTGACCCCGAACTCGTCCGGCGGCGCCTTCTGCGCCTCGTTCAGGGCGTCCGCGGTGAACGGCTCCATGGGATGGGCATCGATGAACTTCGGCACGGTTGTCACCTCCTCCTACCTGGACGGTGGGTACTTGTCGAGCGCCTCCCGGCGACGCTCGGCCCGGGGAATGAAAGGCGTTCGATTCAAGCTTCCTCGTCGCGTCGGTCCCTCGCGCGGATTAGACCAGTAGACCGGTTGGCCAATAATCAACGTGGATCGATGGGGCCGGCAACCGGGTCCCCTAAAAGAAATTCAGTCGCCGCCCAACCACCGATATGCTGATCTGGAAATCCGCAAGTGAGGTAACTTGTTACGTTTATTCCGATGCGATCCCTCGGAAGACATAACGGCTCGCCCACGAACGCTGACTTCCCGAATCGCGGGTCGAACGGGCCGTGTCGCCGATGGGTGCGGACGCGGAGGCGCACGCGAGTGACCCCGGCAGGACTCGAACCTGCGGCCTCGGGATTAGGAATCCCGCGCTCTATCCACCTGAGCTACGGGGCCTGGGTGGGAGGCGAATATAGCGGGCGCCTCAGGCCTCTCCAACCGGGATTTGGCGGCCCTCAGGCTGACGCGGCGATCGGCTCGGCCTTCAGGTCCGCGGCGGACTGCGGGAGGGTTTCGACGACGTGGCGCACGTACTGTCCCGAACCATCCCGTTCGGCCAGGTCCATGCGGAGACCGGTGGCCCTCGTGCCGTTCTCCACGAGCTCGATGACCGGGTGGAGCGGGTTCGATTCGGACGTGTCCACCACGACTCCCACTTCGCCCCGCGACGTCCGGACCACGGATCCGAGCGGGAAAAACGTGACGAGACTCACGAACGCCTTCACGAGGGCGGGATTCAACTTCTCACCCGCCATTCTGGCCAGGATCAGGCGCGCCTCTTCCGGGACCAAAGGCTCGCGGTAGGGGCGAGCTCCCGTCAGTGCCTCGTACGTGTCCACGACCGCGACGATCTGGCTCAAAAGGTGGGGCTTTTGATCGCCGAGGTCGGGGTAGCCCCCTGGCTTGTACTCCCTGTGGTGTTCGAGCGCGACCATCGGTGTGAGCGCTTCCAGACCGCTGGCGCGCGCGAGAATCCCGGCCCCGATGACGGGGTGGCGCTGGATGATGCGCCACTCGCGTTTGTTGAGCGGTCCGGGTTTCTTGAGGATCTCCGTCGGTATCTGACGCTTACCCACGTCGTGGAGGAGGGCGGACTCTGCCAGCGTGGTAAGTGCCTCTTCGTTCAGCCCGAGTCGCCGGCCCAGGAGCAGAGCGAGCGTCGCGACGTTCACCGAGTGGCAATAGGTATGGTTCTCGTACCGCTTCACCGAGAGTATCTGACTCAGGGCTGAAGAGCTGTCCACCACCTGCTCGGCCACCCAACTGATCAAGGACCGCAGCGCGTCCGGGTCGGGCGTCGCTCCATCGAAGATCGCGCCAATGCTCTCATGGGCGCTGTCCAGAGACTTGCCGTACGCGGGGTCTAGGACCTCGAGCGGTGCCTCGGGCCAATCGTACGATCTGGAGCGAGTCTCCACCGGCACGAGCTTGGTCATCGTGACGCCTTCGACGCCGCGCTCGCGCAGCATGTCGCGGAGCGACCGCTCGCTCGGTGCTCGATCTCCCAACTCATGGAGCAGCGTCGCGGTAGCCGCGAGCTCCTCGGGTCCGACCTCCCGTTCGATCTGGAGGCACTCGATCCCGAGTTGTTGCAGTTCCGTCAGCGCGTCCGCGTTCGCGTGGCTGTCGACGCGATACGGGTATCCCTCGAGGTGCGCGGTCTTCTCCACGATCTCGATCCGGATGCGGTCGCGGTCCTGGAAGGGACGATCGAGAGAGCGCGCGAAGTCTCGGGTCGAGCTTTCGATGACTGAGTGACCGGGCGGATACAACCCGACGTTACGCCGCAGACCGGTCAGCGCACGGAGGACCGTGATGGGCGTCAGGCCGCGAGCATCCAGTTCTTGCTCGCTCACTGCCGGCTCTCCTTCATCGCCGCCGCGGCCGCCCAACCCAACGCCATCAACCTCGGTCGCCACAACTGGAAGCGGACCCCCAACATGGGCCGGAGAATCTCGTTCCAGTCCCCACCGCGAGCCGGCGCGTATTGCCGCACGAGGCTACGCGCGAGACCGGGGTAGCGACGGAAGAAGCGTGGGTCTCCCAGAAGGCGCCGTACCTGTCGGCGTCCATCTTCCACCGGGAGCGTTCGGATTGACTCCTCGGCCATCGCTCGCTGGGAGGAGTCGGTGTGTCCGAGTTGGCCCGCGATCAGGTCGAGGGCCTCGGGCGAGCCGATGCGGACAAGCGCCACGAGGACCTCTCTCGCCACTCGCTCTTCCGGATGTCCCACCAACGGCGCCAGTTCCGGCTCGTGACCGAGTCCGGCGAACCCGATGATCCGTACGACGTTACGTACCACGGTCCAGCGCTCATCCGACAGGTACCTCACCAGCTCGGGTGCAAAGGCCTCGGCGTTCTCGCACATGAAGTCCACGAGTCGCCGGCGCACCGCCCGGACCTGCTCCTCCTCCAGAAGGTGGATGAGGGTGTCGACGGACGCGGGACCGAACGCAGTCAGCAGCCTCCGGCTTTCGTCCACCGACGCCTCTTGATCCGCCCAGCTCCGAGCTTGAGCAAGCAGAAAATCCGGGGAGCACAGAACGAGCATCATGTTGTCAACCAGCTCCGCGATCTCGGGCCGATACTCACGGACGGAGTCGGCGGCGGTGCGGAACTCCTGGATCCAGTCGGCCACTTCCGTCGAGCCGTCCGAGATCCATGAGCCGAGCAGATCCTCCACCTGTTTGAGGATCTCTTCGGCGTGGTCCGGATTGCGGAGGTGCCGCACGAGGTTGGCGCACCAGCGCAGGCGCTCAGTAGGCCGATCAGACCCCTCCACCTCCGTCTTGATGAGTGCCAGCTCGGCGACGGTTTCCTCACCGACCGAGAGTTCGTGGACCGTGTATTCCTCCAGGTCGCGTCCGGCCCCGTCGCCCGAGAGCGACGGTGAGCCCGGGTCAGCTTCGTCCACCCCGATCGAGCCCCCTACCGCGTCCGCCACGGTGGTGTGTTGGTCTCCCGCAAGGGCGAGGCGATCGAGGGCGAGCTTCACCAAACCGGGAGCGCCCACCTCCAGGTCGGCAAGCGTTCGCACCGCATCGACGATCTCTGCTTCCGGAAGCAGCCGCAGGAGACGCGCGGCTTTGCCGGTTTCGAGCAGATCCGGCAGCAGCACGTCCTGGGTCAGCGCGTTGCGGGTCTTATCGTCGAGCGTCATGAGGGTGCGCGCGAGATCGCTGAACCGTTGTTCGGCGATCCGCGGGCTGAGCGAGCCGTAGAGCTCGATGAGCTCAGCCACGCTCTCACGAAGCGCTTCGGCACCAGTCGCGGATTGCGGCCCACCCTCGGCGATGTCGTACAGAATCCGGGCGAGATCGCCCTGATTGTCGAGCAGGAAAGCGAGGTCGACCATATCGATCGAGGCGACGTCGCAGTCGGTATCGACCTGAATCCACGCCTGGTGTACCGTCTGACCCTCGACGAGCTGATCCTCCGGCGCGCGAGCGCGCCGTTCCTCGCTGAGCTGAGCCAGCCTCTCGGCCGTGATGATCTCGAGGTCGAGCACCTCGAGCTTGTTGGCCGAGCGCGTCCCGATCGAGCCCACACCCTGTTCGGCCAGGGTTTCGGCAAAGCTCTCGTATTGATCTCGCCGTCGATCCCAGGTCGCCAACTGTCGACAGAACCGTGTGAGCTCCTTCGAGGGTGTCTCCCGGCGTAGGCGGAGTTCCTCTACATCCGCCCGGAACAGACGCTGAGTGAGCTCGCCGATGACCGCATTGCCTGCGATCGCGTCCGGGCCGTGAAAGATCTGCGTGGGTGAGATCCGGAGCTTAGCGCCCTCCGCCGGGAGTGTGTCGAGGGCCGAACGACACTCATCGATCGACTCCTGACAGAGGGGGCTGGACGCGGGGTAGATGCGATGCCGTTGGACGGCGCGCGCAAGCAGACCGACGGCGTGGGATACTCCGACTGGCCTGAGCTACCCGGACAGCACCCGCCCGCAGGCTCTCGGAACTCTCTCTCTGCGCCTCTGAATCTCGCACGCACACACCCGGCCCGGGGCGCTTCTGCCGCACTTTGCCCGCGCCCCCTGTTAGATCGCCTCGGGCCGGTTCGACTTCCGGCACAGGGCGAATACCCGGCGGCGCCCAACGCACGCGACGCGACCCGCAAATATCCCACGATCTCAGGGGTCGGAGTGGGGCACGGTGCGTGCCGAGCCGCCGGATTCGGGCCGGGCCCTGCCAAGAAGCGGCACTCTGCCTGATTCGGAGGTATATTGTAGGGCTTGGCAGGTCCGGAATCCCCGGGCATGACGCAGCAATCCGGGCGCTCTTGCGCTCTCGAGGTCGACCTGGTGGAATCGCGCTTCGAAAAGTCAGCCCGATGATTGGCCCGCCAGCCTTCCATTCCGTAAGCGCCCCAAGCCGTATTCGCGTGCGATCGCCTGGATTCCTTCAGAGGACCGGCTGGCGCGTGTTCAGGATCGATCACAGCCATACGAGTTGTTCGTGGCGCAATCCGTCCTGCGCGACGTTCGATCACATCTCATCGGCTCGCTCAATACAGAGCCGTTCGGGTTTCTCCTCGGACATGTCGTCTACTGTCCATGGACTCGCGCGCCCTATGTAGTCATCGATGCCGTCCGGCGTGAGACGCAGGACGCCCCGCACAGCGGGAACCTGGATTCCTTCCGGCGTGCGTGGGCGTCCGCTTCGCGCGAGGCCCGCCGGAGGCGCGGTCAGATCATCGGGTGGTACCACCAGCACGGTGTTCTCGGGCTCCGCCTTTCCCAGTCGGATCTTCAACTACAGGAGGAGTTCCAGAAGACCGGGCGAGCGAGCCTGTACCGGAAGGGCATCAGCGGGTTCTACGAACTGGTCGATCTGGACGCGAGACTGATCGACGGCAAGAAGCCATCGGTCGTGGATTGGACCAACCACCGGGCCGAAGAAAGGGTGGAGATCCTACCTGCCAAATGGCCTGTCCCCCGGCGGCGTCCCCCCCCCACGCCTGACGTGAAGCGCGGGGACCGCGACGAGTCGCAGCCAGAGGTGGAGAGGGACGAGGAAACGGCAACCGCTTCGAAGGCCCAGCCTGGGCTGACCGCCCAGCGCTGGAAGAAGCGCACCTCACCCGCCACGAAGCAGCCGACGGCAAAGAAGAGCCCGGCCGGCAAGGCCAAATCGACGCGGAAGAAGAAGCGACCCTCCAAAGCCAAGCCGGTGGCGAAGAAAACAACGGGGTCTGCTAAGGCCGAGCCCGCGCCAAGTCTCGAACCGACACCCGACGAGCAGGCGGCAGCCACAACCGGCGATCTGACCGGAGAGTTCCACGACGTCGTCGGTCGTATCGAGCCAGAGCCCGACGAAGCGCCGGCGGGTGCCGGCCCGGCGCGCTCTCCGTTGGATGTGGACGACGGGCAGGTGGCGGAGTTCCTGGAAGCCGTGTGGGGCCCCCCGCCATTCGAGCCGGAAGAGAACGACGAACCCATCCTGGAGCTCCCGCTACACCTGGAGATCATGCCCACAGAGGCGCCGGAGCTGCAACCGACGCCGGAAGTGGCGGAGACTCCGACCGCAATCATGGCAGTGACCGGACCATTCGGTGCGGAACCGTCCGAGGGGGACTCGGGCGCGGGCTCGCTGGAGTGGCTGCTCGGGTTGGTGGAGGAAACTCTGAGCGCTGGACTCGCATCCGCCGATGAGGCGGCCGAGGCGGCCGAGGAGCAGGCGGCCGAGGAGGCCAAGGAGCAGGCGGCCGAGGAGGCCCTCGAGACCAAGAAGCACTCGGCTGAGCCGGAAGACGTGGCTGCGGGAGCCGAGGAAGAGACGGAGTTCGTGGCCGCCGAAGCGCGGCGCGGGAAGGTGGTGGACCCGCCTGCGGACCAACTGTCCCCGATCGAGCCCGGCTTACCGGCGCGCGGGACGAGGCCAGTCGTGTCCGGCGTTCAGGGCCGGTCCGCTTTCGTGGGCCTCTCGACGGACCCGGATGAGGATCCGGAGGCCGAGATCCCCGTGGTCATGCCGACCGAGGACGGCCTCGTGCGATTCCCGATGCTTCGTCGCAGGCGGGATCGGGCCCTGATCGCCGCGGCCATGGCGATCGCGGCCGTATCGGCCTGGTTCTTCTTGGGTCGGGAGGACCCACCGCAGCCAGCCTTCCGGACACCGGGGTCGGTCACGACACCGGCGGTCCGGGCTCCCGCGCAAGCGCCCGAGTTCAACCGCTTGTCAGGCGAGTTCACCGCGGCGCTCGCGGCGTACGGAGAACGCCGCGCGGATTTCCAACTCGGACGTATCGACTGTGCCGGGCTCACGACGGGGTACGATGCTCTCGCGGCATCGTTCAGCGCGCTATCGGAATATGTGGCGTTGACCCCATCCGGCTCGGTCGATTTCCAGCCGCTGGCCGAGGACATGCGCGAGGCGCGCGCCGGGTTCCAGGCCTCCGGGTGCGGAGGGGGCCCGAGTCCAACGGCAGGTCCCGCCCCATGACCGAACGCCCGCGATCGGTCTCGCGGCCGCAGGTCGAACGACACGAAGCCGTCGTGCCACCGCTTCGGCCGCAGCCACACCCCTGCGAGGAGGCGATTCTGTGGACTCCGTGGAAGCTGTGGGTGACACAGACCGCGGTCGACGCGGCTTGGGACATCGTGCTCACGCAGCCCGTTCTCGCCGCAATCCTCGAACAGGTCCTGCAGGCGGAGGACGCGGACGTGGGTGGAGTGCTGTGGGGCGAGTTGCTGCGCTGCCCAACCTCCGGCCGGAGGTGGGTGCGAGCCGACGCCGTGAGGCGCTCTCCCGTCTACCTCCCCGAGGCCTGTGACGTACCCGCGTTGGCGAGCGCGCTCGGTCCCGCCACGGTCGACTCCGAACCCGGCTCCCTCGTGCGCGTGGGGTGGTACCACAGCCATGCGCGGCTCGGAGTCGCCCTGACCGAGTCGGAAAGCGGCTATCACGAGCTCGAGTTCCCGAAGCCGTGGCAGTTCGCGCTCATCCTGGTGGCGCGCTCGGATCCGGCCGGTGGAGTCTTCCGGCGAGGAACCGCTGGCGTGCTCTCACGGAGGGCGTACGCGCCGTTTTACGAGCTAGTACGGACGGTTCGGTCGGACGGTAGCCGGCAGACGACGATCAACTGGCAGAACTACACCACCGACAGCCGCGTTCATTTCGTCGACCCGACTTCGCTGCGAAATCTCGCGTCCGCGCAGTCTCCGGTGTCTGGGCCTGCTGTCTCCCAACCACGGCTAAGCGGGCCCGGGACCCGACCCAAGCGGGCGCGGGACGGGACGCCCGAGCCATCACCGGCTGATTCGGCCCGGACACCTCGGGACGGCGCCTCCAAGACGCCCCCCAGGGGCTCCCGAAGACCCCCGTGGCAGCGACTCGTCGCCACGGCCGTTGGCGCGGCCGCGGTGCTTCTGGCCGGGTGGTACGGGTGGGAGCGCTACGGTCGCGGTGCAGAGACCGCGGTCGAGTTCTCGGCACCCGAGGCGGCGGCCGGGGCATCAAGCCGCTCTGACGGACTGGCACCCGAGCCCGCGTTCCTCAACGCCATGACGACTCTCGAGACCGCCCTGAACGACTACGCGGCGCTCGAGGGGTCACCCGGTGATTCGTGCGACGCCCTCTCCACGGTCTTTTCGAGAGCCGACCTGGCCTTCCGCACGGCTGCTACCACCTACGCCACCCTCAGCCTCGTGTCGCCGGGCGACGGGCGCGCGGAGTACGAGTCTGCAGCACTCCGGATGGGCGATGTGAGCCGCCATTTCGTCAGCTCCGGGTGCGGCGGACCCTAGCCACCGAACAGCCCGCGAAAACCGCACACCACGCCGCCTGAGGCGGCCACGTTCTTGCACCCCTCAATCCCTGCCTGCAGAGGCGATTTCACGCGTTTGAACCGGTTATGAACCGGGGAAGAGCACGTCCTACAAGATGATGCGGAGCGACCAGGGCGTTGCTTACGGGCCGGACCGGGTCGTTCGCCCGGTTACGAAGTAGCGAGGTGACGCAATTTTTTGCGGAGACGAGGGTGTCTAAGACTGTGAATCAGCGGCAGATGACCGCCGGTCAGCCCGACTCGAACGTGGCTGCCGCGCCGCCCTTCGTCCATTGCGTGCATTGGACGCCCCGAAAGCTCGTCGGTGGCGTTTCTCCCGCCACGCACGCGGACCTGGTGTTGAGCCAAGGCGCGCTGAAACAGGCACGAGACCACGCTTCGTCCTCGCCGACCATCCCGGTGGGCGGAGTCCTCCTCGGACGGCTGAGCGAAGACCCCGCTTGCGGGCGACGGTGGGTGCTCGTCGAGACGGCCGTACCGGCCAAGAGACCATTGCCCGAAGACGCGTCGGCCGAGATCCTCGACGTGACACTCCGCGAGGTCATCCGCCCGGAGGACGAGGAGCGTGTGGTCGGCTGGTATCGAACGCACGGCCAGACCGGAGTCTACCTCTCCGGAGAAGAGGCGCGCCTGCATGAGAGTCAGTACGGAGAACCCTGGCAATTCGCGCTGATTCTTCTGGGCAGCGAGGAGCACCCGGTTGGTGGCGTGTTCCAGCAGACGGAAAGCGATGGATTGAGTCGCAGCGCCTACACCCCCTTCTACGAGCTAGCTGATCCGAGCTCGGAGCTCACCGCAGGCGCGAAGCGCACCTTCGTGGGCTGGTCCAATTACCAGACCGAGGTCCCGGTGGTGCTGGCCGGGACGCGTGGGGTTTCGGCGGCGATTCCATCGCTTGACGACGTCGAGCCGGCAGACGCTGGGCCAGCCGAGCCGGCCTCTCAGCCCGAACCGGTCATCCCCCCGGCAACCGATAAAGCACCGACCCCGGGAGCCCCCCCGGCAACGACGACCGTCCCAATCACGACCGCGCCACCTGCCCCGGAGCGCGCGGCGCAGCGGGCCGAGCCCGACGAGGACTGGTCGCGAGTACAGATCAGGCGCTCCCTGAGCGCGGTCGGGCGGACCCTCGGGCCTTCGAGCGCCGTTGAGGGGACCCGGCCTCGGCCGGTCGAGTTGGTGGACGAGGAGGAGGCGGATACGACGCTTCCCTCTGTGGCCGCCGATCCGGCGGCGAAATCGCCCGAGCCGGCTCAGGCTGATCAAGCGATCGGGGGCACCACTCCTCAGGGAGTCCCACCCACCCATTCGACGCCGGCGCCCGGCCCGGACATCGGAGTGACGAGCCAGCGGGATCCCGCGCCGATCGAAACCAGATCGCCGGGTCGCACACCAGCCCAAAAGGAGACCCGGCCGATCGAGGCGCAGCAAGTTGGACGGCTCGAGCCCGTCGGTCCAGAGCTCTCTGAACCGGAGACCCTCGAAGTCCGATCGAGAGAGAGAGAGACGCCCACGCTTGTCGGTGGATCCCGGCGCAGGTCGCGTGTGCCCCCGCGGATGCTCACTATGGCTGCAACCGGCCTCATCTCCTTCCTGGGGGGCTGGTTCATCGTGGGCTGGGTGAAGGGTTCGCCGAGTACGCCCGGTGGCGATGCCCCGCCACCAGGAGTCGCGGCGGGCGAGCTGCCGATCACGCAGGACCCCGAGACGTCGGTCGCCGGGTTGGCGATCGGTCAGAGGCCGTTGTTCCCACGCGCGTCCGACCCCTCGGAGCCGGTCGATGGTGATTTCATGTGGGTTGGTCCCGAGGTGCCCGAAGCGCTGTCCGTGGGTGGAGGCGAAGCCGCCTCCACGGATGGGTCATCGGGTGGCGTTGGCGCCGTTCCGGGCGAGTTCGACCCGACCGACCCCGCGCTCGAGACGGCTCCGCCGGTGACGGCGGCCGCCACGACGCCTGAGCCACTCGAACCGGGCGGCGGCGAAGCGGTAGGGGAGACTCCCACACGCACCGAACCGGGAGCGGGAGGCCCGGTACCAACGGTAGCTGCCCCCCCGGACACTTCGGTGCTCTTGAATCTCGCTGAGTTGCGTCTGGATGACCCCGCGGTGGCCGCCTTCGAGGACGCGTTCACGATCTTCCGTCGGGAGACGATCCGCTACGACTCGCTACGGGTCGCGTTCGATGATCAGCTCGCGGGCTGTAACGCGCTGAATCTGTCCTACCGTGCGGTCAAGGACTCCTTCCGCCGACTCGGCACCCGCTTCGAGTCGGCCCGCGAGCAATTCGCCGGTCCAGGGCTCCAGGCGTATCGCAGCGCGCAGCGCCAGATAACAGTTATCGACGTTCACTACCAACTGTCGGAGTGTCCCCTCCCTCGAGGCGGGTAGGCCGAAGCGGTCCCATCCTCGCATGCGGCGCGCACGAGAGGCCTGCCATTGAAGAGCTCCGGCGAATCTCCGGGGCTCTTCTTCATCCCGCCATCCAGGCTGACGCTCGTGGAACCGCTCTGGTTCGCTCCCCTGCTTTCTCGGTAGATTTTTGACTTCGCCCGCCGACTACCGGCCGCGCGTCACGCGAGCAGTGGGGAGAGGTTGAAATGGATCCATACGCACTCGGCGGGATGATCTTCTCCGTCGTGATGGTTCTCATCATCGGAGGCTTCATCATAACCTTTCCGCTCCTCAGGCGGTTGGGCGGCTTGATGGAGGAATCGATCCGGGAACGACGCGACGCCCGGCTCGACAAGGGACAGGTCACGCAGATCACCGGTGACATTGCCGAGCTGAGGAACGCGTTCGAATCACTCGAGAAACAGCTTGATCTCGTCGGAGAGCGCCAGGAGTTCGTCGAGAACCTGCTCTCCCACCGCAAGCGCACTGCGCTCCCCGACCCAGACAGGGGCGAAGCGGAGTGACCAAAGCCGCGGCGCGGGTGGCGGCCGCGGGACTCACGCTCGCCGGATCACTGCACACCTCACCGCTCCAGGGTCAGGAGCTGGGTGTCGGCGCGACGAACGGCTCTGTCGCCGCGCTGCCGCGCCCTTCCCTACAGGCGGATCGTGCCAGCACGCCCATCCGATTGGACGGAGTGCTCGACGAGCCGGCGTGGCAGTCCCCTCCCGCCACCGGGTTTCTCCAGGCTGAGCCGCGCGAGGGCCGACCCGCCACGGAAAGAACCGAAGTCTGGGTCGCGTACGATGAGAGCTCGCTGTACGTCGCCGCCCACCTGTACGACTCCGATCCCGATCACCTGGTGATCAACGACATCCGCAAGGACTTCAACGACTTCACCCAGGATGCCTTCTCGGTCATCCTCGACACGTTCCACGATCGGCGGAACGGGTACGTATTCATGACCAACCCGGAGGGCGCCCGGGGTGACCGCCAGATCGCCAACGAGGGGCGCGAGATCAACGCGAGCTGGGACGCGATCTGGAAGGTCGAGACACGCAGAGTAGCCGACGGTTGGACGGTCGAGATGGAGATTCCGTTCCGGGCGATTCGCGCCGGCCGGAACACGGGCGGACGCTGGGGGATCAACTTCAGCCGCAGCATCCGGCGCAAGAACGAGATCGCATATTGGTCTCCGGTCCCGAGGGCCCACAACCTCATGCGTCTCTCCCTGGCCGGGACGCTCACCGGGCTACCAGCGGAAGGTGCAGCGGGGCGAGACCTCCGTATCACACCGTACGGGCTGGGCTCTGCGGTGCGTGAAACTGGCGGCGCGAGTTTCGATGAGCAGATGGAAGCCGGCGTCGACGTGAAGTGGGGCGTGACTCGCAGTCTTACGCTCGACCTCACCGTGAATCCCGACTTCGCACAGGTCGAGGCGGACGAGCAACGCGTCAACCTCACTCAGTTCAGCCTTTTCTTTCCCGAGAAACGGGAGTTCTTCCTCGAAAACTCCGGGTTGTTTTATGTGGGGGATGCCGCCCGCAACACCCGCATCAACTTGACCCCCCGATTGGATGAGGACCTGCTCCCGTTCTTCAGCCGAAGGGTCGGGCTCACGGACGATGGACGCACGACCCCAATCCAGGCCGGCGCCCGACTCACGGGCGACGCGGCCGGCGTGCTGGTCGGGGCCATGGCCATGCGGACCGGGGACGTCGAGGGGACACCGGGCAGTGACTGGGCCGTGCTCCGAGCGCGAAAGAACGTGTTCGCGTCGTCCGATATCGGTGGGATCTTCATGATGCGTCGGGCCGTCGATGGAGGAGACCAGGACTACAATCTGGTCTACGGTCTGGACTCCTACATCCGCTTCCCGGGCGAGATCGACTGGAGCGTCTATTACCTGCGTTCCGACGCTCGCGACCCCATCGGCAAGATCGGGACACCGCCTGCGGACACGCCGGGCGATCTGAGCGGGTACACGTTTCGGACATCGGTGAATCGCGAGGGAAACTTCCATCACATCAAGTTCGGTTTGATGCAGATGAGCCCGGATTTCAGGGACGACCTCGGGTTCTTCCGGCGAACCGGTTTTCGGAAGTACTTCATCGATTGGGGAGTCCGCCCCCGGCCCGAGGCGATGAGACGCCTGGGCGTCCGCGAGATGCACCCCCATATCGTGTGGAACTACTACGAGGATCTCGATGGCAAGATGCTCGCGAAGTTCTTCCACACGGGGTACACGTTCTTCCTGAACGACGGGGGGTTCTTCGAGTTCTCGGCGAACCCCAAGTTCGAGCGCATCTCGGACCCGTTCACGATCGACAGCCGCCTCGACCCGATCCCTGTGGGCTCGTACAGCTGGGTCGAGTGGCAATTGCGCGGGAACACGGACCAGAGCCGTCTCGTCTCGGTCGGGTTTACGGGCATTCTGGGGGGGCTGTGGAGCGGAACCCAGCGGACGTTCAACCTGAGCCTGGCCCTGAAGCCGAGCTATCGGTTCCGGGCGTCGGTCGGTGTGCAGCGCACGGATGCCGATCTGGATGAGCCCGCTGACGAGTTCGTGAAGACGCTGTGGACGGCGCGCGCGAACTACTCGTTCAGCCGGAACATGTTCGTAGATGCGTTGGTCCAGTACGATCCCGCCACCGACCTGTTCAACTCGAACGTGCGCTTCAATCTGATCCACCACCCGCTCAGCGATCTGTTCGTCGTGTGGAACGAGCAGCGCGTGGTGACGGGCGATGGAACGCCGCCCGGGCGGAGTCTCACCGTCAAGCTCACCTATATGCTCTCCTTGTAGTCCCAGGGTCCCGTCACCTCCCATCCCTGTCCCATCCCTGTAACTACCGGATCAGTCCGACCCCCTCCCCTGCCTTGATATTCCGTTGATCACAGAGCGCAATCTCCATTCGCATATTCGCTTGTGGGGGCCGCCCGCCGCCGCACGTCGACAGGGAAAGGGACAGCCATGCGCGCACTGACACGGGCCACTCTAGCCTGCGCGGCAGCGTTCGGGGCCTGCGGGGATGACGACCGCCGAATGACCACGATCGCAGCCGAGATGAGCGACCCGACCGTGAGCCTCACTGAAGTCGTAGACCTTCTGGGCGAGATCCAGGCGGAGGAAGACGACCGCGTGATCAACGTCGCCCCGATCTTCTTCGATGACGCCGACGGCGGGTTCCTGGTCGCGGATCTCAAGGAGCACCAGGTGCGGTTGTACCGGCGTGATGGCTCTCTGCGGGCGGCGACGGGAGGTCCGGGCGACGGGCCTGGTGAGTTTCGCTCCCCGGTCATGGTGCACCGGCTGCCGGACGGACGCCTGGTTGCCGGCAACTTCGTGAACGCGCGGCTGACTGTGTTCTCGGCGGCCGCGGACTCTGTTCTCGACACCCAGCATCCACCGTTGTTTCCGTTGTACAATGCCCTTCCATTGAGCTCGGAACGGCTGCTGTTGGCGGGACGACAGCCAGGCTCTCACACCTCCCCGCTGCTCCACGTTTGGAACCTCGTCAGCGAGGAGATCGAGGCGAGCTTCTTCTCGATCCCGGTGCCACCCGAGCTCGCTCCGACCGCGCTGTCGCTCGGCTTCGTGGGCCTCGACACTCGGGCCGACACGCTCTACGCGACCTTTTCGCTTTCCGATACGCTGTACGCGTTCAGCCTGGGTGAGTCGCCACCCCGACCGATCGGGAAGACCCCCATGCCGATTCGGGGTTTTCGAGTCTTCGCACCGGAGCAGGACGTTTCAGGCTCGGTGGAGGCGCGCCAGCGATGGTTGTCACAGCTCACGCCCATCCAAGCCGTCCACGTGATGCCGCAATCGTTCCTGGTCTTGTTCGGGGAGGCCCAGGGACCCGAGAACCTGTGGCATTGGATTCATTTCGCCCGCGACGGGGCGCCGTTGTTCGAGCTCCGCAACGGAGGTCAGGTCCTCACCACGCGCGGCGACACGATCTTCTTCATTGACTCTCGAGAGATGGTGCCCAACCGATGGAAATTCGGCGTTCCAAAGCCGCGATAGGGATCTTGACCATTTTGGGCCTTTCCGGGGCCGCGATCGGAGGATTCGGCGGCGGTCAGGAGCTTGGGGCCGGTGACCCCACCCCGGCTACATGGCGGGGACAAGATCGGGTGTCACCGGTGGTGGCCTGGGTATTTCGAGGCGAGGACTGCCTGAGCTGCCTCACGCCCGCATACGATCTCCGGCGGTTGCAGGCGGAGTACGGACACCGCCTCACGCTGTGGGCGGTGGCGGTGGAAGACCCGCGGAACCTGGCCGGCCCCTTCCTGCGGAAGGAGCGGATCGAGGCTGTCCGTCGATCTCTCGACATGGATTCGTACCGTCACGCGTTGGGGCGTACCGAGCTTCCCGCCCTGTACCTGAGTTTCCGCGACACGATACGAGGTCTCTGGCGACCTCGTCGCGACGGGGGTGGGGGGATTGCCGGACCGAATCCGACCGTGCGGGAGATGGTCGCGGAGTTGATAGCCCGAGTCGGGGACCGCGACTAAGCACCCGCTTTCCACATACAGATCGCTCGTACGACTTCATTCAGTAAAAGGAGGAGAGATGCATCGACTCAGGAGATTCGTGCTGTGCATGGCCATGGCCGCAACCCCACTGGGCATGAGCCCCGCGTTCGATGAGGGAGGGCGCTCGCTGCAGGCCGACGGAGCCGACTTCCTCTACATGAGACTCTGGGCATTCGAGTTCTGCTGGAGCGACTGCGCCGAGGGCGCAGTCTGCTGCAAGCTCGTCTACCTCGTCGAAGAGTAGCTCGGAGGCCGCGCGCGCGCGGCACCTTTCAACACTGAGTACAGGAGGAGAGAGACATGAAGAGGTATTTACGCTTGGCACTGGCCCTGCTGGCGCTTGCGCCCGGTCTGGGGCCAATGCTGGGGCCGGCGGGTGAGCTTGGGCAGGGTCTGCTCCACGCACAGGGAGGAAAGCTCCTGCGCTACTATTGGAGCCCCTGGGGCGGGATGTGCATAGGCCCGTGCCCGGACACGCGACCCATCTTGTGTTGTAGGGTCGAGGTCCAGGTTACGTAGCTCACCTCAGCGTGGGACGGTGGTGGCCACCGGTTTTCGGGTACCCGGGCCTACACCGTGTGTGAGAGCTCTCGCGTCGAGACGTGGAAGACCTGCGGCCTCACGAGGCGTGCGAAATCCGCGTACCCCAGCTGTACCAGCTCGGTGTGCGTCCCCGCGTTGAACGCGATCCGCTCATCCTCTGCCAGCCTCTCGTCCGCGAACACCTCCATGTCCCACAGGTTGCCGAACGGCGGCATGGCGCCGAGCTCGCAAGTCGGGAACAGACCCTTGAATTCGCTCTCCGACGCGAGCTCGACGGCCCCCGCACCCGTCGCGTCCTTTAGCCGTTCCAAACTCACGAAATCGGTGGCCGGGAGGACGACCATCGCCATCTTCCCGTCGATCTTGACCATGACCGACTTGGCGAGCTCCTTGCCCGGGATGTGCGCTGAGGCAGCGATCTCCTGGGCGGTGAACGCCTGGGAGTGAGAGATGGTCACGTACTTGACGCCCTCGCTCTCCAGAAAGTTCTTGAGTTTCTCGACCGGCATTTTGACCTCCTCTCGCTGAGGATCGCACACGTCACGCCACATGCCAGCGCGGCAGCCGCCGGCAATTCGCGCAGGCCTCGCGTGCGATCCAACGCAACGACATACATCACACCATCTTGACCGACCGGCGTGGGTTAGGAGATCGCTCTCCCGACCTATGAGCCACCTTCAGACCGGGCGGCACCGCGCAGGGCACGCGGGTTTCGCGGGTCAAACTGTCCCACGCATCACTCCGGCCAACGAGAGCGACTCCGGGCCGGGAGCCTCGCCACGTCTGGCCTCGCCCTACCCCGAAGGATACTTCGCATGGTCGCGTGGTCGCGGCTCGGAAGCTGCCCCCTTTCTTCTCCGCACATCGATACCGAATCGGAGGTGAGTCGTGAATCCCGAACAGGCGGAGGGCATCCTCTCGTGGCTCGAGCGGATCCATGGGGTGCTGGGCAAGATCGAGAGCCGGCTCGAGGAGATGCAGAGGCAAATGGACCTTCAGCGCGAGACGCTGGACAACGTGCTGGTGAACTCGATGGAGATCGCCGATCGAATTGGGAGCGATCGCTCACCGTAGATTCGGGGCCGCCTCGACCCCGTTCCTTACGCGGTCAGATACGTCTCGACGAGTCTGCCGGCCAGCGCTTCTAGTTCCTCTCGTGTGTGACCATCCAGGTGTCCGAGACACGTCGTACCGTAGGCCTCGCACAGTCGAGCGCAGGCGGGACCAACGATCATCACGTCGGCCATGTCGAACAGAACACCGTCCTCCTTCAGAATGTGGCCTCGGATCAACTCCACATAATCTCTGGCGGCGCCCAGCAGCCGAGCCCGTCCCTCCTCCTCTCCCGCGCGCGCGGCGTCGGTAGACTCGGCCATGCGCGCGACGAGTGAACGACCGATTCGGTGCTCCTCGAGCATGACGGCGATCGGCCCTCCATGCGCGGGCATCCCGTGCGCTTCGAGCTCCGGAAACAGCAGGCCTTCCTCCTTGCCGTGATGACACGCATCCGTGAACTGGCGGAAGAAGGTGATACAGTCCGAGATGCCCTCCCAATCGAGCTCGTCAGAGGTCGAGCGGCGACTCATGATCTCCTCCAGAACATCGACGACTTTCAGGATGAGCCGGTGCTCTTCGCGCAGCTCCGCCGTCGGCGTATCCGTTCCGTGCATGTTCGAACCCTCCGTCGATCAAGATCCCGAGTGTGCTCGCCTCCTGGCAGCCGTTCGGGAACGTCAGCGCCACACGGTCTGACAGGAGTTGATTCAATCTGGCGTGGGTGCGAGGCGCTGACCATGTCACCGGTACGGCGTCGCCGACCAGATCGGTCCGCGGGGTTGCGGCTTAGCCGGTGCGCCCCTTCCAATGTGGCGGATCCTGAACGTGTCCGATCCTCCTATGTTGCCGGCCGTGATGGGTCCGGGTAGACTCCGCGATCAATTCTCCGGCCGTCCACTCACCAAAGGAGTCCTCGCGATGTTGGTTTCGCGCCCGTCATGGCCGTGGCATATCCGGACGATTACAGGGCTGATCGCGCTTTCGGGCGCCTCGCTGTTATCGAGTGCATCGGCGCTTGCCCAGTCAGTTACTCACCCGATGGATCCGCTGACTCACGACGAGCATTGGACGGTCGTGGATGTACTGAGAGACGCCGGGCGAGTGGATGAGGAAACCGGCTTCACGCTCGTAACCCTTCACTCGCCTCAGAAAGGCCAAGTCCTGGCTTGGCGGCCCGGAGCGGAGATTCCGAGGGCCGCCTTCGCGATCCTGAAGAAGGGTCCGGACACGTTTGAGGCGGTAGTGGACCTCATCTCTCGTGAGGTCGAAAGCTGGGAGGGGATCGAGGGCGTCCAGCCCACGTGGCTGGATCGTGAGTTCGGAGCCGGGGGCCGGGCGGTGCTTCAAAATCCGGAGTTCCGGGCTGCACTCGAGCGCAGGGGCATCACGGACTACACCGATCTCGTGTGCTGGGCGCTGCCGCTCGGCACGTTTGATCGTCCCGAGCGTCGCGGGCGCCGGATCGCGACGGTGAGCTGCGCCGATGCCCATGGGGCGCGGACCTTCCCATGGAATCGGGTCGTCGAGGGGCTGGCGGCGTACGTGGACATGGACTCCCGGGAAATCCTGGAGGTCGTGGATGAAGGCGTCGTCCCGATGCCGGAGCGCGGGTACCGGTATGACGATGAGACGATCGGACCGAAGCGCGTGATCCCGACGCCGATCTCGGTGGAGCAGCCGGGCGGACCCAGCTTCGAGCTCGACGGGCATGTGGTCCGCTGGCAGAACTGGAGCTTCCACCACCGCGTGGATCCGCGCGTGGGTTTGATCCTCTCCGATGTTCGTTACCTCGACGGAGATCGTTCCCGCTCGATTCTGTACGAAGGGCATCTGTCCGAGATCTTCGTCCCGTACATGGACCCGGCGACACCGTGGTACGCGTTCAACTTCCTCGACGCCGGGGAGTACAGCGCCGGCGGACTCGCCAAGCCCATGACACCGGGATTCGACTGTCCGGCCAATGCCGTCATGTTCGACGCGCTTGTCGGAGGGGATGACGGCAAGCCGACCACGACCCCCAACGCGTCGTGCATCTACGAGCGCTATGCCGGGGATGTAGCATGGCGTCATTTCGACGATTTCTCGGGGACCACGGAGACCCGTGCGAAGCGAGACCTCGTCGTCCGGATGATCGCCGTGCTGGGCAACTACGACTACGTGTTCGACTGGGTTTTCCAGCAAAACGGCACGATCGAAGTGCGGCTGGCCGCCACTGGCATCAGCAACGTGAAGGCGGTGGCTCAGGAACTGGCGGTCGCGGCTTCGGAGGCGAGCGGGATGAGCGCGGCGAACGGCGGCGGTTTGCCCGCTGCGAACGGTGGCGGTTTGCCCGCTGCGGACCGACCGGATGCATACGGCCGTTTCGTGGCTCCAAACCTGGTCGCGGTGAACCACGACCACTTCTTCAGCTTCCGGCTCGACCTCGACGTGGATGGACCGTCCAACAGCCTACAGGTAGACGAACTCAAGACGGTGCGGCTCGCGGACGATCATCCCAGAAGGAGTGTCTGGGTGGTCGAACCGACGATCGCACAGCGCGAGGTGGACGCGACGCGGCGGCTCGACTTCGAGCGACCCGCCTTGTGGCGAATCATCAACCCGAGCTCGCGAAACGGGGTGGGATATCCCGTTAGCTACCACCTGATGCCTCGCTCCAATGCTTTGTCGCTGATGGTTCCCGAGGACTATCCGCAGGGCCGAGCCGGCTTCATCAACCACCACCTGTGGGTCACCCCCTACGCGCCTCAAGAGCGCTATGCCGCAGGCACGTATCCGACGTTGAGCGAGCCGGGCCAGGGACTGCCTCGCTGGACGGCTGCGAACAGGTCCATCTCGGCCGAGGATATCGTGGTCTGGTACACGGTGGGAATGCACCATGTGGTGCGTGCCGAGGATTTCCCGGTGATGCCGGTCAGCTGGCAGGCGTTCGAGCTGCGACCGTTCGACTTCTTTGACCGGAACCCCGCGATCGATTTACCACGGACACCGTAGGACAGAGCAACAGGCGCTACTGGTACCCGGCCAGCTCCAGGGCGATGAAGAAGAGTAGCCGGGTCACCCGTTCCGTCTTCTCGTAATCGAGCCGGTCCGCTTCGTCCAGCGGAGTGTGGTAGTCGGTGTGCAGTCCGCTCGTGAAGAACAGCGCGGGCACACCGTTGCGGATAAAGTTCCACTGGTCGGACCGGGATAGGAGGGAGAGGTTCGGCCACGGGTCGTCGATGACCTCGAGCCCGAGCTCCGGATGATTGTCCGCGACTCGCTCGGCAGTTTCCCCAAGCTCGTCGGGTGACCGGAGCGCGACAATGGTATCCCGCCAATTCCGCCCGATCATGTCGAGGTTGACGTTCGCGAACGTGTTCTCGAGCGGGAAGGTCGGGTGATCCACGTACCATCGTGACCCGACGAGCCCCAGCTCTTCCGCACTGAACGCGATGAACACGATCGAGCGGCGTGGCTGTAAGCCGAAGCCGCCGAATGCCTCCGCGAGCTCCAGGATCGCGGCTGTCCCCGAAGCGTTGTCATCGGCGCCGTTGTAAATGGTGTCTCCCTGGAAGGGGAACCCCACTCCCAGATGGTCCATGTGCGCGGAGAACACGATGTACTCGGATCGGAAGGCGGGATCGGAGCCCTCGATCCACCCGATCGTGTTGGTGGTCTCGGATCCGCCCTGGAGCGGGAATCGCTGGAAGTACCCGTCATCTCCCCCGGGTCGCAGACCTGCCGATTGGAACTCCTCGGCGATGAAGGCCGCCGTCATGTCCAGACCCGTGCTGGGGGTACCACGTCCTGCCATCGAATCGTGAGCGATCACGCCGACGGCGGCGGCCAGATCACTCGCTGTGATGCTGGCAAGCGCCTGCGCGATCTCAGGCGTCAGTTCGGGGCCGGTGGGGCCGGACTCACCGCAGGCCACCATGAGCGCGAACGCGGAACACGCCCCGAGAGTGGTTGCTGGCGCGAGTCTTGATCTCGAGTACCTCATTGATCCAGCTGACTCACGTCTGGACCTCCCTGGCCAATGGAGCCCGCTCTCACTTGACCTGACGCTGCGAACACTCGGCCTCCTACACCTCGCATGTGCCGCAAGAGCCCCCTCATGATACGGAACGCGAGCGGGACCGCGACCCGCCGGTGCGGAGAGGTTGAGCGCGGGCCCCGTTTTCCGTAGCCTTAGGCGTTGTGGGGCGGTGAGCATAGTTGGTGAACGAAGAGGGGTGGGGACGATGACTGGGACCAACGATCGCGCAGCGCCAGGCCGCGGCGAGACCTCCGGCAGCTCCAATCCTTTCTATTTCCTTCCGTACGAACGTGAGCTGTTCCCCATCGAGGGCTCCATCCGTTGGACACCTCACGAGCACCGTTCGGCCGAGCGACGAGCCCTGCACCAACCGGATATCGTCATAGAGCAGCGTGTGTTCGTCAGGCTCCGACACGAGATGGTCCGGGATCTGGAAGAAGAGACCGTCGGGATCCTGCTCGGACACGTGTTGGAGTGTCCGTCCACACAGCGGGTCTGGGTCGACGTGGTGGCCTCGATCGGTGCCCCCCTCGCCATCGATAGGGGACCCGACCCGGCCACGGTGGATGGCGCGCACTTCGATTCCGCCGATGCGTTGGAGGACGCTTTGCTGTCGCTGTTCGAGGAGCCCTGTTGGACGGGTGGCGTCCCCGTCGGTTGGTACCGTACGCGACCCGGGTCGGACACGCTCACGGAGGCGGAGGCGGAGGTCCACAGACGCCTGTTCAGCGAGTCCTGGCAGTTCAACCTCCTGATGCTTTCGGACCTCACCGCACCCAAGGGCGCCGTCTTCTGGCGCAACGATGGCGAGAATCTCCAGCCCGATCGGCACTGGCCTTTCTTCGAGCGGCTCGATGGCTCGACCGACCCGACGGCCCGACCACCGTTCACGTGTGTGGGATTCTCGAACTACGAGACGGCGGCGCCTGTCGTGCCGGCCTCTCCCCCACCATCCGGTCGCGGCCGCGCGGGGCAGCGCCTCACCCCGTTGGTGATGGCACCGTCAGGTCGCTCCATCGACCCCGTCAGGCGAGGACGGCGATCGGCACTCGCACTGGCCGCTTCGGTAGTGATCGTGGGTGGCGCAGGGCTCGTGCTTCGGGAGCGCCCCGTGGCGCTATCATCCGCGCCCGACACGCCTCTCTTCTCCGCACCGTTCGCGGTGCGCGAATTACCTGGGATTTCGGGCGATGCCACGTTCGGGCCCGAGTTCGAGGCCTTCCGCACCGAGGTCTACGGGTACTACGAGCTCGCGGAGGCGTACCAGGGCAATGACGTGGGTTGCGACAGCGTGACCGGAGCCTACCGGGCCGCGGATGACGCGTTCATCGCGTTGTCGGGCAAGGTCGCCGCGGCCCGCGATGAGGGGGAATCGGCGATCCCGTCGACCTATCGAAGCGCGGCCGAGGTAATGCGGGGCATCGATCAGCACTTCGATGCCTTTGGCTGCCCGCGACCTCGCTGAGCGGGCGGGACGCGGCAATCCCCAGGCTAGCGGGTCGGCCGATAGTCCCTGAGCTGTAGCCACACGGCGCGCGGCTGCCCCGCTCGTCGATCGGGGTTGGTGATGTACATGCGAAAGTCTCGGGGTCCCATCGACAGATGCTCTTCCGCGAATCTGTCCGCCCTCTCTCGGCTCGCGGCCGTGAACCCCGAAGCTCTTCCGAGCTCGAAGCTGGCCGGCCAGCGGTCGCGGCGTCTGAGGCCCAGGCTCCCACTGAATTCGTGTCCCTCGCGATCCCGGATCTTGATCTGAGGGCGCGGAGCGAACTCGGTCCCGCGTATCAGGAAGCGCGCCAGGTCCATGTCCTCGTCCGGTTCGGCGCTCAGTTGCCAGAGCTCCACCTCGATCACCCTTCTCGGCCTCCCTTCGTGGGAGCGCAGGGTTGACGACACCGTCTGCACCCGGAAGGAAAAAGGCCCCATCTCGATCGTCTGCCCCATTTCGTATCGCTCGGTACCCGAGCACCCGAGCAGCGACAGGCTCCCGGCCGCCGAGATCACCAGGACGCGCAGCAGTCTCGGCCGGGTGACCGGTTTCCGGGTCACGGTCCGGTTTGAGCCGTCGGGGCTGTGCCAAACCGCTTGGCGGCCCGTGCCCGAGCCTTTGCGGCCTCCACGTCCCTGTCGCGGGGCGGGGCCTTCGTCACGAGCGAATCGATGAGCCCCCGAGCGACTCTCGAAACCTCCTCGACTGCATCCTCGAAAGCACGCTCGTTCGCTCGCGATGGTTTGGTGAAGCCACTCACCTTCCGCACGAACTGAAGGGACGCCGCCCGGATCTCCTCATCCGTCGCGGGCGGATCGAAGTTGAACAGCGTCTTGATGTTCCTGCACACGCCTTCCTCCGATCTCGTTGCTGGTTGCTCCAGCGGTTGCTCGGTGCTCCAGCCGTCGCTCGTTGCTCCAGCGGTCGCTCTTTGCCCTAGCGGTCGTTCACCGCCCCGCCGGCGGCCCGTGGTCCCGTCGCTTGCTCAGGGCCCGCTGCCTGTTCATGGTCCGGCCGGCCATCAAGAGCTTCAAGCGACGCGTCAGCAGCCTTCCGCCGGCAGTCGAGCGATCATTTGGGCAATGCTTCGTGCGACCGGGCTCGCGGCCTGGCCGTAATTCGACATCACAGCCACGATATAGCCTCGGTCCAGCATGATATCGAGGTTTGCGTTGATCCCGGGGAACCCACTTCCGTGCCCTACCACTTTGCCGTTCGCGGCTTCTTGGACACCGAACCCGTACCCGTAGGCGTCCCCGGAGTGATCGGTCCACATCAACTCCGTCGATTCTTCCGACACCAACTCGCCCGCCACAAGCGCCACGGCGAAACGGTGGAGATCCCGCACCGTCGAAAACCCTCCCCCGGCTGGCCCACCCTTCATCACATGCTTGTAGATGTTGTTCTCGAAGCCGTATTCGGAGGCCGGCGCCGGGTCGTACCCGATCGCGAGATTCTCCACGGGATCATCCATCTCGTAGCTGTCGGAGTGACGCATGCCGGCGGGTGCGTAGATGTGCTCTCGAACGTAGTCGAAGTAGTCCTGGCCAGTCGCGCTCTCGATCACGACGCCGAGGAGGAACATACCCGTATTGCTGTAGCGGAAAGCACTACCAGGCTCGAACGCCAGCTCCTCTCCGCGGACCAGCGGCTTGTAATCATCGAGAGCACGATACAGCTCGCGTGAGCTGTTCCAGTAGGTGTCGTTGAAGTAGCTGCCGAGATCGGACGTGTGAGTGAGGAGGTGGTGAACCGTCACCGCGTCGGTGATCTCGCGGGGCAGCCATGACTCGTCCACGTACCTGCTGATCGGATCGTCCACGGCAACGACCCCGCGTTCCACGAGCTGCATGGCGGCCGTCGCCGTGAACATCTTGTTCATCGAGCCGAGGTTGAACTTCGTATCGAGGTTGTTCGCGACGTGGAAGCGCTTGCTGGCTTCCCCACACGCGTGCGTGAACAGGACCTCCTCGCCGCGAGCGATCAGGATCGTCCCGGAAAACACATCGCGATCGCAAACCCGCGCCATCAGCTGGGTCGCTTCGTCGATCAGACCAGCATGGGTGAGCGAGCGCTCCGCCACGTTCGACGGCGTACGCGCATCATTGAAGGCCAGGCGGGATATCCTGTAGTCGGCACTCTCATCGAACCGCAGTGTGAACGCGCGCCACGCGTTGAAGTTGGTGTCTTTCAGGATGACGATCGTCTCGTCGGGACGAGGTGGGGTGTAGGTGCGGATGCCGCGAAACTCCACGTTCCCCCACTGTCTTCGAACCGACCCGAACACCTCCAGATGTTCCTCGTGTGGCACGAAATCCCGAAACTCCGGTGTGCACTCCTCCTCCAGGAAGCGCTGAATGCGATCGGGATCACCCGAGTTGAACGTCTCTATCATCGATGCGATCCGCTGCCCGATGGGGCCCGCAGGCATCACGGACTCATCCTGGTAGCTGATCTCGCCCGGTTGCTGGGCTACCGCGGTCTGCGCGAGCACCGCGCTGATCAGGAAGCTGAGGGCTGGGTTGATCGACGCGCGAGTCACTTCACTCCTCCGTCTCGTTGAGGTTCGGGCGGTCCTCGCCGAGCACGAGTACCGTCTCGGGGACCCGTCCGGTAGACAGCCCGGGCTCCCCGCACGGTTGTCCGATGCGATAGTGGTATTCTGCCCTATCGGCAAAAGATGCAGGGTGTGCCCTACTCTCGCGCAATGCCTCATCCGTGTCATGGACCTGAAACTCTCCAATCATAGAAACTCGTTGATACGCATGGAAAAGCACGCCGGAACCCTGCTTCACACGGGCGGCGCGTGAATCGGCGCGCTTAATGCAACACGCACAATTGTCCACTACGTCGGCGTGAGAGTTCACACAGGTGCGAATGGGCTTCCGCAGGAGTCTAGCTGTAGGTCGATTCGATGCGCTCGGACTGGGCGAGCGCCCGTCCCTCGGGCAGCATCCATCCGTGATCGGCGCGATTGCCCCGATTCCCCTCGTGCTGGCTGACTGGGGGCCGACCTTCATCTTGATGCTCGCTCTGGCACTCGTCCTCTGGAGGCTTCAACTCTCGAGGGACACGAGGCGTGCGAAAATCGCGCGCAAGCGGTACGAGTCGCTGTTCCAGAACGGTGATCCTGTCGCTTCAGTGGATGCGGAGGGTTCGGTCGACCGGGTGAACCCCGCGTTCTGCCAGCTCTCGAAATACGAAGAGGAAGACGTCGAAGGAGTCTCGTTCGCATCGCTCGTCGCCGCAGCTGATCGGCCACTGGTCAGCGCAGCGTTGACCGATGCCTTCGAGGGCGAGCCGCAGAAGGTCGAGACCGAGCTTCTTACCAAGGACGGGCACAACATCGCGATCGAGCTCACGACCGTACCGATCGTCGTGCACGAGAAGACCGTCGGCGCCTATCAGATAGCGCGCAACATCACTCTCCAGAAGGAGCTCGAGCATCAGCTGACCCGCGCCCTGCATGATCACCTGACCGGAGTGGCGAACCGAGATCTGTTCTCCGACCGTTTGGAGCACGCGTTGCAGCGTACCGCGCGACACGGTGGGGTCGTGGGACTCCTCTATCTGGACCTCGACGGCTTCAAGTCCATCAACGATCGGGCCGGACACCCGACGGGTGACGAAGTCCTGCGTGAGGTGGCGACGAGGCTCCGAACTCTCATCCGCGACGAGGACACCGTGGCTCGGGTCGGTGGGGACGAGTTCGCCGTTCTGCTCGAGGGAGTGGAGAGCACCGATGGGGCAGTCGTTGTCGCGGAGCGAGCGGCGGAGCTCCTGAACCAGCCCTTCCGAAGCAATGGAAGGAGTTTCGACATCAGCGCGAGCGTCGGACTGGCTGTGAGCTCGCCCGATACCACCGGGCCGGAGGACCTGGTTCGCCAGGCGGATGTGGCCATGTACGAGGCCAAGCGGCGGGGCGGAAACCGGCACGGGGTGTACACGCAGGAACTCGAGGTGGCGCGCTCCAAGTCTTTGAAGCATCTGGAGGGAGACCTGATGCGGGCCATTGAGCGTCAGGAGTTGTACGTCCACTACCAGCCCGTCGTCGATATCGCCGGAAGCCAGATCGTAGGCGTGGAGGCCCTGGCGCGGTGGCAGCATCCCGAGCACGGTATCGTCTCTCCAAACCGCTTTATCGCGCTCGCAGAGGACTCGGGCGTCGTGGCGCAGGTCGACCTTCGCGTGTTGGAGCAGGCGTGTCGCGACATGCGGAACCTGGCGCAAGTCGGCGCGATCGCGAACCGGGCCTTTACGCTGACCGTCAATCTCTCGGCGCACAACTTGTCGCACGACACCCTCGTCGAGGACATCGGCCGGATCCTGCAGGCGGAGCGTTTCCCGGCCGGCAACCTCAAGCTCGACATCGCCGAGGACGCGATTCGGGGCGCCGCGCAGCAGATCGCCGATCTGAAGGCGCTCGGCCTGAGGGTCACTATCCATGATTTCGGCACAGGCTACGCGTCGCTTGGATACCTGAAACAGGTGGCCGTAGACGGCTTGAAAGTGGATCGGTCGTTCGTGTTACCGATCGGCGTCGATCAGGCCTCGGCGGCGATCGTCCGGAGTAGCCTGTGGCTCGCCCAGCTTCTCGGCCTGGAGATCACGGTCGTCGGCGTGGAAGAGCCTACGCAGCTGGAGCGTTTGAGGGAGCTCGGGGGACGCCTCGTTCAGGGCTTCTACTTCTCGGAGCCGGTCAACGTCACGGACCTCGAGCAGCTGTTGCGCGAAGGAGTGCCGCAGGCCTGGATCTGGAGGCCGGGCCCAGAGCTGCGCAGGAAGGCCGTCAGCGGCTGATACCGTCAGCGGCTGATACCGTCAGAGGTCAGCGCACCAACCACGTCGCTACCGGCTACGCCAGGAGACCTTCCCTGATTCGTTCCGCGAAGGCGCGGCTCTCTGGATCACCCGTCACCAACTCGATCTGGTCGGGCGCGCTCGCGCCCAGGCCCAACTCGACCGCTCGGGCGATCTGCTCCTGCTCGAAGATTCGCCCTCTGCTGACTTCGGGCGTCGTGCCGAAGTGACGCAGAAGGGACACCCCCACGGCGTCGATCGCGATGGGGTCGGTACCCGCGAGCACGACCTCGGATGCCACCTTGGTGCCGCTGTGGGGCCCGCCGTCCACGAAGGCCTCGACTCCATCCAGCACGATCACGTCGGGCACGTACGCGGCATTAATCTCGGCGATCATGCGCCGTTGGTCAGGGGATCGATGGAGCTCCCGCATGTAGTCGTAGGATTCGCCCGGTATGCGCTTGGCGACCAGACCGACCGAGTTCTTGAGCGCCATGGTGAAGTGACCCCCGAATTGATGGGTCTTGAGGCAGCACGTCTGAATCACGCCGTCCGCTTCGAGGACCCGGCGCGGTAGCGCGAAGCCGGCGTCCCAATGGCTCTCATCGCTCCGCTTCAACTCCCATCCCGTTTCGTCCAACTCATCGAACACGACTGTGTCGAAGTCCAGTTCCTCCGCCATCCGGAAGACGTCCTTCCGCTCCATGACCCCGCGCGTGTCTCCCATGCCCGAGCGATCACCGACCGTGACTCGTGTCGCGCCCCCGGATCGAAGGGCCTGAACGAGGGCCCCGAGCGTATCGTTGTGGGTCGAGCCCGGAGTGTCATGATGGCTGTTGAAGTTCGGCTTCAGAAACAGGTCCTTGCCCCGCATCGCATCGAAGTCGAGCAACTCCAGGGCCCGACGGACTCCACCGGCGCGATCCCGGGTCTTCACGAAGGCCACATTCGAAGTTGCGGACCGTCCGGCCCTGACAGAATCAGCGGCACCGCGGCTCATGCGTCCCATCAGCCCGGCGGCATCAACGAAGGGCGCTGCTAGCGTGACCCCTCCTATGCCCGCGGTGCTCCTCACGAACGCTCTTCGATCCATGGTGCCTCCCGATGGTTGAAGCCGCGGGATACGGCTCGACTGCGGTCACCACCTAGCCTAGGATGGCCGATTGGCGTTGTCATGTCGGGGAAACCCCTACATGCGTCGCACCGCTGTTTTGGTCCGTATCGACTTTGTAACAACGCGGTTACATTGGCGCCGATTCGCCGCCTTCAGATGAGCCGAGATACGTCGGCAGGTACGTCGATCGAAGGGAGCACGGGATCAGCAACCCACGCCTCAGGGTGAAGCAATGACCCCACGCCGGGGGCGCGCGGTCATCCTCCTCTTGGCCCTGCTCGGCCTCCTGTATGCGTTCTTTGTCGGGCTCGATCTCATGGGTTTGGCGTTCACACTCTTCGGTCGAGGTTTCGCAGAGACACTCGTCGAGCAAACCGCCAACCCGTTCGTCGGCCTTTTCGCCGGCATCCTGGCCACGACGCTCGTGCAGAGCTCGTCCACGACGACGTCTATGACTGTCGGGCTCGTCGCCGCGGGGGCCCTCACCGTCGAGGGTGCGATCCCGATCATCATGGGCGCCAACATCGGCACCTCGGTCACCAACACGCTCGTGTCGATGGCGCACGTGACTCGGAGGACGGAGTTCGAGCGGGCGTTCGCCGGGGCGACTGTGCACGATCTGTTCAACTGGCTGGCCGTTCTGATCCTTCTTCCGATCGAGATGGCCACAGGGTACTTGGCTCGGGCCTCGGTTTTCCTCGAGGGAGTGTTGGAGGGGGTCGGTGGCATCCAGCTGTTCAACCCGCTGCGCGCGATCGTGCGTCCGGTCGCCGAGCGGTTCGCCGAGCTGCTGGGGCAATCCGGCGGTCTCACCTTGGCCCTCGGAGTGGTGCTCCTGATCGCGAGTCTCAAGCTGCTCGTGGACCTTCTGAAACGGATCATGACCGCCCAGGCCGAGTCCCTCCTGCACCGCACGTTATTCCGTTCGCTCGGCGCGGCGGTCCTGGCGGGGCTCGTGATGACCGTGATGGTGCAGAGCAGCTCGATCACGACGTCGGTCATGATTCCACTGGTTGGGGCCGGCGTCGTCACACTCGAACAGCTCTTCCCTTACACGATCGGCGCGAACGTCGGAACGACCATTACCGCGATGCTCGCAGCCCTCAGCACGGGGAATTCGGCAGCGGTGGCCGTAGCCTTCTCGCACCTGCTGTTCAACATCAGCGGTGCACTTCTCATATACGTACCGAGGCCGATTCGAGCGTTGCCTCTGGCCGGCTCGCGGTACCTGGGGCGGTTGGCGTGCAGAAAGCGGATACTGGCAGGCGCGTATATTCTGATCTTCTTCTACGGTCTGCCGTTCTTGCTGTTGTTCCTGACAGGTGTGATCTGATCGAAGTCTATGGTGTAAGTCTGAGGTATAAGGAGTTGCTTGATGCTCAACCGATTGCTCGGATCTGAAGATAGGTCTACCCTCGTCGAGGCCGCCTTCGAAGACGTCAGCAGCATGTTCCGCCAGGCGGCGCGCATGCTGGACTACTCGCTCGCCGCCTTGCTGGAGAACGCGGAGCTGGAGGTCGACCTCGACAGCATGGACGACGTCGTCGACGAGGGCGAGCGGATGGTCCGTCGAACGATTCTTCAGCACCTGAGCGTCAACCCCCAGCAAGATCTCGTCGCGAGCCTGATCCTGGTCAGCATGGTTCAGGACGCGGAGCGGATCGGCGACTTCGCACGTGGGCTCGCCGAGATCGTACCGCTGGCCAGGAAGCCGCGGGTCGGGCCGTTCGCCGACGATCTTCGGAGTCTGGCGCATCAGATTCGGCCGATGTTCGAAGTGTGCGAGCGGGCGTTTCGCGAGGACGACATCGAGCTGGCCGAGCAGGTGATCGCGGCCCAGAAAGAGCTCCGACCTCAACTCATCGATTTCACGAAGCGAGTCGCGGCGAGCGACTTGAGCGCGGATATGGCGGTCGTATATGCTGCTGCTGCGAAGATCTTCCGCCGCATGGCCTCACACATGAGCAACATCGCATCGACGGTTGTCCAACCCTTCGACCGCATGCGGCACGGTGACGAGGATGCATGAGGGTCGGCGCCGGCTTGTCGCTCAGCGGCGATCGAAGAAGCTGACGAGCCTGGCGTCCCAGGGGCAGTAGCGACCCACGGCTATATAGTCATCCAGCTGCGCCTCCACCTGCGAGGGGCTCCCATTGCACACCGCGGTGGTCACTTCGGCCATCCGAATATCGTCCGCATCCAGGTGCCAGTTCCAGGGCGCGTTGTGGTTCTCGAACCCGGGTCCCCTGCGGATCCCACCATTCGGTATGCCCCCACCCAAGCCATCGAGGATTCGGTACAGTTGGCCGATCGTCCTCCGATTCGTGACCCACACGCGGAACTGCTCGCCATTTACGTCGAAGGTGACCAGGAGCCCGCTGGACGAGGTCTCGTCAGGGGAGATCGGGTCGGCGCCACAGGCCGTGATGGCGGCGGTCGCGGCGACGACGCCAATGAACAGCAGGAGTCTTCGCGTCGTCACTCGCGGCTTGATGGGTCTCACGTCGTCTTCTCCGCGCTCGGTTTGTTATCTCTCGCGACCAGACCGACGCGCCTCGAGATGACTTGGCGCTCGCGCCTGTCCGAAAGGAACCATGGCAGCGAGCCGGATGGTGGTAGTCTCATGAAGACCCCGATTACTGCCCGGGGTTTCATGCGCTCGGTTCAGGCGAGCTCGCGATTGGGTAGCGGAGCCCCGAGGCGAAGACTTCCCGCGATCAGCTCTGCCTTCGGGCTCCTCGGACCCTGGCCCCGCGACTCCACCAGAAGTAGAAGGGGATGCCCGCCAGCACCGTCGCGATCCCCCACAACGATTCCACCGGGCGCAGCTGGAGCGCCGCCCACAGGATCGCGACCGAGATGAGCAGATATAGCGCCGGCGTCCACGGATATCCCCACACGCGGTAGGGCCGCTCGAGCTCGGGCGCCCGGCGTCGCAAAACGAACACGACCGAGACCGCGACTGCTGTGAACACGACCAGCACGAAGGTCGCGTAGAGTACCAGAGACTCGAACGTGCCACTCACGATCAGGACGCTGGTCCAGGCGCTTTGGAGGAGGATCGAGCGGGCCGGCACTCCGCTGGTGGTCGACGTACGGGCGAACCACAGAGGGAACACGCGGTCCTGAGCCATGGCCTGATATACCCTGGGGCCTGCCCAGATCATGGCGCTAGCCGCGCCGAGTATCGACACGACTAGCAGTCCGGTGAACCAGGGGCCGACGGCGTCACCGAAGAGGGCGAACGCGCTTTTGTGACCGACGAGATCCATCGGAGGCGACGCGAGCATCGACATCGGCAGCGCGTACAGGTACACCACGTTCACCAGCATATACAGCGCCCCAACCGTCAGCGTCCCCCACAACATCGCGCGGGGAAGATTGCGCTGGGGCGCGTGGATCTCGCCGGCGATGTAGCTGGCGGCATTCCAGCCCGTGTAGCTGAACGTCACGAACATGAACGAGACGAGAAGGGTCTGGGGGGTGGGAGAGGCTGGTTGGTCCGCCTGAAGGAGGCGTTCCCACTCCCCGGTTCCGACGGCTGTCCCCGCGATGACCAGGATGACGAGCGCCCCCACCTTCACGACCGTCAGGCTGCGTTGGAGGAGCCCGCCGCGCTCGACGCTGGAGGCATGCACCAGCGTGAGTAACCACACCATCGCGAGGGCGATGCCGACCCTGGAGCCGGGGAGCTCCGAGATCCAGGCCTGACCGTCAGCGGAGGGCGGACGCAGTGCCGCGACGAGTTCGAGAAGGTGACCGGCGAACAGGTGGGCGCTACTGGCGATGGCGGCGCTGAATCCGATCGTCAGCGACGTCCACCCGGTGAGAAACCCCCAGAGCGGACCGTAGGCCGCGCGGATGTAAACGTACTCACCGCCCGACTGCGGCATGGCCGCGCCGAGTTCACCATACGCGAGAGCCCCGAGCAGTGCGAACAGGCCCCCGAACGCCCACAGTGATAGGATCCACACCGGGCTACCCAGATCGAGGGCCATGAATCCCGTCGTGCCGAAGATGCCGGTGCCAATCATGTTCGACACGAGCAGGCACGCGGCCGTGAACGCCGAGACCCGCCCAAGGAGAGGGTTCCGCCGGGTGCCCGATGCGGAGCCCACGGGCAATCTCCCCTCCCGAGAGGTGCGCGAGCGGTAGGGTTACGGCGTCTTGCAGCTCACGGACAGGCCCGACCGACTGGCCCGAACGATCTCGGTCTCTAGGCCCGGGGTGCCTTCTAGCTCGTCAAGGAAGTTCCCCATCCCACGCATCCGGCCCGACACGTTGTGCGCCGTGAAACACGCTTTGTCGTCGAGCTTCGGCAGCAGGAGTTGGAAGTAGCGGGTGTACCAGTCCTTGTCCGCATCCACGAACACGAAGTCGTATGGGCCCTCGAGCTCCGGCACGAGCTCGTGCGCATTGGCGAGGCGTGCGTCGATGTAGTCGCTCACCCCGGCGGCCTCGAAGTTCCGGAGCGCTTCCTGATACCGTCGCTCGTCGATCTCTATCGTTGTCAGCGTCCCACCCGTCTTGCTGAGGGCCCAGGCGATCCAGATCGCGGAGTGACCGGTCGACGTTCCGACCTCGAGCGCTCGCGCAAACCCGTGCTCAATGATCAGGTCGTACAGGAGTTGCCCGTCCGCCTCGGGGACATTCATGTCCCGCCATTGGCGGCGGTGGCCGTCCAGGAACTCTTGGACCTGTCTATCCAGGTCCTCCAGCTGGGCGGGCTCCTGTCCCCAACTCGGAGTCGAGAGCGCGGCGGTGCAGGCCACTAACGCCAGAGGGAATGCAAGTAGGCGCCTCATTGCTTGGCCTCCTCATCTCCATAACCACTGCGGCATGTCCACAAGACAGCCGAGAGAGCTGCTCAGTTAATCAACACCTGACCGACGGCCGTCGCTGACCTGCAGGCGCTGCGGTGCCAGCCACGGCCGTGCTATGTTCGGTCGCTCGCGCTCAAGACCGAGGACTCCCTGGCACCCGCTCGCGCTCCATGCCTCCAGCTCCGGCAAAAGGAAAGACGTTCGACCGCTCGATCGTCGAGGGGCCGATCCCCAACGCCGTCTGGAAGCTCGCCTGGCCGACAATGCTCCAGAACGTCATTGGCGGGGCGCAGGGCATCGTCGACCATGTGATGGTCGGTAACTTCGTCGGCTACACGGGGAACGCCGCCATCGGGGTGTCGTGGCAGATCTTCCTCGTGGTCATGGTCTTTATCGGGTCACTGTTTACCGGAATGGGCGTACTGGTCGCACGCTTCGCCGGAGCCGACGACCCCGAGAGGGTGAATCGAACCGTCCACCAGGCGTTCCTGACCGCAGCCGTGCTGTCGGTAGGAATCCTGGCACCGGCAGGATACTTCCTTGCGCCCACCCTGCTCGACGTGGTGAACGCAACACCGGAAGTGCAGGCCGAGGCCCTTCCTTACCTGCGCATCATGTTCGTGTTCAGCTTCGGCATGATGGTGTTCTTCATGCTGGGCGGAGCCCTTCGATCGGCGGGGGACGCCCGCACGCCGCTGCGGCTGGGGATCATGATGACGGTCCTCAACATCGTGCTGAACGTGGTCCTCATCGCCGGTCTTGGCCCGATCCCGGCCTTCGGAACCACGGGAGCCGCCATGGGGACAGTGATCGCGGGGGGCATCATGACCCTGTATGCAACGTACGCCCTGTTCTCGGGACGCTGGGTCATCGTGCTCCACCGCGGGATGAGCTTTCGGGCGGACTGGTCGATCGTCCGCGAGCTGTTCCGGTTCGGGCTTCCGGCCGGGGTGCAGGGCGTGGCGATGAACATCGGGGGCGTCTTGCTTCTCCGGTTCATCGGGTCCCTCCAGCAAAGTGCGGAGGCACAGGCGGCCTACGCCGTCGGATACACGGAGCTCTTCTCACTGATCACGTGGACGTCGGTGGGGCTCATGGGCGCGACGGCTGCGGTCGCCGGCCAGAACCTCGGTGCCGGCAAGCCCGATCGAGCGGTGCACGGGGTGCACGTCGCGTCGCAGATCGGGCTGGCCGTGGCGGCGGCGATGGGTCTTCTCTTTCTCACGATCCCCCGAGTCCTGCTCGGCGCATTCGGGATGGAGGATCCGGCCGTGGTCGGCATCGGGGTCCAGCTCTTGGCGTTCCTGAGCGCCTCGGGCTTCTTCATCACCGTTGCGCTCGTGTACACGGGAGGACTCCAGGGGACGGGAGACACCCGCAGCCCGTTGTACATCTCGATCGGTTCCCAGCTCGTCGTGCCGCTCGGGCTTTGCTGGCTCATCCAGGCGACCTGGGGTCTGCAGCCGCACCATATCTGGTTGGCGATCCTGCTGGGGCACATGACCCGATGCGGGCTGAGCGTGATCCGGTTCCGGCAAGGGCGGTGGCGCGACATTGAGGTTCGCATCACGTGAGGACGCCCGGCCGAACGGGCAAAGATGTTGCAATATCACGGCTTGTGAGTTACCTGAGTCCGGGGCTTTTGGGGATGCACCTTGGGACGGGAGGATCTCATCATGCGTAAAACGCTCAGCGCAGTCGCCACACTTCTCTTCCTGCTAGCCGCTCCCTCCACCGTCTTCGGCCAGGGCATCTTTGTCGGTGGTGGGGTGACGATCCCGACGGGCGACTTCGGGGATTTCGCCGATACCGGCTGGATGGCGATCGGCGGGTTCTCGTTCGACGTTGGCGACGGTGGGGTCTCGGCCGGCCTCGAGGGGTTCTACGGCGAAAACAAGCACGACACCGAGGGAGACAAGACCAATCCGTACGGCGCGATGGCCTTCCTTCTCTATCGAGCCGGGAATCCGGAGTCGGTCGGGCCGTATCTCTACGGCGGCGCAGGCATCCTGATCCACAAGTTCAGCTCTGACACGTCAGAGGGTGGCTCGGACACCAACTTCGGATACGAGTTCGGCGCCGGACTCGACTTCCCGTTCGGAGACAACGTGGGTGGCTGGTTGGAGGGGAGATACATGGGCTCCACGGACACCACGCTGTTCGGCATCCTGGCCGGCCTCGGTTTCGGCGTAGGCTAGAAGCCCTATCGGCTGCGTGCGAGGGCGCGCGCAGCCACGACGGACATAAACACGAAGAGCCCCAGTCATTTGGGGCTCTTCGTGCCGGGGAGCTCTTCAACGGCGCCACGAGCTACGTCGGAGCTCGACTACCCGCTCAACTGGCTTCGGAGCTGTCCTAGTCGGGCGAAAGCTCCGGCGACCTCCATGCGCCGGACCTCGTCCAGCGCTCCGTGCAGACGCAACTCGGCCGCTTCGACGTCGCGCAGTCGGCGATCCGCGTCCGAGGTTCGGGAACCCGACTTCAGACCCGAGCGGAGCTCCGCAAGCTGAGTGACCGCGGTCCGGCTCAGATAATCGTACCTCAGCATCGCGCGCTCTCCCCGGCGCAACAGGCTCTCGCCGAGCGCGCGGCTGCCCGTGCTCAGGTCGTCGTCCTCGAGCGCCGCGGCGAACTGCTCCGTCTCCTCGATCAGCCGCTCGAGCTGGTCGATGAGACGCTCCGCAGCGCCCTGGCTAGCGCGAAAGTCCTCGGCCGTACCGGTGAGCCGAACGTGCTGGCGAGGGTACCGATCGCGCCGACCGCGCCGCCTCCACCCGCGGCCGCCGGTGCGACCCTCGCAGTGCCCCACTCCAACGAGCTCGGGAGCATGCCGTGCGCGAGCGCATCGGCTTGCGCCTCGAACACCTGTCGCAGCGTCACGAGCTCTCCGCGAAGCGTCTGCGCGTCGATGTCAGGAGCTTCCGCCGGAGCGACCACGACGTCTGGCTCCGAGTCCGAGGCAGGTCCGGACTGGGCGGTGAGGGGACCGACCAGCAGCATCCCCAGGAACGGCACGAGTAACATGCGGCGGTTCTTCATGGTCTCTCCGTTAGTCGTGACGTGGGGTTGAGAAGAGTGGCCCGAGGTGATTCGCGCGCCGCCCAAGGTGGCGCGCGTGACCCGCACAGTGCAAGCAGAGTCCCGGCGAGCCCAGGGTACCTACGTGCCGGGGTATCCGTCGGCGGCCTTCACCTCGGCGATCTGGTCCAGGTGCCGCCACACGTGCGACGTGAGCAACAGCACCCACTGATGGCCGTCGATCGGGCCGAACACGGGGTGCGGAGCCGTGCGGGCCCGCAGATCCAATTCGGTGGTACGGATGAACTCCGCCACGCGCTCGCGAGCGTCGCTGAATGCTTGGACGAGCTCGGCCTTGCTCGTCCACCGGCCTTGGGGTTGTGCGATTTCGGGAGCTTGGAAGCGCTGGCTCCGGTCTTTTAGTCCTTCCCGGATCATCAGGTCCGTCTCGGCCCGGCCGTCCCCCGAGACTTCCGCAGGACCGCTCATGGGGAGCTGCGCGGTGAGTAGCATGGAGATGAGTTCCTCCGTGAGCGCGAGGTGTTCGGCCACTTCGCCGATCGACCAGCGGTCTTCGGCCTCCTGGAACCTCCATTGATCATCCGATAGGTCCTCGATGCTGGCGAGGAAGTCGCCCGCGCTCGCGTGCAGGTACTCGAGCAGCAGACCGCGTTCTTCGTCGGTCCATACCTGTCCTGCCAGCGGAGTCGGAGTCACGTGGCCGGCCGCGCCGAGCACACCTGCCAGCAAACACACTCTGGCCCTATCGAACATCCAAGTCATGGTCGCCCCTCTCTGCTGTTCGTTTCGCCCGGCGTCGCCACGGGCGCAAGATGGCGTAAAAACTGGTTCGGCCCGGGGCCAAGAGGCAAGCGAGCGGGTGCCAGCCGGCCCAGTAGGCGGCAGCCTCCTCTGCACTTGTCATGAATGTTGAAGTTCTTGCAGAGGCGAGGGTCGACGGCTACCTGATTCCGGACGAATTTAGGAACCTTAAGAACTGCAAACTTTGATCTGCCTCACAAGTATTTCCTGTGAATGGAGTCCGACAGGCCCGCATCCACAGAGGATTCGCAAGCAGCTGATGTCAGCCATCCTCTCGGTGACCGGATCGCCTGGAGTGCTCAACCGCCAGGATCAGCATCATCGGGTGGACTGGCTGCGGATGCGACCCTTGACTGTGGAATTTCGGACAAACAACCCCGCAATGATCGGCACCGGTCTTCCACTACGAACGCGTCGGGTAGATCAACCGAGTTCCGGGATCAGGGTCTTGTTGACCCCTCCCGCAGAGGGGGTAAGAGGGGATTAGGAAGCGGCCATGACGTCCAAGACAAACGGGTTTACGCTCATTGAAATGGCGATCGTGGTTAGCGTTGTCGCGGCGCTCACCGCGATAGCGCTCCCCCTCTATTCCAGCGTCACAAAGCCAGCGAAGGCCGCGGCGATGAAGAGCGACCTCCGAAACCTCGCCACGATGCAGGAAGCCCATTTCAGCGACCATCAAGCCTACGCTCCGGACGCTTCCTCCATGGGCACACCACTCCAGGCTTCTCCGAACGTGACGGTGTTCATAGACAGCGCGACGGCGACGGGTTGGGGTGGCACGGCGATTCATTCGGGTACCAACTCCTGGTGCCGCATTGCGTACAGTAGAGCTGGCTACCAAGCGCCGACGTGCACGGAAGCCCCCATGGTCAGGATCGTCGATCCCGGCGCCGGGGCGGCGATCGACGCCGGAGAGGTCCGCTTTGCCCTCGCTGCCAGTGGCCTAGGCAAGAACTCGGGTCAGAACGGTGGAAAAGGCACAGTGCACCACCATCTCTTCCTCGATCGCGATGTGACTCCCTTGAGCGAGCCGATTCCCCACGGCATGGCAGACATCATCCACCTGCGGCCGGGCCAGTCTGAGCTCCGGGTGCCGGGGCTAGCCCGCGGGCAGCACGAGGTCATCGTGGTGGTCACGGACGACGCTCACGTGCCACTCCTCCCTGCCGTGACCGACACGGTGCGCTTCACCGTGAAGGCGCGCTGACCGGTTGGGGGTAAGCGGGCGACCGGGGTCGAACCGGCGACCTTCAGCTTGGAAGGCTGACGCTCTGCCAACTGAGCTACGCCCGCGGGTGGGGCGCCAATCTGGCGTCCGGACCGTGGGCGGGGCAAGCTGCCAGCTACGCTACCGCCGCGAGGACCAATCCCTCCGAGCCGGTTGGCACTCGGGCCACGTCCGCGGCTCGCCGTTGAATGGGCTCACCCCGAGCTCGGCCCGTCGAGTCCGGGGCGTCCGGGTCTCGTCCTCGGCGGCTTGATAAACCAGCATCGCGGCGAGCGTCGCGTTATTACGGACTTCGTCGAAGCTGAGCTTGTCGTACGTGTCCCGGTTCGTGTGCCACGTGTACGCGAAGTAGTTCCAGCTCAGCGAGCCGAGGCTGAAACCGGGTGCGCCTGAGCAGATGAACGAGGCGTGGTCGCTACCTCCGCCGGAAGGGGCGCCCGGGAAGCTGAAGTCGATGTGCTGGGTGATGTCCTGCGGAACCTGCGCCAGCCAGCGGGCGAGGTGCCCGGCGGCGTCGGTGAGCCCCTGGCTCGACATCCTCACCACTCGCCCGGTGCCGTTGTCCTGGTTGAACAGCGCCTGGAGCCCTTCTACGACCTCGGGATTGTCAGCAGCGAAGCCGCGTGAGCCGATGAGCCCCTGTTCCTCCCCCGACCAGTGGCCGACGAGGATGGTCCGCTTCGGATTGGGATACGCCTTCTTCAGGATCCGCATGGCCTCGAGCATCGTGATGGTGCCCGTGCCGTTGTCGGTGGCGCCCGACGACCCATCCCAGGAGTCGAAGTGCGCAGACATCATCACGTACTCGTTCGGGAGCTCGGAGCCCGGGATGCGGCCGATCACGTTGAACACCGGCCCCTCGCCCAGGAACTCGCCCTCGGCGAACACCTCGACCACCGGACTCTGGCCGTTCTCCGCCAGGCGGGCCAGGAGCCCGTAGTCCTCGCAGCCGACCCCCACGGTCGGGATGTTCCGGGTCCCTGCGTCGAACACGCGGTGCACTCCCCAGCCGCTCGACCAACTCGAGGTGAACACGCCGATCGCCCCGGCCTCTTCGAGCCGCCGGGCGATGGCTCTCTCGCGGCCCCTGCCCTGCACATCCGGGGCGGCCGCCTCCATGCGCGCGTCCCAGGCCTGCTGCGCCGCCTCCCGCGACGCCTGCATCCGCTCTACCGTCTCCTCCGTGGCCCACTCCTCCCAATCGGAGTTGGGACGGCAGGTGGGTTGCGGGAAGGAGACCAGCACCAGCTTCCCACTCACGGTCGGGAGCCACGCGTCGAACGCGCCCGGATCCGCCACATCCGGGAGCGCCACGACCTCGCCGCGGACGGGACCTCCGCCCGTCCCGGGGCTCCACGCCAGGAGCATGGCTTCCAGGCTCCGCACGCGCGGCTCGAGGAGATCGACGTGTGTCCTCCCTCGTTGCCACCGCATCCAGGTGCCGTATTGCTCCTGGGCAGCCTCGATCCCCCAGCCTGCGTAGGTGCGGATCAGCCACTCCTGACCCGCTTCCATCCCGGGCGTGCCGGTGAGCCGCGGACCGATCGAGTCCAACAGCGCCTGCGCGAGCTTTGCCGTCTGAGAGTTCTCGATCCCCTCCTCCCACATCGCGCGGATCACTGGATCGTCGCTGGTGAACGTTTGGGCCTGTATCGAACCGGCGGCGAACAGCCCCGTCAGGGCGAGCAAAGCCGACCATGAGCGCTTCATCGTATGACCTCATACTTGTGTGTTAGAAGATGGGCACTTCGGAGGGAGGATTATCGTACGGTTCTCGCGGGTGCCGCCAGCCCTATCTGATCTCTGATTGAACGGGCACGTCAGCTAGGGACTCAGCGAACGCGCGCCATGCTCAGCGCGCGCAACAAGACGGTTCGGACGTCCGGGTTAAGCTGGCGCGCGCGTTGCATAGCCAGGTCGAACTGCATGCGGTTCACGGTGATTCGGCCGGTGGGCCTCCGACCCGTCAGCAACGCGACGGCGACGGCACCTACGGCTTGGGCTCGGCGTTCTTCGATCGATGTGTCAGGCCCAGCTCGGGGCGCGCGACGGGCGAGCTCGGCAGATGTCGGGTTGAATCTCGGTCTCTCCACCCCCGAGACCGCTCAATCCGTCAAGTGGAAGTTTACCACGAAGCGCAACCGACGCGTGAGCTCAGGGTCAATGTCATCCTCGGGGTGCGCGGTCAGGATCGTCACGCCCTCGTAGGCCTCCAGACGCCCGATCAGGGAGTCTATGCTAAGGGTGGCGTGACGGAGGTGGTCGTCTTTGCCTTCGGTTCGCGCGCCGAAGATCGAATCGGTCCCGTGGAAGAAGAGGACGGCCGCACCAACAGCCTCGGTGTCATCGAGAGCGCGGTGCAGGTTCTCCGCGGGTTCGCCACCGTACTTCGTGGCAACGGCCGCCACATCGACGCGGTAAAGGTCCAGACCCAGCTCATTGGCCACCGCTTCGGCCGCGTTGAGCCGTCCGGTGCCCGCGTCCCCGACAAAGAGCGCTACGACACCAGCGCGCGCATGAGGAGTGCTGGCCGCTCGCAATCGGCGATGGGTGTCACAAATCCGGCGTAACCCAACTACGACATGAGTCGGGGCGAGGAGATCTTCCAGGGATTGGACTGCTTCGATCCTCTGTATGGGGTTCGTATGACCCGGATCGCCAGCGGCGCTGGGTACGTCACGGACCCGTTCGTGGATCTTTTCCAGGATGTCGGCAGGGAGCTCGTCGAGATCGTGTACCTCGCGGGCGTGCACCCTCACGATCGCGAGGAGCTCCTCCATCGTCGCCGCCTGAGCCTTGAAGTCGCAGTACATACCGATGTCAAAGCAGCCGATTTCCTTCGCCATCGGACCCCCACCGGTAGGGTACCTTGGTATAATCCACGTCCCGGCCTCCAGCTGTGGAGTCCGTGCACGTGCGACGGTCATGCGTGTATGGGCTGTCTGAGAGGAGCGGCTGCAGCCTGACCCTCGAGCGATGAAAGAGTGGGGTCGGACCCGGCACACGTGTGCTCAAGGCTCGGGATCAGGTTTCTGGAAGAGCGGTAGCTGACGGGGATCGTCCGGGAATTCCGGACCCGTCGTGCTAAGTGAAGGGGCTGTTGCCGCTGCAAGCACTCTCTACCCCTAGGGCCGATCGGGCTTATATACGGATCGGCGTGTCCGTTTATAATCAAGCCAGTTTAAGGCAAGTACGAGAACGCGCAAGGGTCCGATCAGAACCGAGCAGTTAACTATACCTCGATGGGCCACGCACCACGTTCACTGCGGCCGCTCCCACCGAACGATTTGAACCCGAGCCGAAACAAGAGAAAGCCCACCCGTGACCTTCAGCGGGCGTCTCAGGCTCGGATAGCGACGCACGGCTCCGGTCGTCTTGCCTGCAGTGCGCCCGTTCAGCACCCTGATCCGCAGCGACTCGTGTCAATGAGATCGGCTTGGATGAAGACGATGTCGGAGGCCTGTGCATGGGAAACTTGACCTACGCGCAGTATTGCGTACGAAGGGGCTACACACCGCCCTTCAAAGGATGGTCAGTAGTAAGACGATCTTTGTTTTCCAGTTGGGCGCAACCCGGGTTTCATCGGTTCTGGCGAGTCTGGAATCCCCCTATAGGCTATCCACTATTCCTGTTATACAGTGCCCTTGGGGGAAACCGTAATAGAGTAATCGCAACGTTCTCTGTGTTTGCCGTCATCGGTGCACTTCATGATCTGGCTGCCGTCGCACTGACAGGTCGGTGGGCCCTGGCTCTTACTCTCGCCTATCTCGTCTTCGCAGCTCTGAGTCTTTTGAGCTTGAGGTTGGCGCCGTTTCTCCGTCAAGAACGATGGCCAGCAATGGTGAACGTTCTCATGAACGCGCTGCTTGTCGTTGCGACATTTGAGGGATCACAGCGCCTGTATTGGCACTTGACGGCCCGCTGGAGTTGAGCGACAGACATTCGAAGGGAATGAGTGTGGATGCACGACAAAAGACTTCGCTAGGATCAGCTCTCGCCGCGATTTCGGGTGCGGTCATCGCCCTTTCGGCCATACTTGGTTGGACCTCGCTTGTTCGCCCGTGGGGCTTCCTCCTTGGCTTCGTCTCGGGCGGCGCGGCGGGGGCAGGCGTTGTACTGGCGCTCGCGGGACTTCTCGAGCACAGACGCTCGGAATAGACACGGGAGAAGAAGAGGGCGACCGATCTCGGGCGCAACAGGCGAAGGACCGCGTCAGCGGTCGCAGCGCTCTCAGGCGACCCGCCCTAGTCGCGAATGACGTGGCCTCGGTGCTCGGCCGCATGGGCTTCGTCCGAGTCGCCGGAAGAGTTCGAGCGGTGCCGCCAGAGAGCGACGAGCGACGCCAGATATAGCGTCGCCGCCAGCGGCACCATCCCTCGGATGCCGAGCGCCATCGTCGAGTATTCCAGCCAACCCCCGACGGCAGACCCGAGGATGTTCGCGCCAAGCGCAGCCCCGGCGACTGATGATACTTCGAAAGAGCGCGCGAACACGAGCCCCGCGAAGTAGACCGGCGACAGCGACAGGAGTCCGTACCCGTACCGGATCGCGGTCGCCTCGCCCAGTACGGCGTGCGGCTCCATCAGGAAACTGACGACGGCTGCTGCGCCCAGCGCGCTGTACGCGACCCAGTACGGGATTCGCCCGACCACCATCACGGTGAGGTTCGCGAGGACGATGAGCGAGAGAACCGTCGCGATGGCCACGGCGGACACGATCCAGGTCGTACCGAAGATGAGGGCCAGCCGGTTGATCGCGTAGACCTCCATCAGGAGGAACGCAGCGCCGAGAAAGAACATGTGCGCGTGGTAAGGCGTCGCGCGGGCCAGGGGGAGACCGCCGCGTCTCAGGACGACGGCCGAGACGATCGCCAGCAGCGACACGACGAACAGGTAGGCGAACGGAATCCCGCGGTTCTCGAGATAGAGGAACGGCCAGTCGTCGGTCGGGATCGCCGCGGGTGAGGTCTCGGGCACCGTGAACGGCGACGCCAGGGCCATCTCGATCGCGGGCGCGGTCCTCGAACCCCCTGGGGGCACGACGCAGCGGTAGTTGACCCACACGTGAAACGCCTGCTCGGTGACCACTCCACCGCACGCGGCTTCGACCAGCGCCCGGAGCCTCTCGCCGAACCAGGGCTTGAAGACCGCGGAAGTGACGATGAACGAGCCGCCGGTCTTGAGCAGACTCGCAGCCGACGAGAAGCTCTCCAGCGTGAACACGAAGTTGTCGAGCCTGACGCTCGACATGCCCAGCTGGGTGTGCGAATCGAGCAGACCGAACACGACTGCGTCGTAGCTGGCCGGCTCGACGAGCCGAAAGGCGCGCCGCGCGTCCTCGACGATCACGTTGACCCGCGGATCGCCGTACGGGTCCTCCGGATGGTGCTCCCGCCCCATCTGAAGGATCGCCGGGTCGATCTCGACCGCATCCACGTGACCCGCCCCCGCTCGGAGCGCGGCCGCGACGTCGTTTCCGGTCCCCGTGCCCACGATCAGCACCCGGTCGAGCTTCGACAGCCCATCGAACGCCGCTTCGTAGTGCGGATACGGGACAAAACCGTATCGCTCGATCGCCTCGGGGCGAAGATCGATCGCGAGCTGGTAGAATACGTCGGACACCTGAACGAGATAGCCCTCGGCGGTGGTCCCGTCGGGACCGAAGATCGACGTCTCGTGCCCGACGAGCTTCTGATATGGCGACCACCGCGTCTCGCCGACGGACGGTACGGTGAGCAAGGTGGCGATCACGGCCAGGCTCACTGCGGTCACTGCCTCGCGCCGCCCCCGGATCCACCACAGCAACGGCACGAGCCCGACGGCGAACCAGACCCAGGGCGGTGTCTGCAGGAAGCTGAGCGCCGTGAACGACAGGATCCCGACGAGGCTCCCGAGGATGTTTATCGTGTAGCCCGTCAAGCGCGGGATTCCCTTGAACGCGTCTGCGAGGACTCTCCCCAGGTGCGCGAAGAGCAGCATGATCGAGACGAGCATCAGCGCGCAGAACACGCCGATGAACACCTGCCCCACCGCGCGTGCGAGGGTCCCGACCTCTCGTATTCCGATGTCTCCGAGGACAAGCTCCGAGCTCGCCACCAAAGTGAGCTTGCTCAGCGAGCTGTCGATGATCGAGACACCACCTCCGAGAAGACCGGCCAGCGGGACGAGCCACAGTAGGAACGAGAGCACCTGCCTCGAGGACCCGTTCCCGCGCCACAGACCGAGTCCGAGTCCGAGGAAGCTGGCGATCAAAGGTATGTTCTTGAAGAAGGCGAAGATCCGGATCTGCGAGCTTACGTACCGGATCAGCAGGATCTCGATGAAGAGGACGGCAAAACTGGCGAGAAAGAGCGTGGCATAAGGCCGGAGGACCGATTCGTCAGACCGAACCCCGCGTGATGCATCGCCGCGACGCTGTTTGACCGCCTCGCGAATCGTTCTTCCGAACACTCGGGGAACGATGAGGGCTGTAACGATCAGAGCCAATCCGACGCCCACGGACTGCACCAGACCGGTCCGCTCGAGGTCGAACGCTGCGGCTTGGCGCCACAGAATCCACACAGAAGACGAGATCAACCCGACGCCGAGCCAACCGGTAATCCTCTGCCATTGTGGCAACGACCTGTCCACCCTCGGCCTGGTGTCGTGCTCGAGTGGAGTGTCGAACCAAGGCTATCAAGAGCCGAGAGCCTCAGCACGGCGAGGGCTCACATCAAAGCGAGCGACGCGCCAAGCCGCGGCTTTGGCCGCAAGCAGTGAGGCTATCAGCCATCGGCTATTGGCTACTGCGGCCCGGAGCTGACATGCGGCGCAAGCTTGTCCCACTCGCTCGACGCCACGCAGTACAGGCAAAAGTCGCCGTGGTCGTAGATCGAACAGTTCATCGGGCCGCGCTTGTCCTTATCCACGTAAGCTCCGACAAAG
>JBDHAD010000025.1:0-39483 GCA_039588215.1 Gemmatimonadota bacterium
GCTGGATGCCGCCATCGTCGGCTTCCTTCGAAAGAACTACAACCTCCTGATCGGAGAACCGACCGCCGAGGCGATCAAGATCCAGATCGGCTCCGCCTACCCGATCGACGAGGAAAAGGAGATGATGGTCAAGGGCCGAGATCTGGTGTCCGGCATTCCGAAGACGGTCCGCGTGCACTCGGCCGAGATTCGCGAGTGCATGCAAGAGCCGATTCAGCAAATCGTCGGCGCCGTGCGCAGGGCCCTCGAGATCACTCCTCCCGAGTTGGCGTCGGATATCGTGGACCGCGGGATCGTGATGACGGGCGGCGGCGCGCTCGTCCGGGGTCTCGATATCTTGCTGCGTGAGGAAACCGGGCTGCCGATCCATGTGGACGAGGAGCCGCTCACCTGCGTCGTGCGGGGGTGCGGTCGGATCCTCGACGATCTGGATCGTTATCGAGGCGTCCTCGCGACCTGAACCCGGCTTCTTGAGCGACCTCCCAGAGTAGAGCGCGGATGCCGTACCTGCAGGCGAATCGGCGAGCGCGAACGCGAGCGGATCTGATCGCGGTCCTGGTCTTCCTAGCCAGCGGGGGTCTGATCGCCGCCCTGTCACCCGGACAGCAGGCTGGACTCGCGTCGATCGTTCGAAGATCAGCCCTGTATCCTTTTCTCGAGCTTCACCGCGCGTCGTCCGAGCGTGCGGGGCTCCAGCGCCGCGCCGCCGCGCTGCGCGCCGAGCGGGACGGCCTCGTCGCGGAGCTGGCCGAGTACCGAAGGGTGGCCGAGCAAGCTACGCAACTCCGCTCCGGAGTCGGCCTCGCTGGGCCAGCTGTCGGGTCTTTTGCCCCGGCGGAAGTCTACCCGGGGCGCCCTCGAATCGGCGATTCCAACGAGTTTGTGCTCCGTGGTCGACAGCTGGCAGATGTGACCCTCCCTGCCGGAGTGTTCACCGGCCGAGGCCTGGTAGGCGTGGCCCGGGCCCGTCATATCGCCGGGGTCAGGGGGGAGTTCTGGAGCCATCCTGACTTTCGCATCAGCGTCCAGACGGAGGACGGCGCGATCACCGGCATCGTGCGCCCGTTTCGTCGGGATGGTGGACAACCGATCATGTTGTTGGAGGGGGCCCCGTTCCAGAGCGAGATCGCTCCCGGTGTGCACCTGGTCACCACCGGCGTGGCAGGCGTCTATCCGCCGGGGCTTCGCGTGGGAACGATCCGAGAGCGAGGGGAAGAGGAGTCGGGCTGGATGAAGCGCTACTACGTCGAGCCGGCAACGCGACCCGAGGACGCGGATGTGGTCCTCGTGTGGCGCCGGCCCGAGCTCGGCTCGTAGGCCAGGCTCTCGATGCGAGGGGGGTGGAGCCGGGGCGCCTGGGTGCTCGTCGTTCTGGTGCTCCTGCTGCACTTCGCGCTACATCCCGTGCTCTCACGCTGGCCGGCGGGGCCCGACCTGCTGGCTGGAGGGCTCCTCCTGGGCTCGCTGCAACTGCGCGCCGGTCAGGCGGCGGGCTTCGGCTTCGCGCTCGGATTGCTGGAGGCCTCCCTGGCCCTCAGTGGGCTCGGGGTCCTGACGCTCGTCTTCACGTTGACCGGCTATGTCGGGGCTCGGCTACGCGATCTCTTCTATTCGGACTCGGCCCGATTCGTCCCTACATTCCTGATCCTGGGGGTGTTGCTCATTCAGTGGATCGTCGCCGCGCTCACGGCCTGGCCCCCTCAGGCGCGCTTTCTGCTCATCTATGCCCCGCTGGCGGCGGTCGCCACGGCCGTGGTCTGCTGGATCGGAGAGCGCATCGTATCGTTCTTCTTCCCGTAACGACGAGTTTGGCACAGACGGATAGAACAGACATGATCGATCCGAGGGTGGGACCATGATGACCGATAGTCGTCGCCTCGCGTTGCGGCGGCAGCGCGGGCGCATCGCTCTTGGTGGTCTGACCGTGGCCCTGGTGGTCCTCCTGTCGACGTTCTTCCGGCTGCAGATTCTGAGCAGCAGCCAGTATCAGCTCCGCTCGGAAGAGAATCGGCTGCGGGCCATAGGGGTTCCCGCGCCGCGTGGCACGATCTACGATCGTAACGGTCTCGTCGTGGCCGAGAACGTGCCCGGATACGTCATCTCGCTCTTGCCCGGACCTTCAGACACCATCGCCGCCACCCTCCGCCGGCTGAGACCCCACCTGGAAATCGGCCCCGAGGAGGAGGAAGATCTTCTCGAGGAAAACCGCGTCCGTCCGAACGATGCCCTGGTTCTGCGAGACAACGCCAGTTTCGAGCAGGTCTCGTTTATCGAGCAGCGCCGCCCGGAATTCCGTCGCGTCGTCGTCGAGATGCGACCGCATCGGAGATACCCCGCTGGTCCGGCGATCGCTCACTTGATCGGGTACGTGAACGAAATATCAGAGACCGAGCTCGAGCAACCTCGGTACGAGGGGTACGAGCCAGGACGCCAGGTCGGTAAGGACGGGATCGAGCGTCAATACGAGAGTGAGCTCGCGGGTGAGCCCGGCGTCCGCTACGTGGAGGTCAATGCGCTCGGCTCTATCGTGCGCGAGTTCGACGGAGGGTTTGGCGACCCGGCCGATCCCGGCAAGGATCTCCAGTTGGGGATCGACCTCCAGTTGCAGATGATGGCGGATTCCATCTTCCCTGAAGGGATGCGGGGGGGTGTGGTGGCCCTCGAGCCCCGAACGGGTGAGGTCCTGCTCCTGTATAGTCGTCCGACCTTCGACCCCAACCGCTTTGTGGGTGGAATCCCCACCGGATTGTGGAACTCGTTGCGCGACGATCCGGACAAACCCTTGCTGAACCGTGTCAGCGCCTCCGCGTATCCGCCGGGTTCGACGTGGAAGCTGATCATGGCGACGATCGGCATGAAGACGGGCGCGTTGTCCATCGACACCTACATGCAGCACGTCTGCACGGGAGCTCTCGCGTACGGGAACCGGACCTTCCATTGCTGGCGCCCCGGTGGGCATGGAGGGCTCGATTTGTCCGGGGCGATCAAAGAGAGCTGCAACGTCTACTTCTACCAGGCGGGACAGCGGATCGGCCTGGATGCGCTCACCGAAGGAGCCGCTGCGCTCGGCTTCAACCAACCCACCGGTATCGATCTGCCCTACGAAACGCGCGGACTGTTCCCGGAATCTCGCGAGTGGTTCGACCAGCGGTACGGCGCGCGCGGCTGGACCGAGTCGGTGGTTTGGAACCTCGCCATCGGACAGGGTGAGAATCAGCAGTCGTTGCTGCGTCAGGCCCTCTTCTACTCGGCCCTGGCGACGGGGGAACCGCCGATTCCCCCACACCTGGCCCGGAGCGAGGTGCTCGCGAACCGCCGGGTCCCATGGAGTCTGGATCTACCGGACGCACGCCGGCGCGAACTCCGTGATGCGCTGATCCGCGTCGCGAACGAGCCACGCGGAACGGCGTATGGCTTCCGCTTGGATCGATGGACGCTGGCCGGCAAGACGGGAACAGCGCAGAACCCGCACGGTGAGCCGCACTCCTGGTTCCTGGGCTTCGCACCGGCGTACGATCCCAGAATCGTCATCGCCGCGATCGTCGAGCAGGGACACCCGGACGGAACCGTATCACTCGCGGTCCCGCTCGCCACGCGGCTCGTCCACCAATACCTCGAGTCAATCGGGTTACCGCCCGACCCCGAGAGACTCCAGGTCGCCGCTTCTTCGTCGACCTCGGAAGCGACTCCTTTGCCGTGATGCTCGAGCGGCGTTTTCGAGGGATCAACGATCCGGCCCTGTTGGCGCTACAGATGCTGCTCGCGCTTCTCGGGATCGCGATGATCTACTCAGCCGGGCAAGTAGAAGTCCCTTCGGTCGCGACGGGCATCTGGACACGACAGCTCATGTGGCTCGGGATCGCCCTGGTCGCATTCTGGGTGGCCACTCGTGTTCCGACGCGTTGGCTGGAATGGTTCGCGCCCTGGTTGTACGCATTCGGGATCCTCCTGCTGGTGGTCGTCCTGGCCATCGGGACGGGTCCGAACACCCGAAGTTGGCTGAGTTTCGGACCGGTGAGACTGCAGCCGGCCGAGGTGGCCAAGCTCGCCACAATCCTCATGCTCGCGAGGCTGCTGAGCGGCAAGGATCAGGACTTCGCCGGCCTGTCCCGGCTCTGGAGGCCCGTCGCCGTCGTCGTCGTCCCCTTCGCGCTCGTGCTTCTCCAGCCCGACCTGGGCAGCGCAGTGATCTTCGGCGTGATCCTGATCGCGGCTCTCTTCTGGGCGGGAGTCCCGCTCGTCAAGATCTTCCTGCTCGTGAGTCCCGCGGTGAGCTTGTTGTTGGGGTTCAATTGGGTCGTTTGGGGCGCCTGGTTCATCATTATCGCCGTGTTCCTTTATTTCCATCAGCCGTTTATCGTTGAATCGATCGGAGTGATTCTCGCGAACTTCGCGGCCGGCGCCCTCACCGCCCCACTGTGGAACAGCCTTGCCCCATACCAACAGAACCGACTCCTCGTCTTCCTTAACCCGGAAATCGACGCGCGTGGGGCAGGTTGGCACCTCATCCAGTCCAAGGTGGCGATCGGTTCGGGAGGACTCTTCGGGCAGGGATTCGCTCAGGGGCCACAGAAGCGGCTCGCCTTCCTCCCCGAGCAGCACACGGATTTTCTCGGTTCCGTGATCGGCGAGGAGCTGGGGTTCGTGGGCGTCGTCTTTTTTCTCGCGCTCTTCGCTCTCCTGTTGTGGCGCCTCTTGCGAATCGCGGTCGACGCAAACGACGATTTCGGCGGCACCGTGGTGTTCTGCATCTCGGCCGTCGTGTTCGCGCACCTCGTCGTCAACCTCGGGATGACGGTGGGGCTCATGCCCATCACTGGCTTGCCACTTCCTCTTCTGAGCTACGGCGGCAGTTTCCTCCTCCTCCTGTTTACCGGTCTCGGCATCACGCAGCAGGTCGCCGGACAACGCTGACCCTGTCTTCCCGAGGTTCGCAGGTCGACACGGTTCGCGGTATATTCGCGCGCTGGCGGCGGTGGCACACCGGAGCCTGACCCCCCACGCCGAGCGAGGCGCTCTTCGCTCCCAGCCCCGGGTGCACCCAGCCCGACCTGGAGGTTTCGTGTCCTGGTTCAAGAAGCCGAAGCAGAAGCTCGTCTCTCAGAAGCGTGAGCTCCCGAGCGAGGTATGGGACAAATGCGAAGGGTGTGGCGAGATCCTGTACAGCGGACGCCTCGAGGAGAACGCGTTCGTATGCCCCACCTGCGGCCACCACTTTCGCATAACCGCCGAGCAATACGAAAACCTGTTGCTCGACGATGATGGGCTCCTCGAAGCGTACGACACGACGCTCCGCTCCGCTGATCCGCTCGGCTTCCAGGACTCGAAGGCATACCCAGATCGAATCCGGACCGCCGAGGAGCGAGCGGGACCCCTGGATGCGATCCGCACTGGACTCGGACGCCTCGAGGGGAGAGAGGTCCATCTTGGGACGATGGACTTCCGGTTCATCGGTGGGTCCATGGGCTCCGTCGTCGGCGAGAAGATCCGACGGCTGGCGGAGCGATCGGTGGAATCCTCGAGACCGCTGATCATCCTGTCCGCCTCCGGAGGCGCGCGTATGCAAGAGGGCATCCTGTCGTTGATGCAGATGGCGAAGACGGCAGCGGCTTTGGAGCGCCTGGCCGAGGTACCCGTACCCTATGTCAGCGTGTTGACCAATCCCACCACGGGCGGTGTCACGGCATCGTATGCGATGCTCGGAGACGCGATCCTGGCCGAGCCCGGCGCGCTGATCGGTTTCGCGGGTCCTCGCGTCATCAAAGAGACGATTCGGCAGGATCTCCCAGAGGGTTTCCAGCGTGCCGAGTTCCTCGAGGAACACGGGATGGTCGACCGGATCGTGCCGCGCCCCGAGCTGCGCGGCACGATCGCCCGAGTTCTCCATCACATGTGCTGAGACGAGGGATCTCGATGGACGCGGGCCGACGCGAGCCCGACGGGTCGACAACCGGTGCCCTCGAGCGTCTCCTGGCTGACAGGCCAATGACAACCGCTCGCTGGGGTGTCGACCGAATCGAGTCCATGCTGGTGGGACTGGGTCGCCCGGACAGGACGTTCGATTCGCTACATATCGCCGGCACGAATGGGAAGGGCTCCACGGCGACCGTGGCTGCGTCCATTCTGACGGCGGCGGGCTGCCGCACCGGACTGTACACGTCACCCCACCTCATCCACGTGCGCGAGCGGTTCCATGCCGACGGAGCTCCCGTGCCCGACGAGCTCTTGGATCAATGCGCCGATCAGCTCCTCCCGTTGGCGGAGCAGACCGGCGCCACGTTCTTCGAAGCGACCACGGCCCTCGCCTTCCTGTGCTTCGCCGAGCTCGAGCTGGAGTGGGCGGTCGTCGAGACGGGGCTAGGCGGGCGGCTGGACGCGACCAACGTGCTCCAGCCCATAGCCTGCGGCATCACGCAGATCGCCATTGATCACACCGACTTTCTGGGTCGGACCCTGGGGGAGATAGCGGCGGAGAAGGCCGGAATCATGAAGCGGGGTGTCCCCACGATTACGCCCGCGCTGAGCCACGATCTCCGCCGGATCTTCGAGCAGCAGGCGCTGCTCTTGTCGGCGCCGCTCTTCTCGCTGGGTCGGCAGGCGCACGTCGAGCAGGTCACCGTGAGCCCCGACGCCACGTCCTTTCGATACCGCTCGGCCCTGTTCGATCCCGGCTTGTCCCTGAGGACGCCGTTGATCGGGAGCCACCAGGCGACGAACGCGGCCCTCGCGGTTCTCATGTTGGAGCAGGCCGTAGAGGGGTTGGAGGCGGATCAAGTCACTACCGGTGTCGGCGCCGCTCGACTCCCGGGACGATGGCAGCGGCTGGACGCGAATGGCCAGGAATGGATCCTCGACATCGCGCACAACCCTGCGGGGGTCGAGGCACTGCTCGGTACCCTGCGAGATCTGTCACCCCCGCTGCCGTGGACGTTCGTGGTCGCGATCTTGCACGACAAGCCGTGGCGGGAGATGGTGCAGGAGATCGCCTCCGCGGCCGACGCCTTGATCCTGACGGCCGCACCCTCGGCCCCGGCCGACCGCCGCTGGGACCTCGACCAGGTTCGGGACTGGGCGAGTCACGCCATTCCCGCTACGCTGGGCGGCAGGTCTGTAGAGATCGAGGCGGATCTCGATCAGGCGCTGGGACAGGCGGGCGAACTATCCGACCAGGGCACGGTAATAGTCACCGGGTCTGCCCATACGGTGGGCGACGTATTGACCAGACTCGACGACCGTATAAGTGCGGAATAGAGCAATAAGGAGGGATATGCTGTACGAACCAACGTTGGTCCAACCGATGCGGGATGAGCTGACGCGGATCGGAGTCCACGAGCTCCGCACCAGCGAAGAAGTGGATGAGGTGGTCGGCCACACCGAAGGCACCACGCTCGTGGTGGTAAACTCGGTTTGCGGGTGCGCCGCACAAAACGCCAGGCCGGCCGTGGCGCTCGCGATGGAGTATCCCGTGCAGCCAGACCGTGTCGTGACCGTATTCGCGGGGCAGGACCTCGAGGCCACCGCACGCGCACGAGCCTATTTTGCCGGCTATCGGCCTTCGTCGCCCTCGCTGGCGTTGCTGCGCGACCGGAATGTCGTGTTCATGCTAGAACGTCACCAGATCGAGGGCCGGGAGGCCGAGGACATATCGCGGGACCTGACGGATGCGTACGAGGAGTTCTGCGCATCGGTTATCTGAGTCGACTCGGACTCGGGACATCGGCCTCTCCGGTTCGCGCCGGGGGGGCTTTTTTCTTGCCGCGGTTCGAGCCCTACCGGTACATTGCCCGCCCTATGGAATTCTCCAGCCTGCCTGGTTTCCGGGAGTTCTACCCGGATGAGCTCGCTCTGCGGAATCACATTTTCTCCGCCTGGCGCGAGGTGGCCGCCACGTATGGCTTCGTGGAATACGATGGGCCGCCGCTAGAGCCTCTGGAACTGTATACGCGCAAGTCGGGCGAAGAAATCGTAGGACAGTTGTACCAGTTCACGGACCGGGGAGGGCGCGAAGTCGCGCTCCGCCCCGAGATGACGCCGAGCTTCGCTCGTATGATCGCGTCCCGTGCGGCCGCGCTCCCCAAGCCCATACGCTGGTTCTCGATCCCGCAGCTCTTCCGCTACGAACGACCACAACGCGGCCGTCTGCGCGAGCACTTCCAGCTCAACATGGACATCGTCGGTGAGACGGACCCTCTGGCGGACGCCGAGCTCGTTGCGGCCGGTTTGGACGCGCTGCGTGCCCTCGGATTGCGGGCCGAGCACATCGTAGCGCGCGTGTCGGACCGGGGGTTGATCAGCGGGGTTCTGGGCGCCCTGGGAGTGCCCGATGAGGGACGCCTCGCGGTGTTCGCGGCGCTCGACAAGATGCATCGCGAGAGTGAGGAGTGGGTCCGGGAACGTCTCGGAGCGGCCGGAGCGGACGCGACCGCGACCGATCGTATTCTCGGACTCGCAGATGCGACTCTCGAGAGCCTCTCCGCCCAGTACGGCGACACGCACGACGTAGCGGCGGCTATCGCGCGCCTCGAAGGGTTCTTCGCCCACATGCGCGCGTTCGGCCTAGCGGAGTTCGTGGTGTTCGACGCCGGACTGGTTCGAGGACTCGCGTACTACACCGGGACCGTGTTCGAGATTTGGGAACGGAGTGGGCGGCTCCGGGCGATCTGTGGCGGCGGACGATATGACGATTTGTTGGCCGCGCTCGGCGGCGTCGATCTACCGGCCGTGGGCTTCGGGATGGGCGATGTCGTGCTGGCGGAGCTTCTGCAGGATCTCGAGCTTCTGCCTGACATCTCCGCTTCCGTTCAGGACTATATCGTTTGCGTCTCGGAGGCGCAGCGGCCTCTCGCGCTCGAGCTCGCCACGACCCTGCGTGAGGCCGGCCGCCGCGTCACATACGACCTCCGGGAGCGCGGGGTCGGACGACAGTTGAAGGCCGCCAATCAGGCCGGGGCAGAGCGCGCCATTATTCTCGGACCGGACGAGTTGGCCCGAGACGCGGTCATCGTGCGTCTGCTCGAGAGTGGCCAGGAGTCGGAGGTTCCGCTCGACTCGCTCAGCGATTCGGAGGCGCAGTGAGCCGTCGGGCCGCCCTGACACCGCAGTCCGAGGATTTCTCCGCCTGGTACAACGAGATCGTACAGGGGGCGGAGCTCGCCGATCGATCGCCGGTTCGTGGTTGCATGGTCATTCGGCCCTACGGATATCGGATCTGGGAGCTGATCCAGAGCGGGCTGGACGGGATGTTCAAGGCGACGGGCCACGAGAACGCCTACTTCCCGCTCTTCATCCCCCAATCCCACCTGGACCGCGAGGCCGATCACGTAGAGGGCTTCGCCCCACAAACAGCTGTCGTGACCCACGCGGGAGGGAAGGCGCTCGAGGAAGCACTCGTCGTTCGACCGACCTCGGAGGCGATTATCTGGCCCATCCTGGCGGATTGGATCCAGTCGTACCGCGATCTCCCGATGCTGCTGAATCAGTGGGCGAACGTTGTACGGTGGGAGCTACGCACCCGGCCCTTCCTTCGAACCACCGAGTTCCTGTGGCAGGAGGGTCATACCGCGCATGCCACCGAGCCCGAAGCCGAGGAAGAAGCTCGACGCATGCTCGGTGTATACCGGAGCTTCATGGACGACTACCTGGCGCTCGCGGTCTTGACAGGAGAGAAAACACCGGACGAGCGCTTCGCCGGTGCGTTGCGCACCTACGCGTGCGAGGCGCTGATGCGAGACGGGAAGGCCCTACAGGCCGGAACAAGCCATCACCTCGGCCAGAATTTCGCCCGCGCGTTCGACGTCCAGTTCCAGACGGAGCGGGGGGAGCACGCTTACGTATGGAGCACGTCTTGGGGGGTATCCACCCGACTCATCGGCGGGTTGATCATGGCACACGGTGATGATGCCGGGCTCGTGCTCCCGCCCCGCGTCGCGCCTCACCAGGTCGTGCTCGTTCCGATCTGGAAGAGCGACGAGGGACGCACCTTGGCGTTGGATGCGTGCGCTCCGCTGCGTGATCGACTCTCGGATCTCGGCGTGCGCGCGCATCTGGACGAGCGCGACACCGTGAATCCCGGGGCCAAGTTCTACGAGTGGGAGCGCAAAGGCGTTCCGGTCCGACTGGAGGTGGGGCCACGCGACATCGACACGGAGCAGGCGGTGGTCGTTCGACGGTTCGCGCCAGACATAAGCCAGGGCAAGAAGGCCATCTCTTGGCGGGAGGCAGTCGAGGGCATGCCGGCGTTGCTGGAGAGCATCCAGGGAACCATGCTGAGCGAGGCGCGAGCCAGACGGGAGTCTCGCTCGGTGCGGGGCATGATTGACTTCGCCGCATTCCGTGCTCGCTTGGAGGAGGAGCCGGGATTCGTGTTCACGGGCTGGTGCGGACACGCCGAGTGCGCGGACTGCGTGCAGGCGGAGACCAAGGCCACGATCAGGGTAATCCCGGATCCCGAGTTTCAGAGCGACCCGGCGCCCGAGACATGTCTGGTGTGCGAGCGACCCGCCGACGTTGAGGTCGTGTGGGCCAAGGCGTACTGAGGTCCGGACGCGCGCGCCCCCCTCCGTCGCGACGCGGAAGATGCACGTGGCCGCAGAGCGACCTCGGAACCACGACGACGGCGCATCTTGTCAGAGGGGTATGGCTACTGGCGCGCAGATCTACGGTCGCGCCGGCGGGGACCCGCGCGTCCAGGCTGACGGGGGAGGGCCACGGCGTCGTCGGGTTGCCCGATCCCGAACATGGACGCGGTTAGAGAGGAGATAGGCGATCGGCACGAAGGAGGAGCGGGAGTGAGCGGGGTTCTGGTTCTTGATTACGGATCGCAGTACACGCAATTGATTGCGCGCCGGATCCGCGAGGAGCGGGTGTATTGTGAAGTGCACCCGCCGACGAAGACCGTCGAGTGGATTCGGGAATTCTCTCCGCAGGGGATCATTCTCTCTGGAGGACCGGCAAGCGTGTACGACGAGGGCATGCCGGGTGTGGACCCGCAGCTGCTCGACCTTGACGTGCCCGTGCTTGGGATCTGCTACGGCATGCAGCTGATCGCCAACAATGCGGGGGGTGAGGTCGAGCCCGCCGAGCGGCGCGAGTACGGCCGGGCTCGCCTCGAGATCCTGATGAGCGATGGCCTGTTTCGAGGCTTCACGCCGGGGGAGCAGACACAGGTTTGGATGAGCCACGGCGACGAGCTGCGCGGCGTACCACCGGGCTTCGAGGTGATCGGGCGTACCGAGACGAACCCGATCGCCGCCATCTCGGCACCGGACCGGAGCGTGTACGCGGTCCAGTTTCACCCTGAGGTGGCGCACACGCACCGTGGGGACGAGATTCTCCGGAACTTCCTGTTCGAGATCGCCGGGTGCGAGGGTGATTGGACACCTGCCAGCATCGCATCCACACACGTGCAAGCGATACGGAAACGCGTAGAAGCCGAGCATGTCATCTGCGGCCTGTCGGGAGGCGTAGACTCGTCGGTGGCCGCAGCGCTCGTCCACCGGGCGGTGGGAGACCAGCTGACGTGTATCTTCGTGGACACCGGGCTGCTGCGTAAAGGCGAGAGGCACTCCGTGGAACAAGTGTTCCGCGACCACCTGGGTCTGCGGCTCGAGGTCGTGGACGCCGCCGATCGTTTCCTGGATCGGCTCGCCGGCGTCGAGGATCCCGAGGAAAAACGAATTCGAATCGGGCACACGTTCATCGATGTGTTCGAGGAGGCCGCCGGTCGTCACGGGGATGCGCGGTTTCTCGTCCAGGGGACGCTGTATCCCGACGTGATCGAATCCGTCTCCGTGTGGGGACCCTCCGTCACGATCAAGTCCCATCACAACGTGGGTGGACTCCGTCCGGACCATCCCTTCGAGCTCATCGAGCCCCTTCGCGAGCTGTTCAAGGATGAGGTCCGGGCGGTCGGGCGCGAGCTCGGGCTTCCCGAGGAAATCGTGGGGCGCCATCCATTCCCGGGCCCCGGGCTCGCGATCCGTGTGCTGGGTGAGGTGACTCGCGAGGAGCTGACGATCCTGCGCGAGGTAGATGCTATCTACTTGGAAGAGATTCGGAGCGCCGGACTGTACGACGACATCTGGCAGGCGTTCGCAGTGTTGCTTCCCATCCGAGCCGTCGGTGTCATGGGGGATTCAAGGACGTACGAAAACGTCGTCGCGCTTCGGGCCGTGACGAGCCGAGACGGCATGACCGCGGATTGGTTTCAGTTCCCCCATGACGTTCTCGCTCGTATGTCGAACCGGATCATCAACGAGGTCGAGGGCGTGAACCGGGTCGTATACGACGTGTCGTCGAAGCCACCGGCGACGATCGAATGGGAGTGACGGCGCTCGATCGCCTCGAGCGGGCGAGCTCCTCACCCCGCGACGAACTGACCTCTCAGCCACTCTCATCGAGGTGCATGAAGAAGATGAACGGAGATCGAGTGTGAGCACACAGCTGGATGAAATGGTCGACTGGCTCGACACGTACTTGAGGATCGCCGAGTTGGAGGACTATCCGGGCGCGATGAACGGCCTGCAACTCGAAAACAGTGGCGAGGTCGTGAAGGCCGGCGCGGCGACCGACGCGTCGTTGACCACGATACAGGCGGCGGCCGACGCGGGCTGTCAGTTGTTGCTCGTGCACCACGGCCTTTTTTGGGGAGACGTTTTGCCGATCGTCGGACGTGTGTATCGGCGGATGCGGGCGTTGTTCGACGCGAACCTAGCCGTGTACAGCGCACACCTTCCGCTCGACGCTCACCCGGAAGTCGGCAACAACATCCTCCTGCTCAAGGCGCTCGGACTCGAGCTGGATGGACGCTTCGGGAAGGCCGGTTCGATCGATGGCTTGGGGGTGTGGGCGAGCCCTGAGATGCCTCGCGCAGAGCTGCTCGGTCGAATCGAGCAGACCTGCGGAACGGGGCCCTATCTCATTCCGGGCGGCCCTGAGCAGGTACACCGCGTCGGGATCATCACGGGGGGAGGGGGCTCGATGATCGCCCAGGCGGCCGAGGCCCGCATGGACACGCTGATCACAGGAGAAGGGGAGCATCACACCTACCACGAGGCCATGGAGCTCGGCCTGAACGTGATCTACGCGGGGCACTATGTCACTGAGACCTTCGGCGTGAAGGCGCTCGCCGGCAAACTGGCAGAGCGATTCGCGATCGAGTGGGAGTTCCTGGACGCGCCGACCGGCTTGTAGCTCCGTAATTCGCGGAAGACCGGTCGAGAGATGCTTCGAGGCGCCCGTACGCGGGGCCGGTCCTCAGAACACCGAGATCTTGATGTCTTTCAGATAACGCTCCGGGTTCTCACGCAGGTCCTTCGTAAGGAGCGCGATCTCTTCGCTCGCGGTCTGGAGATGGGCGATCGCTCCCCGCAACTCGTCGTACAGCGCCTCATCCGTCAACATCTTGCCGAATGTCCCTTCACCCGCGTCGAGCATGGCCGTGATCGACGCAAGCGATTGGCTGGTCGAGTCGAAGCTCGCGCTGGCCGTCGCTAACCGGCTTGTCAGGGTGTCCAGGTTCGCGATCGCCCGACCCAGATCCGGACCGTCGGCGACTTCGGCGAGGCGCCCCGATGCCTCGTCCAGGTTCGTGAGCAACGAGCTGAGCGACTCGCGCTCCGCGCGGACAAGGCTCTGCAGCTCGCGCATGGCTCCCGCAAACGCGGATGAGCTTTCCCGGATGTCCGAGACTGTCCGCTCCGAGAGTACATCTTCGATCCGTTCCAGGATCACGCCGGTCTCGTCCCCCAGATCCGCCGCGAGTGACTGAAAGTCGGCCGACCGTCCCAGTCGGATGGTGTCACCGGCAGCGAGAATTCGATCAGAGGCCCCCGGGATCAACTCCACCATCTGAGTGCCCAGGAAACCGGCAGCTCGAATCACGCCCCGTGTATCCGCCGGGAGGTCGACTTCGCGATAGATCCCCAGGCCGATGACGACGCGGAATCCGTCCAGTTGCACGGACTCGACTTCGCCCACCTCGATGCCGAGGAGGTACACCTTCGCGTCGTCGGTTATCTGGCCGGCTTCCGGTGCAACGCCGTGGATGCGGAGGTGGGGGCCCGAGAGACGCGTGTTGCTGATCCAGAAGAGCCCGACCACGAGCGCCAGGAGCGCGATGAGGACAAGAAGCCCCACCTGCAACTCGGCACCCCGATCACGAATTCCGGGATCCCTCATGCCAAACCTCCTGGCGCCACATCGCCTTCCGCCGGACCCGGCTGGGATGACGGGTCAAGGAAGCCGCGCACCACCGGGTCCTCGGTACGTCGCAGCTGCTCCGGGGTGCCCTCGGCCCGCACGACACCGTCCGACAGCAATACGATCCGGTCGGCCAAGAAGAATGCGGACTCGACATCGTGCGTGACGATCACGCTCGTGCCCCCGACTTCCGCACTCACCCTCAAGATCAGCCCGTTAATGCGGGCAGCGTTCAAGGGGTCCAGCCCTGTTGTCGGCTCGTCGTACAGCACATAGGGCTCCCGACCGATGATTGCCCGCGCGATCGCGACCCGCTTCTGCATGCCGCCCGACAGCTCCGCGGGGAGCAGCTTCTCCACATCGGGCGTGAGGTTAACCAGCGAGAGCGCCTCCCGCACCTGGGCCTCGCAATCCGCGCCAGGCTCGTCGCACACCCCCTCGCGCAGGCCGAGAAGGAGGTTGCCGCGCACAGTCAGCGAATCGAACAGGGCCGAGTTCTGGAACACGTAGCTGATTCTCTCTCGCACCCTCGAGATCTCATGACGATCGGCCCGTGCGACCGAGATTCCGTCCACGAGCACGTCTCCCTCATCCGGATCCATGAGCCCCACGATGTGTTTTAGCAGGACGCTCTTTCCGGTGCCCGAGGGACCCATCACGACGAGGCTCTCCCCCTCCGCGATCTTGAGGTTCACGCCACGCAGAACCGGCTTGCGATTGAGGGTCTTGTGGAGGTCACGGATCTCGATCATGAGAAGGCCTTGTACACAGGGGCAAGCACCACATCCAGAACCATGATCGCCACGATGATCGCCACCACCGCCTTCGTCGCCGTGCGGCCGACGCCGGCCGCTCCTCCCTCGGCTCGCAACCCCACGTAGCTGGCCGTAAACGTGATCGTGAAGCCGAACGTCACCGCTTTCACCAGCGAGTAGATGAGCGCGGCGGAGTGGTAGTACCCGCGCGCACCGACAACGTACTCCGCGCTCGTCATCGGCAGGACGGTGACCGCTGTGAGCCACCCACTGGCGATTCCCATGATGTTCGCCAGGCTCACGAGCGGCACCAGCATGACGGTTCCGGCGACCACGCGTGGCACGACCAACTCGACGACCGGGTCGCGTCCGAGGGTGAGAAGGGCATCGATCTGGTCCGTCACCTTCATCGTTCCGAGTTCCGCCCCGATCCCCGCCCCCATTCGACCCGCGAGCACGATAGCCGTGAGGACCGGCCCGAGCTCCGTGAGCATCCCGCCCACGACCGAGCCTGCCACGATGGAAAGGGGCAGTCCGGCCGACATCTGGTTGAACGTCTGCTGAGCGAGGACCGAGCCGGAGAGGGCCCCCATCAGAAGCACGAGGGCCAGGCCATCGACTGCGATTCGCTTCGCCTGAGCGATGGCTTCGGCCCAGTAGCGCGAGGGGTGTCCCAGCGCGAGGATGGTGGCCCAGCAGAGCACGCCGGCACGGCCCGCATGTAATGCGACACCGCGCCCCGACCGCCCCAAGCGAATGAGCGCGCGAGCGATCACGGCCGACGAACGCCCGCCGAGTCGGGTGACTCCAGCTGCGAGTCGGTTTCCCGGTTGCCTCCGCTCGGCAGCTCATCCGCTCGAGTGGCGATGAGCTCCCAGAGGGCAGACATCGACCCTGGGTCGGAACCATGCCGCACCGCGAACCGTTCCAGATCTTCGAGACTCAGGCCGCGCTCCAGGAGGATGGTGAAGCGGGCGGAGTCGGCGGCGAGCGAGTCCCGCGGGCTGAAACGCCACCTGAGCGACAGCAACTCCGACATCACTTCGACGTACGCGGAATCATCGATGACGTCCGCGGAACCGCCGCCTGCCCGACAGCCCATGAGGGACGCGGCCAGCACCCACACGGCGAGCGCTCTGCCGGGTCTACCCGCGCCCCGATCGCACCCGTTGCAGCCCGCCCTCATTCGAGCCTTTCGAGGAGCGTGCACAGAACGGAGTAGAACTTGTCGACGGACTCGATGTGCACCCGCTCATCCGGCGAGTGGGGGAACTCGATCTGTGGTCCGAACGAGACCATATCCATGCCCTCGATCTTCTCGCCGATGATCCCACACTCGAGACCCGCGTGCACGGCACCTACCTCCGGCTCTCCTAGCATCTCCGTGTACACGCCCTTGACTGCCGCCAGGAGCGGCGAGTTGACGTCGGGCTCCCAACCCGGGTAGCCATCGCCTTCGTTCACGTCCGCGTGCACCAGGGACGCCGCGGCTCGTATGCGTTGGCGCAGCGCCGACAACGCCGAGTCGACCGAGCTCCGGCTGCTGAGCAGGATGTCCAGCCCGCCCTCCTTCGGCGTCACTGTAGCCAGGTTCGTGCTCGTCTCCACCAGCCCCGCAATGTCGTTGCTCATCGACATCACTCCGTGCGGCAGCGCGGTGACGAACCCCAGCGTTCGCAAGGTGGATGCGGAATCCATCACCGATTCGACAGCACCGGCATCCGAGACTTCGAAGTTCAGCCCCGGATCGACCGCCGCGAACTCCCTCTGCATGGCCTCGGCTTCCGCCTGGAGTCGGGCTCGGAAGCGATCCGCCCCGCCTTCCGACATTACCACCGTCGCCGCCGCCTCGCGGGGAATCGCGTTGTGGGCCTTGCCGCCCGCGAACGACGCGAGCTGGAACGACTCCTCGTGCGAGGCTGCGTACAAGGCGCGGGCAAGCAACCGGATCGCGTTGCCACGCTGCAAATGGATGTCGACCCCGGAGTGTCCACCGCGAAGACCGCTGACCCGGACGGAGAGGGCTATGACCCCCTCGCGGGGCGCTTCGTGGGAGACAGGCAGGTGGAGGTGGGAGTCGGCACCACCTGCGCAGCCGATCGTGATTACACCCTCCTCCTCGGAATCGAGGTTGAGCAGGCGGCGGCCATTCAGCATCCCGGGCTCGAGGCTCGCGGCCCCCGTCAGGCCCGTTTCCTCATCGACCGTAAACAGCAGTTCCAGCGGACCGTGAGACAGTTCCGGATCTTCTTCGATCGCTAACATGGCCGCTACACCGACCCCGTTGTCGGACCCCAGGGTCGTCCCGTTCGCAGTCAGGTACTCGCCCTCCAGCAACGGCTCGATCGCGTCTGTTTCGAAGTCGAGTGCGACGCCGGAGTTCTTCTCCTGGACCATGTCGAGATGTGCCTGGAGGACGGTGGCGGGCACGCTCTCGCGGCCCGGCGCAGCGGCCTTACGCACCACCGTGTTGCCGGCGGCGTCAACTTCGTACTCGAGGCCGTTACGCTCCGCCACCTCGATCACGTACTCGCGCATTCGCCCTTCGTCCTTGGACGCGCGCGGGATCGTCAGGATACGGTCGAAGTGGGCCCATAGCGCGCGCGGCTCGAGCTCGGACACGAATGTCATCGGATCTCTCCTCCGGTGTGGACCGGTATTCGATTTCGCTCGGTTCCCACTGGCGCATCGCGACGTGTGCGCACAGCTTCTTGCACGTTATCGCCCAAGCGGAAACTCGTCCACGGAGGAGGTCGGATGAGCGATCAGAAGTTCTCACCTTACGTACCTGCAGCCACCCAGATGGCGGAGCTCACTTTCAAGGCTCTGGCCCTGGGTGTGCTGATGGCCGTCGTGCTCGGGGCAGCCAACGCCTACATCGGGATGAAGGCGGGCCTCACCGTGGCCGCCACCTTCCCGGCGGCCGTCGTCGCGATGGCCGCGTTGCGTCCCTTCCGGGGCACGGTGCTGGAGGAGAACATCGCGCGCACGACCGCCTCTGTCGGTGAGGCGCTGGTTGCGGGTGCGATCTTCACCCTCCCGGCCTTTATCATCGCGGGCGCGTGGGAGAACCTCCGGTACTGGGAAAGCACCGCGATCATGTTGGTCGGGGGCTTGCTCGGCGTGCTGTTCGTGATCGTTCTCCGTCGCACGCTGGTGGTCGAGGCCGAGCTTCCCTTCCCGGAGTCGGTCGCCGCTTCGGAAATCGTCAAGGCCGGTCAGAAGGGCGAAACCGGCGCCAAGTACGTGTTCGGCGCGATGGGCCTCGCGGGCCTGTGGGAACTGTTCAAGAACTCCAACGGCATCCTGTTCATCCAGGAGCGAACCGAGGCCGTGGTCGAATTCGGCCGCTCGACGATCGAGATGTTGGGGAGCCGGGTCGAGTACGCGGGAGGCATGCTCGTCTCCTCGCCCTCGGCTTCACCGGCCCTCATGGGCGTGGGCTTCATCGTCGGCTCGCGGGTGAGCGCGGTGTTGTTCAGCGGTGCCGTGATGGGTTGGCTCCTGCTGGTACCCCTAGCGCTGTTCCTCAACCCCGGACTCGCAGAAACCGTGGGGGGGGGCGCGACATTCGGAGAGCTGGCCAACGAAGTATGGGCAAGGCAGATCCGTCCGCTCGCGGTGGGCACGATGATCGTCGCCGCCTTCTACACCCTGTACACGCTGAAAGGCGCCCTCGTAAAGGGGATCGGGCGCGCTTTGGGGGACATCAAGGTCAAAGGCCAGTCAGAAGCGGTAGACCGCACCGAGATCGACCTCAGCCTGTCGCGCATACTTCCCGCGATCGCGGTCATGTCCGTCGCGACGTTCGCTCTCTACTACTTCTTCACGAGCTCGCTGATCGGGGCGCTGACCCTGACCGCCGTCATGGTGATCCTGGGGTTCCTCTTCGCCGCCGTCGCCGGGTACCTGGTGGGCCTGATCGGGAGCTCCAACAACCCGATCTCCGGCCTCACCCTCAGCGCGCTGTTGATCGCGGCCGTGCTAATGGTCGCGCTCGGAGTCGTGAGCGTGCAGGGCGTTGCCGGTGTGCTCGGTGTCGCGGGGGTCGTCTGCTGCACGGCCGGCGTCGCGGGCGACATGATGCAGGACCTCAAGGTGGGCCACATCCTGGGCGGCACGCCCCGGCGCATGCAGATGGCCGAGATCGTGGGTGTGATCGTCGCCTCGATGGTGCTGGCCTTCGCCCTCATGGCGTTGCACCAGGCCTACACGATCGGCTCGGCGGAGCTCCCGGCACCGCAGGCGGGGTTGATGGCCCTCATGGCGAACGGGATCGTCGGTGGCGAGATGGCCTGGCCGCTGGTGATCGCGGGGATGCTGTTCGCCGTGGGACTGATTCTCATCAGCGCACCCTCGCCGATGCTGATCGCGGTCGGCATGTATCTCCCGTTCTACTCCACAGCGGCAATCTTCGTGGGAGGCGTGATCCGTTGGTTCCTCGAGAACCGCCTGGATGCCGGAGGGGCGAGCGAGGAGGACAAGACCAAGGCCCGCAACACGGGAGTGCTTCTCTCGTCCGGATTTATCGCAGGCGAGTCGCTGATGGCCGTACTTCTGGCCTTCCTTCTGATCGGAGGTGACTTCATCCCGTTCCTGGTGAGCATGAAGGAGCGGCTCACGCCGACCATGGAGCCGAGCTTCTTGCTAAGCCTGATCGTGTTCCCGGCGCTGATCTATGGACTCGTCATCTTCCCGATCAAGAAGATGAGGGAGCGAGCCGGCGGGTCGAGGTAATACCGGGTCGGGACCATCCCGTCGAGGGTAGTTCAGGGGCGGCTCCACCGGGGCCGCCCCTTCCCAATCAGATCAGCTTCTTCCGCCCCCTCCCCGGCTGGGTCTGGGACGCACGAGACGGCTGATGTCGAGTCCCGCTGATCGCCGTTGCCTGCGGAGCATCCGCTCAGCACCCTGGTCCGCAGCAGAAACGCAAGCCGTTAGGCGGCGCTCCCCTCAGGAGGTGTTCATGGCCCGGAAGCTCCCGATCAGGCGGCTTTTGGCTGAGGGGGCCTTGGCCGGGACGGTGCGCCTGTTGGTTGCATAGTCCTCCCATACCACCCAGCTGCGCAGGGGGCCTGCCGGTAGGTCGGTGACTCCATTAAACAGCTCGTAAAAGGACCAATGACGCTCTCCCAGCTCGCCGCTCTCGTTTGAAACGAAGACCGCGCCCTGACGAGGGCTCGACTTCGTCGGCGAGGAGAGAATCAGCAAGCCGAAGTGCCAGGGCTCCGTGAAGTGGCGGGCGTGGAGATCGGCCTCGGCCTCCGTGAGCGAGCAGCCGGATCCATCGCGAGTTCGAAACCAGCCGACGCGCAGGGCGCCCACCCAGTCGGGCTCTTGGAGGACCGCCGCTAGCGCATCCTCGATGATCCAGCCCCGCTCGGTATCCTCCCCCACGCCCGCGTCGTGATCGTAACGCATGTCCCCCGGGAGGGTCGCCCCCTCGGCGATCACGGCGTGCACCCAGTGGCGGCGCGTCCAGGGACACTCGTTGAGGTGCCCCAGAAGGACTCCGGCAGCTTCCCCGGCCGGGTGGGCCGAGCAGAGCTCCTCGATCGCCTCGAAGACCCTTTGATCGATGACAATGTCGGGCCGGGGCACGACCCGCTCGTCGACGACCCAGTTCTTGCGGGGAGTCCACAAGATGGATGCTCCGAACGGGAACCGCCCACTCTGATAGGGAAGGAGGCGGAACGGACTCGCCCCGCGTAGAAGCGCGGCGTCGTCAGAAGGCTTGCGAGCGCCGGTGTCGGTCATCCCCCACCCCTCCTGCAACCCAAGTCCGTCCGAGCGCTACCCGGCGGCACAGTCCGGCGCCGCGGGCAGACCTGTGTAAGGCAACCGGCAGGCCACGAGCGCAGGAGGTCGCTATATGGTGCATCTGTAATCGGTTACGGATACGGGCCGGTATCGTGAAACGGAGCGAAGAACGATGGAGCCGGGAAAGCTTACTCGATTCGGGCGTCCGCAGGTGGGAATTATTCCCTAGTTGAGCAGCCATGCGTCGCCAGTGGTAGGGGCACAACCGCAATAGAAGAAGGCCAAGGCCGGAAAGAAACGGGGCGGCTCCACCGGGGCCGCCCCTTCTACATCAAGGTCAGTTTCCTTCGCGCCCTCCCCGGCCGGGTCTGGGACGCACGAGACCGCTAGGTAGCCCCGATCAGATCCCCTCCGCCCCCTTTCTACATTCGGGTTGAACTTCCTCCGTGCCCGCCGCCGGCCCTCCAGGCGTCTGCCTCGAGCCAGCAACCTCGCGCCTGCATGCGCATCCATGGCGTGCCCAACCCCGCTCGCGCCACGCAAGGCGCGCGCAGGAGCCCAAAACCTGCCTCGGGCTTTACACGCTCGAGTCCGATGCCGTAGTTTCGCGTTCTCCCATACCCTCTTCCCAGCCTCAGGAGGTATCAGCATGCGTAACGCCAGATCCCTCGGTGCCCTCGCCGTCGTCCTCGGTCTCTTTCTCGCCGCGTGCGACGAGGGTGCCCTGGCGCCGACCGCGGACAACGCCAGTGACCAGTTCCGGGTCGCGGCCTCCGCCTCCACGAGCACCTCGAACGTTAAGGTGCCGTTCGCCCAGGTCGCCTTCGTCCCGTGCGCGGCCGACGGGGCAGGGGAGTTGGTCCTCATCGAAGGCATCCTGCATATCGTCGATCACGTGACGGTCAGCAACAGCGGCAACATCACCCTCAAGATCCACTTCCAGCCGCAGGGGGCGACCGGCACTGGGTTGACCACGGGGGATACCTACCAGTCGAACGGCGTGACCCAGGAGACGCTGAACATCAACGGTCTGCCGATCACTGACACGTTCGTGAACAACTTCCGGCTCATCGGGCCGGGTCCCGGCAACAACCTGCAGGTGCACCAGACCATCCACATCACGATCAACGCGAACGGCGACTTGACGGCGGACGTCGACAACACTTCCGTCACCTGCAGCTAGGGACGCGCGTCGGCGGTCTCGGGCAGATTCTCGCCCGTGGGCCCCGAGTGGACCGAAGAACGAGGGGGGGCGACCGGGTCAGGTCGCCCCCCTGTTTCTTTGATACGCCCACGCTTCCGCGAGCCGCTCGCGGACCAGTCCGACATGACGGCGAGGAGCAGCGCGACCAGCCTTAACGGCCGGGTGTGAGAGAAAGCGGCCCCCGTTGAGCCGCTCGAACGCACCTGGAGCTCAGCCTGCGGATATCACCCTACGGTCGGAGTATGCGATCTGACGCGGGATTCCGAACCGAAGGCGGGATGCGCTCACTGCTGCGATGCGACGCACGGGCCGCGCTCACGTTCCGTAAACGTCCCGCGTCGGAGGGAAGTCGTGCCATGTAAGGCATAGCGGGCGGTTCGGTCATGCCTAACTGGCAGCTGGGGCGATCGAGTCGACCGGAAAGCCGCCGCATCGGCGGAAAAACCCACCATTTCAAGCCTTTCACGGGGCATACCTCTTGCCCGACCATATGCGAGAGCGTCTCCGCCCGAGAGCACCCAGCGTTAGGGAACGCCGCTCAGGGCACGTGATTGGGCACCGGGCGTATTCGCGCGACAGCCAGACGGCCATACGGACCAGCGTACGCCCGATTAAGTCGACACAGAGATTGGAGGCACAAGTGAACGAGGAGAGAGAGACCGGCGGCTGGGAAGACCCCACAGCGCCCGAGGGCGAGACGGGGAACTCGCAGGCCGACGGCTACGCCGAGGCCGGCGAAGCGGGGGAGGAGACCTCGAGCGAGGGCCATGAGGGAAGCGAGGGAAGCAGTGAGGGCACGGAGGAAGGCTCGGGTGGCCGCCATTGGAACCCGTGGAACTCCTTCTCCGAGTTTCAGGACACCGTGAGCGACATCGTGGATTCGGCCCTGAAGAACGTGGGTCCGATGGCATCCGGCAGGTATCCGCGTTATGACCTGATCGAGGTCCCCGACGAAGGGTATTGGATCCTGATGGATCTTCCCGGGCTGCACCGTGACGACCTCGAGGTCACGACGGTGGGTGACGAGCTGACGGTCAGCGGACAGCGAGCCAGACCCGAGCTACCCGATGGAGCCGAGGTGCGCCGATCGGAGCGCGGCTTCGGACGCTTCCGGCGCTCGATCAGGATGCCCGCCGATGTCGACGTGAGTAAGGTCGGCGCGAAGCTGGAAAACGGGGTCCTGCGGCTCACGCTGCCACGCCGCACCGACTCCGAGGGGCACCGGGTGGAGATCGATTGATGATGATCCCCGCAGATCGACTAACCGTCAAGGCCGCGGAAGCCGTTCAGGATGCGGCTTCTCGCGCGCGACAGGCGGACAACCCTGCGGTCGAAGATCTGCACCTGCTATCGGCGCTGCTGGAGCAGGAGGGCGGTGTGATCGTGCCGGTCCTCCAAAAGATCGGCGTGGAGGTTCGGGGGCTCCAGGCTACGCTCCAGGAGCACCTCGACCGGCTGCCCAAGCAGTCCGGCGGAACACCGACCGCCAGCCGCGAGCTCGAACGCATCCTCGGCGCGGCGGATACAGCCGCGGGCGAGATGACCGACAGCTACGTATCGACCGAGCACCTCTTGCTCGGGCTGGCAGGGAAGCACGCGAGCTCCACGCGACCGATGCTGGAGGGCGCGGGGGCGGACGAGGGCAGGATTCGCCAGGCGATCGAGGAGGTTCGCGGCCCACACAGGGTGACGGACCAGGATCCCGAGGGGAAGTACCGCGCGCTCGAGCGCTACGGGGTCGACCTTACGTCGCAGGCGCGAGCCGGGAAACTCGACCCCGTGATCGGCCGCGACACGGAGATCCGGAGGGTCATGCAGGTTCTGTCTCGGCGTACCAAGAACAACCCGGTGCTGATCGGCGAGCCTGGGGTCGGCAAGACCGCCATCGTCGAAGGCCTCGCCCAGCGGATCGTGGCAGGGGACGTTCCGGAGTCGCTGCGAGACAAGCAGCTGATCCAGCTCGACATCGCCGCGATGGTCGCCGGGGCGAAGTACCGGGGTGAGTTCGAGGAGCGGTTCAAGGCCGCCCTGAAGGAGATCACGGAGTCGGGTGGCCGCTACGTCGTGTTCATCGACGAGTTGCACACCGTCGTCGGGGCGGGCGCCGCCGAGGGAGCCGTAGACGCCGGTAACATGCTCAAGCCACCGCTGGCCCGCGGGCAACTTCGAATGATCGGCGCCACGACCCTCGATGAATATCGAAAGAGAATCGAGAAGGATCCGGCGCTCGAGCGTCGCTTCCAGCCCGTATTCGTGGGCGAGCCCTCCCTCGACGAGACGATCGCGATCCTCCGCGGCCTGAAGGAGCGCTACGAGGTCCACCATGGCGTTCGAATCACCGACCCTGCGCTGATCGCAGCCGCGCGGCTCTCCGATCGCTACATCGGCGACCGCTTCCTACCTGACAAGGCCATCGACCTGATCGATGAGGCGGCGTCCAGGCTGCGAATCGAGATCGATTCGATGCCGGAGGAGATCGACGAAATCGAGCGCCGCGTGACCCAGCTGGAGATCGAGCGCGAGGCACTCAGGGACGAGACCGACCCGCGGAGCCGGGAGCGGCTGGCCGACCTCGAGGCGGAGCTGGCCGGGACTCGGGAGGAGTTGGCAGCGCTCAAGGCGCGTTGGCTGTCGGAAAAGGACGCGATCGAGAAGGTGCGCGAGCTGAAGCGCGAGACCGAGGAGCTGGGCATCGCCGTAGAACGCGCCACGCGCACCGGCGATCTGGCCCGCGCGGCCGAAATCACCTACGGGGAGATCCCCAAGGCTCGGGGCGAGCTGGAGGTCGCCGAATCCAAGCTCTCCGAGCTCCAGGCGCGAGGATCTTTCCTGAAAGAGGAGGTGGACGCCGAGGATGTCGCGGGGGTCGTGGCCTCGTGGACGGGGATCCCCATGGCCCGCATGCTGGAGGACGAGAAGGAGCGACTCACGAAGCTCGAGGACCATCTGCATCAGCGCGTCGTGGACCAGGCGCACGCGATCGTGGCGGTCGCCAATGCGGTCCGCCGGAGTCGCGCGGGGCTTCAGGACCCGAATCGACCCATCGGGAGCTTCATATTCCTCGGACCCACCGGAGTGGGCAAGACCGAGACGGCGCGTGCACTGGCCGAGTTCCTGTTCGACGACGAGGGAGCCCTCGTACGGATCGACATGTCCGAGTACATGGAGCGCCACGCGGTCGCCCGTCTCATCGGTGCTCCGCCTGGGTACATCGGGTACGAGGAGGGAGGTCAGCTTACCGAGGCCGTACGCCGGCGGCCCTATTCGGTCGTGTTGTTCGATGAGATCGAGAAGGGGCACCCGGAAGCCTTCAACATCCTCCTCCAAATCCTGGATGACGGCCGTCTCACGGATGGTCAGGGCCGAACCGTCGATTTCCGCAACACGGTCCTCATCATGACCAGCAACATCGGGAGCTCGTTCATCCTCGAGCGCTCAGAAGCGGGTGCTGCCTGGGAGGAGGTGGAGGACCATGTGCGCGGAGGTCTGCGCGAGCACTTCAAGCCCGAGTTCCTGAATCGAATCGATGAGATCCTCCTGTTCCGTCCGTTGTCGCGCGAGCACCTCGTGAGCATCGTGAATCTCCAACTCCGGCGGGTCGCGCGTACTCTTTCCGAGCGCCAGGTGTCTATCGAAGTCACGTCCGCGGCGCGGCGCGCGATCGCCGATTCCGGGTATGAGCCCGCGTTTGGGGCGCGTCCCCTGAAACGTGCGATCCAGCGAATGGTGACCGACCCCCTCGCGATGGCGTTTCTCGAAGGGCGCTTTCACGACGGAGACTCGATCCTGGTCGATGCGCAGCCGGGGGAGCCAGCCTTATCGTTCGAGGCTGTCGCGGTTGCGACCGATGAGTCGGCCCCGGATGGATCGGCGTCCGACCGAGTCTCCAACGAATCCGTGCGGAAGACGACACCCGCCGAGCCGGCCGGGACCGGCGGCTGAGCCATGTAGCGTGGAAGCAAGTCGGGAGTGACCGGATCAACGGTTGGGCGGCAAGCGTGGCGGTTGTAGCATGTTGGGTGAGGTGAAGCGGAATCGAGAGGACGGTTCAATCAGGGAGGTGAGGATGCGCGGGATCTTACGAGGGCCGGTAGGTGGTTTGTTCGCACTCGCTCTCGGCGGGTGCGCTTCGGCCGGCGGGCTCTCGCAGAGCGCCGATGTATACGGCGCGCTGACGGCGGAGAGCGCGGTGAGTCAGTTCCTCGATGGGGCGAACCGGAGCGACTACCGCCTGATGGCGCGGTTGTTCGGGAGCGGCGACGGTCCGGCCGAGAGCGATCTGGGGCGGGTCGAGACCGAGCAGCGGATGTTCGTGCTCGCCTCACTCCTCAGACACGCGTCCTACTCGCTCCGCGAGATGGAGGTCGCGATGGAGGGCGGGCGGCGGCGGCTCATCGCCGACATGGTCGGGACACGGAACGGCGACGTGTCGGTGCCGTTCGCGACGGCCAGCTACCAGGGTCGCTGGTTCGTGGAGCAGATCTTCACCGACGCGCTCACCCCGGGGGAGTAGCCCTTCGACGCAGCGCCGTCCGTTCGTACCAGCGCGCGAGCGTGCAGGGCGGCACACGGGCGGCGTAGGCAGCGCGCAGCAGCCAATGCGATACGACCGTCCGAACGAACCCTCGCCTCTGCCACCGGCGCCCTGACGTATGTGCGATCGCGTCGACCGGCTGAAAGCGACCCAGCCGCCGGAGCGATCGCACATACGCGATGTCCTCGAACAGCGGCTCCTCCGGAAACCCGCCCACGCGCTCGAACGCCGATCGGCTCGAGAAGATCGCCTGATCCCCAGTGGCCGTGCGGAAGATCCGTGTGCGCAGGTTCACTCCCCGTTCCAACAGCCGATATCGGAATCCCCCTTCAGATGACGAGTCCAGAGCGAAACGGCAGCATCCGCCAACCGTGCCGGGATCGCTCAAGGCTTCGCGGATTCGTGCCCCCGCCAAGGGATCCAAGGTGGTGTCCGCGTGCAGGAAGACGAGGACCTGACCACGCGCCAGATGTGCACCGGCGTTCAGCTGTGTGCCGCGGCCCCGCGGGGCGCTGACCACCCTCGCGAGTCGAGACGCGCGCGCGACGGTATCATCGGAGCTTCCGCCGTCCGCCACGACCAGGTCGACCGTCTCGCCAAACGCGTCGAGCGCCGAAACCAGGGCTGCTTCGATCGCGTCTGCTTCATCCAGCGTCGGGATGATCACGGACACAACGCTCGCGGACTCGCTCACTCGCTGGGATCCACCTCTGCCAGCTCGAGGAGAACCCCTTCCGTGGACCCTGGATGGAGGAAGGCGACGCGCCTTCCTCCGGCGCCGATCCGAGCGCCGGGGGGGATAATCGTGGCGCCGGTCCGCATCGCCCGCTCCAACGACTCATCGAGATCCCTCACCTGGAGGCAGACGTGGTGTAGCCCCGGACCCCGGCGATCCAGGAAGCGGGCGATCGGAGACTCGGGGGCCGTCGGCTCGAGGAGCTCCACGCGACCCGCCCCCACTCCGAAGAACGCGACGCGGACCGATTCGCTCGCGATCACTTCGAGTCCAGCGGGGGGGGTGCCCAGCAACGCCTCGTACAGGGGAAGCGAGCGCGCCAACGAGTTGACCGCGATTCCCACGTGATCGATTATGGGCACCGAATCTGCCATGCGTGCGTTACTCTTGATCGTGACCGCCTGTGTGGCAGAGGAGCGCGGGCTGAACTTTGTACCGCCCGCAACGTATTCGTACCCGAACGCGAGATCTAGCGGCCGCGCGTGATGAGCGGGGCACGATCACGACGCGACTGATTTGGGGAGGGACGAGATGAGCGAAACGGTGGGGGGTGGGATGATCGAGATTACGGATGAGAACTTCGCCGACGAGGTCGAGAGCTCGAACGGGCTCGTGCTGATCGACTTCTGGGCCGAGTGGTGCGGCCCGTGCCGGATCGTGGGCCCCATCGTGGAGGAGCTGGCGGGCGACTACGCCGACACGCTGAAGGTCGGGAAGCTGGACGTGGATGCGAACCCGCACACGTCGCAGCGGTTCAACATTCGGTCGATCCCAAGCATTCTCTTCTTCAAAGACGGTGAGCTCGTCGACATGGTGATCGGCGCGCTGCCCAAAGCCGCGCTGGAGCAAAAGATCCTGGAGCACACGTAGGCCGGGTAGGCCTCGGGGCGCGCAAGGGGGTCTCCCGCCCGTCGATCGGGTCGGGAGGCGCCTGCGTCTCGGGCCGCGCCCGTCCGGGGAGTCGGACGGGATGGCAGGGGTCCTTTACCTTGTGAGCACACCGATCGGTAACCTCGCGGACATCACCGCGAGGGCGGCCGCGGTACTGGAAGACGTCTCGGTGTGCTATGCGGAGGACACGCGCCGCACCGGACGTCTCCTCGCTCACCTGGGACACGATGTCTCTCTCCGCTCGCTCCACGCCCACAACGAAGCGGCGCGTGTGTCGGAGATCGTGCGACGGCTCAAGTCTGGGGAGGATTGCGCGCTCGTGACCGATGCCGGGACACCCGCCGTGTCCGACCCCGGCCGGCGCGTCGTGCAGGCCCTACACGACCATGACCTCCGAGTCGTGCCGGTGCCCGGAGCGTCGGCGGTGCTCACGGCCCTGACGGTCTCCGGTCTCCCCGCCGATCGTTTTCTGTTCCTCGGCTTCGCTCCCCGTCGTGGCCCCGCCCGAGCGGAATGGATCGCTCAGGTCAGGGCTTCTCCCGATACGGTGGTGGTCTTCGAATCGCCCAGGCGACTCGAACAGCTCCTCGTGCATCTAACCGAAGCGGGTCTTGCAGAGCGCCCGTGCGTCCTTTGCCGCGAGCTCACCAAGCTCCACGAGGAGGTCACGCGTGGCACAATCGCGGAGCTGCGCGAAGAAAGCGCCGGGAAGACGATTCGTGGCGAGGTCACAATGGTGATCGCGGCCGCGAAACGAGACACCGAGCCGGATGGCGAGGTGCTGGAGCAGGCGGCGCGCGAGCTGGCACGCTCGGGAGCCAGTACGCGAGACATCGTGGACCGACTTTGCGATGAGTTCGGTGTGTCACGGAATCGAGCCTACGAGGTTGGATTGCGGGTAGAGTCAGGCAACCATGCGTAGTCAGCGGAGAGACGGCCTGGAACGTCTCGTGGACGCGGTCGTGGCCCTCCGGCGCCGGGTCGGCTTCGTATACGTGGCCTCGGCAGTCACGCTGGTGGCCGCCGTCGTGCTCCTGTTGAGCATTGTACCGGCGGACCTGCGCGAGGGGCGCGGATCGCCCTGGCCCCTCCTCCTCGCGCTCCTGCTCGCGATCGGGATCGCGCTGGGGACGGTCCTATACCGCCGTATCAGGGGCGAACTCACTCCACCTCGCCTGGCTCCGGAAGCCGACCGAGCGGCGGGTCTGGGCGAGGGCGATGTCCTGGCGGCCCTCGAGCTCGCTGGGCCAAAGGCGAGAACCCGGGGCGATGGCATCTCCTCGCTTGCCGGTCTCCACCGCCGGCGTGTGGCCGAGGGGTTAGCCGGGTTGGCCCGCGACCGCGTGCTGCCCGTAAGCGCCTCCCGGTGGCGACGACGAGCCATGCGAACTCTCCTCGTCGCGGGCGGAGTGCTCTTTGTCCTGGTCGTCTCGGTCGTCGCCCGACCGGGGGCCACGTATTCGGCTGCCACCGCGCTCGGCGCACCTTGGCGCACGGCCTTCCCCGCACCGCTTGTCCCGCTCGAGGTACGCCTCGAGGACACGGTCGTGGCGAGAGGCCATCGGGCCGTCGTATTGGTGCGGGCTCCCGGACGAAGCGAGGTGAACCTGGTTTGGCAGGTCACCGGCGAGCCGTCACGGAGGCAGGCGCTGGCGGTGGATGGGGAGGAGGCGAGCGGCTCCACCGACCCGATTACGGCGCGGCTGCACGTGTGGGCGGAGGATGCCGGGGGAGGGGCGAGCGATACGCTCATCGTCCGACCGGTCGAGCCCCTGCTCGTACAAGATCTGCGCGCGACGATCACGTATCCCGCGTACCTGGGGCGGGGAGGTGAGGTTCACCGCGGCCGGATCCCACCGCTCGTGGTTCCGGAGGGGACGAGGATCTCTCTCGCTGGGGAAGCGAATCACCCGCTCGACGATGCTAGTCTCGAGTTCGGACCGTTGGACCCGGCATCCGGATCCGGTGTCGGTGAACGCATGCTGTCGTTCGCGCTTGCCGGGCGCAGGTTCAGCGGCGAGCTGTGGCCCACGAGCTCGGGTCAGTGGACCTGGAAGCTCGAGTCGGCGGGCGGGACAGGCACGCCGATCGTCCCCGAGCCCCTCGACTTGGTCGTCATTTTGGACGCGCGACCGGACATTCGCCTGTTGTTCCCGGCTCCCGACACCCTGCTTGGACCTGACGCGATCATGCCGCTAGTGCTCGATATCGAGGATGATCTCGGCTTGCTGCGGGCCGAGCTCGTCTGGTGGCGGTCCGCATTCGGAGGGGGCCCGCCGAGTCAACGGCGGACCGCGCTGTCGCCCGATCCGGATGGGCAGAAGCGAGCCATCTTCCGACCGATTCTCGATCTGCGCGACGAGGACTTGCTCCCGGGTGATACGATCTTTTACCGGGTCTTGGCCCGTGACGGTCATCCGAGACGGGGCCCCACCCAATCGGCGACCTTCCTCCTCCGCGTCCCGACCCTCGCCGAGCTACGCACTGCTCGTGCGGACGAGAGCGAGGCCATCGCCGAGGATGCGCAGCAGCTCTCGGAAGCAGCGGAGGAGCTCGAGCGCTCAGCTGCCGACGCGGAACGGCGAGCGCGGCCGGAGGGTCAGGCCGAGGCGGGCGCCCGGCCCGGTGAGCTGGGTTTCGAGGAAACCGAAGAAGCCCGCGGCATTCTCGAGCAAGCCGAGGGAATGCAGGACGCGATTCAGGAGCTCGAAGACGACCTGCAGGCACTCCAGGAGGACATCCGGGAGTCCGTGCTCGCCGACCCAGCTCTCGAGGAGCAGCTGGCGGAGCTCGCCGAGCGGTATCAGGAACTGCTCGATGCCGGTCTGGCCGAGCGAATCGAGGATCTGTCACGCGCCCTTCGCGACCTCGACTCGGACGCCGTCCGGGAGGCCCTCGAGAACATGTCCGGTCAGGCAGAGTGGCTGCGTGAGCAGATCGAGCAGACCTTGGGGCTGTTGGAGCGGGCGGCGCTCGATCAGGCCGTGGAGGCGGCACGCGCCGAAACCGATCAGCTGGCCGGTGCGCAACGGGATGCCGCGCAGGATCGGGACGCACCTCCGGGTGAATGGGCGGCGGACGAGGAACGCTTGGCCGACGACGCGGATTCGTTGGCCAACTCCTTGGACGAGCTCGCCCAGCGACTCGCCGAGGCGGGTCAGGAAGCGGCTGGTGACTCGGCCGACATGGCCGGGGCCCGAGCCGACCAGGCAGCGGACGCTATGCGGGAGGCCGCGGCGGCGGCATCCGCCAGCGAGAATTCCACACCTGGCGCAGAGGCCGAGTGCACCCAGGACGCGGCCCGCCAGGCGGCCGAGGAGGCGGCGCAAGCATTGGAACAGGCCGCTTCGGCGCTGGACGGCGCCACGGACCAGTTGAGCGGGCGCGAGGATGCCGTCGAATCGTTGGGACGGGCTCGCGCGGAGGCGCTGTCCCTCGCGGACGCGGAAACCGACCTGGCCGAAGCCGCGCGCGCGGTCGAGTCGGTGGCGCCCGAGACGTGGCGAGCCCGTCAGGCCGCCGTTCGCCAAGGACTCGAGAACCTGCTCTCGACGCTCTCCGAAGATGGCAGCCGGAGCTCCGTGCTCGATCGGGAGATCGGGACCGCAGCCGGCGAGGCGGCAGAACAGATGGACCAATTGCTCGAGCGGATGACGAGCGACGGCGGGAGGCGACTCCCGTCTCGCTCTGATGCCGAAGGGATCGTGGATGCCCTGAACGAGCTAGCGGCCCGTCTGATCGCCAGCGAGCGAGCCGCGCAGGCGTCGCAGGAGCAAGCCGGGCAAGAGGCGGCCGCCGAGCAGATGACCTCCCTGGCCCAGCAGCAACAGGGGGTGACGCAACGCACCAGCACTCTGCTGGTCCCCGGCCCGAAACCGAGTGGCGAGGAGCGAGCCACCGAAGTCGCGCGTCAGCAGCAGGAGATCGCCGAGCAGCTTCGTGAGCTGGATGACCCTCAGAACGACTTGCTTGGACGCCCCGAAGAGCTGGCGCGGGAGGCGGAGGAAATCGCGCGCCGCATCGAGTCGGGTCGAGCCAGCCCGGAAACGGTCGAGCGTCAGCGGACACTCTTCCGACGCATGCTGGACGCGGGTCGCTCGCTGGAGGACGAGGACCTGGATCCCAGTCGGCGCGAGTCCGAAACGGGGCGGGCCGTTCCCCGGCCGGCCCCCGAGATCGACCCGGCTCTCCTGCGCGGCGTTCGTTTCCCGCTCCCGAAGGAAGCGCTGCTCCGAGATCTGCCGCTCTTCTACCGACGGTTGATCTTCGACTACTTCGATCGAATCAACCGGGGCTCGGGCGGAACGGTCCCACCCGCAGACACAGGCTCGGGAGACGATGGGACGCGTCGTTAGCCGGCTACGCGGCGGCTTCGTCGCGGTCACCGCCTTGCTCGTCTCTGACGGTGCGCTCGTGGGGCAGGGGGCCCGTGCGGGCGCATCAGCAGCCGAGCGGCGAGCCGTAGAGCAAGCGAGCCGCCTGCTCGACGCCGGCAGAGCGCCCGATGCCAGCCGGGCGCTCCAGGACCTCCTCGCCCGGGAGCCCGTGTCGCCGACGGCGCTCGCACTGCTGGTCGACCTCCATGGGAGCGAAGGAGACGTCGCCCCCGTCCTGCCCTGGCTCGAGCGGGCGGTTGCTCGGGACGCGAGCGAGCCGCAGATCCAGCGGCTCTGGGTTTCCAGTCTGGTGCGCGCGGGCTTCGGGGACTCGGCACGGGCGGTAGCGCGCAGGTGGGTGCAATCGACCCCAAGCCTCGCGGAGGCGCATCTCGCCCTGACCGACGCGGCACTCGCGGGTTCCGACACCGCGGCCGCGATCCGCGTCCTCGGGGATGCCCGAGGCTCCGTCGAGGACGAGCGCACGATCCTCGAGCGACTGGCGGATCTGTACGTCGCCTCCGCCGATCGCAGGGGGCTCCTCGATAGTTGGGAAGCGCTCCTCTCGCTTGGCGAGCCCGGGATCATCGCCGTGGTCGAGGATGCTCGGTCCGGCCCGTGGCCTCGCGGAGTCGGAGCTGAGCTGTGGGAGGCACTGCTCCGAGGTACCGCAGCCCAGTCGATCCGGAACGGAGCGCATGCGGCGCTGCGGTTGGGCACGGCGGAGGCCGCTCGACGGCTTGCGCACGCGGCGGAGCCGGAGGAAACAGCGGACCGCTCCAGGTTCTTGCGCAGCTACGTGGGCGAAGCCACGGACGCCGGGCTTCCGGAAGAGGTGGCCTGGGCGGCGGATGAGCTCGCTCGACTCAGCACGCGCCCCGTCGACCGTCAGCGCTGGCAGGCCGTTTCGGCGGACATGGCCCTCATGGCCGGAGATACCTCGGCGGCTCGGCGCACGTTCCAGACTCTGCTCGACGAATCCGAACCGGGCGACCCCGCCCATCGACTGGCCAGCCGGCGCCTCTTCTCCGTCCTCGCCTCTTCACCGGGCGACCTGGCGGAGGCCGCCCGGCTGTGGACGTCGCATCGAAGCACCTATCCCGATTCCGCGGTCGATCTCGCGAGGATGGCAGCTGAGCTGTCACGAGGCCGAGCACGCGCGGGCGCGTTGCAGCAGGCGGAGCGAGGCCTTCAAGATGCCTGGGCGGGCCTGCCGTCCGCCCAGGCGCGGGCCGTGATCGACGCCGCGGGCGCGAGGCTCGCCATCCTCCGAGGTGAGCCCGACAGCGCGCTCGCCAGGCTGGTTCGTGCCACTACCGACCCGGGGGACGAAGCGGTCGAGCACACGCGTAATCTCAGTCTGCTCGCCGTGCTCGAGGGTGCGGATGCCCTGGAGATCGAGCTATTAGGCGAGGCACTTAAGGAGCTTCTGGGAAGCCAGACCGAGTGGGATCCGAGCGATTGGCTCGGCAGATTCGCCGCTCTTCCTGCCAGCTCGTCCCGACCTGCGCTGCTGGCCCTCCTGGCGGACGAGCTCGACGCGGCCGGGAGCATGGATTGGGGCACGGCGGTACTACAACGCATCGTTGATGGATTTCCCGCAAGCGCGCAGAGCCCGGACGCGTTGTTGAGCCTCGCCCGGCGAGCGACCCCGACTCGACCGGATTCCGCCCGGACCTGGCTCGAGCGCCTGATCACCGTCTACCCGGAGAGCGCCCTGGCCCCCCTCGCACGCCGTCTGTTGGCCGAGCTCGACGCGGCCGAGCCTCCGGGTTGAGGGGGACGCCATGAAGCACGGATGGCACGGATGGCGTTCGGCCGGGCGCTCCAGCCTCCTGGGCTTGGTCGCGGCCATATCCACGAACCCGCTCTCCGGACAGCTCCTCGTCCCGATGGACCGCGACCAGGCGAATCACCTGAAGGCATACGGACTCGCGTATGGGGTCCTCCTCCAGGGGCAAACCGCGGAGTGGCTGCTCAACTATCGGGCAGGGGCCTTCCTCATCCCCGACAACCCGGAGAATCGACGCACGGCCGCCTTGATGGGCGTCACAATCGAAGACCTGGGAGTTGCCGGTTTGTCTCGCATCCGGCGCGAGATCGAAGCGAGCAACATGGAGTCGGTCCGCCTCGAGAAGGCGCCGCGTATCGCAGTGTACACCCCTCCGAACAGCTCTCCGTGGGATGATGCGGTTACGCTCGCCCTCTCGTACGCCGAGATCCCGTACGAGCAGGTGTGGGATCGGGAGGTGCTAGCCGGGACACTCGAGAACTTCGATTGGCTCCACCTGCATCATGAGGACTTCACCGGTCAGTATTCGAAGTTCTATCTGACATATGCCTCCGCCGCGTGGCTGCAGGAGGAGGTCGCGCGAAACGAGGGGGTGGCGGAGGACCTAGGCTACCGCACCGTGCCGGCGCTCAAGAAGGAGGTCGCGAGACGACTGCAGAAATACGTGGAGGCGGGTGGCTTTCTGTTCGCGATGTGCACAGCGACCGAAACGTTCGAGCTGGCCCTGGCCGCGGGAACGACGGACATCGCGGCTTCCTTTGCGGACGGGACGCCTCCGGATCTCACCGCGACCCCAAAGCTGGATTGGGATCAGACGTTGGCGTTCACCGGAGCCGTGCTCGTTACGGATCCCACACTCAGCGCCTTCAGCGACATCGATGGCCATCAGGTCAACACCCCCTGGAGGAAGGATCTCGGCAGCTTCACGTTGTTCGACTTCAGCGCGAAGTTCGACCCGGTTCCCGCCATGCTGACACAGAGCCACGAGCGCGTTCTGCCGGACTTCTACGGTCTGACGACCACCTTCTCGCGCGAGCGCATCAAGCCCGGCGTGACCATCCTGGCGGAGGAGTCCGGCCAAGCCCGAGTCAAGTACCTGCACGGCAACTTCGGTGAAGGGACGTTTACGTACCTGGGTGGGCACGATCCGGACGATCCACGGCACTTGATCGGAGATGCGCCCACGGATCTGGACCTTCACCCGCACTCGCCCGGGTATCGCCTGATCCTGAACAACGTGCTGTTCCCGGCGGCGAAGAAGAAGAAGCTGAAGACGTGAGTTCCTCGGGCACCGGACGTGACCGGGCGGAAACTCGACGGCTCAGGGGCCTCCCCGCGTATCCATTAGCCGGGATTCCCGAGGTGAAGGCCCGGCTTCATGCCGAGGGTCGCGACGTCATCGATCTCGGAGCGGGTGACTGCGGACTCCCGGTGCCGGACGAGGCAGTCGCCGCGCTGCGCGAAGCATGCGCGAGACCGGATCTGCAGCGGTATGCCTTCCAACGCGGGTTGCCGGAGCTGCGTGAGGCGATCTCCGACTGGATGGCGCGCCGCTACGGCCGTCGGCTCGACCCGGACCGCGAGATTCTACCGCTCGTCGGGTCCAAGGAAGGCCTCGGTCACCTGGCGTTTGCGGCGCTCGATCGCGGAGACTCGGTCCTGATACCCGACCCCGGCTACGCCCCGTACTTCGGCGGACCGTACATGGCGGAAGCCCGTCTCGAACGCTGCCCCCTGCGCCCCGAGGAGGGATTCCTCGTCCCTCCGGACCGCGTGCGGACGTGTCCCGGGGATCTACGGCTCGTCTACGTCAATTACCCGAACAACCCGACGGCGGCTGTGGCCACGCTGGATTACGTGCGGGAGATGGTCAGGGTCACGACGGACCGGGGCGCGCTCCTGGTGTATGACAACGCCTATGCGGAGATCGCGTTCGACGGGTTTCGCCCGCCGAGTCTGCTGGAAGTCGATGGCGGTTTGGAGAATGGCCTCGAGTTCCATTCCTTTTCGAAGAGCTTCAACATGACGGGCTGGCGGCTCGGCTGGGCATGTGGAGGTGGGGCGTGGATCGAGCGGCTCGCCCGCGTGAAGAGCTTCTTCGACACGGGTCCGTATCTGCCGATCCAGGCTGCCGGCGCCGCCGTGCTCCGGGACCCCGAACCGTTTCTGGACCGCAATTTGGCACGGCTGGCGGCTCGTCGGGACGCCGCGACCGCCGCTTTCGCCCAGGCCGGTTTCGAGGTTTCCCCACCCCAGGCGACGCTGTACCTGTGGATGGCGGTCCCCGCGGGCGAGGGCTCGGTCGAATACTGTCGGCGACTGCTCGAATCCGAGGCGGTCGTCCTGTTACCGGGATCGGCCCTCGGTGAGGCGGGCGAAGGATACGTGCGCGCCGCCTTCACGGTACCGGTCGACAGGTACGCGGAGGCTGCCGAACGCGCGCTCCGCCTCGCCTGATCGGCCGCCCGGCCTCGACCATGCCGACCTCTCATTCCCGTTCGACTCGCTGGCGTCGCGAGCGCGCCTACCGCCGCAGGCTCGCTGCCGGGCTCGTCATCTCGGCCCTGGTGCATCTGGCCGTCCTGCTCGCCACCGGGCGCTTCCTGCCCGAGCCGCCCCCGTTCTTCCGTCCATCTCTCGAGACCGAGCCCGCACCGCGCGGGTTGGTGGTGGTCGAGGTCCCCGATACACCCGCAGAGCCCGAACCGGAGACTCCGCGGCCAGAGCCGGAGGAGCTGCGACCCCGGCGACCCGAGGAGACCGAAGTCGTCCAGATCGTTCCGACTCCCTTGCCCGAAGCCGAGGGCGAGCCCGCGACCGACGAGCCGCGCGAAACGGAGGCGGCCGAGCCTCCCGGACGGCTCACGAACGCCGAACGGCTACGCCCCCGCTTCAGCGACGCGCGTCTCTGGGTGGACCCCCGCGACCCGCTGCTGTTTGGCGAGCGGCTCGAGCGTTTCGCCCGAGCCGACAGCGCGGTACGCGCGATCCTGCGCGAATGGCTCGACAGCCTTCGGCTGACCGAGGAACAGCGACGCCGGGCTCTCGACTGGACGTACGAGAAGGACGGGAAGAGGTGGGGGGTCTCACCCGAGGGGATTCACCTTGGAGATATCACGATACCGATACCTTTCCAACTCATGCCGAGCGGACCGCAGCGGCGCGAATTCGAGCAGGCGCTTCGCGATCTGCAGGAAATCCAGAGTCAGGATATCCGAGACGACATCGAGAGGGTGCGCAGGGAGCGCAGGGAGGAGATGAGACGCCGCTCGGAGGAAGAAGCAGAGCGGCGGCGACAGCGGGATACCACCTTCGTGCGCTCTCCGAAGAACTGAAATTCATAACGCACCCAACCCGGTCGGGCGTCGTTTCCTTCCCGCAGCCCTGCCGTTAAACTGACCCGCACCATGGGGCGTTGACGTTCCGACGGCCTGACACACCCGATCCCTCGACCAGGAAGCGAGAACGATTCGAACGTGAACCCTGCACGCGCCGCCGAGCGGGCCGAGCTGGCCAGCCGTTACGACCCGTCCGGTCTGGAGGGGGCGTTGTACGACGCCTGGAAGGAGGCTGGAGCCTTCCACGCGCACGTCGACGCAACCGAAGACCCGTACGTGATCGTGATCCCGCCGCCAAACGTCACCGCCGCCCTTCACATGGGCCATGGCCTCAACAACACGATCCAGGATGTTCTGATCCGCTGGCGGCGCATGCAGGGGTACGAGGCGCTCTACCTGCCGGGGACGGATCACGCCGGGATCGCCACGCAGAACGTCGTGGAGCGCCATTTGGCGGCGGAAGGAGAGACACGATTCGACCTGGGGCGCGATGCCTTCGTCGAGCGAGTCTGGGAATGGGTTCGCAAGTACGAAGCGCGGATCCTCCACCAGCTCGAGGTGATCGGGTGCTCGTGTGACTGGGAGAGGACCCGGTTCACGCTGGATGATGGCCTCTCCCGGGCCGTCCGCGAGGTCTTCGTGCGGCTGTACGAAAAGGGCCTCGTGTACCGGGGTCGCTACATCATCAACTGGTGCCCGCGCTGCCGAACGGCACTCTCCAACGAGGAGGCGGAGCACCGGGAACACGCCGGTAGGCTGTACCACATCCGTTACCCGCTCGCGACCGATGCTGGGCGGTTTCTCGAGGTCGCGACGACACGCCCCGAGACGATGCTCGGTGACACGGGGCTCGCCGTGAACCCTGATGACGAGCGGTACACCGAGTTCGTCGGGCATGAGGCGATGCTGCCGCTCGTCGGGCGAGCCTTGCCCATCGTGGCCGATGTCTACGTCGATCCGGAGTTCGGCTCCGGGGTCGTGAAGGTCACGCCCGCGCATGACCCGAACGACTTCGAGATCGGACAACGTCACGACCTGGACACCGTCGACACGATGACCGATGCGGCCGAGATGAGCGATGCGGTTCCCGAGGCATATCGGGGGCTCGATCGCTTCGAAGCCCGTGCGCGTGTGCTCGAGGACTTGAAGAGCGAGGGCCTGCTCGTCCGCGTCGAAGACCATCCGCACTCGGTAGGGCACTGTTATCGGTGCGACACGGTCGTGGAGCCGCGCCTGAGCCTGCAGTGGTTCGTGAAGATGCAGCCTCTGGCCGAGCCGGCACTGGCCGTATACCGCGATGGGAAGCTGCGCTTCCACCCTGAGCGGTACGGCCGGGTCTACGCGAACTGGATGGAGAACATCCGCGATTGGTGCATCAGTCGTCAGCTCTGGTGGGGCCACCGGATACCGGTGTGGTACTGCCAGGCCGACGAGTGCAACGAGATGATCGTCGCGCGGGACGACCCTGAGGCTTGTCCGAGTTGCGGGGGGGGCATCGAGCAGGACACCGACGTACTGGACACGTGGTTCAGCTCCTGGCTGTGGCCTTTCTCGACGCTTGGGTGGCCCGACCAGACCGAGGACCTGGAGAGGTTCTACCCCGGCGATACGCTCGTCACGGCGGATGAGATCCTTTTCTTCTGGGTCGCTCGCATGGTGATGGCTGGCTGCGAGTTCATGGACGACCTTCCGTTCACCGACGTCCTGCTGAACGGCACGGTGCGAGACCACCTCGGGCGACGGATGTCCAAATCGCTCGGCAACGGCATCGACCCGATGGAAGTCGTTGACAGATACGGGGCTGATGCGATGCGCTTCACCCTTATTCGAGGCGCACCGCTGGGAACGGACCTGCATCTGAACTACGAGGACCTGGACACCGCGTTCCGACCCGGACG
>JBDHAD010000026.1:0-88718 GCA_039588215.1 Gemmatimonadota bacterium
AAGGGGTGTCGGCCGCATGATGGCGCGCGTATTGGGCATCGAGGTGATGCCCGTTCGGCCGAGCGCGGGGGCGCCCTGGTGGGTGCGCCGAGGCCTCCTGCTGGTGACGGGGGCTCTGGTTCTCTTCGGGCTGGTCTCCGTGTACAGCGCCAGCTCCTTCGTGGCCCAGTCGAAGGGCCTGCCGGACAGCCACTTCCTGGTCCAGCAGATCGCCCGTGTCGCGATTGGGGCTATCGTGTTGCTCGTCGCGACCTTCATCGACTATCGGATCTACAAGCGCATCGCCTGGCCTTTCCTCGGACTCGTAGCCGTCCTTCTCGTTCTCCTCCTCCTCCCGTGGACGCGTGAGCTGGCGCCGGTTCGAAACGGAGCGCGCCGTTGGATAGATCTCGGTGTCGCATTTCAGCCGTCGGAGCTCGCCAAGCTCGCGATCGTGATATGGACGGCCGCGCTGGCCGTAAAGAAGCAGGATCGGCTGGGGAGCCTTCGATACGGATTGCTGCCGTTCATGTTAGTGGTGGGCCCGATCTGCCTGCTCATCCTCGCCGAGCCGCACTTCTCGGCAACGATGATCACCGCCGCGCTGGCCCTCCTCGTCCTGTTCGCGGCAGGCGCTCGTCTGGGACACTTCGTGTTCATCGGCGCAGCCACCTTCCCCCTCTTGCTCGACCAGATCATGAACACCGGGTACCGGATGAACCGGGTCCTGGCGTTTCTGAATCCCGCCCTCGACGCGGATGGCGTCGGATACCAGCTCCGCCAGTCCCTGGTGGCGATCGGGTCCGGCGGAGTGTTCGGGGTGGGATTCGGAGAGAGCACGCAGAAGCTGTTCTACCTCCCGGAGCCGCAGAACGATTTCATCTACCCGATCATCGCCGAGGAGTGGGGCCTCGTGGGTGCCGCCGCGCTCATCTTGCTATACCTGGCCTGGGCTCTGTTCGGACTGCGAATAGCCGCCTCGGCCCCGGATCTCTTCGGGCGTCTGCTCGCGATCGGTCTGACCGCGATCGTCGCGATCGGCGCGTTCGGGCACATCGGTGTCACCATCGGCCTGCTGCCCACCACGGGCGTGAGCCTGCCGTTCATCAGTGCGGGTGGGACAGGGCTCGTGCTGGCGATGGGGGTGACCGGGATCCTCTACAACATCGCGGCGCAGCGGAGATGTTGAGCCGTGACGCTGCTCAGGATCGTGCTCGCGGGAGGTGGAACAGGTGGGCACCTGTACCCGGCGCTCAACATCGCCGAGGCGCTGGGTCGGGCCGAGCCGGACGCGCAATTTCTGTTCATCGGGAGTCAGCGGGGCCTCGAGGCCCGGGTGCTCCCGGAGACGGGCTACGCATATCACCTGCTCCCGCTCCAGCCATTGTATCGTCAGCGACCGTGGCGCAACTGGCGGTTGCTGTCTGCGATGCCGGCCGTGGCGGGGGGGATCGCGCGGGAGTTCCGCCGCTTCGACCCGCATCTCGTGGTGGGGACCGGTGGGTACGTCTCGGGTCCGGCGGTCGCTTGGGGCCGGCTGAAGGGCTGTCGGACGGCGATCCAGGAGCAGAACGCACAACCGGGTCTGGTGACGCGCCTGCTCTCGGCCCGTGTCGACCAACTCCACCTGGGCTATCCGGAGGCGCAGTCGCGTCTACGGGTCTCCTCGAAAGCGCGCGTATTCGCGTTCGGCAATCCCGTATCGAAGCCGGTTTTGCCGGCCGGGACCGAGCCGTACGCGTGGCCACGCGACCGCGTGCTGCTCGTGGTGGGGGGGAGCCAGGGGGCGAAGGGCTTGAACGATCGGTTGCTCGCGGATCTGGAGCGGGCGGTCTCGAACCATTCGGTGGAGCGCACGGCTGCGGTCGAAGCGCAGTCGGGTCCCCGCGCGCGGCGGGGGCCCGGCGAGGCGACGTCGGCCGCCCGTGCCTCCACCCCTCAGTCAGATGCGGCGGGCAGCTCGTGGCCTGCGGACCTGTCTCTGGTGTGGGTCGCGGGTCCGGCGCACGCGGAAGCAGTCTCCGATCGTGTGGCGCGACTCCCGTGGGCCGATCGGATTCGGGTCGTGCCTTTCATCGAAGGACTGGGAGCCCAGCTCGGCCACGCGACGCTGGCGGTGGCGAGGGCGGGGGCCATGCTGATCTCCGAGTTCTCGGCCAGCGGTGTTCCTGCCGTGTTCGTTCCGCTCCCCACGGCAGCGGGCGGGCATCAGACGCCCAACGCCAGAGCCATGGTCGACGCGGGCGCGGCGGAGATGCGGGAGCAGGCTGCGTTGAGGCCCGGGGAGCTGTGGGGGCTGTGCTTGGAGCTGCTCGCCGACGCCGAGCGGTTAGGCCGCATGGCGGAAGCGACGCGCTCGCGTGCGCATCCGAATGCCGCCGACAGGATCGCTGGTGCTCTCCTGGAGCTGGCGCGGGCCGGTCCGTCGAGCGGGCGTGGCAGGGCGCAGGGTGGTGGAGTGGATGATGATGATGGCTGACCCTGTCGCGCCCGTTCGAGGCGTACGCGGCGAGCTGCCGACGCGGGATGAGTTGCCCCCGGTGGGAAGCGGAATCCACCTGGTCGGGATTGGGGGTGCGGGCATGCGCGGTCTCGCCGTGCTGCTCGCGGAGGCCGGGTATCGAGTCTCCGGGTGCGATGGAGCCGGCGTTGAGGGGCTCGATGAGCTCACGGCGAGAGGAATTCAACTGTGTGCCAGGCACGACCCGTCACACACGGCCGGCTCGGATCTCGTCGTGTACAGCTCAGCGATCCCGTACGCGAGTCCTGAGCTCACCGCGGCACGCGAGGCGGCCGTGCCCCTTCTCAAGCGGGCGCGCGCCCTCGGGGCGCTGGTCCGAGACGCGCGCGTGATCGGGGTGGCGGGCACGCATGGCAAGACGACGATTACGGCCCTCACTGGATTGGCCTGCGAAGCGTCGGACCTCGACCCGACGGTGCTCGTCGGAGGACACATGCCGTGGTGGAACGGCTTTGCCCGCGTCGGCGCGCCGGACCTGATCGTGGTGGAGGCGGACGAGTACGATCGCTCGTTCCTCGAGCTCGACCCAGCGCTCGCCGTCGTGAGCTCGCTCGAGCCGGAGCACCTCGACACGTACGGCACGGTCGACGCGCTACAGGAGGCCTACGAGGCATTCGCTTCGCGTGCGATCTCCCGCGACGGCCTCGTCTATTGCTGGGACGATGCGGGGGCCCGCGCGCTGGGCGAGGGCTTCGAAAGCCCGCTCTCGTACGGCTTCGCCCCCGAAGCTCGCTACCGGCTGGAGATCGAAGCCTCGACCGTGGAGACGACCGCTTGCCGGGTCTCATGGCCCGAGGGAAGGGCCCGCTTCAACCTTCGCATCCCCGGAAGGCACAACGCACTCAATGCGGCCGCGGCGTTCGCGTCCGCGCTTCGCTTGGGGGCGGATCCGGAGTCGATCGCTGACGGTCTGGAGCTATTCAAGGGAGTCGCGAGACGCCTGGAGACGTTGCTCGTATCCGGACGGGTGACGGTGGTGGACGACTACGCGCACCACCCGACCGAAGTGGCCGCATCGATCGATGCCCTGCGCACCCAGCATGCCGACGCGCGGCTCGTGGTCGTGTTCCAACCACACCTCTTCACGCGCACGGAGATGTTCGCGGCCGAATTCGCGCAGGCTCTCGCGGGCGCCGATGAGGTCTTCGTACTCCCGATCTATCCGTCGCGCGAACGACCCATCGAGGGCGTGACGTCGGCACGCATCGTCGGACATGCGCCGGATCGGCTACGGGAGGCCTCGAAGGAGGAAGTGGTCGAGCGCGCCCTGGCCGTGGCTCCGGAGGACCCTACAGTGATCGTGTACATGGGCGCGGGCGATGTGACGCGACTGGCGCACGAAGCGGCTGAGGAGCTATCGGGCGATGCGGTGGGACCGTGACGTCGGGTTGGCAGCGCACACGCGCTACGGGATCGGCGGACCGGCGGCGCGTCTCGCGCTACCCGAGTCCAGAGACGACCTGCGGCAGGCCATCGAGTCGCTGGATGGCGGTGCGTACCGAGTGTTGGGAGCCGGTGCGAACGTCCTCGTCTCGGACGAGGGGGTTCCCGAGCCCGTTCTCATCCTCGCCGGCCAGTTCGACTTCGTCCGAACGGAGGCGGAGGCGATCGAAGCCGGTGCGGCGACGAAGCTCCCCGCCTTCGTGGGAACCGCGCGGAGGGAAGGGCGGGCCGGGTTCAGCTTCCTGGAGGCCGTGCCCGGCACCGTGGGTGGGGGTCTGCGGATGAACGCGGGGTCGCGGGACGTATGGCTGTGGCACCGGGTCGAGTGGGTGGAGGCGATGACGCCGGGTGGAGAGATCGTCCGTCTTGAGGCCGCCGAGGCAGGAGCCGGCTACCGGAGCATCCAGGTGCCGGAGTCCTGGGTGTTCCTGGGCGGGCGGTTCGCCGCCCCACCGGGCGATCGCGAGGCGATTCAGGAGGAGCACCAAAGTTACCGCTCGAGGAAGGTCGTGGACCAGGTGTACGAGCTCCCTTCCATAGGCTCGACCTGGAAGAACCCGGGACCGCCGTACGGTTCGGCGTGGGAGATCGTCGATCGGGTGGGAATGCGTGGGGCGCGCGCGGGCGACGCACAAATCGCCGAGCGCCACGCGAACTTCATCGTAAACCTGGGCGTGGCGCGGGCGACGGATGTGCTCGGGCTGATGATCGAAACCCGGCGCCGGGCCCACGATGCGCTGGGCCTGTGGCTCGAGCCGGAGATCTGTTTGTGGGGATTCGAAGCGGAGCAATTGCAGATGGTGGGGGCGGTGTGAGGTCGGTATGCGACTGCTCGAACGGCTGACGCGTCGCGCACGCCGCCGGGCTTTCGTGGTGCTCACGGGTGGGCTCATCGGTCTGAGTGTGCCTCTGTGGGTGCCTCGGCTCCTCGCGTCACTACCCGCGTTTCGAGTCGAGACGGTTCGGGTGGTTGGGGTGCAGTACGTAGCCCCGACCGAGGTGATCGGGTTGGCCTCGGTCGGACGCGAGGCCTCCGTCTGGGACGACCCCTCGGATTGGGAAGCGCGCGTCGAGGCGCACCCGCTCGTGCTCGAAGCTCGGGTGCGACGGGACGGGATCCGCGCGATAGAGATCCAGGTCGTCGAGGATCGTCCGGTGGCGTTGGCGGCGACGCCTACCCTATTGCCAGTGAGTGCGGAGGGGAAAGTCCTTCCCCTGGACCCGTCGGCCGCCGACGTCGACCTCCCCTTACTCAGGGGACCCGCGGAGCTGGAGGCCGATCATCTTGCAGACCCTCACCAACGGGCCCTCATCGCACTGATCGCGGAGCTCGGGACACAGGATCCCGAGTTCGTACAGCAGGTTTCGGAGTTCGGGTTCGCCTCGAAGGGTGGATACGAGTTCGTCATGCTCCCGACCGCGAGCGCCAGCCGCGTCCTGCTTCCGGCCGGCGAGCCCGTGCAGGGCCTCCGGCGCGTTCTTCTGGCGCTCGGGCAGACCCGCGAGGCCCAGATCTCCAAGGCCGACGCCCGCTATGCCGGTCAGGTGGTGCTCTCGCTGGAGGATGAACGATGATCGGCGGCTCGTGGGTGCTGGCCGGACTGGACATCGGATCCTCGCAGACCTGCGCGGTAATCGCCGAGGCGAGCCAGGGTCATGATCCGTCCGATCCGCTCGAGATCATCGGCGTGGGAGCGGTTGGCTCGGAGGGTATGAACGGTGCCACGATCACCCACCTTGAGGCCGCGACCCGCTCCGTACGCCGGGCGATCCAGCAGGCCGAGGTCATGGCCGGTCGCGAGGTGGAGTCGATCTATGTCGGAGTCCCCGGTCCACACGTGCAGATCTCGCGATCCCGGGGAGTGGTCGCTGTCTCCGGGGCGGAGATCACCGCGGGTCACGTGAAGCGCGTACAGGAGGTCGGACAGGCCGTCCCGATCTCACCGGATCGCGACCTCATCCACGCCATCTGCCAGGAGTACGCGGTAGATGGCCGAGACGGCATACAGGATCCGGTCGGCATGGTGGCGACGCGGCTGGAATCGGACGTGTGCATCGTAACGGCCGAATCCACGGTGTGTCGCGATCTCAGCAAGGCCGTGGATCGAGCCGGGTACCGCCCCGAGGAACTGGTCATGTCTCCTCTCGCCAGCGGTCTGGCCGTTCTGGGCGATATCGATCGCGAGGCCGGTGTAGCGCTCGTCGTCCTCGGCGGTGCGAGCACGGACCTGCTGGTCTACGTGAGCCGTCGGTTGCGTCACGTGGCCAGCATCCCGTGGGGCAGCGCGAGCGTGACGCGCGACATCGCTCGCGGTCTCGGCGTCCCCGAAGAGGAGGCGAATCGCCTGAAGGGGCGTTACGGCGTCGCGCGACGCAGCGCAGTGGATCCGAAAGAGCACCTCGACGTGTCGGGCGCGTCGCTCGGCTCGAACCGGCGTGTATCGCGCGAACTGCTGGCGCACATCGTCGAGCAGCGGTTGGACGAGGTCCTGGGGCTCGTCTACGAGGAGCTCGAGCGTGAGGACCTGCTCGACCGATTGGGTGCGGGTGTCGTGCTCACGGGGTGTGGAGCGGATCTGCCCGAAACGGATGAGCTTGCCCGCTCCGTGTTCAATCTTCCCGTTCGCCTGGGCGTCCCCGGGCGTGGCCTGGCCGGGACTACTGAAGCGCTGAAGGAAGCCGGTTTCACGACGAGCGCGGGTCTGGCGCTGTTCGGGAACCTGAGGCGCCGATCTGGGGGCTGGACGGGTGCGACTCGTGCGATATCGCGGGTCGGTGAGTGGTTGAGGGATTTCTTCTAGACGGCTCGTGGGTTCTCTCGGACGCGTGAAGGCTCGGGAGCCGAGCACCACATAGAGATCAATGGGCCTCGAACGATTGGGTCCGGGGCCGCTTGGCGTAGAACGGTTGGCGGCAGAGACCAGCTGGTGAACGGGCGAAGGAAAGTGGGGGTGCAAATGGTCTTCGAATTCGACGACGACATCGCGCGCAACGCGCGGATGAAAGTGGTGGGGGTGGGCGGCGCCGGCGGGAACGCCGTGAACCGCATGATCGATGAGAGTCTGGAGGGCGTCGAGTTCATCGCCGTCAACACGGACTTGCAGGCGCTTCACAAGTCCAACTCGCACATCAAGGTACAGATCGGCAAGAACCTGACGCGCGGGCTGGGCGCAGGCGCCCGGCCGGAGATCGGGCGGCAGGCGATCGCCGAGAGCGAGGATGAGGTCCGTCAGATCCTCGACGGTGCCGATCTCGTATTCGTGACCGCCGGGATGGGTGGCGGAACGGGGACCGGGGCGGCTCCCGTCATCGGCCGCCTGGCCCGGGAGGGAGGGGCTCTGTGCATCGCGATCGTGTCGCGGCCCTTCCACTTCGAGGGCAAGCGCCGAATGCGACACGCGGATCTGGGCATGCGCGAGCTTCGGCGTGCGGTGGACACGATGATCGTCGTGCCCAACGAGCGACTGCTCGCGGTCGTGGGTCGTGAGACGACGTTCCGTGACGCGCTCAAGAAGGCGGACGAGGTGCTGTTGCACGCGACGCAGGGGATCTCGGACCTGATCAGCGTCACTGGCGAAGTGAACGTGGACTTCGCGGATGTCCGCACGGTCATGTCGAACCGTGGCGCTGCGTTGATGGGTACCGGGCAAGCCAGCGGTGACGATCGCGCGGTCGAGTCGGCCCAGCACGCGATTTGCTCTCCCTTACTTGACAACGTATCGATTAACGGCGCCACAGGGGTGCTGGTGAACATCACTGGCGGCCCCGACATGACGATCGACGAGGTCACGACGATCAACTCGATCATCCAGGAGGCGGCAGGCGAAGATGGCGAGATGATCTTCGGCGTCGTCGAGGATTCGGATCTGAAGGGATTGGTCCGCGTGACCGTGATCGCGACCGGATTCGGTGAGGTCCTCGAGGACGAGGAGGATCTGCCGGAGACGTCCTCCCGGCCGGAGCCAGTAGTCATCGGGTCCAAGTTCGGCGGGCTGCAGCTCGTCGAGGAGCCGGAAGCGGCTGAAGTGTCCGCCGAGGGCGGCGCCAGCGGTGGCTGGAACGATCAAGAGGAAGACGGCGAGGATCTCGAGATCCCGACGTTCATCCGGAGGCAGATGGACTAGGTGCGAGGCAGTAGGGGCAAGCTCGCCCTCCGGGGCGCTACCGTCGGCGTAATTGCCGGTTTAGGCATATGGCTACTGGTCCGAGGATCCGATGAGTCCTCCGGACCGGTGCGAACCGTCTACGTACCCACGCCACCCCCGCATATTACGGTCGTAGACAGCCTGAAGTCCGGACAGACGCTGGCGGAGATCTTCGACGCGCATGGTCTCAGCGGTCTCGAGATCATGCGCGTGGTCGAGAAGATCGAGGAGTTCGAAAACCCTCGCAGATTGCGTCCCGGGACGCTGGTTCATCTCGCCATGCGCCCGCAGGAGCCGCCCTCCCGGATCACGCTCAGACTCGACCGGGATCGGACGCTGTATCTGTTCCCGGACGGTGAAGCGGGCGCCTGGGACGGCAGACTCGATTCCGTGCAGGTGGTCCGCGATACGATCCTGATCGCGGGGTATCTCGAGTCGAACCTGTATGACGCTGCGCTCTCTGGAGATGTCGATCGATTGGCGCCTGGGGAGAGGAACGACCTCGCTTTCCGCATCGAGCAAATCTTCGCCTGGCAGATCGACTTCTGGCGGGACATCCAGCCAAACGACGGGTACCGAGTCGCGATCGCGCGCGAAGTGCGCCCCGACGGTACCGTGCGCTCATCGCGGATCTTGGCGGCCGAGTTTCGCAACGTGGGTCGCAACCTGACCGCGGTCCGCTTCCGCCCGGACAGCATGGCGCCGGTGGAATACTATGACCTGGAGGGAGAGGCGGTACGCGGCCAATTCCTGCTCGCTCCGTTAGACCTGGCCCGCGTCACAAGCGGGTTCGGCAGGCGACGTTACCACCCGATCCTGAAGCGACGGCGTGCACACCTGGGTGTGGACTACGGAGCGCCGCGCGGTACGCCGGTGCGTGCCACCGGTGGCGGGATCGTCACGCGCTCCGGCCGCTGGGGCACGTACGGGAACATCGTCGAGGTCCGGCACGCGAACAACATGCGAACGCGTTACGCGCACCTGAGCCGCATATCGGGCGGGGTCACCGCGGGCGTGAGAGTGGATCAAGGGCAGGTGATCGGCCGGGTGGGCGCCACGGGGCTCGCAACCGCCTCGCATCTGCATTACGAGTTTCTCAAGGACGGCACACATGTGAATCCCGCCCGCCTGAATCTGCCACGTGCCGAACCTGTGCCAGCCGAGCACCGTGAGCTCTTCAACGCCGCCAGAGACGCGGCCTTCCTCGTCCTCGATAGGATCCGACTGCCGGCGGAGAACGATCCGTCGCGTGTCGGGTTTTCCCGTCTGGAGGACTAGCAGGCCGCTGAAGAACTCCAGCGGGTCGCGCGCATGACGGCCGCGCTCTGGATCGCGGCCGCGGCCGCGGCCGCGGCCGCCAGCCTCGCAGCTTGGGCCTACGTGTGGCGAGAGGAGCGGGTCGCCGGCCGCGCGGGCCCCGGTATCCTGCGGGGGCTGTCGCTATTCCTCATACTGGCCGGCCTGTGGCTCCCTCCGCTCCGTAGCGACGCACCCGACACGACCACGCGTGTCCTGCTTCTGGATATATCCCGGAGCATGTCGCTCCCCGCGGTTCCGACAGACGGCTCCGGGGCCGGGGTCACCCGGTTCGACTCCGCCCTCACGATCGCCGCCTCCCTGGGCGCCGAACGCCTGCATTTGTTCGGCGACGTGTCCACATCGGTGCCTATCGAGACGCTCTCGGCGGTGACGCCGGACGCGGAGCGGAGCCGACTGACACCAGGGCTCGAGGCCGCCCAGCTCGGCGGAGCGGACTCCGTGTGGGTGGTAACCGACGGCGAGTGGGATGACCGTGCCGAGGCCCTGAGAACGGCGGCACGACTTGGCCTGGGTGTACGCGAGCTCCGCGTCGCGGAGAGGTTACCCCGGCTCGGGATCGCGGCTGTCCTGGCTCCCGAGAGAGTGCGAGCCGGGGACACGGTCCGTGTAGAAGTGGACGTGCGAGCGGGCGGCCCCGAGATCGCTCCGACTGTCGCCGCGGACCCCGGCGCAGCGTCGGCCGATAGCGTGCGACTGGAGCTCCGCCTGGGTGGTGCGCCCCGAGCGTTCGCCACAGTTCCGGTCCCGACACCGGGACGATCCGTTCGAGCCGAGCTCGCCCTTGTGCCCACGGAGCCCCCTGAGGAATCGGCCTGGCGACGGTACGAGATCGCGCTCCTCGATAGGGTGGACCCCTACCGCGCAGCTGATACGGACGCGATCTGGATGGAGGTGTCCGAGGCCTCCAGCGGTGCGGTGCTGATCTCCACCGACCCGGACTGGGAGGCCAGGTTTCTGCTCCCCGGGCTGGACCGTCTCGTGTTAGGGGGAGTCCGTGGCTTCCTCCGGTTGACCGACGGCCGGTATTTGGAGATGGGGCCTCGCCCGCGCCTGATCGACGATGTGGGACGAATCCAGCGCGCGATTCGCGGCGCACGGTTGTTGGTGGTTCAGACAGACCTGAGTGCGGTGCCCGAATGGATCGAAAGTGCCCTGCGCAGCCACCCTCGAAGGCTGGTGCTCCCGCGAGGGCAGGGCACCCTCCCGGGGACGGGACTCGTCGTCTCGGGCCCCCTGCCGGGGGAGTGGTATCCCATGCCCCCGGTCCCACCAAGCCCCGCCGCCAGCCTGCTCGCGGACACCGAGCTGGACGAGCTTCCGCCCCTGCGCGAGGTGTACGGCGTCGACCTGGGGACTCGCTGGACGATTTTGAACGCGAACCGGAGCCGGCGTGGAGAGGCGCGCCCACTGCTGGTGGCGCACGAGCGCGGAAGCGAGCGTTGGGCCCTGGCGACCGGCGCGGAGTGGTGGCGCTGGGCATTTCGAGATGGCCCGCCACGGCGCGTGTACGAGGGCATTCTGAGTGGCCTCGTCGGGTGGTTGGTCGAGGACGTCGCGCCCCGGCCAGTCTCGCTTTTGGTGCCCTCTTGGGCGCGACGCATGGCATGGCGCGTCCGTCCGTCCGTCCGCGACCTCCGCATCGACGTAGTGACGACCGCGGGCGACACGGTATGGTCGAACGAATGGGCCGAACCGCCCGAGGACATCGCCGGCCCGACGCTCGAGCCGGGACTGCACCAGATTCTCGTGTCCGGACGCGCCCCGGACGGTAGGTTCCGATCCGAGCGACCCATCGAGATCGGGTCGGATAGGCGGGAGCTCGTGCCCCGCATGGTGCCGGAGCCGGCGGTGCTCGCCGCCGCACCCGTGGAGCGCGTCCGGTCGGATACTCGATCGCACCGTCCGCTGTGGCCGTTCATCCTGGCGATGCTCCTCCTGTGCGGGGAGTGGATCTGGCGTCACCGGATCGGACTACGCTGACCCGCGGGAGCTGAGATGCCGTCCAACCGCATGGATCTGAAATCCGAGCGCCCGAAGCAATCTCTATGGCGCAAGATCGTCGATTTCGCGCTCACGGACGTGAACACGATCGTGGAGGGCGGGATCGACGAGGACGCGATTGAGCGTCTGGAGCAGGTCCTGCTCGAGGCGGACTTCGGCGTGGACGCGTCCATGGAACTCATCGACGGGTTGGAGCGGGCGGCCGAGCGCGGACAGATCAAGGGCGCGGATGATCTGCGCGACTTCCTGGGTGACCGGATCAGGGCCATCCTGGACCGCCCGGCAGTCGACCAGGAGAGCTCCTCCGAGCCCGTGGCGTTGCCGCCCGGTGGGCTCCACCGCGGGCCGGACGGCCTCTCGGTCGCGCTCATCGTAGGCGTGAACGGAACCGGCAAGACGACCACCGTGGCCAAGCTCGCGCACAGGCTCCAGGAAGCGGGCGAGCGGGTCCTGTTGGCCGCCGCCGATACCTTCCGGGCCGGTGCTCAGGAACAGCTACGCATCTGGGCCGAGCGGGTGGGCGCCGACTTCGTGGGTGGCAGTCCCGGCGGCGATCCGGCAGCCGTGGCCTTCGATGCCGTGGAGGCCGCGCTCAGCCGCCGCGCCCAGTGGGTGCTGATCGACACCGCGGGGCGCCTACACACCCAGAGCGACCTGATGGGCGAGCTCCAGAAGATCGACCGCGTATTGGGTCGCAAGATCGAGGGGGCCCCGCACGAACGACTTCTGGTGGTGGACGCCACCTCCGGGCAGAACGTGCTGAACCAGGCGCACCAGTTCGGCGCGGCTCTGGACCTCACGGGCCTCGTGTTCGCGAAGTTCGACAGCACCGCGCGCGCCGGGACTGCCGTCGCCGTTGCCCGTGAGCTCTCGATTCCCGTCCGGTTCCTCGGCACGGGGGAGGGCCTGGACGATCTCGCGCCGTTCGACGCCGAGGTGTACCTGGAGAAGCTGTTGGCAGGCCGTTGAAGGACTCGCACGGGTCGCGCGCATGAGCCGTTCGCTCCTTTCCGGCCCGATCCAGTACCTGAAGGGGGTCGGACCGGTGCGCGCGGAACGCTTCGCTCAGATGGATGTCCACACCGGTCGGGACCTGCTCTACCACCTTCCACACCGTTACGAGGATGCGACCACGGTCGACCCGATCTCCTCGCTCCAGCCGGGAGACGACGCCACCGTCATCGGTCGGGTCGTGTCGAAGGGTGTCCTCCAGACGCGGCGCCGGCTGCGCGTCTTCCACGCCGTGATCCGCGATGACACGGGCATGATCGAGTGCGCGTGGCCGGGGCGTCCGTGGCTGGACCGGTCGATCGAAAAAGAGGACATGTTGCTCGCCTCGGGGCCGGTACGCTTCTACCACGGCCGGCAGCTTCAACCCCGCGAGCACACGGTCCTGTCGCGTGCATCCGATGCACCGGGGCCCACGGTGGTCACGCACGAGCGAGGGCGCGTCTTTTCCGTCTACCCGGCGACGGAGGGCCTCACGCACCGGCAGGTCCGGGCGATCGTCGACCTGAACCTCGACCCCCTCCTGACCGAGATTACAGGTCGCGATGTTCTGCCGGAGCGCTGGCGCGAAGAGCTGGATCTGCCCCGCTTGGAGCGGGCGCTCGAGTCCCTGCACCGCCCGTCGAGCCTGAGTGAAGTGGAGCCCGCTCGTCGCCGCCTCGCGTTCGAAGAGCTCTTCTTCCTACAGCTACTGCACGCACGCGCGCGAGCGAAACTCCGCCGTGAGACGACCGGGACCGCTTTCCGGGGCGACCCTGCCCTCACCGGACCGTTCATGGAATCGCTTCCCTTTACGCTGACCGGTGCGCAGCAGCGAGTGTGGGGTGAGATCGAGGCCGATATGGAGCGGGAGTCGCCGATGAACCGCCTGCTCCAAGGGGATGTGGGCAGCGGGAAGACGGTGGTCGCCGCCGCTGCGATGCTGAAGGCTGCCGAGGCAGGATACCAGGCGGCGCTCATGGCGCCGACCGAGCTGCTGGCCGAACAGCACGTCCGAACGCTCGAGAAGCTGCTCGAGTCCGTGAACGTGAAGCCGGTGCTCCTCACCGGTGCGGTCACGGGAAAGGCCCGGCAGTACGCGTTGCAGCGTCTCGAAAGCGGGGAAGCCCGCGTCGTGGTGGGAACCCACGCATTGATCCAGGACACGGTGGAGTTTGCCGCGCTCGGATTGGTCGTGATCGATGAGCAGCATCGTTTCGGTGTGGAGCAGCGGCGGCGTCTACGTGAAGCGGGCTTGGCCTCCGACGCGCTCGTAATGTCTGCGACCCCGATCCCGCGCAGTCTCGCGCTGGTGCTGTACGGAGACCTGGATATCGCGGTGATCGACGAGATGCCGCCAGGGCGCGTCCCGATCGTGACGGGGGTGCGTGGTCCGAAGAAGCGGGATGCGGCGTTCGAGTTCCTCCGGGAGCAACTGGCCGCCGGGCGACAGGGCTACGTAGTGTACCCCATCATCGAAGAGTCGGAGGTGCTCGACGTGCGGGCGGCAACCGCGATGCACGAGGAGTTGGCGGAGCGGTTTGCCGAGTTCGAGGTCGAGCTGCTACACGGCCGGCTGTCGTCCGCCGACAAGGACGCCGTGATGCGTCGCTTCGTGGGGGGCGAGATCCAGCTCCTGGTCTCCACCACCGTGATCGAGGTCGGGATCGACGTGCCGAACGCGACCGTGATGTTGATCGAGGACGCGGAGCGCTTCGGTCTCGCTCAGCTCCATCAGCTGCGCGGACGGGTGGGGCGCGGTGCGGAGCAGAGCTATTGCGTGGCCTTCCACTCGGGCAAGAGCCCTTCCGAGCGACTGCAGGCTTTCGCCTCCACGGACGACGGGTTCTTGCTAGCCGAGGAGGATCTGCGCCTCCGCGGTCAGGGGGATGTCTTCGGTCGCGAGCAGCACGGCGTGGCCGTCCTCCGGTTCGCGGATCTGGAGCGCGACCGGAAACTCCTCGAAGAGGCGCGGGGGCGTGCGCGCGCGATCGTCGAACACGACCCGACGCTCTCGCACCGGGAGCACCGCTCCCTGGCGCGCGAGTTGGCGGAACGCTACGGGGGCCGTGAGGCCCTGTATCAAGTGGGGTGATGCCCGCTCGTGTGATGGTCCTCTGGCCGACGACCGCTCGGGCGACCCCCTCATCGCCGTTGGCGGCGGTCTCATGGCTCACCGCCGCGACGGTGCTGACCGGGGCGATCGCGGGGTGCGCGTCCGTTGCCACCGACCTCGAGTCCGCACCCGGCGCGCCTCGCATCGTCATCGACGGCGTGTTCGACGATTGGGGACCGTGCGCCGGCGTCGACGACCCGGCTGACGCCGCGGCCGCTGAGCTCGATCTGCGGGAAGTCTGTCTCGCTCATGATTCCGACGCGGTGTATCTACGTTTCGACCTGGGGCGGCCCGTGAACGCGCAAGGTCTCGAGGGCATCCTGTCTCTCGCCCTGGACGCCGATGGGGACCCGCTCACGGGTTGGCGAGGTCCAGCGCTCGCCGGCATCGACCTCATCATCGAGTTCACGCATCTCGACCCCGATGATCCGAATCGAGTCCGGTACGGACTCCGCACATTCATCCCGGACCCGGCAGCTCCGCCCGATTCGGAGCGGGTGTTGGAGGCGCTCGATCCCTACGAGCTCGGCCTGTTCTTCGAGCCACGTCACACGTCCCGCAGCATCGAGACCCGCCTCGGGCGGGACGTGCAACTTCCGAATGGAATACGGACGTTCGTGGGAGACGTGACGCGCGGTCACCTGGCCTACGTCGAGCGGGCGGGTCGCCAACACGATGCCATCGGTCCGTTCGCTCTGGACCTGGGACCCCGCGGAGGGCTGGCGCGTCCACGGTTGGACGGGGATCCGCTGCTTCGCGCGCCCGGCACCGCGTTTCGCATCCTGAGCTGGAACGTGTCGCGCGCGCGGCTCCTGCGGAATCCTGAACCGTTCCGTCGCATCCTCGCAGCGACCGCTCCGGATCTCGTGCTATTGGATGAGATCGCACCGGCGGTGACACCGGAAACCGTGCGCGAGGTCCTGTCGTCGACCCCGGCCGCCAACGGTTGGTCCGTTCACGTTGGATCGAGTGGAAGCGCGCAGCGCGGAGCGATCGCCGCACGCCTCGCCCTGGATACCGAGCCGACCTTCTCCCGCGTTCTCTATCCGGACTCCGTCCAACCTCTGCTGAGAGGCGTGGCGGGGCGTGATCTGCACGAGGTGCAGGCGAACGCGACCGAGGCCGGAGCGCCGGCGGCCGGGGCCTGGGTGTCCGTGGGAGGACGGCGGCTCCTGCTGGTGACGCTGGATCTCGTGTGCTGTGGCAACCGGGCCGACGCCATCGAGGATCGGATTCGGCGCATGGAAGCCGCCTCGATCAACGCGGCAGCGCGCCGCGCGCTCGCCGTCGCGGCCGAAGCCGGGCGGGCAGCGTACGGGGTTATCGTTGGCGGTGACTTCAACCTCGTCGCTTCCGAAACGCCTCTGGACGTGACCGCGGCCGGTCTCGCTCCCGACGGATCCGATCTCGTGGCCGCATACGCACTGCAGCTCGACGGCCGGACGAGCGCGACGTGGGATGGCGGGCGGGGCCCGTTTCCGCCCGGGCAGCTGGACTACGTCCTGTATAGCGGGACTACGCTCGACGTCAGGCGAGCCTTTGTGCTCGAGACCGCGGATCTGGCCGCCCCATGGCTAACGCGCCACGGGCTCGACGTGTCCGACAGCGAGGAGGCGTCGGATCACCGACCGATCGTCGTCGACTTCTCCTGGCGTGAGCGGCCGTAGGGAACGGCCCCCGGGACTGGTCGCAGGGACGCCCGCCTGTACGCCCGCTCACTTCTCGAGGCGATACAGCCTGACGAACTCCTGCTCGACTTCGTTCTTCCACACGAGGACCGCCCACTCTTCCCCCGCATCGAGAAACCGGGAGCCGGTGGGAGACTCCAGCCGGGCAAGCGAGCGGCCATCCACATCGAACACGATCCAACGATCGCTCGACGTGCCCGCGATCACCGGCACCTGAATCCACAATCGACCGACGCGATCCGTGAACAGGGTGCTGAACGCCGACTTATACGTGGGATATGGCACCTCATCGAGCCACCGCTCGAGGTCTTCCCGACGCGCTGACTGCCGCAGTGAGCCCAACGCGATCTCCCTCACGTGGTCACGGTCCGCGCCGGTGACCGGGACCGGCTCCTCCTCCCAACGCACGAGTCCCCGAAGCGCGCCGCTCAGCGAGAGCACCTCGATCTCGGCTCTCTCGGTGTCGCCGACATAGACGCGAGACCCGGCCACGGCCACCGCGCTCGTGGGGCCAAAGGGGCGTGGAGCCACCCAGAGGTTCTGTCGAACCTCGCCCCGCTTGAACCACTGCTCCCCCCGTATCTCCCGCAGCGTGTATTGCCGGCCGTCGGGGAACACCCGAACGAGCCATCCCCGAGGGCGGAAGAGCGGCTGCGTTCCCGAGGCCGCCCAGGTCTCGATGTCGTTGCCGTATCCCCGGTCGTACAGGTCGAGCAGGAGCGATCCGTCAGTCAGGATCTCGGCGACGACCCCGGGCCAGAACGGACCCAGCCGCGTGCTCCCGATGAACGTCCCGTCCAGCTTGAACCGGGACAGGAGCCCGAAGGGCCAAGCAGAGGCGACGATCGTGTCGCCGGGCAGGATCGCGATCGCGCGCAGGAAGGGCAGCTCACCCGGGCCCTCGCCCTGGCCCCCGAGCGTGCGCACGCTCTTCCCGCTCGAATCGAAGAGCCGCAGCTCCCTGCTGCCCGCGTCGCCTATCAGGATCGTCCCGTCCGGGAGCCGAGCCGCGTCCACGACCTGGTTCAGCTGATGGGCCGTCTCTCCTTCGAGGCCGCCGATCTCCACCTGCGGAGGCTCGGTGAGTTGCCACGAGGGGAGATCTGCGAACACTTCGACCGGGCTGGCGGCGATCGTGATTCCCGCGCTGTCGAACACGACCGCCGTCGTGGTGCCGGCGTCGTTCGCGCACGCCGCGACGCCGCTGAGATACGCGACGAGGGTGAGACTGCCGCAGGCCGCTCGGATCATCGAAAACACCTCGGGTTCACGGCCGGTCTTGGGGAACCGGTCCCGACCACCCTAGCCGCGAGAGGGGGAACGGTCCAGCGCTTCCCCGACGCCGGGTTTGTGTGCCCCGCGCATCGACTGCATCCTTGGAGCGGACCAGAGGGCGGATCGAAACGCCGCAGAGAAGACCCAGGAGACACCGGCAGACACACATGAGCGCCGCAAGCGTGACCATACAGGACCTCGGAGCGCACGTCGGCGAGACCGTATCGCTCAACGGCTGGGTGCGGAACTTCCGCTCCAGCGGGAAGATCTCGTTCCTGATTCTGCGGGACGGGACCGGGGAGGTGCAGTGCGTCTTCCCGAAGAGCGAGGTTTCGGAGGAAACCTGGGCGCGCCTCGGCGAGGTGGAATACGAGGCGAGCGTAAAGGTCACGGGCGCCGTACGCGCGGACGACCGGGCGCCCGGGGGTGTCGAGCTCACGGCGAGCGAAGTGGCGATCCTCGGACCGGCGCCCGAGTTCCCGATCCAGCCGAAGGAGCACGGAACCGACTTCCTGCTCGAGCACCGGCACCTGTGGCTGAGGAGCCGAAAGCAGATCGCGATCATGAAGGTGCGCGACGAGATCGTGCGTGCGATCCGCGATTTCATGCACGAGGGCGGATTCACGCTCGTGGACACGCCCATCCTGACCGGCTCGATCGGCGAGTCCGCCGGCACGCTGTTCGAGACCGAGTACTTCGACCTGGGACCCGCGTACCTGGCGCAGACCGGGCAGCTGTACGTGGAGGCTGCCGCGGCGGCGCTCGGGAAGGTCTACTGCTTCGGCCCGACCTTCCGGGCGGAAAAGTCCAAGACGCGCCGGCACCTGACCGAGTTCTGGATGGTGGAGCCCGAGGTCGCGTGGTTGGACAGCGACGGCAACATGCGGCTCCAGGAGGACTTCGTCTGCTACATCGTCGGTCGGGTTCTCGAGCACCAGCGGGTCGAGTTGGACGTGCTGGAGAGGGACATCCCACGGCTCGAGCATGTCCAGGCCCCGTTCGACCGGATCAGCTACACGGATGCCATCGAGCTCCTCCAGTCGCGGGGAAGCGAGGTCGCATGGGGTGCCGACCTCGGTGCGGGGGACGAGTCCATTCTGGTCGAGGACCGCGAGAAGCCGCTATTCGTATACGACTATCCGAAGGGCGCGAAAGCGTTCTACATGAAGGAGAACCCGGAGGACCCGCGCACCGTGAAGTGCAACGACCTCCTCGCTCCCGAGGGATACGGCGAGATCATCGGGGGGAGCCAGCGTGAGGATGACCACGACAGGCTCCTGGCCCGAATCCGGGAAGAGAGCCTCCCCGAGGAGACGTACGGCTGGTACCTGGATCTCCGGAAGTACGGCACGTTCCAACACAGCGGGTTCGGTTTGGGGTTGGAGCGCACCGTGAGCTGGATCTGCGGGCTCCCACACCTGCGAGAATCGATCGCGTTTCCGCGCATGATGACGCGGATCACGCCGTAGCGTGAGTCCCCGCTCGGCGCTGGCGCTCGGAGTCGTCCCGGCCCTCAAAGCCGTCCCGGCCCTCAGGGTCGTCCCGGTGCTCGCGGCGGTCGTGATTTCAGGGTTTGTCCTCCTGGGGGCCACCGCGTGCCGGGAGGAGGGCGTGATCATCGACTCGCCTCCTCCTCCACCACCGACTCCAGCCCGAACCTACGCCATGGGCTGGGCGCCGACCCCGCCCCGCCCGGACATCGACGTGTTCTTCGAGGTGGTGGACTCGATCGCCAGGGTGGCGGAGATCACCATTCTCCAGCAGCCGGTCCCATGGCCGGAGCTCCTGGCTGGCGCCCCGATGGACAGCCTTGTCGAGGATCGGGGTGGAGTGGCCGATTTCCTTCGCGCCAAGGGGCTCGAGATCATTTTCCTGGTCGACCCGCTGGACGGACTGGATCGCCGGAAGGAGGACCCGGGGCTCGTCGACGCGGGCCGCAGCCTCCTCGAGCCGCAGATTCGCGCCCTGCACGACACGTGGGTGCGTGAGATCGCGGAACGCGTGCGGCCCGAGTGGATGGGGTTGGCCTCGGAGATCAATACGCTCGCCGCCCGGGGTGACCCGGCGCTGTACGCCGAGATCCTCGACATGATCAACACGCTCGCGCCCGCTGTCCGTCAGCTCAGCCCTGTCACGCGGGTCTTCGTCTCCTTCCAGGTGGACGAGGCGAACGGAGCCTTCGGCGATCCGATCATCGACCACTTCGCGCTGATCGACGCCTTCGACATCGACGCGCTCGGGCTGTCTTCGTATCCGGTGTTCGCATTCGGTACGCCGGCCGACATCCCGGCGGATCACTTCACCCGCTTCGATCAGGCTACGGATCTCCCACTCATCTTCGTCGAGGGCGGCTGGAGCTCGGAGGATACGCAGTTGCTCCGGGCCAACCCGCAGGAACAGGTGGAGTTCTTCCAGCGCTACGAGGAGTTCCTGGACGAGGTCGCTGCCGAGGCCTGGGTGATGCTGACGTACGCCGACCTGGACATTCCCTCGCTCGGCCTTCCGCCGGATCGGGCGGCGACGCTGTCGAACTTCGCCTTCATGGGGATCGTCGACAGCGACCTGCGCCGAAAGCCCTCCTTCGTCGAGTGGGATCGGATCTTTAGGCGCCCACGCGCACCGTGACACCGTGCAAGGCGGGGGAGTTCGATCCACGCGGGTCCCTGACGCACCCCAGTAATGCACCGGGTGGCCATGCGAGAACGGCCGGCGCGCGATAGGCTGGTGTCAGCCGAGCACTCGTTGGGCTCGCTTCACTGGTTGAACCAACAGACCACACAAACGTTGGAGTCATCGATGAACCAGAGGTTCGCGATGGGCGTGGGACTCGTCATTCTCACCCTGACGGCGGCACTGCCGCTCAGCGCACAGGAGCACGAGCACGAGCACGAGATGGGAGGGATGCAGGAAGGAATGGGAGCCATGCACGAACCGCAGTTCTTCACGAACGAGGCGTTCGCCAACTTCCCGTTCTCGGAGGCCGTCCGTGTCGGGCCTTTCCTGTACCTGTCGGGTCAGATCGGAACGGACCCCGAGACCCGTCAGCTCGTGGCCGGCGGGATCGGACCCGAGACGCGTCAGACGATGGAGAATATCAAGGCGACGGTCGAGAAGTACGAGTCGTCGATGGACCGCGTGATCAAGTGCACCGTCTTCCTCGCGGACATGGCGGAATGGCCTGCGATGAACGAGGTGTACGCGACCTTCTTCCCGACCAACAAGCCCGCGCGCAGCGCGATGGGTGCGAGCGGACTGGCCCTGGGAGCGCGCGTCGAGATCGAGTGCATCGCGGTAGTGGGCTAGGCTGAATCGAGCCGGGCCCCGCCCCGGGAGTTGCTGGTGCCCGACCGCGAGCGGGCACCAGCCGATGTGAAGACCGTCAGAACGCGAGTGCGATGTACAGCTGCGGCCCGCGGAAACTGTAGTCGATGAACAGGTCGGTCTCCACCAGACCCCCACCCGAGTCGATGTCGCCAAGCGTGTCCACGCCGATGTCGACCCATCGATACGCGGCCCCGACTCCCACGTAGCGGAGCGGGAAGTACTCGAGGGCGGCCCGGAACTCGTACCACGAGCCATCCACATCCTGGATGCTGAGCCCGAAGTACTCGAACCCGGCCTGCGCATAAACTCGCCTCGCAGGCGCCACTTCCAGGTCCACGCCGAACACCGGCAGCGGGAAGGAGATCGACTCGGCTTCCCGGACCGAGGCCTCGGGCGCCGACACACCGGCATCCAGGAAGAGCGCGAACACGCCGGCCGACAGCCCCAGATCGACCCGATCGCTCTTGATGACCGCGAACCGGTACTGCGCGGGGAGGAGCGTCAGGTCCCAGAAGCTGTCGACGTTCACATCCAGATTGAAGACTTCGTTGCCCCACTGGATGGTGCGCGCGAGGTCACGGTTCGCGGACCGGTCGAGCTTGAGATAGCCGGCCCCCAGACGGTGCCGTCGCCCGAGGCGGATGTAGCCGTCCGCGCGCACGTTCGTGGTGCTCTCCTCGAGACCGAGATCCGATTCGAGGTCCACCATCGTACCGGCGCCCAACTGGTCCGAGTCGAAGCGCGTGACCGTACCGTGCGTTGGCAGGAACAGCCCTACTCGGACGTTGATGTGATCGGCCACGCCCCCGTAGCGCTCGAACCCCGACTGACGCGGCTGTGCATTTTGTAGCGTGCCCTGCGCCTGTGCGGCTGCCGGTCCGGCAGCCAGAACGAGAAACCCACCCAGGGCCACGAACCGACTCACGTTTCCAATACCCGCACACGACCTCCACAAACCCACGCTCCACCTCCACACGCAGTGTCTCACCGGTCGGCCCGACCTGGCCCGACGTGCGCGGAGAACGGGCAAGAAGCGTGCGGAAGACGGCCCGCGCGGCGACCGCCACGCGGCTGCAAGAAGCCGTGCGAGTGGAGGGCGCGCCGCTGGAAGGGCTCGTTCGCTAGACGACCTCTTCCGCGAGCCCTCGCAGCACCTCGATGTCGAGCGCGTGACCACCAGGGTAGGGAATCGCTTCGAACTGAACGCCGTGCGCGTCGAGCCGATCGTGATAGGCGCGGACGGCCTCGGGGGTGAAGAGGTGATCCTCTTCCCCCACGACGAGCTGGAGCCGGGCCTCACCCAACCGGTGACCATGCGCATCCAGGTCCAGGTCGGGCGGCACGGTCGCCCCCCACAGGATCGCGCGGTCGATCCTGGGTTCCCCGAACGCGATCCATCGACACAGCGTGTGCACGCCCTGCGAGAATCCCAGCGCTGCCACCTGCACCGAGTCTCGCTCGATGGATTCGAAGACGTGCGTGTACAGCCGGTCCAGGTACGCGACGTAGTCGTCGATGTCCGTGAGGCGATCCTCCGCCGTCATCCAGGAGGCGCCCCCCCTCTTCGTGGCGCGCTTGACGTAGTAGCGGTGGAGTCCCTCGGGCGCGATCAGGATACGCCTCCCATCCGCGAGAGGGCGGAAGTACCGCAGGAAGCGCGGCGCGAGCTGGCCGAACCCGTGCAGGACGAACCATACCTGGGTCACCGCTTCGCCCGGATCGCCCAGCGTCGCGTACCGAACCTGCCGCTCGATCGTGAAGTGCTTCGTTTCGACTGTGGGTCGTTTCTCGTCGGGCATCGCGTGTTCGGTGGCTCGTGTCCGGGGTCTCGACGGGCGCAATGAGTTAGCAGAATCGGGACTTCAGACCGCTACCGCCACCGGCCTCGACGTGGCCCTTGTACCCGGGACCAAGTCTAGCGAACCTTGTGTGTTCACCGTCCCCATCCCGCCGCAGCGGACCGGGTTGCGAGCCCGGATTCCGTCGGCCGGTGTGGGAAGACTGTTTGGCGATGCCGAGGGCGGAACGTCGCTCGCATCACATGTAACTCAGCCTCTAGCAATGACATAGGTCCTATCATGGATTCGACCACCAGTCGCGGGATAGACACGGAAGCGGGGGACACGGAGGTGATGACGCAGGAGGAGCCGGGAGCGACCGAGGCCCCCGCGGATCTGGTCGTGCCCGAAGCGAATGGAGGGGGCCCGCGGAAGTGGGTCTACACGTTCGAGGAAGGCGACGGGAAGGACAAGAAGCTCCTCGGCGGCAAGGGGGCAAACCTGTGTGAGATGACGCAGATCGGCCTCAACGTCCCGCCCGGGTTCGTGATCACCACCGAGGCTTGCCTCGCCTACCTCGAGTCTCCGGACGAGCAGCTGCCGGCCGGCGTACTTGACCAGGTTCGCTCGGCCCTGGAGGCCGTCGAAGAGAAGACGGGCAAGCGGTTCGGCGATCCCGAGAACCCCTTGCTCCTCTCGGTTCGCTCTGGGAGCGCCATGTCCATGCCGGGGATGATGGACACCATCCTCAATCTCGGCCTCAACACCGAGACGCTGAACGGGCTGATCGCGCTGACTTCCGATCCGCGATTCGGGTATGACGCCTACCGCCGCTTCATCCAGCTGTTCGGCAAGGTCGCGTTGGGCATCCCCGACGAGCCGTTCGACGAACAGCTCGATCTCGTGAAGGAGCAAGTGGGAGTGAGGGCGGACCTGGAGCTCGGAGCCGATGACCTACAGGAGGTCAGCCGCCGCTTCCTCGAAGTGGTCCGCGACCACACCGGGCGTCCGTTCCCGGAGGATCCGCTCGAGCAGCTCGATCTCTCCATCAAGGCCGTGTTCGGGTCGTGGATGGGCCGGCGCGCGGTCGACTACCGGCGCGAGTTCGGGATCACCGCGGACCAGGCGAACGGCACGGCCGCCAACGTCATGACGATGGTGTTCGGGAACATGGGCGAGGACTGCGCCACCGGCGTGGCGTTCACCCGCGACCCGGCCACGGGCGAGAACGAGCTGTTCGGCGAGTATCTGGTGAACGCGCAGGGGGAGGATGTCGTAGCGGGCACCCGCACGCCGGAGCCCGTCCTGGAGATGGCGACAGCCGATCCCGATCTGTACCGCCAGTTGCTGGAGCTCCGCGAGCGACTCGAGGCCCACTACCACGAGGTGGAGGACTTCGAGTTCACGGTCGAGAAGGGGACTCTGTATTGTCTCCAGACCCGGCACGGCAAGATGAACGCACCCGCCCGGGTGCGGACATCGGTCGAGATGCACGAGGAGGGACTGCTCACGCGCCAGGAGGCGCTCCTGCGGGTGAACCCCGACGACCTCGAGCAGATGCTGTACCCGCGTCTCGATCCGACCTTCGAGGGCGAGCCGCTGGCGCAGGGGCTCCCGGCCTCCCCCGGAGCCTCGAGCGGGCGGGTCGTGTTCGATGCGGACCGCGCCGAGAAGATCGGCGGGCAGGGGGTCGACGTGATCCTCGTGCGTGAGGAAACGAAGCCCGAGGACATCCACGGCTTCTTCGCCTCGCGCGGCATCCTGACGAGCCGCGGTGGCAAGACCTCGCACGCCGCGGTTGTCGCGCGCGGGATGGGGAAGCCCTGCGTCGCAGGCGCCGAGGGGATCGACGTCAACGTCGCGGAGCGGAAGGCGTACGCCGGCGAAGCGGTGATCGAGGAGGGCGACACGATCACCATCGACGGCACGAGCGGGAAGATCTACCTGGGCGAGGTGCCGACCGTGGAGCCCGAGTTCACGGAGTCGCTCAAGACCCTGCTCGCGTGGGCCGACGAGGCCTCGCGGCTCGGGGTTCGCGCGAACGCGGACACCCCCGAGGACTCGCGTCGGGCGATCGAGTACGGTGCGATGGGCATCGGGCTCTGCCGCACGGAGCGCATGTTCAACGCGACCGACCGGCTCCCGATCGTGCTCGACATGATCATGGCCGAGAACACCGAGGACCGCCGGGCCGCCCTCGACCGGCTGCTCCCGATCCAGCGTGCGGACTTCAAGGGGATCTTCGAGGTGATGTCACCGCGTCCGGTGACGATTCGGCTCCTGGATCCGCCGATCCACGAGTTCCTCCCGGAGGAGCAGCAGCTCGAGCGCGACCTCATCCACCTGGAGCGGTTGCGGGATGTCGTCGGAGGGATGGCGGTCCTCGCGGACACCATGCACCTGCTGGGGTCCGCCGCCAACGTTATCTCGGGAGAGGGGTTGCCCCGGGCTATCGAGGAGATGGCCGACACCCAACTCGTGGATGACGTGATCGCGCGAAAGAAGGCGATCCTGAGCCGGGCACGCGCGCTCAAGGAGACCAACCCCATGCTCGGGCACCGCGGCGTACGACTCGGGATGACCTACCCCGAGATCTACGAGATGCAGATCCGAGCCGTCCTCGAGGCGGCTGCCGAGTGCGTCAAGGAAGGGATCGAGGTCCACCCGGAAATCATGGTTCCGCAGGTGTGCACGGCCGAGGAGCTCGCGATCACGGGAGAGCAGGTGCTCAGCTTGCAGAAGGAGGTGGAGGAGGCGTTCGGTGTCGAGATCGACTTCCACTACGGGACCATGATGGAAGTCGTGCGCGCCTGTCTACGCGCGGAGCGGCTCGCCGACGTGGCCGACTTCTTCTCGTTCGGGACGAACGACCTCACGCAGGCCACTTTCTCGTTCAGCCGTGAAGATGCAGAGAACAAGTTCCTCCCGCTTTACAACGAACAGGGAATCCTGAAGGACAACCCGTTCGAGGTGCTGGACCGGCAGGGCCTGGGTCGCCTGATGGAGCTCGCGGTCGAGTGGGGGCGCGCGACGAAGCCCGATCTCCAGGTCGGAATCTGCGGCGAGCACGGTGGGCACCCGGCGTCGATCCGCTTCTGTAACGAGATCGGACTGGACTACGTGTCGTGCTCCGCGCCGCGCATCCCGGTGGCGCGTCTTGCCGCCGCTCACGCGCAGATCGCGGCGGAGACGCAGACCCGCGTAGACCTGTAGCGGAGGGATCGGTCAGGGCGGGCTGACACGCGCCAGGAACGCGCCAGGAACGCGCCAGGTTCTCCAGGACTTCAGGAGGCTAGCGACGACGAGCCAGGACCATTTCTCGAGCTACGCGGATGCGTATCGGAGGTACCGACCCCGGTACCCCGAGACGCTGTTCGCGCACCTGGCTTCGCTGGCCCCCGGGCGCGTGAGGGCTTGGGACTGCGGCACGGGGAGCGGCCAGGCCGCCGCGGGTCTGGCCCATCACTTCGATGAGGTCGTCGCGAGCGACGTGAGCGAGCGCCAGATCGCCCATGCTCCGCGTACAGAACGCGTCCGTTACCTGGTTTGCCGATCGGAAGCCTCTCCGTTTCCCGATGGCCGGATCGATCTGATAACCGTTGCACAGGCCCTCCACTGGTTCGATTTCGAGCCGTTCTTCACCGAGGTGCAACGTGTCGCCCGCACCCAGGGCGTGCTGGGTTTCTGGAGCTACGGGCTCCTCAAGATCGCACCCGGCGTCGACGCCGTGCTGGGCCGGCTGTACGGAGACGTGCTCGGCGAGTACTGGCTCCCAGAGCGGAAGCACGTGGAGGAGGCGTACGCGAACATCCCCGTCCCGTTCGAGCGGCTTGAGGTCATGCAGCTCGAGATGAGGATGGAGTGGAGCCTGGAGGATCTGCTCGGCTACCTTTACACGTGGTCGGCCGGGCGTATCTACGTCCAGCGCCACGGGGAAGACCCCATCTCACTGGTCGAGGCGGAGCTTCGGGCTGCCTGGGGCGATGCCGAGCGCCTGATGGTCGTCTGGCCCGTGACGCTCAGGGCGTTTCGGGTGACATAGCCGGACCGACATGCCGCGTCCCCGAAGGCAGGATTCGGGTCATCCGCACAGGATTTGCCGCTCGTACCATTGCGCGCGGAACCCGCCCTCCACCGTGGACCCGTCCTCGAACCGCAATCGGAACAGCCCGGGTAGGGAGCCGTCCGGTTCTCGCGTCCGGAACTCCACGAAGCCGAACGTGGACGGATCGCACCGAGTCACTTCCGTGGTGCAGCGCATCGCACCTGCAATCCGCTCCTGATCGATCTCGAAACGCTCTCCGCCAAGTGCGTCGGCGGGCCGATACACGGAGATCCACACGTACGGACGTAGCACCTCCGAACCCGTCGGTTCTCCCGGGTGAAGCGTGTCCGCCGATAGCGCGATCCAGGTGGCAAGGCCATCCCACGGCGCACAGCCATCCCTCGCGTACGCGTAGGGCAAGCCGTCGGGCGGGCCCGACGGTGGACTTGTCTCCGATGGGCGGCAGGCGCCGAGCAAAAGGCAAAGTGGCACGATGACCGCCAATGCGGTGCGGCTCACGCGTGTCGTCATGTCCATCCTCCACAGGGGCTGTAATCGGGTGACAGCTCGAGGACGCCGCCTCGAGACGACGCGAGGTGGTACTGCGCTACGCATTGCATGTTTGTCCCGGTCTCGCTGTCTCTCCAGACCAGAACCGCCCCGCGTCTCCGATCTCTCGCCCGGCGACGTTTTCATCGCCAGATTCAGGTCAGATGCATCTCGCCTCTGAGACCCGGCTGGTCGACCGCGAGCATGCAAGATGAAGTACGGCTGCGACCGGCCGTTCGCGAGCTCGGGGGCACCGACCGCGAATCGGAAGGAGTACCGATATGAGATGGCTCTTCGTGGCTGCGGCCACGTTGCTGGCGGGTGTCACCCCATCCCTGGCTCCCGGCAGCCTGGCCGCGCAAGAAGACGACGGGATCTTCCCCTTCGACTACGAGCTGGTCGAGCTGGACAACGGCTTCAGGGCCTATCTGATCCCGGTCAACGAGCCTGGACGCCTCGCCTACGTGAGCATGGTACGCACCGGCAGCCGGGACGAGGTGGAGGAGGGCAAGAGCGGTTTCGCCCACTTCTTCGAGCACATGATGTTCCGGGGTACGGAGAAGTACCCCTACTACGACGGAATCACCTCCGAGATGGGGGTGGACCGCAACGCGTTCACAAGCAACGACCGCACCGTCTACTACCTGGTCGGGAATAGCGAATACCTCGAGCAGATCATGGATCTGGAGTCCGACCGATTCCAGAACCTGGCCTACGACGAGCCGGGATTCCGCACCGAGGCTGGCGCGGTGCTGGGGGAGTACTCGCAGGGCGCGCTGAGCTCGGGCCGCTGGCTGAACGAGAAGACGCGCGAGACAGCCTTCGACCGCCACACCTACCGTCACACGACGATCGGCTTCGAGGCCGACGTGCGGGCCATGCCGGAGGGCTACGAGTACAGCAAGTCGTTCTACGCGCGGTTCTATCGACCCGAGAACGTGATCCTGGTGATCGCCGGCGACTTCGACGTCGATTGGGCGAAGGAGCTGCTCGGGCAGTACTACGGCGGGTGGGAACCGGGCTATGTGCCGCCCGACATCGAGCCCGAGCCGGAGCAAACCGGGGCCCGCGAGCGCACCGTGTACTACCCCGGCCGCACACTCCCCATCGTGAACGTCAACTACAAATCGCCGGCCTGGAGCGCGACGGACAAGATGGCGGTCGCGACTGAGGTGCTGGGCCAGGTGGCGTTTGGCTCCAACTCCGACCTCTACCGCAAGCTGGTGATCGAGGAGCAGCGGCTCCAGTCCCTGAACGCCGACTTCGGCCTGCAACGCGATCCGAGCCTCGTGGACATCTCGATGATGGTCAAGGACGCGGCCGACATCGAGCCGATCAAGGCCGAGATCCAGGCCACGATCGAGCGCTTTCAGACCGAGCTGGTAGACGACAAGCGCCTGGAAGACACGAAGAGCAACCTCAAGTACGGCTACCTCATGGGGCTCGAGACGGGTCAGCAGGTCGCCTTCTCGTTGATGACGACGATCATCAACACGGGGACGCTGGAAGCGATCGAAGACTACTACGCCACGCTCGCCTCGCTCACGCCCGAGGACATTCGTGGGGCCGCGAGAGCGGTGTTGAAGGAGAGCGCCCGCACGACGATCACCATGTTGCAGGCGGAGGGAGGTGCCGAATGAACGCCCCCACCAGCATCCGTCCTCAGGCACGAGCATTCATCACCAGCCTGGCGCTGATCGGTGCGGCGTGGGTCGGCGCCATCACGACCGCCTGTGCCCCGTTTGAAACCGGCGGAGGCCCCGAGGGCACCATCACCCTGCCCGAGCCCGAGTCGCCCTATATCGCGTTCAACATCTGGGTGAAAGCGGGGTCGCAGAACGACCCGGCGGGCAAGGAGGGTTTGGCGGCGCTCACGGCATCGCTCCTCTCCGCCGGCTCCACGATCGCGGACAGCTACCAGGCGATTCTCGAGAAGCTGTATCCGATGGCGGCCGGGTACGGCGGGAGCGTGGACAAGGAGATGACCGTGTTCCGCGGTCGCGTCCACGAGGACAACCTCGAGGACTACTACACGCTGTTCAAGAACTCCCTGCTCCAACCCGCGTTCAACGAAGAAGACTTCGCGCGGGTGAAGTCGCAGACGCTCAATTATCTGGAACGTGGCCGTCGCTACAACCGCGATGAGGAGCTCTCGAAGGAGTTGCTGTTCTGGATGGCGTACGAGGGGACGCCGTACGAGCATCCCGAGGAGGGCTATGTGGAGACCGTAGAGTCGATCACGCTGGACGACGTGCGTGCCTTCTACGATCAGCACTACGTCCGCAACAGCATCGTCGTGGGTGTGGGCGGCGGATACCCGGACGCGTTCGTCGAACGGGTGCGGGCCGACTTCGACCTACTGCCCGAGGGCTCGGTGGCGACGGTGAACGCGCCCGAGCCGATGATACCCGAAGGCGTCAAGGTGCTGATCGTCGAGAAGGACACGAAGTCGACTCCGATCTCCTTCGGGTTCCCCACGACGCTCACCCGGGGGGACGACGACTTCTTCGCGATGGTCACCGCCAACTCGTGGTTCGGAGAGCACCGCAACTCGTTCAGTCATCTGTATCAGGTGATCCGTGACGAGCGCGGCATGAACTACGGTGACTACAGCTACATCGAGGCGTTTCCACGCGGGTACAGAACGCAGCAGCCGCCGGTCAACGTCCCACGTCGCAGCCACCTGTTCGAGGTGTGGATCCGGCCGATCTCGCTCACGGAGCCTGACAACCTCCACGAGCGCTCCCTGTTCGCGACCCGGGCGGCCATGCGCGAGCTGGAGCACCTGGTCGAGACGGGGATGACGGAAGAGACGTTCGAGTCGAGCCGAAAGTTCCTCCACAACTACACGCAGAAATACGGGACCACGGTCAGCCGACGACTCTCCTACAAGGTGGACGACGAGTTCTACGGGATAGGTGGCGAAGGCTTCCTGGCCTCGATCCGACCAGGGCTGGCCGACCTGTCCCTGGAGGAGGTGAACGAAGCGATTCGCACACACCTTCAGACCACCGACATGTGGGTCGTGTTTATCACCGCCGACGCCGCGGGGATGAAGGAGCTGCTGCTGAGCGGCGAGCCGACTCCCATCACATACGCGGGAGACAAACCGGACGAGCTTCTGGCCGAGGACGCGGAGATCGCGGCCTTCCCGATCCCGGTGGACGAGGACGACATCACGATCCTCGGAATCGAGGAGGTGTTCCAGAGCCCACGCGCGACGCCGACGGAGGTGGCCACCGACGAGCAGGAATAGCGCGGATACCCATGGGCGGCGTGAGGGTGAGCCCCGGGGGCTCACCTCGCGCCGATCTGCAAGCGGAGGGTCAAGGAACTGAAGGTCTACTGCACGTACTGCTCGGCCAGCAAGCGATCGGACCCGGGAGATCTTCCGGCGATCGAGCGATACGTAAGTCGTCGTATCGATGCGGTGCGTGACGATGCAGCGCGAGATGGCCGGACGCTCGTAATCCTGTCGGGACGATACGGACTCGTCATGTCGGATGATCCGATTCCCTATTACGACCACCTCCTGCAGCCAGATGAGGTGGATGCTCTAGCGAGACGGGTGGCGGATCAAATGACCGTTCGAGGGATCACGGATCTGAGGTTCTACATGAGATCGGTGGAAGACGATCCGGATGTGAGACCATATAGGGACGCGATGGAAGAGGCGTGCAGGCTGGCCGAGGTGAAGATGGGCGCGCGGACTCTATAGCCGTCGTGCGTTTCACCACGAGAGATAGCTCCCTGTTGGCAAACCGCGGTGTGGTCTGCCTGGCTGCCTGTCGAACGAGGACGGACGTGGAATCCCCGTGTCAGCGCGCTCCGTGAGCGCCGCTAGAAACGGGACTCCGTCGATAACTTCCGTGCTCACCAACGTGTGACACCAATCACAGACAACTCCCCTCCCGGATGCTATTCTCCTCGGTGTCTGGAGGTGACCGAGTCGATTTCGAATAGTCCACGCACACATACGACACTGGAGGACCGATGCGGTTCATAATGGCGGTCGCGTTGCTGGGTCTGGTGTTACCGGCGCCGGCGCGCGCGCAGGAAGAGGAGCACGCGCACGAGCACGATGCTTCGGCGATGAGCGAGATTCCGTCTCTGACCGAGCAACAGATGCAGGAGTTGAAGACGGGGGGTGGGATGGGCTTCGCGAAGCTGGCGGAGGTCAACCATTATCCCGGCCCCAAGCACGTCCTGGAGCTGGCGGATCAGCTCGAGCTCACCGACGAGCAGCGGGAGATGGTCGGCGGGATCCGGGCCAAGATGCTGGAGAAGGCGATTCCCCTCGGCGAGAAGATCATCCAGGCGGAGAGCCAGCTCAACATGCGATTCCAGCACGGGCACATCGATGAGACGCTGCTTCGCGAGGCTACGGACCAGATCGCTGCCCTGTACGGGGAGTTGCGGTACGCGCATCTCGCCGCGCACCTGGCGGCGCAGGCGCTCCTGAGCGAGGAGCAGATCGCGACGTACGACAGCCTGCGGGGTTACACGCCCTAACCCATCCCACGCGCGCGGGCCCGGGCGAGCGTGTTCGTCCGGGCCCCCACCACGGAGCCGATGCCACACGAATTCACGGTAACCCGAAAGGTAGAGTTCGCCGACACGGATACGGCCGGTGTCGTCCACTTTGCGGCCTTCTTCCGCTACATGGAGGAGGCAGAGCACGAGTTCTACCGATCGCTGGGAGAGTCCGCCTACCGGTGGGAGCCGGACGGTGTGATCGGGATGCCACGGGTCTCCGCGCGGTGTGATTTTCTTCGCCCGCTTCGCTACCCCGAAGAAGTGGAGATTCACCTCACCGTTCGAGAGAAGTCATCCAAGGCGATCGGCTACGACGTAGTGTTCCGGAAGGCGGACGGCGAGTCATCCGTGGAGATCGCACGCGGAGCCATGAAAGTGGTGTACGCATCGCGCGCGCACGGCGCACAGGAATGGACGGCCGCGGACCTTCCGCCCGTCCTTCAAGAGCGAATCGAGGTCGCACCGGAGGTGATCGCATGAGGTGGATCGGGAGCTCGATGTTCGCGCTCGCTGCAGTCATGCTCCTGACGGGTTCGGTCCGGGCGCAGGGGGTGCGGGGGCTCGAGGTCGGGGCCGGGGTGGCGATGACCACGAACCCGGTCGAGACGCTGTCCGGCGCGAGCTGCCCGGCGGGGAAGACCTGGGCGACCGAAGGACGGCTCGCGTGGCGCTTCTCGCGGGTGGTCGCTCTCGAAGGGAGCACGGCCCTGCACTGGGAGTCCGGGGAGGACTGTGTGGAGAGAGACCCACCGCTGCCCCTGGGCCCGTTCGAACGAGACGTGCGCGACTACCCCGGTGGCTACCCGTTCACGACGAGTGACGTGCGGCTCGCGTTCGAGCCTTCGAGCCCCAGCGGGACCACCTGGTTCCGAGCGTTCGGGGGCTGGGGCTACATGTGGGGGAAAAAGATCCCTTATTGGCTGGCCGGGGGTGGAGTAGTGTTCGGTGGCCGAATCCGGTTCGTGCTCGACGCCGAGTGGAAGTGGTTCGACGTGCCGTTCGACTCGATCACACAGAGCTTCCTTGACGCCGCTCTGATCTCGGAGGAGATCACAGATACCGGAGAGGATCCTCATACGACTTTCGCGGTGAAGCTGGGCTTCCGACTCATGCTGTAGATATTGGTAACCACCTTGACGACAAGGTCATATGTCGATGACTTCGAGTGATACGCGAGGTGTTACAGTGCTTGTGACCGGCGCCTCGCGGGGCCTCGGTCGAAGCATGGCGCTTCACTTAGCCGGCCTGGGATTCCGGGTATTTGCTGGCGTGCGGAAGGAGTCCGACGCGGTCCCACTGCGCGAGGCAGCCGACGGGGATCTCCGACCCCTCACCTTGGACGTGACGGACTCCGGCCACATCGCCGCCGCCGCCGAGACGATCGAGTCAGAAGCGGGCGAGCGGGGTCTGTGGGGTGTGGTGAACAACGCCGGTTACCTGATCCTGGGTCCGGTCGAGACGACGCCGCTCGATGAGGTCGATGCGTTATTCCGCGTGAACCTCCTCGGCGTGCTCGCCGTCACACAGCGCTTCCTCCCACTCGTCCGTCGAGCCCAGGGCCGGATTGTGAACGTGAGCTCGGTGAACGGGGTCCTCTCGATGCCGTTCGTGAGCGCCTATTGCGCCTCCAAGTTTGCGCTCGAGGCTGCGACCGATGCGCTGAGAATGGAGCTCTCGTCTTGGGGCATCGGAGTCTCGCTCATTCAGCCTGGGATCACGGCGAGCGACATCCGGGGTAATGCGTTCGCGGAGTGGACGCAACGGCGCGATGCGATGAGCGAAGCCGAGTCCAACCTGTACCGAGAGTACTATGAAGCGGGCCTCGCGATGGGAGTGGTGCTGGAGGAGGGTGCGGCCGGACCGGAGTTCGTGTGCGCGGCCGTCGCCCACGCGCTGACATCCGAGGAGCCGCGATCGCGCTATGCGACCGGACCGGATGCGCCGCAGTTCCTCGAGATGGCGGGTATGTCCGACGAGGAGCGGGACGCGGCGCTCCTGGCGATGTGGGAGCCGCAACAGCCGGAGAAGTAACAGCCGGAGAAGTAAGCCGGGGCGTAGAAGGCCGAACGAAGCCAGCCCCGCGCTGATGTCCGTCACCCCCAGTGTTACGGTAAGTCCTCGATCCAGAGCAATGACGGGATCGCCGTCCGCACCGATGCCGTCCCAAGTTCGCGACGCCAGTCGTTCTCCTGTAAGGACAGCATCGGGTGGTCCATAGCACGACGGGAGACATGAATCAGCGCATGTCGAAGACACACCCGGCTACCGTGCCACGCCGGCTTCTGGTGGGACTCGGCTTCGCTCTGGGGGGGCTCGGCTGCGGTTCCGGTCTGACCGATCCAGAGACCCTCACCCTGTTCGTCGCACCCCAGCTCGTGGAGTGCCACGGCGTAGGCCTACAGACATGCATGCTGGTGCGAGAAGGCCCTGATGCCGACTGGACCTACTTCTACGGTGGAATCCGAGGCTTCGACTTCGAGCCCGGCTTCTTCTACGAGCTTCGAGTCCTGAGGCACCGGATCAAGAATCCGCCGGTCGACGGCTCCTCGTTCCGCTATGTGCTGCTTCGACTCGTGAGCAAGGGATCGCGGAGGTGCATGAGATGAGACGCGCCATCACAGTGCTGGTCATCACGACGCTGCCAGCACTACTCGCCGCCGCATGTGGTTCGATCACGTTCCCCGATCGGGATCCGACGATCCGCGGCGACATCGTCGGCATCGGCTCGGACATCCCATTCGGCGGTGAAGACACCATCTGGGTCAAGGAGATGCCCGACTCGCCGTGTGGCATTGTTTTCACCGTCACCGAGTCGACGGACATCGGGGAACAACAACCCGACGGCTCCATCGCGGAGCGCTCGTTCGGCGACCTGACGGTCGGGCGGACGGTGCGAGTATGGTCACGCTTTGTGGCCGAATCCTGTCCGGGACAGTCGCTGGCGACCGACATCGAGCTTGTGCCCCGCCTGGAAGATTGACCTGGGACCCCACCCCACCGCCGCGTCCACGGGATTCCGAACCGCGTTGCCTCGCTTATCTTTCCCGGAGCCACGACGGCACCGTCCGATACGATCGCGCGGTGCAGCCTCGTGCACGGTCCCCGTGACAATCGGCTCGGAACCATGCTTCGACTCGGAATCTTCGTCATCGTGTCGGCCCTGCTCACGCTCACGCTTCGAGGGCGCCACGCCCACCGCGTCTACCGGTACTTCGCCTTCGTGAGCGTGATCGGACTGGTGCTGCTCAACGCGGACGCGTGGTTTCGGGATCCGCTATCCCCGCGGCAGCTTGCCTCTTGGCTGCTCCTGGCCGGTTCGATCGTATTCGCGGAGGAGGGGTTCAGGATGCTTCGAGGGAGCGGAGCCCCAGAGGGCGGATTCGAGGAGACGACACGCCTGGTGACAACGGGCGTGTATCGGTTCGTCCGCCACCCAATGTACGGCTCGCTGCTGCTCGGGGGCGGTGGCGCGTTCCTCAAGCGCCCTTCGCTCGTGGGTTTCTTGCTCCTCGGCGTGCTCGCGCTGTTTACGTACGCCACCGCGAGGGTCGAAGAGACAGAGAACCACGAGAAGTTCGGAGATGGATACCACGCGTATCAGAAGACAACAAAGCTGTTCATACCCTTTCTGGTCTAACCGACGCTCGATCCAAGGCAAGCATTCGCGTGGGTTCGGCGTCAGGGGTTGAGGCAGGCCTATCCGGGCCGCCGGTCACCAGCGCTCACGCGCTCACTCCGCCCGCAGCGCGTGCATCGGATCCACGCGCACCGCCCGGCGCGCCGGCAGGTAGCTGGCGAGCAGTCCGGCGAGCAGGAGCGCGGCGGTCACCGTCGCGAACGTGACGGGATCGCGCGGGTTCACGCCGACGAGGAAGATCGACAGCCCCTTGGTCGCGAACAGGGCGAGCGCCAGACCGATCAGGATCCCGATTCCGGCCATCCGTCCACCCTGTCCCAGGATCAGCTTCATCACGTCACGTCCCTGAGCGCCGAGGGCCATCCGGATGCCCACCTCATGCGTCCGCTGCGAGACGGCGTACGCCATCACGCCGTACACGCCGACCACGGCGAGGAGAAGCGCGATGACGGCCAGCGCCCCCATGATCTTGGGCATGATCGTCATGCCACCGATCTGATCGGCGATGCGCGCGTCCATGCTCATGAAGCTGTACGCGGGCTGGTCGGGGTCCATCTCCTGAAGGATCGTGCGGATGGGCTCGGCGAGCGTCCCGGGATCCCCGCTCGTCCGGACGGCGAACGAGAGCGAACGTGCCTCCGATTGCGACTGCGCGAAGAACACCATCGGCTCCGGGTCTTCCTCCGGCCCGTCCTGCCGGATATTGCCCACCACACCGACGATGGTGGCTTCGCCGGATGAGAACGATATCCGGCGCCCGACGGGGTCGAGTCCGGCCCAGTGACGCTCGGCCATCCGCTCGTTGATCAGGATGACCCGTGGAGCCTCCGCCCCCTCGTCAGCCCTGAAGCCGCGCCCAGCTCGGAGAGGGATCCGGAGGGCGTCGAAGTACCCGGGGGTGACGGTTGAGAACCCGGCGATCGGACGACGATTCTGCGACACCTCCTCCCCCGGAATCTCATAGAAGGTGCCGCTCGAGCCCATGAGTGGAAGAGGTGCGCCCGCACCCACCGCCTCGACGCCCGGCATCTCTTCGACGCGTTCGGTGAAGCGGTCGAAGAAGATTCGCGTCTCTTCCGGCGTCGCGTACTTCGTCTCGGGCAGCGTGATGCGGAGAGTGAGGAGATCGGACGTGTTGAACCCCAGTTCCCGGGTCTGAAGCGACACGAACGTGCGGATCAGAAGCCCCGACGCGATGAGAAGGACCATAGCCAGGGCCATCTCGGACATGACGAGGGCGCGTCGCACTCGCCCTCCCCGCGCCCCCGTCGCCCCCCGAGTCCCGCCCTCCACGAGGCTCTGACGCAAGTCCGTGCGAGCACCCCGAAGTGCCGGTGCCAGCCCGAACACGAAGCCCGAACCCAGGGCCACCAGACCCGCGAACCCGAGCACGCGCGGCGTGAGGCGGATGTCCTCCACGCCCGGGAACCAGCTCGGCATGGTCGAGACGAGCCCCTTGATTCCGAAAACGGCCAGGAGCGCGCCCAATGCGCCAGCGATAAGGGAGAGCAGGAGACTCTCCGTGAGGAGCTGTCTCAGGATGCGACCGCGTCCGGCGCCCAGGGCACTGCGAAGCGCCATCTCCCGCTCCCTTCCCGCCCCGCTCGCGAGCAGCAGATTCGCAACGTTCGCGCACGCGATCAGCAACACGAACGCCACTGCTACCGTCGAGATCAAGCTCCCGGCCCGGAACTCCTCCTGGTAGATGGCGTCCCGAATCGGCACCGCGTTGGCGCCGATGGGTGCGTTGGTCTCCGGGTAGACGTCGGCCAGCCCCGCGGTGATGGCATCCAGCTCCGAGCGGGCCTGCTCCAGGGTGGCCCCAGGCCGGAGCCGCCCAGAGACCGCATACGAGTAGCTGGCGCGCGGCTCCTCTCCCGTGAACTGGACGGGGAGCAGAAGGTCCGGCATCCCACCCAAGACCCGGACGCGGGGTGGCAGGATGCCCACGACCGTATGAGGCTCACCGTCGAAGTTCACCGTGCTTCCCAACACGCCCGGGTCCGCACCGAACCGTCGGTGCCAGACGCCGTCGCTCAGGAGGGCGACGGCACCGGTGCCGTCGATCTCCTCGTCCGCGGTGAACACGCGGCCGCGGGCAGGCGTAAGCCCGAAGACATCGAAGAAGTTGGCGGTCACGCGCACGCCCGAGAGCCGCTCGGGCCGGTCCCCGCCGGAGAGATTGACGCCGACGTTACGGTACAGAGCGAGGTCCAGCGTCTGGCTCTGCTCCCGCCAGTCCCGGAAGTCGGGTATCGAGCTGTTCGCTTGGGTCCAGCCGCGCTCGCGATTCGTGGTGAAGACCTGGACTATGCGTTCCGGCTCGGGATAGGGGAGGGGACGGATCATGAACACGTCCACGGCCGAGAAGACCGCCGCGTTGGCGCCGATCCCGATCCCGATCGACAGGATCGCGAGCAGGGAGACGAGGGGGTTCTTGAGCAGCGCGCGAACGGCGAACCGGAAATCTTGGCGGAGTCGGTCCATGACGTGACGCCTCGGCTGGTTCTCGTGAAGCGGCTCCTGGCCGCGCTCATGGTCTCGCGGTCCGGTCGGGGTGCGGGGACCGGGCAAGACGGCTCGCTCCCTGCACCCTACGGGGCCCCGGGAGAGGCAGTTTCGGTCCACCGATGCCAGAGCCGGGCGCTCCTCCCGTCGGACACAGAGGCCCCGTTACATTGCCCCTCGCCCGAACGTCGTCGTGGCCACTCGAGTCAAGATCATGAGATGACAACACCCAGCTCGCAGAGAGGCAGGAGCTTCTCAGGGGAACAGGATCAACGCGTCGGTCGTCGCGAATTCTTGCGCGTGAGCGCGACAGCGGGGGGAGGTCTCCTCGTCGCGATCTGGTTGCCCTCACGCGTGGACCCGGAAACCGGGGTTGTCCCCCGCGGGCCCATGGAGGCCGATGGGGTGGGCCGCGGAGTGGATGATGCAGCCACCCTGACGGCCTTCGTCCGAATCGACCCGGACGGGATCGTGACGGTGACCGCGCCACGTCCCGAAATGGGCCAGGGGGTCCGAACCTCGCTCACGATGTTGATCGTTGAGGAACTCAAGGCGGACTGGACCACGGTCCGGGTCGAGCAGGCCGATCTGGACGAGGCCACCTACGGGCCGCAGTTCGTCGGTGGGAGTACCGCTGTCGAGCAGTCCTGGGAGCCGTTGCGAAGAGCGGGCGCCGCCGTCCGCGAGATGTTGATCCAGGCCGCGGCCGCTCAGTGGAGGGTCACACCCGAGAGTTGTGCGGTCAGGGAAGGTACCGTGCACCACGAGGCGTCGGGCCGCTCTCTTGCATATGGGGAACTGGCCGCCGAAGCGGCGCGGCTCGCGCCGCCCGAGGATCCGCCCCTCAAGTCTCGCGAACAGTTCCGTCTGATCGGGCACGATTTCCCGATGCCGGACACGCTCGACATCGTCGCTGGACGGACCGGCTTCGGAATCGACGTCCGCGTCCCTGGTATGCTGTTCGCGGCCATCGCCCGTGCGCCGTTTTCGGGTGCTCGTCCCACGAGCGTCGACGCTTCCTCGGTGGAGGCTCACCCCGGCGTGCGAACGGTGATCGAAATCGATGCAGATGCGTGGCCTGAGTTCCCGCCCAACAGCCCCAAGCCGCCCAACGGCGTCGCCGTCGTGGCAGACGACACCTGGGCGGCCTTCCGCGGGCGAGATATGCTCGGTATCGATTGGGAGGAAGGGTTTGGTGCGGCGGATGGGGCGGACCGATTGGGGTCGGGGCGGGAAGAGTCGACGGATGGCTTTTTCCGGCGCTGCGAGGAATACGCCGCTCTCCCGCCCGAACGTGTGCTCCGGGAAGATGGTGATGTGGACGCCGCGCTGCGCGGGGCAGCTCGAACGGTAGAGTCCACCTACCGTGTACCCTTTCTGGCTCACGCACCCATGGAGCCGATGAACTGCACGGCGCGCGTGGACCCCGAGGCCTGCGAGATCTGGGCTCCGACGCAACGGCCCTCGATGGCCCGCGAGGTGGCCCAACTCCTCACCGGACTCCCAGCGGAGTCGATCCACGTGCACCCCTTACGCATGGGTGGTGCGTTCGGTCGCCGGTACTACCAGGACTACGTAGCCGAGGCGGTCCACCTGGCGCGTGCGACGAGCGCGCCGGTACAGGTTGTGTGGAGTCGAGAGGACGACATGCGCCACGGCTTCTACCGTCCCGCGGGTCATCACGTGCTGCGGGGGGGTCTCGATACGGCGGGGCGGCCTGTCGGCTGGCACCATCACCTCGTGAACGCCGGGCGCCACCACTTCCTACGACGCGGGCGTCCATCGGGGGCCGGCGAGCTGTACGAGGACGATTTCCCGGCCGGGTTCGTTCCGAACTTCAGGATTTCTTATACGTCGGTGCCCTCTTCGATTCCACGCGGACAGTGGAGGGCGATTGCGTCCTCTGCGAACGTGTTTGTCGTCGAGAGCTTCGTAGACGAATTGGCGCACGCCGCCGGTCGGGATCCCGTCGAGTTCCGGCTGGAACTGCTTGGTGAGCCTCGGGAGGTGCCATACTTCAGCGGATCCTACGACGTGGGTCGGTTACGGGGCGTTTTGGAACTGGCGGCCAGGCGTGCCGGCTGGGGGGAGCCGCTGCCGGATGGTCACGGGCGGGGGATCGCCGCGAGCCTCGCGAACGGTGCGTTCGTCGCGCATGTGGTTGAGGCGTCTCTCGACCCTGATGGGTGGCCCCTTGTGCATCGCGTCACATCGGTCGTCGATATCGGGACCGTCGTACATCCCAGCGGAGTCCGGGCGCAGATCGAGGGCTCCATCGCCTATGGCCTCTCGGCCGCCCTCCGGGAAGAAGTGTTGGTCCAGGCCGGCGAGGTCGCGCAGGGGAACTTCGACCGCTACCGAGTCCTCCGGATGGACGAGATGCCGGCGATCGAGATCCATATGGTGGAGAGTCGGGCGCATCCGAGTGGCATAGGAGAAGGAGCGCTCCCTCCTCTCGCGCCTGCGGTGACCAACGCGCTGTTCGCGGCACGGGGTGTTCGGGTCCGACAGCTTCCGATTGGACGCTTGGCGGAGCGATCGTAAATGGCCCGAATGGAAGCCGGCCATGAGTCGTAGGCGGCGAGGACCGAAGGTGAAGCGCACCAGGATCGAGGCCTGGGGCGAGGTGGCGGCCGCGCTCGAAGGGCGCATCGATGCCGACAAGAAAGGCCGGCCCGAGCGGGTCACCTTCCGCCACATTAACTGGGACGTAGTCCTCGACACGTACACGGTCTCCACCGGCAATTCGAGCTCCACGTACACGCGCGTACGGGCGCTGTTCAACGGGCGTCCGGATGGCCGAAACGATGACCGATATGGCGATCGAGGCAATTTCGATCTGGGAATCACCCGGCGGAACCCGTTTCACGCGCTCGCCGGGCTGTTCAGGATTCGCGAGGCTCCGATCGGTTACGGCCGCTTCGATCGTACCTTCTTCGTGCGCAGCAACGGCCCCGGCCTTGCCAAATCCCTCCTGCGTGGAACCAACGTGGGGCGACTCCTGCTCGACGACCCCAAGGTCAAGCTGGTGGTGAAGAAGCCCGGCAAGCGGATTCGAAAAGCTGCGGGGGAGGATGTCCGCGAGGTCCAACTCCAGGTCAGCGGCGTGGTGAAAGACCCCCGACGGATCGAGCATATGCTGAGGTTGTGCATGGAAGTTCTGGACGAGCTGGTGCGACTGGGCCCGGCCGTTGAGGGTTCGGTGGCGGTCACGCTCTAGAGGTCACGCTCTAGAGCGGGTCGCGTACGCGTGAGCCTACGCGAGTTCCTCGACGATTTGCAGCGAGACTTGGAAGAGACTGGAGGGTTTCGATCCGTGAGAACGACCCGCAACCCCGTTCGTTGCCCCATTGGCTCCCGTCTGAGCGTCGGCGTCTTGGCGACGGCGCTCGCCGGGTGCAGCGTCCTGATGCCGCTGACGCCCGCAGAGGCGCAGGACGACGCCCTGCCCGTCATCCTGCCGCTGCGCGAGCGCGCGCAGGTCATGGACCGCTGGCTGGAGCGTCGCCTCGATACCGTCGTTCCCGAGCTCATGCGTCGTGAGGGCGTCGATCTGTGGGTCATCGCGGCGCGGGAATACAACGAGGACCCGGTGATCGAGACCATGCTCCCGGCGACCTGGATGGCGGCCCGTCGCCGCACGGTCCTCGTGTTCCACGATCGGGGGGTGGAAGAGGGCGTCGAGCGCCTGGCGGTGGCGCGCTACGACATCGGCCCGTTCCCCCGCTCCTGGGCGCCGGAGGAGGAGCCGGACCAGTGGGCCCGCGTGGCAGCCATCATCTCCGAGCGGGATCCGAGCCGAATCGCACTCGACCGCTCTGCCACCTTCGCTCTGGCCGATGGACTCAGCGGGACCGAGGGGGAGGCGTTACTGGCGGCGCTCCCGGAGCGACTCCACGACCGAATTGTGGGTGGCGAGGGCTTGGCGGTGGGTTGGCTGGAGACCCGTATCCCGGAAGAGATGGAGGTCTACCCCGCCATCTGTCGGATCGCGCACGATATCATCGCCGAAGGGTTCTCCGGGCGCGTGATCCAACCAGGGGTGACGACCACGGAGGATGTGGTGTGGTGGTACCGCGAGCGGATCGCGGAGCTCAAGCTGGACACCTGGTTCCACCCCAGCGTCTCGGTACAACGCGCCGAGCAGGAAGGCAGGGAGGGTGACTTCTCGAGTCGTCCCGCCGAGAACGTCATCCGCCCCGGTGACCTCCTGCACGTGGACTTCGGGATCTCTTATCTGGGCCTCAACACCGACACCCAGCAGCACGCCTATGTGCTGCGCGCCGGTGAGACCGATGCGCCGGAGGGTCTGAAGCGGGCGCTCGAGACCGGTAACCGGCTACAGGACATCCTCACGAACACGTTCGTCGCCGGGCGGACCGGCAACGAGATTCTGCGAGCCGCGCTGGACCAAGCTGCGGCGGAGGAGATCAAGGCGACGATCTACACTCATCCGATCGGCTTTCACGGTCACGCGGCCGGGCCCACCATCGGGATGTGGGACCAGCAGGGGGGCGTTCCGGGTCGTGGGGACTACCCATTGTTTCCGAACACCGCGTACTCGATCGAGCTCAACGCGGCCGTGCCCGTCCCGGAGTGGGAGGGGTCCGAGGTACGAATCATGCTCGAAGAGGATGCCTTCTTTGACGGGGAATCGGTGTGGTACATCGACGGACGGCAGGAGAGCCTGCTGTTGATTCCTCGTTGAGGACGCCCTAAATGTAGCGGCTGACGCATCTTCGGCCTGATTCGAACCTCTTCGGGAGACACTCGGTTTGAGCCAGAGCTCTACTGACCCGGCCAACCCCGCGGGGGCGACCTCGGGAGACGGCCCGCCGCAGGAGTCGGAACGTCCGGCGCGTGGGGCAGACGAGCGAGGCGTGTTCACCGAGGATCTCCTCCTGGATCAGCTGGGGCGCTGTTCGATCCCCTTGATCCTCGTCTTTCTCATGGGGGTGGTGCGAGGCGCCCAGGATGGGTTCGGAACGTCCGGCGCGCTGGTGCTTCTCATCGGAGCGTCCGTGTCGGGCGTGGCCACCTTCCTGTACGCGCTCCCGACGGTGCTCCTCTCCTACGGGCGCCGAAAGCGGCCCTGGATGCCCATGTCGGCTATGGGCGGGATCGTGGCGTACGCTTTCGGCGTTTTCCTCATCCTCGTGCTGGGCCTGTGGGATCAGGTGCGCGCACCGTCCCTGGGGGGCGCGGGCTTGGGCCTGTTCTTCCTGCTGATGGGGTTCTGGTATCTGCGAAATCTGGGGCGCGTTGCGGAGCTCACGAAGCGGATCGACCGGACGCTGGAATCGGAGGAAAAGTCGGCCGAGCGATCGTGAGCTGATCGCGGGCCCGCGCGCCAACAACCGCTTGCCCCCATCTCACTCCGGGAGCACGTTGCCGAAAGAACGTACACCCGTGACTGTCTTCCAGGAGTGCCTCATGTGTATGCTCCACTGTGGCGCGATTCCGTCCATCCTCCACTCCATGTCGAGGCCCGCCTCGGTGGCGTTGCTCACCGGAACGTTGATCTCGGCACTGAACGCTCTCGGGCCCGCGCACCTCGCCGGCCAAGAACTTCCGGATACGCCGACGTTCCAGGAGGTACTGTCGCTCGAGTCCGTCGGTGGTGTGGCAATCTCCCCGGATGGCGCCCGCGTCGCGTACACGGTGCGCTCGACCGACTGGGAGGAGAACGGCTACGACACCGAGATCTGGCTGGCCGCCGATGGGGAGCCCTTCCAGCTGACGCGGACGGCGGACGGTAGCTCGACCTCGCCACAATGGTCGCCGGATGGCCGCTGGCTCTCCTTCCTCGCAGACCGAGGTGGGTCCACCCAGGTGCACCTGATCGATCCGCGCGGGGGCGAGGCCTGGGCCGTCACGGAGGTGGAGGGCGGCGTGACCTCGTTTGCCTGGGCACCGACCGGGGAGCGGATCCTGCTCCGGGTACGCGAGCCCGAAACGGACGAGGACAAGGCTCGCTCGGAGCAATACGGGGCGTACGCCGTCGAAGACGAGGAGTATCGGAACTCGCACCTGTGGGTGCTCGATATCGATTCGCAGGGAGAGACCACAGAACCCGAGCGACTCACCGAGGGCGACTACCACGTCGCGGACGCGGAGTGGTCACCCGATGCGGGGCGTCTCGTCTACGTACGCCAGCCCAACGCGAACCTCCTCTCGTTCATGGAGTCCGACATCTACGTCCTGGATCTTGAATCTGGTGAGAGTCGCGGACTGGTGACGGGGCCGGGGCCGGACGGCGGGCCGGAGTGGTCACCCGATGGTGAGTGGATCGTGTTCTCCGAGTTCGACAGGGACCTGGAGTCCCTCTTCTACCTGAATGGAGAGCTCGCGCGCATCCCGGCCGCCGGCGGCAAGATCGAGATCCTGACAACGGCGTTCGACGAGGACCTCGGCGGCGCCGTTTGGACCGAGGCCGGGATCCGTTTCGCGGCGAGCGAACGGACCGAGCGGAAGCTCTACACGCTGGATCCCGACACGAGAATGATTGAGGCGCTGACCCTCCCGACGCCGATCGTGGGCAGTTGGGACTTCACGCCGGATGGGCGGACGTTGGCGTTCACGGGGCAGAGCGCGGCGAGCCTATCGGAGGTGTACCGAGCGTGGGGCGGTATGGCAACGGGTGGGGCCGAAGCCTCGGGGCGACCGGAGCACGTGAAGCTCACGGACATGACCTCGCAGACGAGTGACTGGCCGCTCGGGACCCGCGAGGTCGTCACGTGGACGAGCGAGGACGGCGCCGAGATCGAGGGCGTGCTGTTCAAGCCAACGGACTATGACCCCGGTACACGATATCCGCTCCTCGTGCAGATTCACGGCGGGCCGACGGGCACGTCGCGGCCCACCGCGGTCGCGACCTACGTGTACCCGATCATCCACTGGCTCCAGAAGGGCGCCGTCGTGCTCCAGCCCAACTACCGGGGATCAGCCGGCTATGGGGAGGCCTTCCGCAGCCTGAACGTCCGGAACCTGGGTGTGGGTGATATGTGGGACGTCATGTCGGGCGTGCAGCACCTGATCGATCAGGGTATCGTCGACCCGGACCGGTTGGGGGCCATGGGGTGGAGCCAGGGTGGCTACATCTCGGCGTTTCTCACCACGAACACCGATCGGTTCAAAGCGATCTCGGTGGGTGCGGGCATTTCGAATTGGATGACGTACTACGTGAACACGGACATCCATCCGTTTACGCGCCAATACCTAAAGGGCACGCCCTGGGATGACCCGGAGGTGTACGCGAAGACGTCCCCGATGACGAACATCACGAAGGCGACGACGCCCACGCTGATCCAACACGGCGAGTTCGACCGGCGTGTCCCGATACCAAACGCGTACGAGCTGTACCAGGGGTTACAGGACCAGGAGGTGGAGACCCGGCTGATCGTGTACAAGGGCTTCGGGCACGGGATCAACAAGCCCAAAGAGCTGCTAGCCGGCGTATGGCACAACTGGCAGTGGTTCGCCAAGTACATCTGGGGCGAGGACATCGAAATTCCGCTGGAGGTCGAGGAGGAAAACGCGGAGAAGGTGACCGCTGCCGCGGAAGCGGGCGAGGGCAAGCCGTAGCGGCGAAGGTGTACGCGGAAGACAACCTTATTAGCCGGCGAGTCCAGGTGTTCCAGGGCAGCTAACCGGCTCCTGTGGGCGTCCGTCAGTCGTCCACGGCTGCCAGGATGTCGCGGACGATCTTGTCGTGGTGGACGTGATGGACGTCGGCGAAGCGCAGCCAGTGTGCCGGCGTGAACTGTCCGAGCATCGGGTGATCGAGAGTGATCGCCGCGGCATCCACTTCACCCAACCGCGGTTCGAGAGCCTCTACCTGAGCTCGCACTTGGCGGAAACCCGCCAGGATCTCGGGAGTGGTAAGGCCGCTCGGGTGGCTCCGCTCCGGCGCGCGACCCCGCCCGCGAGGGATGAATCCCGTCGACAGCACGAGGTAGCCCACCGCACTCGGTCTCCCGTGCTCGTCCGCCGATGGGTCGGACGCGTCGTCGCCCGGCTCAGACGGCTCCCCGCCGGGCTGCGATCGTCCAGCCACCACGGATTCGATCCAGCCGATAATCCAACGGTCGGCCTTCAACAAGTGCTCGAGATGGTTCGCCACGCTCCACTCGGACACGGATGGCGCGCGGGCTTCACATGCGCGAGCGTCCTCGGCGAGCGCGATGCACTCGTCGATCCAGCTCCGAACGCCTTCCTGTGATCGGATGGTCCTGCCAGAGGCTTCTTTGCCCACGTTCATCTCCTGGCGCGGGGGGGTCGGTCGCGGAGACAAAAGGTAGAAGGGCAGGCCCTGTCCCTGCCACAGGACCGCGGAGGCATTGCCGCCGACTGTAGCCGCGGTAGCTTTCACTTCCTGCCGTCGATCCGCCCCGGCCTTCGGAGCCGGCAACAGCGGAGCAGCGTCCATGGAAGCACCGGCGATCAACGCCCCATCACTGGACCAGATTCAGGTCGCCCGTGAGCGAATCGCCGATCTCATCGTGCGGACGCCGCTCGTGCGCATGCACCTCGATGACGCGCGCGCCGACATCTACCTGAAGCTCGAAAACCTGCAACCCATCGGCTCGTTCAAGCTGCGGGGGGCGAGCAACGTGATGGCCCTGACGGATCCGGACGAGCTGGCCCGGGGCGTATGGACTGCCAGCGCCGGCAACATGGCTCAAGGTGTGGCGTGGGGCGCTCGTCGATTCGGCGTGCCCTGCTCGGTGGTGGTTCCGGAGACCGCTCCCCGGACCAAGCTGGACGCGATCGAGCGTCTCGGTGGTCGAGTCCGTGAGTTCCCCGGCATGGACGGTCTCTTCGTACATGCGTTCAGCGACACGGCGGTCATGGCCGGGAACGGCACCATCGGACTGGAGATCCTCGAGGACCTTCCCGAGGTACGCTCGGTCATCGTCCCGTTTGGCGGAGGTGGTCTGAGCTGTGGTATCGCGGCCACGCTCCAGGCGCTCAAGCCCGAAGCTCGCGTCTTCGCCTCGGAAGTCGCCGGTGCCGCTCCGCTTGCTGAATCACTCGCGGCCGGGCACGCGGTGGAAATCGACTACACGCCGAGCTTTGTGGACGGGATCGGCGGTCCGTGGGTCTCCTCGGAGATGTGGGAGCTCGCGAAGCGACTGCTCGTCGGCTCGCTCACGGTGACCCTGCAGCAGGTCGCCGACGCGGTCCGGTTGCTGGTCACACGCAGTAGGCTGGTCGCGGAAGGGGCGGGCGCCTCGTCCCTCGCGGCGGCCTTGGATGGGGGAGCGGACCCCGGCCCGATCGTTTGCATCGTCTCGGGCGGCAACATCGACGCGACCACCCTCGCCACGATCCTGCGGGGCGACGTTCCCTGACGGGGCCCGGCACGCTCGAGCGAAAGGTCAGGGCTTCCGACTGAACACGCCTAGTTTCACCCTGAAGTAGCGGCGTACCTTGCCAGTGCTCTTCGAACCTCAACCTGTGAGGTGCCATGGTTACGATCGGGTCCCTGTGGATCGCCATCCTCCTGGCCGCCGTCCTCGTATTCGTCGCGAGCGCGCTCATCTGGATGGTGCTGCCACACCACCGCTCGGATTTCAAGGGGTTCCCGGATGAGGGTTCGGTCCTGAACGCGCTAAGAAGTCAGAACCTCATGCCAGGGCAATACGACTTCCCGCACATGGCGTCTCAGGACGAGCTGAAGAAGCCCGAGGTCCAGCAGCGCTTCGCGGACGGACCCGTCGGGTTCTTCACCGTGAGGAGTCCCGGGGTGCCTCCCATGGGGAAGGCCATGGCGCTGTCCTTCGTCTACTACATCGTGATCGGTGGGGCCGTCGCATATCTGGCCAGCCGAACGGTGGCACCGGGGGCCGAGTACCTGGAGGTCTTCCGCGTAACGGGAACGGTCTCGTGGTACGCCTATGGGTTGGGCGTGGTGCCGGAGGCGATCTGGTTCGGACGCCCCTGGAGCGGCGTGTGGAAACACCTGATCGATGCCTTCATCTATGCGTGCCTGACGGCGGGAGCCTTCGCGTGGTTATGGCCGGCATGAACGGTGCATAACCGGTAGGTGTTGATCTGGCAGGTCGCCGCGAGGCTCGATGGCGGCCTGCCAGGGACCCGCTGACACATCAGTGCGGTGGGCCCCGTAGGATCATGTGAGTCGCCGCGGTGTCACCGCCGCCGGAGGCTACCGCCGCGCGCGGAAAGGAGCGCACATGTTCGGGATCTTTGAGCTCTTCTGGGTGCTCGGAATGATGACATTCGGCGTATTGGGAACCGCGTTCTGGATCTGGATGCTGATCGACTGCGCGAAGAACGGCGAGGGCTGAGTCTCCGAACCCTGTGCGGCACTTCACGTGACCGAGAAGGGTGCCTACACCCCGGCCAGGCTAGTCTTGCTTGCCGAACTCTTTGCATTGGGCATCGGCATCGTCACGCCGATCATGCCCAGCAAGACGGGAACGACGCGTGGGATCCCCCACCTGTTCCTCGCCGAACCCAGCTACTGGCAGGAGGTCCTCGTCTACTTCCTCCTGATCAACCTCATGATGGCCGTCATCGCGATCACCGTCATCGCCAGCGTGAGACGAGAGCGGGACGGATAACGCTACGCCCCGAGCAGCGCCCCCCACGATGCCATATCATGCGGACTTCCCGGTCGCCCGGGCTGTTCGTGTTCGCCTTTCAACACCTTCGATCAGGAGATGGAGTCGTGACCGGACGTATTCAAGGGGCGCTGTTGGCGCCTGCACTCGCGATCGCAGTCGGGCTCCCCGTCTTTACGACCCTGCTCGCCGCCCAGGAGAGTAACCCGCCACCGGAGGGCTGGGTGGTCCGGCTCGACCGACCGGGGAGTGGGCAGTCACCGCAGCTCCAGGACATGCCACCCGGCTGGCACATTACGACCGGGCCCGCAGGGATCCTCTACCACCCCGAGAAGACGGCCAGCGGCGCGTATCGGGTGGAGTCCGAGTCCTTTCTGTTCGATCCGGGTCAACGGAACGAAGCCTACGGGATCTTCATCGGCGGGATCGACCTGGACGGTGACGGCCAGTCGTACACGTATTTCCTGATCCGTCGTGATGGCAGCTATCTGGTGAAGCGCCGCGACGGCTCGGAGACAAGCAATCTCCAGGGTTGGACGAAGCATGAGGCCGTCACGAGGTGGGAGGGACGTGGAGAAGGCGAGCACACCGCGAAGAACACCATTGCGATCGAGGCCGGGACAGACGAGCTCGTCTTCTTCGTGAACGGCCAGGAGGTGTTCCGCACGGCCCGCGAGGGCCAGCATGTGGAAGGAATCGTCGGGCTCCGCGTGAACCACGGCTTGAACCTCCACGTCTCATCGTTGGAGGTCACACCGACCGGCTGAACCGGGCCGACCCCGACCCCGCTGGCAGGGAGACGTCATGACCGAGATCGAACGTCTTCAGGATCAGATTCGGCGCAGCTACGAGGGAGAGGCCTGGCATGGCCCCCCACTCCGAGAGCTGATCGGGGACGTGGACGCAGCGACGGCGGCTGCCCGCCCGATCGCGGACGCGCACACCATTTGGGAGCTCGTGCTCCACATCACCGCATGGCAGGATGCCGCGAGGCGCCGACTGGAGGGAGACCCGGCCCACCTCACCGACGAGGAGGATTGGCCCCCCGTACTCGAAGTCGGGGACGAGGCTTGGAGCGATACGCTCGCGGCTTTGGATGTGACCCACCGGAGATTGACCGAGGCCGTGGGCGGGTTGACCCAAGCCGGACTGTACGAGCGGGTGATCGAGCAGGAGCACTCCGTGTACGAACTCCTGCACGGCGTCGTGCAGCACGATCTCTACCACGCCGGTCAGATCGCGCTGCTGAAGAAGATGATCGCGACGACGATGCGCGAGTGACCGCGGAGTCACCGCCCTCGCACCGCGAGCGAGATGGACGGCGTGGGGTGGCGCGCGGGCGCCTACGGTGTGGTCCTGGCCGGTGGCCGGCTCTCGGTGGGGGATCAGGTAGCATGGGAGTAACGCAGCCTCGAATCCGCGCGCGCCAATCCATCGGCGGGCTGCTCATCGCTCTGGCCTTCGCGGGGTGCGAGGTCGATCAGGTCGAGTTCCGCCCGCCGGTCGACGAAGGCACACATGCGGTGCAGGGTGCCGAGCTCTACTACAAGACGGTCGGCGTGGGGGAGCCGATCGTCGTGGTGCACGGCGGACCGGGCTTCGAGCACTCGTACTTGCTCCCGGGTTTGGAGCCACTGGGACAGACCTTCCGCCTCGTCCTGTACGATCAGCGCGGGTTGGGCCGCTCGACCGGCGATCTCCAGCCCGCTTCCATATCGATGGACCGCTACATCGCGGATCTGGATGCCATGCGGGAGCTGGCCGGCGTCGAGCGGGTGAACATCCTCGCGCACTCGTGGGGCAGTCTGGTCGCCATGATGTACGCGCTCGAGCATCCGGATCGGCTCAATGCCTTGATTCTCATGAGCCCGGTAGAGCCAGGGCAGAGATACGCGGCGGAGGCCCAGGCGAACCAGCAGGCCCGCCGCTCACCGGAAGACGCTGCGGCGATCGACTCGCTCGTTCGCTCGCCGGGCTTCGAGCGGGGCGACCCCGAAACGATGAGCCGGATCCTGTACCACGTGTTCCGCAGCACATTCGCGGACCCGGTGGATGCGGACGCCCTGCGGCTGGCCTTCACGGAGCGGACGGCGAAGCAAGGCCGGGAGGTGTCGGCGCTCCTCATGGAGCCGCTGGCGACCCTGGATCTCTGGGACAAGCTGGCAGAGGTGACGGCGCCGGTCTTGATCGTACACGGGGATCAGGATCCGACCCCGATCGAGATGGCGGAAGAGATGAGTGAGCGACTGCCGAACGCTAGACTGGAAGTCCTGAGCGATGTGGGTCACTTCCCGTTCGTCGAAGCCCCGGGCCTCCTGTTCGGAGCGATCCAGCGGTTCCTCGAGGACGAAACGCGCGGCCCGGGGGCTCCCGACTAGAGCGGCCTGCTAACCCCGTGCTTCGGCGCGCTTGGCCTCATCCCAGAGCTCGTCGAGCTCCTCCAGAGAAGCGGATTGCCACTCGAGCCCACCCTCGAGCCCCAGTTCCACCATCGCTCGACAGCGGCATTCGAACTTGCGCACGGCCCCCACCAGCGCGTTCGAAGGATGGGTGCCGGCCAAGCGCGCCGCATTGACGACCGCAAACAAGAGATCTCCGATTTCCTCTTCCACGCGCTCGATGCCCCGTTTCAGCGTGGGGTTCTGGGCACGAGCCGCGATCGCCGCCTCCAGCTCGGCAGTCTCCTCCCGCACCTTCGAGAGCGGTCCCGACACGTCCGGCCAGTCGAATCCGAATGCGGCCATGCGTTCCTGGACCCTCATCGCCCGACTCAACGGCTCGAGCCCGGGCGGGACGCCTTCGAACGGATCGTCATCACCCGCCCTCGACACGCGCTCGTGAGCCTTCATCGCCTCCCAATCCGGGGGACCCTCGGCGTCGCCGTATACGTGAGGGTGGCGCGCCTCCATCTTCGCCTCGAGCCGCTCGACGACATCTCTCGCGTCGAACGACCCGCGCTCCTCGGCGAGCGCGATTTGAAACGCTACGTTGAGGAGGAGGTCGCCGAGCTCGGCGGCCAACGCGCTATCGTCTCCGGCAGAGATCGCCTCTGCAACTTCGTGTGCCTCTTCGAGTAGATACGGGCGCAGACTCTGTGGATCCTGTCGGGCATCCCAAGGACACCGCTCCCGAAGAAAGCGGACGAGCGCGACGGCACGCCCGAGAGACGCGTCAGTCTCGCGGCTACACGCCTGGTGTGCCGGTCCGGAGAGGTCGTGAGGATCGTGCAATCGCGCTTGCCCCTTGGGGGTGATCGAGCCGAGAACGTACACCACGGCTGCCGGTTTTCCAACGGCGCAGGACCAGGGGGAGCCAGCGAAGTGACCGATGCGATGGGATCGGGTGGGCGGATGAAAGGGGCCACGGCTTGAGACACGCCATTCCAGACAGACCGGGTCGTAATGCCTGGCTGGAAGTTGATCTCGGCGCGCTGCGCAGAAACGCGGAGCGCCTGGGGGCGATGGTAGAGCCTGCGCGGCTCCTGCCCATGATCAAAGCGGATGCCTACGGCCTGGGTGCGATCGCCGTTGCGGAGGCACTGAGGGCCATGGACCCGTATGGATACGGAGTAGCAACGGCAAACGAAGGCGCGTCGCTACGGGCCGCGGGCTTCACGGAGCGGATCGTCGTGTTCACTCCGTCTTCGCCGGCCGATCCTTCGACGCTGATCGAAGAGGGACTTCAGCCGGTCGTCATGAGCCTGGCGTCGCTGCGTCGGTTCGCCGAAGCGGCTCGTGTGGTGGGGGCCGTGCTCCCCGTACACCTGGAGGTCGACACCGGGATCGGCCGCGCCGGACTCCCGTGGGAGGAAGCGGAGCACTGGAGCCCAGAGGTAGCGGCAGTCTTGCGTGAAGGCGGTCTGAGTCTGGAGAGCACCTTCTCTCATTTCCACTCGGCCGATGTGGATGACGCCGCGACGCGCGATCAACTTTCTCGGTTTGAAACCGCCCTCGCCACGTTGCGAGCGGCGGGTGTCGAACCGGGCGTACTCCACATGGCGAACAGCGCTGCGGCGTTGGCTGATGCGTCGTATCATCTGGACCTCGTCAGACCCGGTCTCTATCTGTTTGGCGGTGGGAGGGGGCTGGCCGGCGGAGGGCTTCCGCCCTCCGAGCCCGTGGCCCGGGTGCGTGCGCGAGTGCTGGAGGTGCGTGAGGTCCAGGCCGGAACGACCGTGAGCTACGGAGCGACCTTCGTGACCCGGCGCCCGAGCCGCATCGCTACGCTCGGGATCGGGTACGCGGATGGATTACCGCACGGGGCGTCGAACCGGGGTGGCGCACTTGTCGGCGGAGAGCGTGTGCCGATTCGCGGCGCGGTGTGTATGGATATCACGGTCGTGGACGTTACCGGGATGGACGACGTCGACGCCGGGGCGGTGGCGACACTCCTGGGCCGTGAGGGCGGGGCGGAGATCACACTCGCGGAGTTGGCTGAAGCGGACGGCACGATCGAGTACGAGGTGTTGACGGGATTCGGGAGAGGATTGCCCCGGGTGAATATGGACAGCGAATCGGCACAGACGGAGAGCCTGGCGCATGCCGAGTGAGGCAAACGACGGCAGCCTGCGGGCGCTGGCCCTCGGGGCCATGGAAAGCGCGTATGCTCCGTACTCGGCCTTCCAGGTTGGTGCCGCGCTGGAGACGACGGACGGGCGCCGCTTCATAGGTTGCAACATCGAGAACGCATCCTTCCCGGTAACGATCTGCGCGGAGCGAGTGGCGCTCGGGGCCGCGATCGTGCACGGTGCGACCCAGTTCCGTCGGATTGCGGTAGCATCGACCGGACCCGAGCCGGCGTCACCGTGCGGCATGTGCCGTCAGGCACTGGCCGAATTCGGACTCGATCTCGAGGTCATTTGTCTGACGCCGGAGGGTGTAGAGAAACGCTGGACCCTCGGCGAGCTCCTGCCGGATAACTTCCGGCTCCGCCCACGGCCCGAGGCCGACGGCCGAGGATGAGCGATATGCCCCGTTTCGTGCCGAATCGGCGTTTCCTGGCGGTCGGACGTTTCGCGGCGGTCGGACGATCGGCGGCCATGCTCGTAGTGGCCTCGGCGGTCATGCTCGCCTGCACCGAGGATCCGCTCGGGAACCTCGACAGCGGGACCGCGCCGGGCGTGACGTCACCGACGACGGAATTCAGGCTCTCGGTCGAGAATCTGCCGACTTGGCGGGACACCACGGTGAGTGGGTTCACTCTTCGGAGTGCAGCGGGCTTCATCCTGCTGGCTGATCAACCCACGCTGCAGTCGCGGAGCCTGAACAGCATCAACGTTCCCGACACGCTGACGACGATCGCCGACACGTTGCCGGTGGAGCGCTTCGAGAGCGCGAGCATCCGGATCGCGATCGACACCACGAGCTCCGTCTTCGCGACCCTCCCTCTCACCGTCCGGCTCGTCTCATTGACCCAGGGGTTCGAGTCGGACGAGGCGAACTGGACCCAAGCCGCCGAGGGACGTTCCTGGATGACGCCCGGAGGCGACCTTGGGGCCGAGCTGTCGTCGGTAGAGATGACCGAGGTCAGCGACAGCCTGATCTTCGAGTTTCAAGTGCCGGTGGACTCGCTTCTCAAGTCCTGGCAGGCTCAGGATGGCGATCCTGGGTTCGCGCTCGTGCTCGAGGGACCGGGCTCGCAGATCCTGATCCGGGCGGTCTCGTTGCGCGTCGAAGCCCTCCTGGAAGGTCGCGAGGTCCCGATCGACCAGGAGCTGATATCCAACGTGCGCACGTTCATCACCAATCCAGAGCCACCGGCGGAAGGTCTCGCACTCCGGGTGGCAGGGCTGCCGGCCTCGCGCTTCTACGTCACGTTCGACCCGCCCGACAGCCTCGGTGGGGTTCCCCTCCTCGGGTCCGTAGTCAACCACGCGGAGTTGGTCTTCCACCCGCTGCCGCCGCCCGCGGAACCGTACGTCATGGAGCGGAACGTCGCCGTTCGGCCCGTGACATTGCTCGCCGATCCGTTCGAGTTCGGCGCCAAGACGCCCATCGGATCCACACCCGCCGCATTCACCGTGCTCGAGCCCGACTCACTCGCGGTGGGCGAGCTGTTCAGGGTCGATGTGACGGTTCTCGTGGCTAACGCCCTGTTCGTCGAAGCGGACTCGATCGGCCAGGTAAGGGTGGGGCTGCGAGCCGAGCCCGATGGCCAGACAGTCGGGTTCTGGGAGTTCGGGTCGGTAGAAGCGATCGCGGGGCTTCGCCCCGAGCTCGTCATCATCCTCACCCCTCCCCCAAGATTCGGAGTGCCATGATGCGCTTCCTGATGACCGGACCCACGAAGGGGCGCTCCGTCCGGATTCCCGGCCGCGGTCATCCCCGGGTCGCAGGCTGCGCGTGCGCGGCACTGTTGCTGGTCGCAGCTCCGGTGTGGGGTCAGGTGCCGGCGACGGCGGTGGGTCTCGGGTACCCGGTGGCACCGATCGATGCACGCGCCGCCGCTCTCGGGTCGACGGGGATCGGTTTGCTTTTCGGTACGTACAGCCTGCGCAACCCGGCCGACCTGTCGGAGCACCGGCGACCGGGGTTCGGACTCGCGCTCCTCGCCGAGGATGTCGACGTCAAGGGTGGAGCCGTACCGATCGATACGGGACGGGAGCGCTTCACGGTGATCCGCGCCATCGTCCCGTTCGCGGGCTGGACGGCGAGTCTCGGCTTTGGTGGCGAGCTGGATCAGGATTGGAGCGCGCGCTTCACCGATACGCTGGTGTTGAGCAATGGACGGGTGCCGTTCGAGGAGGTCCGGGAGCACGACGGGGGTCTGAGCGCGATTGACTTCTCGCTCGCTCGCCGACTGGGTCCACTCTCCGTCGGCGCGACCGCGCAGCGGCTCAGCGGATCTCTGCGGCAGACGCTCATCCGAAGATTCGACAATCCCCTGGAGGGAGCGCCGACGCTGACCAACGCCGGCGGAACTCAGAGGATCAGGTACGAGGCGTGGCGTTTCAAGACCGGCGCCTCACTCAACATCGCGGGTCGCTTTCTGGTCTCCGGGGCCGTGGGCTTCACCGGCGATCTGACGGCCGAGCCGCAGGACTCGGCACGTTCATCGGTGCTCTTCGACCTGCCGACCACAGTCGAGCTCGGGGCTAGCGTGCTTGTGGCCGACAGCGTCGTCCTGACTGCAGGGGGTGGTTGGGCCGGTTGGTCGTCGGTCGAGGGCCTGGAGGAGTTTCAGCCGGGTCTGCGCACGCACGACACGAAATGGGGAGGGGTCGGGCTCGAGTACCGTAGCGCCCGATTCCTCGGCTTCGGCGTCCCCTTACGGATCGGAGCCCGCCGCGCCGAGCTTCCGTTCAGCTTCGGCGACAATCCGGTGGACGAAACCGCGTTCTCCGCGGGCGCCGGGTTCGTCTTCCGGGGGGGAGTCGCCGAGCTCAACCTCGCGTTCGAGTTCGGTGACCGGGGAAGCTTCGCGGATGACGGACTGGAGGAGTCGTTCCGTCGCCTGACGGCGTCTTTCACGTTGCGTCAGTAGCGCCAGGCCCCCGTTAGTTCACCCCTCCGTCGGGTTTTCCTCACCGGAACACAGTTGCCCGCGCAGCTCGGCGTATGCCTCACCCACCAGCCGGGGGACGAGGTCCGGATGGGTCACGGGCCAGTCGTGACCCGCCTTCAGATGCTCGACGCGCACAGTCCCGGTCCTGACTCGATCCAGGTACTCCTCGTACTCACCGGGGCGATACAGACAATCGGTGCGAGACAGGTACACCACGGCACACTCGGCCGCGGGGCGGAAAGACTCATCGAACCCTCGAGTCGTGTCTCCGACGACCGGATAGATCGCGCGCGGTGTGACAACCGCGGCTCGGACGTAGTCCAGCATGATGCGCCAGGCGTACTTGATGGCGGATCGGCCTTCGCCGCCCGTGTACTCTTTGAGCTGGAGGCGGATCGCCCGACCTACGATCACGACGAACGGAACGCGAATCGGTACGGACGGGGCGCACGCGATCGCCGGTCTGGGACTCAGGAGTGCGAGAAAGCCGCCGAACGAGTGCCCGCACCACGGGGCATCCGGCGCGAACTCGCCCGCCAGGGCCTCGACCAGGGCCATGTACGCCGACACGTCCCTTGGGAGACTGCGGTGCGTGCGAAAGGAGAGATCGGGCATCACGACCCGGAAGTCGCATGCGAGACGCTCCAGTCCCGGACGGTAGTAGCGGGGGTGTGCCCCGAGACCGGGGAGAAAGACTAGCGTCTCCGAGGCCGAGCCCCGAATTTCCACCGGCACCCGAAGGCCGTCAAAGCTGAAGGTTTCGCGCTGCACCCCGGATCCTACGAGCGAGCTGCGAACCGAGCAATCGGCGGGACGACTGAGACAGTCGCCCGCCCGAAAAGGTGAAAATGTCTCGATTGGTGACCTTCCGAGAGTCAAACGCCGACGATGGGGCGAGAACGGCGAGGACGGAACACCTCCGCTCGGTTGCGGGCGGAAGTGCGGATCCCGCCGCGCATCCGCTTCCGCTCGGCCGTCGCGTCTACATCGAGACGTACGGGTGCCAGATGAACATCGGGGACACGGAGTTGATGGAGGGTTCGCTGGCGGAGCGGGGCTTCTTCCGCGTGCCCGATGCCGGGAGCGCCGATGTCATCGTCATCAACACGTGCGCGATCCGTGAGCACGCAGAGCAGCGAGTGGTCGGTCGGATTGGACAGCTCCAGCGTTTCCGGCGCACACGCCCCGACCTGATCATGGCCGTGACAGGGTGTATGGCACAGCGCCTGGGTCAGCGACTCGTGGAGGAGATAGGCGGGGTGGACCTCGTGGCGGGTCCCGATGCGTATCGGCGTCTCGCCGGAATGATCAACGCGATACAACACGGGGCGCTCGAACGCGGGCAAACGATGCTCGAGTTGGACACCGCGGAGGATTACGAAGGCATCGAGTCCATTCGGGCCGAAGGCGTCAGCGCCTGGATCACGGTGCAGCGCGGCTGTGACCACCGGTGCACGTTCTGCATCGTTCCGTACGTTCGGGGACCCGAGAAGAACCGGCGGCCGGAGGCGATTCTCGACGAAGCGCGCCGAGCGGCGGGCAACGGGTTCACCGAGTTGGTCCTGCTCGGACAGACGGTCAACTCTTACCGCTCGGGTGATTGGGATTTCGCTCGTCTGTTACGCGAAGTCGCCCGTGTAGACGGTGTACGTCGAGTCCGCTTCACCTCGCCTCACCCGAAAGACGTGTCCGAGTCGCTCCTCGATGTGATGGCGGAGGAGGATGCCGTGTGCCGGCAGCTCCATCTTCCCGTACAGTCGGGCGCGAACCGTATCCTGAAGCGTATGGTACGCCGGTATACGGTCGAGGACTTCCTGGCCCGGGCTCGCCTGGCGAGGGTACAGGTGCCGGATCTCGCGCTCAGCACCGACGTGATCGTGGGCTTCCCGGGCGAGACGGACGACGAATTCGAGGCCACGCTCGAGCTGATGCGCGAAATGCGATTTGATGACGCTTACCTCTACAGGTACTCCGCCCGTGAGGGTACGCCCGCGACCCGCCTCCCGGCCGACGACTCCATCCGAGAGGAGGTGGCCTCCGCTCGCCTGGAGCGTCTGATCGAAGTGCAGCGGGACATCCAGCGCGGTGTGAACGAGGCAGAGGTGGGAACCGTACGGGAGGTCCTGGTGGAGCGCGACGCCCGCTCGGCGGGTGACGTTCTCGGCCGCACGGAGCAAAACAAGGTCGTGGCCTTTGCCGGCAATTCCGATCTGATCGGCGAATACGTGGATGTCCGCCTGACGGGAACGACGGGCGCGACATTCATGGGTCGTCAGATCTGAGCGGCCACCCTCTCCGAACACGAAAGGCCACCCAACCGTGCGTGCGCTTCCACGGATCGTCGCTTTTCTGGTTGCTTCCCTGCTCGCTTTCTGGTTCACCACCGAGAACGCGAACGAGATCGTGCGGATCGACCTGGTCCTGTTCCGCGTCAATGCCGCGCTGCCCATCGTCGTATTCACGTCCGTTCTGCTCGGGATGGGTGCCACGCTGATCGCCGGTTGGCGCGCTGAGAGTCGTAGAAGACGGACGCTGAGGGGTGCCCACCACGAGCGGGGGAGCGCGTCGCTCTCGCGTGCCCGCGAACCCGAGGACTGGCCCGTAAGCGACGACACTGGCCGGAAAGAAGAGGAACTGGTCTAGGCCCTCCACCGCCCGAGGCATCGCCGCCACCGCTCCCTCGATTCTGCTCGCCCGTCTCCTTCCGACCAGCGGTGTCCCTCTGGCCAAGGGTGTCCCTGTGGCCAGATGACGGCTCGTTGATCTTCCCCGCCCATCTAGTGCCGCACTGCATGGTGGAAGGGAGGCGAGTCGACGCTGCCGCCGTTACTCATGGCCGCCGCGGCCCTGGCCGCCGGCGACCTCCTCGGATTGTGGACAGGAGGGTCGGAGCCGAACACCGATACCCCCGTCTGGTCAGTCGCGACCGAGGTGGCGGTGATCGTCCTGACGCTGCTCGTCGTGGCTCGGATCTCCCTGACGCTGTTCGATGTCGCTCGGATCGCACGGACGGGTCGCGCGGCGTCCCCACCAGGTACGAACCAGCCCACGACCCGGGCAGCGGCATCCGGAGGTACCTCCCGGATCGCGTCGCCGGCGAGCATCCTCCCGGCCATCGGCCTGGTCATACTGGCGGGGCTCGCGATCGGATGGAGTGAAGGACGGTCTGCGGCGGGCTCGTGCGTGGCCGAGTTGCGCACCGGGGAGAGCCTCGCCGCCCGGGGGATGTTGCTTGATCCCGTTCCCTCTCTCCGTGCCGGAGAACACGCTCGTGCGCTCACGGTTCGAGTGGGGTCGTCGGTGGTGGCGCGTGAAGGGCGGCGGTGTCGCGTGCCTTACGTTCGCGCCCGCGTGTGGCCGAACGAAACCCCGCTCGCCGCCGGCACGTCGGTGACGCTCGCGGGTGTGTGGCAGCCGTATCCCCGCTCTCGCTCGCTCCCCGCCGCACCCGACCGCTACGGTTACATCCAGGGTCGGCTCCTCGCCGCCGAGCCCTACCGGAGCGCGAGCACCGGCCTCGATGCCGCGACTCGACTGGCCAGGCTCGCCGCGCGTCTTCGGGAGGGTGCCGGCCGCCGTCTCGAGGCGTCATTGGCACCGGATGTCGTCGCCACAGGCAAGGCGTTGATCCTCGCGGATCGCGCGACGCTGGATCCAGCGGTACGAAGACGCTTCACGGACGCCGGTATCGGTCACCTGCTCGCCATATCCGGCCTGCACATCGGTGCGCTGGCGGGCGGCGCGCTATGGTGCTTGGGTCTGTGGCTCAAGGACTGGCGCAGGTACCCGATCGCGGTAGGCGCGACCGGGCTCTACGTACTGCTCATCGGTGCTCCACCCTCGGCCGTGCGCGCGTCTCTGCTGTTCGCCGGATATGCGGCGACGCGCCTCCGAGGCGCACCCGCGAGCCTCGGCGATTTGGCTGGCCTTGCGGCAGTTCTCGCGCTCCTCCGGGATCCGCTCGTCCTGCTCCACCCCAGCTTCCAGCTGTCGTTCGCGGGCTTCGCGGGGATCGTGACGGGTCGAGCGGCCGCAAAGGGTCTGCTCCGCCGGATCGAGTCACGGTCCGATCGGCGTATGAATCGGCGCTGGCACCCGGCGGTCATCGCCTTCGCTTCGAGTCTGGCGGCATTCCTCTTCACCGCGCCGTTCGCCGCGGCCCACTTCGGCCGCATCGTGCCCGCAGCGATCTTCAGCAGCCTGCTCGGATCCGGTCTCGTCGCGCTGGCCCTCCCGGCCCTCATCCTGACGCTCGTGCTCCCCGGCTGGATGGCTGGTTGGGCCGGGGCGGCGGCCACCTCTGCGCTGAGGCTCCTAGGTGTGCTCGCGGAACGCTTCGCGGTTTTGCCTCTTCACTGGGATACACCGCCACTCGGGGTCGTTGGCTGGCTTGTCCTGGGGGCGATCGCCACGTCGTTCGTGCTTCTGGGCGCGCGGCGGCGAATCGCCGCGATCGTCGTCGCGTCGAGCGTATGCATTAGCTGGATCGCGATGCCCGGTCTCCTGCGCTGGCGCGATCATGGCACCACGCTCGTCTGCTCGCTCGACGTCGGGCAGGGCGATGCAGCGGCTGTCCGCACACGCCGCGGGCGCTGGATTCTGATCGACAGCGGACCCGGGGCTCGCTTCTTGGGCTCCACCTCGGCGTCCCGCCGGCTCCGAAGTGATCCCCGATACGGTGATGCCGGTCGTACGACGATCGTGCCCTTTCTGCGGGCCCGGGGCGTTCGGGATGTCGAATTGCTCGTTCTCTCGCATCCGCACCTGGACCACTTCGGGGGGAGCGCGGCGGTGTTCGACGCATTCCGCGTCCGTCGCGTCCTCGATCCGGGCTTCGCCGAGCCGAATCCGGCGTATCTGGCCTTCCTGGATCGGGTGGCTGAGGAGGGTGCGCACTGGCTTCCGGCGCGAGCCGGCTTCCGGGCGCGGGTCGATGAGATCGAACTGCTCGTGCTGTGGCCACCGGCAGGTGGGACAGGAGGGGGCGCCAACGAGCACAGCGCCGTGCTTCGACTGCGCGCTCCGGGGCTCGGCTATCTGAACACGGGCGATGCGCCGAAGGCGGTAGAGGAAGCAATCCTGGCCCGCTGGCCCCGAGACTCGGTGTCGGCGGAGATCCTCAAGTTGGGTCACCACGGGAGTCGTACGTCGACGTCGCTGGCCTGGCTCCGGACCGTTCGGCCGGCAATCGCGGTGATCTCGGCCGGTCGCGCCAACACCCACGGACACCCGCACCCCATCACCTTGGCCCGGCTCGACTCGGCGCGGGTACCCACGGTGTGGCGCACGGATGAGCGTGGCAGCTTTTGCGTGGAGGCGCAGGCGGAGGGTGGGTGGCGGGTGCGAAACGGCCGCTGAAACCCTCCCGCGGCCTGCCGGGCGAGCGAGCCGGCAGCTTGACGGTGTCAAAACCCCACCTTTAACCTGCCAAGGTGGCCCGAGGGTTGCAGTTGGAGTCTTGGCAGGTCGCGACCTGCTCCAGTTCTCGAGCGATCTGCCAGGCCCTTAACCGAAGCCGGAGGAAATACGCGTGGAGCAGCAAGCGATCGCCGTCGAGACCTTCATTACCGAGCAGGAGCGCGAGCATCCCGAGGCGACCGGCGCGTTCACCGGTGCTCTGACGGCCCTGTGTCTCGCCGCGAAGGTGATCTCGAGCTCCGTCAACCAAGCCGGCCTGGTGGACATCCTCGGCAAGACCGGTCGCAGGAACGTGCACGGCGAGAACGTGAAGAAGCTGGATGAGTATGCGAATGACGTCATCGTCGCGACGCTTCAACGGCGCGGCCACCTCGCCGGCATCGCTTCGGAGGAGGCAGAGGGCGTGCTCGGGATTCCCGAGCCGTACCGAGTCGGGCCATACCTGCTCCTGATCGACCCGCTCGATGGCAGCTCGAACATCGACGCGAACATATCGGTCGGCACGATCTTCTCGATTCACCGTCGCCTGGGCCCACGGAATCGAGACATCGAGGTCCGGGATTTCCTCCAGCGAGGCACCGAGCAATGCGCCGCGGGCTACGTCCTGTACGGCTCATCCACGATGCTCGTGTTCACGACCGGCGCCGGTGTGCACGGATTCACGCTCGACCCCTCCATCGGCGAGTTCCTGCTCTCGCACCATGACATGAAGATCCCGACCCCCGGCGAGAACATCTACAGCGTGAACGAGGGCTACTTCACGAAATGGAGCGAGGGCCAGCAACGATTCGTGCGACGGCTTCGAGGTGAGGACGACGGGAACGAGGCCTTCTCGGCGCGCTACGTCGGATCGATGGTGGCCGACTTCCACCGCACGCTGCTCTACGGTGGGATCTTCATGTATCCTGCGATGCGCGAGAGGCCTGAGGGCAAGCTCCGGCTGCTATACGAGGTGGCCCCCCTCTCGTTCGTGTGCGAGCAGGCGGGTGGGCGCGCGAGCGACGGGCGTCAGCGGATCATGGAGATCCAGCCGACGGAGCTACACCAGCGGGTGCCGACGTACCTGGGTGCGGCCGAGCACGTGGCGCTGGCGGAGCAGTACCTGGCGGCGGACGGCTAGACAGCGCCTGGGTTAACCGCGCCTGGGTAGGGGCGGTTGCCGCTCCCACGCGACGCAGAAGCTCCGCGGCGGGGCCTGATCGCATCACCGACGTCGCGCCAGCGCTCCACCTCGCCACATTCGCATCTAGCGCGGATCTACGGTCGCTCCGGAGCGACAACCGCACCCCTGGAGGCGCTGCGGATTACGGCGGGGGTGCTGGTGTGTGGTGCTTCCGGAGGCCTAGGTTCCTGACGGAGAGGCGCCTGTCCCTCCTCCTTGAGAGGAGTACGGGCTGCCCGCTCTGGATGCGTGTCCTAGGGGCTCCATCTGATGACGCTCCGTGCGAAGCTCATCGTGCTCTTTGCGGCCCTGGGCGTTACGCCGATCGTGGCGCTCGGTGTCTTCAACTATCTCCGCACCATCGGCGCTGTCGAAGACCTCATTGCGACCCGCACCGATGCGATTGCGCAACGTGTAGCCGCCGAAGTCAGCGAAAACTACCAGCTTCGTCAGTCCGACTTGCTGCTTCTGGCGGAGAATGCGGAAACTCAGCGGCTCTGCCGCGCGCAAGCCGGCGCGACGCCCGAGGAGTTGGAGAGCGCCAGAGCGGAGGCGGACCGCTACCTGCGACGGGCCTGGGACGTGGTCGGGCCCTCTTACCAGTGGGTCGAGTTCCGCGACACGGACGGTTCTCTTCTGTACGGACTGAGCACGGACGAGTTCGGGCGAGCTTCCCAAAGGCGGTCCGACGAACGGCCCCCACAGGATCTCATCACGGTCCGCCAGCCGATTCGCGATACCGAGACATCGGTGACCCTCGGCAGTCTCACGGCCGCCGTTCGCCTTCGAGCCCTTCTGCCCGAAGAAGCGCTGTCACTCTCGTTCGGCAACGAGGGGTATTCGGTCGTGCTCGATCGAGCCGATGATCGAACCTTGTTTCACCCTCGGCGCGCATTTCTGGGTCAGAACCTCGCGCAGTTGCTCGGACCCGAGGGCTGGAATGTAGACCGGGCCGGTCTCGCCGAGGGGAGCGGGCACTTCCGGTACGAGGAGGAGAACACCTCGCGCGTGGCCTCGTTCTCGAGCCTCGCGGATCCTCCCTGGACGGTCCTCACGACTGCGTCACTCGACGAGTTCGCGGGGCCGTTCGCCCGGCATCGACTCCTGAACCTGGCCCTAATGGCGCTGGTTGCCGCACTCGTGTCCACCGCGTTTCTGCTCGTCACGAGCCGTATGACCCGATCGCTGGGCGCGCTGACTCTCGCCGCAGACCAGGTGGCAGCTGGCGACTTTTCACCCAAGCTGCCTCCGCCGGGCACGGATGAGGTCGGCAAGCTGGCGGGCGCGTTCGGCCTCATGGTGAATCAGGTTCAGGCCATGGTGGGGCGTATCGAGGAGAGCCGGCACATGGCTGCGGTGGGGAAGTTCGCCTCGCAACTCTCGCATGAGATTCGTAACCCGCTCACCTCCATCAAGCTGAACCTCCAGACGATCGAGCGAGAGGCGCAGCGCGGCGAGTTGGCCGAAGGTCTCACGCGCCCCGTGGCGATCTCCCTTCGCGAGGTGGGGCGGCTCGATCGGGTGCTCCGCGGCGTGCTCGGCGTGGCGCGCAACGCGGAACCCGTGCGCGAGCCCTTCTCGGTCCACGCCGCGATCTACGAGGCGCTTGAGGCTTTGCGACCGCAGCTCGAAGGCCAGGGCATCGTCGTGGACACGGAGCTTCGGGCCAGGACGGATTCGGTGCGAGGAGATCCGGAGCGACTGAACGGCGCGCTGCTCAACCTGTTCCTGAATGCGGTGGAGGCGATGCCACGGGGTGGCCGCCTCGAGATTTCATCCGAAATGATCGCGGACACCCACGGCACCGGGTGCATCCGCCTGCGGATTGCGGATACCGGACCGGGAGTCCCCCACGAGTTACGCGAGAAGATCTTCGAACCGTTCTACACGACAAAGGACGAGGGCACGGGATTCGGCCTCGCCCTCACCTCCCAGGCGATCGAGGAGCACGACGGCTCGTTGTCTCTCGCGGTCGGCGAAGGGCGTGGGGGGGCGGTGTTCGTCGTTGATCTCCCGACCCTGACGACCGAGGCCATCTCATGAACGAGCGCATCCTGCTCGTGGACGACGACACCTCGATCCGCGAGACCTTCGAGATCCATCTTCCGACGGAGGGCTATGACGTCACGACGGCTGAGACCGCCGAGGCGGCGCTCTCGCTCCTGACCGAGCTCGACCCCGCCATCATGATCGCCGACGTCCGTCTGCCCGGGATGGATGGCATCGAGCTGCTGGGCAAGATCCGAGAGGCGGGAGATGACGTCGACGTCATCATCATCACGGCTCACGAGGATATGCAGACGGCTGTGGAGGCCATGAAAGCCGGCGCGTACGACTACCTCGTAAAGCCGCTAGATCTCGACGAGCTCGACCTCCTGCTCGAGCGCTGCCTGGGGGAGCGCTCTCTGCGTCGGCGAGTGCGCCACCTTTCGGCGGGAGCCTCAGAGGCCCACGCCCTCGACCGCATGGTGGGGCGGGACCCCGCCATGATCGAGATCTACAAGCTGATCGGGGTCCTGGTGCAGAACCGGGCGACGGTGCTGATCCGAGGAGAAACCGGGACAGGGAAGGAGTGCATTGCCCGGGCGATCCACTTCAACTCGCCGTACGCGGACGAGCCGTTCGTGGCCGTCAACTGCACGGCGCTGCCCGAGACGCTGCTCGAGGCGGAGCTCTTCGGCCACACGCGTGGCGCCTTCACCGGAGCCGTACAGAATCGGAAGGGATATTTCGAGGTGGCGGGGCTCGGCACGGTGTTCCTCGACGAGATCGGGGATACCGGACCGGAGTTCCAGTCCAAGCTCCTCCGCGTCTTGGAAGAGGGCGAGTTTCACCCGGTCGGCGCCGAGCACCCACGCCGAACGCGGGCTCGAGTCATCGCGGCGACCCACCGCCCGTTGGAAGAGCTCACCGCCGCGGGCACGTTCCGTGACGATCTCTACTTTCGGCTCAAAGTGGTCGAGATTCAGGTCCCACCGCTGCGGGAGCGACGCGAGGATATCCCGCTGTTGGCGGACCATCTGCTCGCCAAGATTCGCCACAAGATGCACCGGGAGGTGTTGGGAATCGCGGATGAGGCCCTTACCCTGTTGAAGTCCTACGATTGGCCCGGGAACGTCCGGGAGCTGGAGAACTCCCTCACGAGGGCTGCGGTGCTGGCACGCGGCCCGATCATCGGCCGAGGGCACCTGTTCCTGGGCGCCCCTGAGCTCGGGTCTGGGGGCGAGGCGGCGAGCGCGGCCAACGCCCAGGATGACACGTTGGATGCGGTAGAGGCGGCCCACGTTCAGCGAGTCCTGGACCGCACCGGCCGCAACAAGCGGCAGACGGCCCGCATCCTCGAGATTTCGCGCCCTCGGCTCGACCGCCTGATCGAGAAGCACGGATTGAGCATCTCCTAGACCCAGTTCTCCGGCCAGACCCAAGCGTCGTGGTCCGGGCGACGGCCCACGCCATCGTTCGGTGGCATCGGATCGTTACTACTGTGGCCACGAGTCGATACCAGCGGCCCCTCCCACCGCTGGATGACCGAGGTTGCATCCCGTTGTGATGAAACGACTTGACGCCTAGGTCTCCTCGGGCATCCTCCTTGCCACTAGCGGTGCCTGAATACCCGGCGTCCGGAGCCATCGGCTGTTCGGGACCGATAGGAGGTCGAGAATCATGCCCAATAGAATCCTGCTACCCGCGCTTGCCATCGTGGGCCTCGCATCGGTCGCCCTGTCCGGCGACGTCTCCCCGCGAACGCGGCAGGGCCCATCCGAGCAGGAAGTGTCCACCATCGAGCCACGCTTCACCCGCGTGTTCGGGAGCGACTCCCTGGCGATGTACCAACCCTCGATCTCGCCGAACGGTCGATGGCTGGCATTCGCCGAATGGGAAGGCGCTCGACCGGGGCGCCAGAACCTCTGGATCGTGAGTGTGGACGGAGGCGAGGCCTTCAGGTTGACGGAGGGAGACCACTGGGACGCGATGCCGCGCTGGTTCCCCTCGAGCGACCGTATCGCTTTCCGGTCGAGCCGCGTCGACGGCGACATCATGACCATGCCGGTCGATCCTGCCACAGGACGTACGACGGGACCGCCCAGGCAGGTCACGTTCGGCTGTTTTGCGTGGTTCGACATCTCCCCGGACGGGAAGTGGATTGCGTATGTGGGGGAGCCCTGGGACGATCGAGGGCTTTATATCGTCCCCGCCGCGGGCGGCACAGCGCGACTGCTGGTGCAGGATGATATGAGCATCCCCTTCTGGGAGAGCGACGGGCGCTATCTGTATTACCCGGTCAGCCGGTCCGACACGCCTCTCGAAGCTCTGATGCAAGTGCCCGTCGCGGGTGGGACTCCGGATACGGCGCTCACCTGGCCCGGCCGGATGTGGGTGATGCGCGACGCTGAAGGTGCTTTTGTTCTTCGCCAGATCCACGGAGGACCGGCCGAGCCGGAGCGCTTCGACATCGCGACCTTAGAAGGAGAGTCGTTCGGTCGCTTCGAACTGCCACACGGCATGAAGCTGCGGTGGCAGGGTCGCGGCCGCGAAGTCCTGACCACGATGGATGATGCCACATCACCGCTGAAGGTACTGTCTCTCGAAGGCGGCGCAGCCCGCCAGATCACGGAGTCGACGAGTCGCGATCAGCCGATAGGCTGGACCCCCGACGGAGCCCTACTGTTTGCCACCGAGTTGGATGGGCACGAGGTGTTGCTCCTGGCCCATCCTCCGGGTGGTCCGGGGCAGGAGATCAAGCTACCTGACAGGCGGCTGGAATCGTACAACCCGGTCCTTTCGGCCGACGGACGCTACGTCGCATACGCGGTGTCCGGGGAGAGCGATGAGAAATCCGTGCTCAAGGCGCTCGACATCGAGAGCGGAGAGGCCTGGGTGCTCAGCAAGTCGCACCTCACGGCTCGTTGGGGTGTCAGCATCACGGGTCGGGGGGGTACGTATGGGCGTGACGGAAGCGAGTTTCTGTATGTGGAGAAGACCGACGAGGGTTACGAGCTTCGAGCCACGCTTCCCCGCGGCCCGTCGAGGCTTCTTTGGAGCTTCGGTAAAGACGAGCTTCCCGGGACCATCGCGGTGCATGGAGACCGCCTCATCTTGGGCGGGAGTCTTCGCTTCGCAGTCGCCGGCGGGAGAGAGGCGCAGCGGCTGGCGAACCCCGATAGCGTGTTCGGCGGTGAGGCGAGCTGGTCGCACGACGGGCGCTGGATCGCGACCTACGCATGGCCAGACACCTCGAGCGGCCCCACCAAACTAGGACTGATCGAGGTGTCTCCTAGGGGTGAAGTGGTCGGCGAGCGAAGAATCCTGGAGGTGGGGGCAACTTCATGGTGGAGTGCCAATTGGCTCCCGGATGACAGCGGTGTATTGCTGGTGGGACAGACCACGGGTATGGACGGCGATGTGTGGCTTATCCCGGTGAAAGATGACGCCCCACCCGTAGCGCTGACCCTCGACGAGACCTATCCAATGTGGGACTACGCCCTCTCGCCGGATGGCCGACAGATCGCGTACTCGATCCAGATTCCGCGCGGGGGCTCGATCTGGCGCGTTGATATCAGCGACGCGTTCGACAAGTAATGAGGAACGATCGGACTCTGAACACGAGCTCCCCTGCAAAGAGGCTCCCTCAATGAGAAAAGCCCCGGCTCGCGCCGGGGCTTTCCTTCTGAGGTGAGTACGGCTTGCGCGACTAGAAGCGGAAGCGCGCGCCGATCTGGAGCCGCCGGTTCGACTGCGGGCTGAACGTCGAGAACGGATCGATGTTGCCACTCGAATCCGCCTGCGGACCGCGATAGTCGTACACAAAGCGGCCGTTGTCCGCGTCGCCCTCACGACCGGTCACCCGGAGAACCTCGATCCCGCGATCCACGCGAGACTGGAAGAGCTCGGACTCGAGCAGATTCAAGAGGACACCGTAGACCTCGAGCTGCCCCCGCCCCGGGGTCGGGATCCCGACCACGAAGTTGATGTCGAGCGAGCTGTTCCACGGGTTTCGGCAGCTGTTCCGCCGCATCAGCGAACCACGCTGGCTGCTCAGGCACTCGTCCGAATTAATAAGCGCGTCGTAATCCGCCGCCTCCTCGGGGCTGGTGAACGCCAACTCGCTGATGCTGCTCGGGATGTAGATCAGATCGTTGTCCCGGCTGATGACGGGATTCCGGTAGTTGTCACCGTTCGGGTCACCCCGCACGACATACGAATAGGGTAGACCCGACTGGCCAAAGTACGTCGGCGAGATCTGGAAGTACGCCTTCTCACCCCAATCCCACTGTGCGGTAGCGGCCAGGACGATCTTGTTCTCGACCTCGTAGTTCGAATCGGCCTTCTCGGGGTTGTTCGGATCCCCTCGAATCGGGTTCCGGCCGAAGTTGGAAGTCGCCTGGCTCGACTGCTGAACCTGGAGATCCTGCACGTTCGCCCACGTGTAGGAACTGCGGAAGCGGAGCCAATCGCTGAACTGCCGCTGCAGCTCGAACGTGAGCAACAGCGCTTCGCTGTCGCTGCGGTTGGTCAGATTGACGACGTTGCGGAAGTCGTCATCCGCCAGGTTGTTGTCGAAGCATCCACCGCGGCTGCCACACCCGCTCGCCGTCGGCGTGCCGAAGTACGGGCGACCTTCTACAGGGTCGACGCCCGTGGACTCGACAAGGTTGATGTCTTCGAAGAAGACCTCTTCGATCGCCTTGCTGTACAGCACTTCGACGGTCACGTCGAAGCCGCCGGGCAGCTCACGGTCAATGCCGGCCGAGAACTTGAGGTCGAGCGGGAACTTGAAGTTCTCGTCGACGACGTTGATGATCGGCTGGGCTGCACCGCCCGCTCCACCACCGCCCACGCACGTGGTGGGGGCAGGGCCGTCGGGATTGAAGCCCGGTGCGTCGCTCCCCGAGCACGACAGGTCGACGGACTGGATCCCCGTGTTCCCGTACGCGTTCGAGATCCATACGAACGGAGACCGACCCGCAAACAGCCCCACGCCGCCGCGGAACTGCGTACGGTATTCCTCGCCCGTCTGGTAGTTGAACCCGAAGCGCGGCTGCCAGAGGATGTTGCCGGACGGCACAATCGTATTGCTGAACCCGAACGCGTTCGCGAACTCCGAATTCAACCGAGGGTCATCGGGCAGGATCGGGATCTCCGCCCGGAGCCCGAAGTTGAGCGTCAGGTTGTCGTTCACCGTCCACTCGTCCTGAGCGTAAAACGCGAGCTGGAAGACATCGAACTTGGCGGGCAGGTCCGCCTCCTCGACTCCCGGTGCCGGAACCCGCTTCACGTAGCGCGACGGGGTGTTGGACTGCAGGTCCCCGATGCTGTCGAACGTCCAGAGACCGAGCAGTCCGGGCTCGAACAGGTTCTCGAAGCTATAGAACTCGTTGTGTGTCCCGAACGTGATCCGGTGGTCGCCGAACCGACCGGTCAGGTTGTCGGTGAACTGGAAGATCGTCTGGTCCAGCGAGTTCGCCTGCGAAAAGCGCTCGGCGCCCACCAGGAAATCGAAGCTGGGGGCCTCGACCGTCACCTGGCCGTAGGGGACCGCTGGGTCGCGCTCGTCGTTGATGAACTCGAGGTTCAGGAGCACCTCGTTCTCCCACCTGTCACTCAGCTGCGTGAACAGCTGTGCCACCGTGGAGTTGGTGATGGTGAGGAACGGGGCCAGGTTCGACGTGAAGCAGTATTCTCCGAAGCCTCCTCGATTGCAGGAGAGCTCGTTCCGGGCTCGCGAGTAGTTGTGCCGCACCACGAGCCGGTTGTTCTCGCCGAGCTGGAAGTCGAGTCGACCGAACGCGTTCGTGCGCGGGTTCTTGACCGACAGCGCGCCTGTCGTTCCCGGATCGATTCCGTACGTGTTCTGGAAGACGTCGGCGATCGCGCTCGCATCGGCCGCGTCGATGCCCAGCCCGTCGGAGAAGTCGTTACCGACCCCCGCCTCGAAGCCCTGGAACGGGTTGTCGAAGATCTGGGCCTCGAAAGCGCCAAAGAAGAAGACTTTGTCGCGGACGAGCGGTCCGCCGAGCGTGCCGCCGAACTGTGTGTCGTTGAACTCGCCGAACTCCAAGGGATCGCCCGAGGAATCCGTGAGGTCGCTGACGAACGCCTCGTTCGTAAACGTGCCGAAGCCGGAGAACTCCCAGTTGTTCGTGCCGGCCTTCGTAACGGCGTTGACCAGACCCCCGCTGAAGTTCGAGTGCCTGACGTCGAACGGGGCGACGAGGATTTGGAACTCCTCGATCGCCTCGAGCGTGATCGGCTTCGCGTTCCCCTGGCCGCCGGGTGTCCCGCTCTCACCGACACCGAACACGTCGTTGTTGACGGCACCATCGATTTGGATGTTGTTGAGCCGGTTTGCCTTACCGGCGATCGACGGCGCGTTCTCGAACTGGTTCGCGTACGGCGAGAGGAGGGTGAGGTCCATCAGGCTCCGGGTGATCGTCGGGAACGTCTCGATCTCTCCCTGCCCGATCGTCGTCGATTGACCGGTCTTCCCCGCGCTGAATACGGCGTCATCGCCCACGACGGCGACCGTCAGCTCCTCCACCTGTACGGCGGTTTGCTGGAGCTGGAAGTTGACGGTTTCGGCCTGGCTGAGGGTGATGTTGATGCCGGTGCGGCCCTGTGGGCCGTACCCGATGATCTGTACGCGGACGGTGAATGGCCCGCCCGGCTGGAGCTGGGCGACGAAGTACCGCCCGTTCTCGTTCGTGAGCGCGCCTCGCGTCACGTTGGTCCGGGTATCGGTGACCGAGACCTGGGCGCCGGCGATCGGCTGCCCGTTCTGATCGATCACCGTTCCGCGGATTTCGGAAGTCACGACCTGGGCCTGCAGGAGCGGGGCGAAGAGCAGGATCGCCACGAGCCCGAGCGCGCCTCCTAGGGTGGTTCTCGACAAGAGTTTCTGCATGATTCTCACCGTCCTTGCTTGGGAAGCGGGGTCTCGTCCGAAGAGACAGACGCACGCCTCGAGGAAGATGTAGGACAATGAAACAGGTGTTGTTGGCTACTGTGACAGCAACTTACACGGTTGTGGCGATGCCGGCCAACCGAGTCACCCGCTGCGGGTCTAGACGCCTCGTCGCAGGACCTTGCCGCTGTCCGACACCGGTGGCAGCTTTACAGCCGTGCCCGAGTGCTCATAGGACCAAACGCCGCTGGACGCCCCGGCCGAAGGCGGTCCCGTGAACCTGGACCTCCGACGTACAGCCACGCCGTTCAGGCCACAAGCCGCAATGAGCCGAACCGTTCGCGAGACACACCACGTCTTCCCCGCGCCGCCCGACGTTCGCGGCACGCGGCCCCTGACCGACAGGAGACCGAACATGAGAAGTAGAACCCACCGCCTCATGGCGACGCTTCCGCTCGCCGCAGTCGTGGCCTTTGCGGCCTGCGACGGAGCGAATTCGCCGACCGCTACCGAAGGGCCTAGCCTCGCGCGGAGTGCCGACAACGCGCCCTTCAAGAAACAAGTACGCTTTTCCACCTTCAATGCGTCGCTGAACCGGTTCAACGCGGGTGATCTCGTCAACGACCTCTCTACACCCGCCAACGCGCAGGCTCAGACGATTGCCGAGATTATCCAACGGACCCGCCCCGATGTGCTGTTGATCAACGAATTCGATTTCGACGCTGGAGGAGCGGCGGCTCAGCTGTTCCAAGACAACTACCTGTCGGTCTCACAGAACGGGGCTGCCCCGATCGTCTATCCGCATCGCTTCGTTGCCCCGTCCAACACCGGCATACCCTCCGGTTTCGACCTCGACAACTCCGGAAGCGTCGGAGGTCCCAACGATGCCTTCGGCTTCGGCTTCTTCCCCGGCCAGTTCGGGATGGCGGTGTACTCCATGTATCCGATCGATCAGTTGGGTGTCCGCACGTTCCAGCTCTTCCTCTGGAAGGACATGCCAGGCGCCCTGCTGCCGGACGATCCGGCCACGCCCGCTCCGGCCGACTGGTATTCGCCCGCAGAACTGGCGGTCTTCCGCCTCTCGTCCAAGAGCCACTGGGACGTCCCGATCGAAATCGGCAACAAGACCGTGCACTTCCTGGTCAGCCACCCGACGCCCCCGGTGTTCGACGGACCCGAGGACCGGAACGGGACGCGCAATCACGACGAGATCCGCTTCTGGGCGGACTACGTGATCCCCTCGCGCTCCGGCTACATCGTCGACGATCAAGGCGTGGCCGGAGGGCTAGCACCCGGCGCCATGTTCGTGATCGCAGGCGACCAAAACGCGGACCCGTTCGACGGGGACAGCAGTGACGACGCGGCGCTGCAGCTCGTCGAGCACCCGCTCATCAACACGACCGTGACCCCGGACAGCGAAGGCGGCCCCGAGCAGTCGGCTCTACAGGGTGGTGTCAACGTCGGCCACCTGGGCGACCCCGCCTTCGACACGGCGGATTTCAGCGACAGTCCTCCGTTCGGCGCGGGTAACCTCCGAGCGGACTACGTGCTGCCCCGGAAGAACCTGCTCATACTGGACGCCGGTGTGTTCTGGCCGCTGAGCAGCGACCCGCTGTTCCCGCTCGTCGGCACCTTCCCATTCCCCAGCTCAGATCACCGGCTGGTCTGGGTCGACGTTCGGGTGCCAGGCAACTGAAGAGCTGACTGCATTGACAGGACGCAGAACCGAAAGGCGAGAAGGGCCCGCGGCGAACGCCGTCAGGGCCCTTCTCGCCGTCGGTTGCAGGAACTCCGCGCGACCTCCCGTTAGGTGGCCTCCCCGAGCGCCGTAATGGCGGGCGCCACCTCCGCCAGGAGGGCGGCCTTCTCCATGCGGTGCAGAAAGGCGCTCCGGAACCCGTTCAGGATCATCTTTGCGATCTCGTCGAGCGTGAAGTCGAGGTGTTTCCAGGCCCGCACGTACTCCTCGGTCACGGTCGTGCGGCTCATGAGCCGGTTGTCGGTATGCAGGCTCACCATTAGCCCTTCGTCGAAATACTGTCTAACCGGGTGGCTCTCGAAGTCGGGAACGGCGCGGGTCTGGACGTTGCTCGTGAGACAGATCTCGAGCGGGAACTGAAAGTCGTTCACGTACTGCATGAGGTCGGGATCCTCGTACAGACGCGTGCCGTGGCCAATCCGCTGCGCGCCACAGTAGTGGATTGCCTGGTGGATCGACTCCGGGCCGTACGCCTCACCCGCATGGATGGTCGCCCCGATGTTCGCGTTGCGGACCATGTAGAACGCGTTCTTATGCTTCTTCGCCGGGTAGTTGTACTCGGCCCCGGCCAGATCGAACGCCACCACACCGCGGTTCTTGTACGCGATCGTAAGATCGGCCAGGTCCCGGGAGAGGTTCTCGTCCATGTTCCGGATCCCGCAGATGATCAGGTTGGATTGGATCCCGAACTCCTCCTCCGCCCGACGCATCCCGCGCAGTGGGGCATCCACGGCTCCGGGGAGTGGGAGGCCGGACCGCGTGACCAGAATCGGAGAGTAACGGATCTCGGTGTAGCGGATGTTCTCGGCCGCCGCGTCTTCGCACAGCTCGTACGCGATCCGCTCGAGTGCGCGGGGATCCTTCATCACGGAAAGAGCGACGTCGAAGCGAGCGAGGTAATCCTCGAGATTCTGCGCATCGCTTACGAAAAAGTACTCGGCCAGCTCATCGGGATCGTTCGTAGGGAGATCGACCCCTTGCTCGGCTGCGAGCTCGACGATCGTGTGGGGCCTCAGCGACCCGTCCAGGTGGACGTGCAGATCTGTCTTCGGCACCGCCTGAATGCGGTCGCGTACCTCCTGCTCGGTCACGTTCGGCTCCTGAGAACGGGTCTCGATCCACGGCGGCCGGAAACCGACCGCGGGACGCGTTACTCGTAGCGGAGCGACTCGACGGGGTCAAGCCGGGCCGCCTTGCGCGCGGGCAGGATCCCGGCGACCAGCCCGATGGAAGCGAGAATCGCCACGCAGATGGAGGCGATCGGGAGAGAGAGCTTGGGATTCAGGATGTACTGCAGCCCCTGGTCATCCGTCGGAATGCTGTCCACGCCGACCACGATCGCGCTCGCCAGGGCCAGGCCGAGGAGCCCGCCGCCGCCCGCGATCAGGAGTGCTTCGAAGATGAACTGCGCCACGATGTGCCGCTTGCGCGCGCCCACGGCGAGCTTGATCCCGATCTCGCGCGTCCGCTCACGCACCACGACGTACATGATGTTCGCCACCCCGACGCCCGCCACGAGCAGCGTGAATCCGCCCACGAGCCCGAGGAAGATCTGGATCCCGAGTCCGATGGCGCTGGTGAGCTTCTCTTCCTCGATGAAGTCCCACATGGCGAGTGCCCGCTCGTCCGCGGGGTCGAACTTGTAGCGCCCTCCAAGGACGCGGTATAGCTCACTCTTTACGCGGCTGGCTTCCTTCACATCCCTCGGCCTGACCAGCAAGTGGCCGACATACCGGTCCCCATAGATCGTCTGGAAGGTGGAAGCGGGGATGATGGCCCGGTCTTCATCGGGCCCGTTGTTGCTCGAATCCTGGAACTTCTTCTGCATGACCCCGACGACGGTGAAGGGCAGACCGTCGAGCATCAGGGTTTGACCTACGGGTTCGATGTCCCCGAACAAGCGCGCGGCGATGGCGTTTCCGAGAAACAACACTCGGCGCTTCTCCCGCATGTCGCGCGCGTTGATGAACCGGCCGCCCTGTGCCGGGAACATGCGTCGCATCTCCATGAACTCGGGTGCGACGGCCTCCATGTACGTGGTCGTTTGATTCTGGTCGAACTTCAGGTGTGTGCCCCAGCGCCCGTACGACGGACTCCCCATCTCGATCTCCGGGATGGCTCGGATCAGGAGCTCCAGGTCTTCTTCCCGCAGGCGGATACGGCGCCCCTTGGGAAGGCCCTGGTAGGGGAGGTTCGTCTCTCCCCCGTACACCATGAAGATCCGCTCGCCGGCGTTGAGCAGCCCCGAGGAGATCTGACGCCTCAGGCCCTCACCGAACGCGAGCAACAGCACGATCGAGATCGTCCCCCAAACCACGGCGAAGATCGTGAGGAAAGCGCGGGTCTTCTGGACGCGCAAGTCGCCGAAGAACTCCTCGAACAGGATCCTCCACATCAGCCGTCGTCTCCCCTCTCCCGGTCCTGAATCCGGTCGAAACCCGACGGCGGGGCCTTCCGTTGCTTCCCGTCACCGGATGTGGCTTCGCTTCGCGAGGTTTGATCGCACGAGAGAGCGGCCCTGCCTCGTAACGCGACGCGAGCTTGAGCTCGCGAAGCGAAGCGACGCCGGTGGCGGCCCGTACAGCGAAGACCGGTCAGTCTCGGAGACATTCGACCGGATCCAGGTTCGCCGCCCGACGCGCCGGGAAGAACCCGGCCAGCATGGCGACGAAGGCCAGAAGCGACATGGTGAGAACCGCGACCTGCAGCGAGATGGTCGGCGATCCCACGAACTCCTGCATCGGCACGAAAGAAAGGAGCTTCACGATCCCGATCGATAGGAGCACGCCGAGGATCGCCCCGATCGCGACGAGGAGCGCACTCTCGGTGAGGAACTGCCACAGGATGCTCCCGCGGCGTGCGCCGACGGAACGCTTGATCCCGATCTCGGGCGTCCGCTCGCGAACGACGATGTACATGATGTTCGCGACCCCGATCCCGCCCACGCTCAACGTGAAGCTCCCGACGATCGCGAAGAACAGCTTGAACCCGAAGAACAGGTAGCCGAACATCCGCTCCCACTCGGCCGTGTCCCAAACCTGGAGCGCGTCCTCATCGGACGGATCGAAGCGATACTTGCGGCCAAGCAGCTCGTAAATCCGACGCTCGACCGCCGCGGTGACCTCGGGTCCGCTGGTCCGATACACCAGGTTCGCCACGTACTGGTCGCCGAAGATCGCCTGATGGGTGCTTGCGGGGATGAACACCCGGTCTTCGTCGCGTGAATTGTACGAGGAGTTTTGGACCTTGGGCTTGAGCACGCCGATCACGGTGAACGGAACGCTCCCGATCATCACCTCCGCACCTACCGGCGACTCTTCACCGAAGAGGATTCGCGCCACCTCATCTCCCAGGAAGGCGACGCGTCGGCGCCTGTCGAGATCGAGTCGGTTGATAAACCGTCCGCCCGCCTCGGGGATGACGTTCCGCATCTCGCCGTAGACAGGGTAAATTCCCGTGATGTTGGGGTTTACGGCGCTCTTGCCCCGCCGGACCGGGGTCTCCCGGTCGCTGTACTCGGGGCTGATCATCGTGATGTCCGGGATCTCGCGCTCCAGGATCTCGGCGTCCGCCTCGCGGATGCGGATCCCACGTCCCTCCCGAAACCCGGCATAGGGCACGGTCGTGCGCCCGCCGAACAGGATGACGATGCGATCGCCCAAGCCGTGGAAGCGCTTCATGGTTTGCCGTTCCAGACCGACGCTGAACGCGAGGAGGATGACGACCGCCACGGTGCCCCAAGTAATCCCGAGGATTGTGAGGATCGTGCGGAGTCTCTGGGCACGAAGATCCGCCCACAGCTGGTGCAGCGCGTCTCTCAGCCGCATGCGTCCCTCGACACGCGCACGGGCAAAGCAGAATGTCGCAGGCCAAGGCTTGCGACGAGCGGCGACGGAGGCGCACCCGAGGTTACGTCGCAGGGAGTCGTGAGGAACGTAACGCAGGGATGCGGCATTCTGCGAAGCCCGTCAGGAGATCTCACGGGGCGGCGGCTCCACTAACCGCTCTCCCTCCTCGAGACCCTCGAGCACCTCGATGTTGATCCCGTCGCTCAGACCGGTCTCGATCGAGCGCTCCTCCGTCTGCTCGCCGGTGAGCTGGACAGTCACCGTCGCCGAGCCCTCCTCGAACGTGACGAGTCGCTCGGGGATGTAGAGCACGTCTTCGTGCCGCTCGATGATGATGTCGGCGTTCGCGGAGTAACCGGCGCGGAGCACCGACCCTTCCGACGGCAGAACGGTGATCTCGACCGGGAAGATCGTCGCGTTCTCCTCGTCCTGGCCCTTGAGCGATATCCTCGAGAGCCGACCCTCGATCGCCGCATCCGGCAGCGCGCCGATCTTGAGCTCGACCGGCATGCCCTCACTCAGCCGACCTACGTCGATCTCGTCGACCGTCCCCCGGAAGATCAGTTCGTCCATCTCGGCCATGGACATGAGGACGGTCCCCTCCTGGAACGTGGTCAGGGGTACCACGGGGTCTCCGATCTCGACCGTCTTCTCGAGGATGAACCCGGTGATCGGCGACTTGATCACCGTCTCGACTCTCTCGGTCCCTATCGTGACGCGGCCTTCCTGGAGTAGCGCCAACCGCTCCTGCGCGATCTGGAACTGTAGGCGCGCCTCGTTGTAGCTCCGTTCTACCGTCTCGAACTCCTCCTGTGAGACGTAGTCCTGCTCGCGGAGAGCCTCGAGCCGGTCGCGCCTCTTCTGGAGCTGGGTGAGCTGGAGCTCGCGCAATTCCATTTGACGCTGCGCCTCGACGAGCTCGATCGGAGTCGGGTTGGGCTGGATCTCCAGCAGAGGCTCTCCCCGGCGCACGTGCTCGCCGGGCTCTTTGAAGAGCTGCCGGACCACACCCGCCAGCTGCGACTTCACGGTCACCTCGACGAGCGGTTCGATTCGCCCGACGGCGAGCGCCTTGTCGACGAGCTCGCCCCGCTTCACCTCGACGGTCCGCTCGGACCCGTCCTCGCGCCCACCGGCCGCGGACACGGCGAACGCGGTACCGGAGATCCCCGCCAGGGCGAATGTCCCCAAAACGATCTTGGTGCGTCGTTTCATGTTCGCTCTCGTCCTCGTGTGGCGCGCTGGGGTCCACCTGCCACTACGGAATCCATGCCGTCAAAGGTTTCGAGGCCCTGCGCGGCTCCGGGCGAGCTCTCAGAAGAATGAAGGGTGGCCCACCGTGGGTGGATGGGGAGAGTCTCGAGAGGGGTTTTGGGGAAGACGAGAGTCTGTGGGGAGTGGGTACTAACCTGCCTGACCGCCTACTGCGGCTCCTTCACGTGGAGTTGCGCACCTTCTTCCAGCGCGCCATCCAGATCGACCGGGTGCCCCGCCGCGTCGCAGACGATTCTCCGGCCGGAGAGGACATCGCGATACGCCTCCTCGGAGTACCAGTTGAGCGCGTGACGGACGCGTGCCCACGACCAGATGGTGACGGCCTCCTCATCGACGAAAACGCGTATGCGGGAAAGCGGGTGAGTCATTGGGCAGGTGCGGACGCGCGCGCGCGGTTCAACGGCCGATCGGCTGCCAACGGTCCATGACAGGTGGCTGAACGGGCTGTGGACGGCTCTCGAGGTAGCGGACAAGCGCCTCCAGGTCGACGATCCCGGTCATCGTGGCCGAGGTAGCGCCCATTAGCGCCCGATAGCCGCTCCCGCCCGTCGCCATGAAATCGTTCGCGGTCACCGTGTAGCTCCGGGCGGGTTGGATGAGATCACCGCTCGCCAGGCGCGCCTCACGCACGCGACGTCCCCTGGAGGCCGCCGGATCGAACATGACCGTCATGCCGCTGAGCTGTGCGTCCGGACCTTCATCGTCGAGCGCGTGCTCCAGGGTCTCGATCAGCAAGTCGCCCGGCAGGTCGAGCACGACCAGCGTGTTTCCGAATGGCTGTAGCTCGAACAGATCGTTGTAGGTAATCGGACCGGCCGGGAGGCTGCGGCGGATCCCCCCGTTGTTCATCACGGCGATCTGCGTGCCGGTGGCATCCCGCTGCGCATCGGCGATCACTCGACCGAGCGCGAACTCCCCCTGCCGCGACGGCTTGTCGAAGGGCACCGCGAGCGTCGCGACGACGCGCTCCATCTGAGCCTCCGCGGTCTCCCGGTACCGTTCGACGAGCGCGGCGATGTCGGCGTCCGGCTCGACTTGGTCCGCGTAGGTCTGGCGAATCTCGAGAAGCTCGGCGCCGACGTGGCCCTCGGAGTCCGTGCGCAAGCGGCCGATCCCGAACGCCGTCGAGTTCGCGAACGACTGAACGACGGGGGCACCGTGGATCGTCGTTTCCACGCGGCTGTGCGTGTGCCCGGTCACGGCGTAGTCGAACCGTTCGCGGGTCGCGTTCAGCTCATCCATCGCCTCGCCGCGACACACGCCTGCACTGTCACAGAACGCGCCCGCGTGCATCACCGCCACCACGAAGTCCGCCCCCTGTGCGCGGACCTCGGGGATGTAACGGTTCAGCGCATCCGCGATCGACCGGAACTCGAGCGCGGCAACGTTCGCGGGCATGGTCGTCGTGGGCGTCGAGCGCGTGGTGAGCCCGATAAGCCCGACTCGAACACCTCCCCGCTCGACGATCGCGTACGGCCTGGTCCAATCGGGGTGCTCGTCTGTACCGCGGTCATAGATGTTCGCGCCTAGAAACGGGAAGGCGGCCTGCTCGATCCGGTCGCGGAGCACGTCGATGCCCCAGTCAAACTCGTGGTTTCCAATCGCGAGCGCGTCGTACCGCAGCTCGTTCATGACCGCGATCGTGGACAGGCCGTCGGTGAGATTGGAGATCAGCGTGCCCTGCATCGCATCGCCCGCGCTCACCAGGAACGTCGGGCAGTCGGGGGATTCCGACCTCGCGTCCCGCAGGTATCCACCGAGCACGGACGATCCGCCCACGAGGCGGTCAGCGGAGAATCCGTACGTCGCGGCCAGGAGACGTCCGTGCGTGTCGTTGGTCGACAGGATCGTCGCACATGCGGGTGACGTCTGGCCGGGAGCGGAGCCCGTGCCACCCGAGTTGGTGCACCCGATCGTGACACCGAGGCAGAGCGTCGCGGTGGCGGCGAGCACGCGCCTCGCTCGAGTCCGGAGCCCTGACGGGGGCTGTAGCCCCCGCTTGGGCTGGATGGAAGACGGTGGTCGAGTCACGCGCGCTGGAACGCTGCTTCCCGCTCGAGATCGACGAGCGGAGCCACATACTCACCCGACCAGCAAGCGTCGCAGAACGGGCCGAACTCGTCGACGCACTCGTGCATGCCCTCCATCGACAAGTACCCGAGCGAGTCCACGCCCAGGTGCGCGGCGATCTCCTCGATCGCGTGCGTCGATCCGATCAACTCCTCCTTGGTCGGCATGTCGATGCCGTAATAGCACGGGAATCGCACCGGTGGTGAAGCCACTCGGAAATGGACCTCGCTCGCACCCGTCTCTCGCAGGAGCGTGACCAGCCCACGGCTCGTCGTGCCCCGCACGAGCGAATCGTCCACCACGACGAGACGCTTCCCCTCGATCAGCTCACGAACCGGGTTGTATTTGACACGCACCTGGAAGTCCCGCCCCGCCTGCGTCGGGTGAATGAACGTGCGGCCGACGTAGTGATTGCGGATCAGAGCGAGCTCGTAGGGTAGCCTGGACTCCTCCGAGTACCCGAGCGCCGCCGAGTTGGAAGAGTCTGGAACCGCAAAGACGCAGTCCGCCTCCACGGGGTGCTCGCGGGCGAGCTGTCGTCCGAACAGCCGGCGCGCGCGATCTACGCTACACCCCCACATCCGCGAATCGGGACGAGCAAAATAGACGAGCTCGAACAGGCAAGCGCTGGGCGCAGCGGGTGGAAGGGGCCTGAGCTCCTCGATGTGTCCGTCCTGGATGCAGAGCACCTCACCCGGGCGCACATCCCGCACGTATGCCGCGCCGATGATGTCGAGCGCACAGGTCTCCGATGCCACCACGACCGCCTCGCCGAGACGGCCGAGCACCAGCGGCCGGAAGCCTCTCGGATCCCGCGCCGCGTACAGGCGATCCCCGATGCTTAGGACGAGCGAGAAGGCGCCCGTCACCTGCGACAGCGCGTCGTCGACCTTCTGGTCCACCTCGCCCCGGCGCGACCGCGCGATCAGATGGATGATGGCTTCGGAATCGCTGTCGGTCTGGAAGATCGCACCCTCCCGCCCGAGGCGATCCCGGAGCTCCCTGGCGTTGGTGAGGTTCCCATTGTGGGCGAGCGCCAGCGGGCCGCGTCGGTAGTCGACCAGCATCGGCTGCGCGTTGCGGAGCTGAGATCCTCCTGCGGTCGAGTAGCGGACGTGTCCGACCGCCACCGAGCCCTTCAGCTGCCGGATGATGCCGTCATCGAAGATGTCGGCCACGAGACCCATGTTGCGGTGCGCGTGTGACCCGCCGTCCTCATCGACGGAGACGATCCCGGCCGACTCCTGACCGCGGTGTTGGAGCGCGTACAAGCCGAGGAAGGTCAGCTCCGCGGCGGCCCTCGATCCGCTCACCGCGAAGATCCCACACTCCTCGCGTGGCTTGTCGTCAGACAGCACCGCGTCGTTGCTTTGGTTGACTGGCATACTCACGACGTCGTTGGGACCCCGTCGGCCGATCTGGTTGGCTCAGCCACAGGAAGGTCGCTGGAGTTCTTCAGCGGCCCGCCTGAAGCTCGCGACCGACGATACGCCGGTACGCCTCGCGATATCGCTCTGAGGTGGCTTCTACCACCTCGGCAGGGAGCGGCGGTGCAGGTGGGTTGCGGTCCCACGCGCCTCGCCGCACACGATCGTCCAAATAGTCTCTCACCGGCTGCTTGTCCAGTGAGGGCTGTCCGCCACCCGGCGCATACGTGTCGGCTGGCCAGAACCTGGATGAGTCGGGCGTCATCGCTTCGTCGATCAGGATGACCCGTCCATTGGCCGTCGTCCCGAACTCGTATTTCGTGTCGGCCAGCAGGATCCCCCGTCTCCGCAGATAGTCACGCCCGAAGCGATACAGGGAGGTCGCGAGGTGGCGGAGTCTCTCGCCTGTCTCGCGGCCCACGATCTGGCACATGCGCTCGAACGTGATGTTCTCGTCGTGACCTTCGGCGGCTTTGGTCGCCGGGGAGAAAACCGGGTCCGGCAGCTCGGAAGACTCCTCCAGACCCTCAGGGAGCGGCTCGCCGGCCAGCGTCCCGCGCTCGCGATATTCCTTCCACGCCGAGCCCGAGATGAAGCCTCGGACCACGCACTCGACCGGGAACGGCTCCGCGCGACGCACGAGCATCCCTCGATGGCTCCACTCCGATCGCGTCGGACCCAGTTCCGGGGCCCTGGCGATGATCTCGTCAGGATCGGCGGCCAGAAGATGATTCTCCACGATCTCGCCCGTACGCCGGAACCAAAACGCCGACAGCTGAGTGAGCACGGCACCCTTGTCGGGAATCGGATCCGGGAGGATGCAGTCGAACGCGCTGATCCGGTCCGTGGCGACCAGCAACAGTCGTTCTCCGAGGTCGTACATCGACCGCACCTTTCCCTCGCGCAGGAGAGGGAAGGGCAATTCGACTTGATGACGCGGGCTCGGGACGACCGCTGGTGTTTCTCGTGTCATGATTCGTCGGTGGCTTCTCTGAAGGTAGGAAAGAGATCTCGGATCGAACCCGCCATTCGATTCAAACCCGCAACTCCATCGCCGGCTCGCGCGCCCCGGCGGCCTCCAGTATGGGCTCGACGCGTCGCTCGAGAAACTGCTCGACCTGTTCCGAGCTCCGACCGGTCAGCTTCTCGGGAACCGCGAGCGCGCGAACCTCGGCTTGGTTCAGAGGGAACGCGGCATCCTCTGCTATACGAGACAAGAAGTCGTTGTCGGTCGCGCCTTCGTCGAGCCGGGCCCGTGCCGCGAGCGCGTGCATGCGGATGCGCTCGTGCAGGTCCTGGCGATCGCCCCCCGCTCGCACCCCCGCGATGAGGATCTCCTCGGTGACCAGGAACGGGAGGGCGGACTCGAGGCGCCGCGCGATTACCGCGGGGTGGACCACCAGGCCGGACGCCACGTCCCGCACCAGGATGAGGATCGCGTCCGCAGCCAGGTGGGCCTCCGGGAGAGAGATCCGGCGGTTGGCGGAGTCATCCAACGTGCGCTCGAACCACTGCACCGCCGCGGTCCAGGATCCATCCAGCTCCAGCACGCACAGATGCCGGGCCAGGGCGCAGATTCGCTCCGAGCGCATCGGGTTTCGCTTGTAGGGCATCGCGGACGATCCGATCTGCCGCTGACCGAATGGCTCCTCGATCTCTCCGAACGCCTGCAGAAGCCGGATGTCGTGCCCGAACCGGGACGCGCTGGCCCCGACTCCGGCGAGGATCCCGAGGATGCGGTGGTCGACCTTGCGCGGGTAGGTCTGCCCGACCACGTCGTAATGTCCGACGAATCCGAAGCGCTCCGCGAGACGCTCGTTGAGCCTGTCCACCTTGGCGCCGTCGCCGCCGAACAGCTCGAGAAACGTCGCCTCGGTCCCGGTCGTCCCCCGCGCCCCTCGCAACCGGAGCTCGGCGAGCCCCGCCTCGACCTGCTCGAGGTCCATCACGAGATCCTGCAGCCACAGACAGGCGCGCTTCCCGACGGTGGTCGGTTGGGCGGGCTGTAGGTGCGTGTACCCGACCGTCGGCAGACCACGGTGCTCGTTGGCAAAGTCAGCCAGCGCGTCGATGGCGCCGAGCAGCCGCTCGCGGATGATCCGCAGAGCATCGCGGTGTTGGATCAAGCCCGCGTTGTCTCCCACGAAGGCGCTCGTGGCACCCAGGTGAATGAAGCCCTTTGCCTCAGGGGCGACCTCGCCGAAATGGTGCACGTGGGCCATGACGTCGTGGCGCACTTCGCGCTCGAGCTCCGCAACGCGATCGAGGTCGACCGTGTCGCGCGCCGCGCGCATGGCGTCGATGGCCGACTCGGGGATATCTACGCCAAGCGCGCGCTCCTCCTCCGCGAGCGCGATCCACAGATCACGCCAAATGAGGGTCTGGCCGTGCGGCGAGAAGATCCCCGCTACGTCCTCGGAGGCATAGCGGTCTATGAGAGGGTGGGGGTAACGGATCTGCGTCAGCGCTGGCCTCCGATGTAGAACGGGACGACCCCGCGTTGAGGGCCACGGGCTACGTTCACTCGAACGCGGTTCCCGCCGCGTTGCTCCCCATAGTAACGGAAAAGGTCGGCCGCGTCCTCGGCACTCTGCACTTCGTTTGCGTTGATCCCGAAGATCACATCGTTCTGACGCAGACGCGTGATGCTCGCCGTCCTCGCGTCGATGTCCACGATCCAGGCCCCGAACTCGACGCTGAAGCCTCGCTCCTGCGCGATCTGCGGCGTCACCGTGGCGAGCCGCAGGCCCGCAAGCACTTCGACGGGTTGGGCGCGCTCCGACGGGACCTCTTCGACCCGAAGGTCGTTCGTCCGCAGTCGCCCGCCGCGGCGGTACTCGACCTGGACCACGCTGTTGACCCCGGCCTCCTCGAGCGCGATCTCCCAATCCAGCTCGTGCTGCACGGGTTTGCCGTTGATCGACACGAGGATGTCGCCTTCCCGGAAATCTGCGGCCTCGCCGGGCGAGTCCTCCACCACCCGCTCGATGACCGGCACACCGAACGCGTTGTCCGAGGTCCGCCTAACCACGTCGAACCCGACCCACGGCCTGCGTACCCGCCCGAACTCGAGCAACTCCGTCGCGATACGGCGCGCCCGGTCGATCGGGATCGCGAAACCGAGCCCCTCCGAGCCCCCGGAGCGCGAGAAGATCGAGGAGTTGACCCCGATCACCTCTCCATCGGCGTTCACGAGCGGGCCCCCCGAGTTGCCGGGGTTGATCGCGGCGTCGGTCTGGATCATGTCCGCGTACAACACCTCTTGACCGCTGCCGCGGATATCGCGCCCCACACCGCTCACCACTCCGGTCGTGATGGTGGCTTCGGTGTTCACGAGCTGGAAACCGGACGGGTTTCCGATCGCGATCGCCGGCTCTCCAACCATGAGATCCGACGAAGTCCCAAGTGGGGAGGGCGGGATAAGACCGGACCCGACCTTCACCACTGCGAGGTCCGTGAACTCGTCTGAGCCGATCAGCTCGGCGGAGAGCAGTTGACCACGCTCGTCGATCACGACGATCGAATCGGCATCCCGGATGACGTGCTGATTGGTGAGAATCGTCCCGTCCGCATCGATCGCGAACCCCGATCCGAGCCCGGGGACGGTCCGCGAACGACCGCCGCGCCTGAAGAACTCGTCGAGCAGCGTGCGCGGCGTGGTGACCGTTCGCGTCGTCCGGATGCTCACCACCGACGGGCTCACCCGCCTCGCCGCTGCGACCACCGGAGTCAGCCTCGCGCCACTGACGGAGCCCTGGCTCTGATCGGCCAGGGGTCGTGTCGAGAGATCGACCTGAGAGATGGGTGCCGACCCCCCCGTACGGCGGAGCGCTGGCTCGGCTGAAGACGTCGCGGGCGTCGCTTCCGCGGTCCCGCGCTTGATGGCGAAAAGCACTCCCACGCTCAGCCCTACGACGAAAAGGACCACGAGCGTGATCGAGAGACGGAGTGTGCCGCGTGCCTGTGCGCTGGGTCCGTCCACCTGTGCTCCGTTCGATTCAACCGCGTCGGGTGTCACCCGGCTCCGCGCATCGGCAGTCCCGGTATGCCCGGAGGACGATTCCACTCATCTCCGTATCTCACCCCGGTGAGATAGAGCCCCCAGGGTGGTGCCGGTGACGGAGGCCGCGCCTCTCGCTCGGCGAGCAGCGACTCGAACTCCGCGGCTTCCCGCAGCCCGGTCGCCACCTCCACGAGCGTGCCAACGAGATATCGTACCATATGGTGGAGGAAGCGATCCCCCACGATTCTGAACACGAGATCGCCCGCCGCGTTGCGCTCCCAAAGCGACTCCTCCACGCGGCAATGCGTCCCTCGTTCCGGCTGCCCGGTCTTGGCGAACGATCCGAACGATCGCGCGCCCGGCACGAGCGCCGCCAGCCGCTCGAGTTCCAGCTCGTCGATCGGTCCGGCGACGACCCAGATACGGCGGCTTCGGAGCGGCGAAGCAGCTTCCGGGGCGGTCGCGAGCACGTACTCGTAACGCCGCCCGGACGCGTCGAAGCGAGGGTGAAAACCGTCCGGGGCTCGCCGCACGCGCTCGAACCACACATCGTCGGGCGTAAGAGCATTCAACCCCCTGTGCAGGTCGTCCCGTGTCCAACGCGCAGGGGCGTCGAAGGCGATCTCCTGGCCCGTAGCGTGGACCCCGGTATCCGTGCGCCCCGCGGCGTCGATCCTCGCGGACGCATCGAGGAGCCGGCCGAGGGCGGTCTCCACGACACTCTGGACCGTGCGCTGGTCCGGCTGTAGCTGCCAGCCATGGAACGACGATCCATCGTAGTGTACGGTGGCGCGGTATCGCGCCCGCGGCTGCTCGCGCACGGCGGCAAGCTACCGGCGGCAAGCTACGGAGCGGGACCGGCACGATCAAACGAAGCCAGCGCGCCGTGAACCGCCGACCCGGGGGGAGGAAGAAGAACGTTGAGCGAAGCGATCCAACGTGTGTTCGAAGCGGCGACGCTATCGGTGGAGGAGGCCGAGGCGGCGTTCGATCGGTTCATGGACGGCTCGGCCACTCCCGTCGAGATGGCGGCGATGCTCACCGCGCTCAAGCTGCGCGGCGAGTCGGCCACCGAGATCGCCGGTGGGGTCCGAGCTCTACAGAAGGCGATGGTTCCGGTCGAGCTCGATACGCATCGTGCCGTGGACACGTGCGGGACGGGTGGGGGCGAGCTCACCACGTTCAACATCTCCACCGCGGCCGCGTTCGTCGCGGCCGGCGGAGGCGTGCAGGTAGCCAAGCACGGGAACCGGTCCTTCACGTCGGGTTGTGGAAGCGCGGACCTTGTGGAGCGGCTCGAGATCCCGATCGAGATCGATGCGGCCGCTGCCGCTCGGGTCTTTGAAGATGCAGGTATCGTCTTTCTGTACGCACCCGCCTTCCATCCCGCCATGCGTCACGTGGGGCCGGTCCGGCGCGAGCTCGGCGTGACGACGATCATGAATCTACTTGGCCCGTTGGCGAACCCGGCTCGGGTGCGACGTCAGGTGATCGGTGTGGCGCGACCCGACTTGCTGGGTCTGGTTGGGGAAGCGCTACATGAGCTGGGACACGAGCGGGCCCTCGTCGTACACGGCGAGCCCGGTATCGATGAGTTGAGCCCGTTGGGTGTCACGCGTGTCGTCCAGCTGGACGAGCGTGAGGTGCGGCACTACGAGCTATCGGCGGAGGAGCTCGGCTTCTCGGGGCATACCGCGGACGAACTGCTCGGCGCCGGAGCGGAGGCAAATGTCGAGCGCGTTACCAGCGTTCTCCGCGGGCAAGACAAAGGGGGGGCGAGGGCCGCGGTCCTCCTGAATGCTGCGGCGACATTCTGGGTCGCCGGCGAGGTCGAGACGTGGCCGGAGGGGGTGCAGCGGGCGGAGGCCGCGATCGACGAGGGGGCGGCCTGGGATGCGCTGGAGCGGTTGCGAGCCGCGACAATCACCCACGGCGGATCGCGTGAGTGAGCGGCAAGGGAGACGGGAACCTCCGCCCCGACGGTGTGGGAAAAGGTGGGAGGTGGGTACCGTCAGGGCGGGCTCCGCTTGTGAACCTGCGAGGCTCCCCGTCACATCATCCTGATCAACCGCCCTGGCGAGCCGATTGTTTCAGGAAGTCCGCTTGTTCTTCTTCGCGCCACGCCGTAGGGCGGAGCGACTAGTAGCGTCGAATCACTCCGATGACGACGCCTTGAATCGTGATTCGATCCGGATCGAAGTACATGGCGTCCAGATCCGGGTTCGCCGGCTGCAGCCGCACCCGGCCGTTGTCGCGGAAGAACTTCTTCATCGTCGCGTTCTCGCCGTCGACGAGGGCGATCACCATCTCGCCGTTGTGAGCCGTATCGCGGGATTGGACGATCACGTAGTCGCCATCGCGGATCTGCTCGTCGATCATCGATCTGCCACGAACCCTGAGCACGTAATGCTGGGCTACGGACCCCGCGATCATGTCCTCCGGCACCGAGATCGACTCCTGCTCCTCGATCGCCTCGATCGGCAAACCGGCGGCGACGCTGCCCAACAATTGGAGTTCCACGGCGGCGATCCGAATATCCGAATGGACCAGCTCGATCGAGCGGCTCTCGTTGTAGTTCTTCCGGATGTATCCCTTCGATTGCAGATTGCTGAGGTGCTCGTGCACCGTGGCGAGAGAGCGGTACTCGAAGTTCTCCGCGATCTCCTCGAAGCTCGGGGAGTAGCCGCGGAATCGAACGAAGCCCTCGATGAAGTCGAGAATTTCGCGCTGGCGTTTCGTGAGAGCCATCTCGTGCCCCCCCGGCGGTCGAGTCCGCCTCGTCTCGAGGCGGGACGGGTCCATGAGGAACAGCTCGCTGCCCGAACGGAAACCGAATATACCCGAAGAGGTACCGAAGTGCAAGCCCGAAGAGTGATCGGTGAAGCGACGGTGCTCACCCTCTTCGCGAGCGCT
>JBDHAD010000027.1:0-55589 GCA_039588215.1 Gemmatimonadota bacterium
ATTACGGGATCGATCTTTCGAGCCAGGGCGTCATCCTCGTCCGCCACCTCCTGACCCACACCTCGGAGGGCACGCCGGGATCGGCGTATCGGTACAACGGAGGTCGATTCGGCCGGCTGGACCGCGTCATCGAAGGAGCCTCGGGCCGAACGTTCGGAGAGCTTCTGGTCGAGAGGATCCTGCGGCCGCTCCAGCTGACCCAGACCGCGCCGAGCCCTTCATCTCCGGCTGATTTCGCCCTCACGGGTCTGAGTCTGGACGAGTTCATGGCCAACATGGCGACGCCGTACGCGCGAAGAGGCTCACGGGTCGTCCGATCCGAGTACGCGACGGGGTTCAGCCCGGCGGCGGGCCTGATCGCTTCCGTCCACGACATGGCGGCGTTCGCGAGCGCGATCGATCAGGACATGTTTCTAGCGCCGGCCACCTGGCAGGCGGTGTTCACGCCGGCGGTCTCGAACAGCGGAAGTGATCTGCCTTACGGGTTGGGATGGTTCATCCAACAGCGCCAGGGAGTCGAGCTGCAGTGGCACTACGGGTACTGGGATGCCACCTCGACCCTCATCGTTCGGGCTCCCGCGGTCGGACGAACGTTCATCGTCATGGCGAACACGGACATGATGAGCCGTCCGTACGATCTCGGCTTGGGTGATGTGTGGCGGTCGCCGTTCGCTCGTCTGTTCTTGGAGTCGTACGTGTATGGGAATGCACCGTTGCCCGCCCGGCGGTGAGTCGCCCACGCCCCGTTTACTTTCAAGGCCACGAGGTCGAACGATGGCGATGCCCCGGCATGGATAGCTGATGGAAGCCCCGCGCGTGATCGCGAGCGCGAAGTCGCGGCTCGGGATCATGATGTTCCTGCAGTACGCCATCTGGGGCGCGTGGGCGCCCGTGCTGTCGTCGTACCTCATCAACGAGCAAGGCTTCAGCGGCGCGCAGGTCGGCTGGATCTACGCGCTGCTGCCGCTGGCGACCATCATCTCGCCGTTTATCGGCGGGCAGCTCGCGGACCGCTACCTCTCCTCGGAGAAGCTGATCGGGTTCCTGGCGTTCAGCGGGGGAATCCTGCTGATCGTCGTGTCACGCGTTACCGACTTCGGCGTGATGTTCTGGCTGATGCTGGCCTACTGCCTCTTGTACGCGCCCACCCTCGCGCTCACCAATTCGATCGCGATGATCAACCTCACCGACTCCGAGAAGGAGTTCGGCACGATCCGGGTGTGGGGCACGCTGGGTTGGATCGCGGCGGGCTGGCTGCTCACGGGCTGGCGCTCGCTGGCGGAGGACGCGGTCGCTCCCGCCGTCGCGGGCGACGCGCTCGTGCTCGCCGGCGTCTTCTCCATCGTGATGGGGATACAGGCGTTTAGCCTGCCTCACACGCCTCCCCAGAAGGAGGGCGTGAAACCGTGGGCGTTCCTCGAGTCCCTCAAAATGCTGAAGGTGAAGGACTTCGCGGTCTTCCTCGGCATCACCTTCGTAGTCGCGACCGAGCTCGAGTTCTACTACATCCTGACGGCGCCCTTCCTCGAGTCGGAAGCGATCGGGGTCTCCAGCGTGAACGTGCCGGCGGTGATGACCATTGCTCAGCTGGCGGAGATCTTCGTGATGGCGTTCCTGCTGTCGCGCTTCCTGAAGAAGTACGGCATGCGTCGCACGCTGGCCTTCGGAGTCATCGCGTGGCCCATACGGTACATCATCTTCGCCATCGGGTCGCCGGCCTGGCTGGTGATCGCCTCGCTGGCGCTGCATGGCTTCTGCTACGTGTTCTTCTTCGTGGCCGCGTTCATCTACGTGGACAAGGTGGCACCCCCTGACATCCGTGCCTCGGCGCAGAGCCTGATCGCGATTGTGGCCCTCGGGCTGGGGCGATTCCTGGGGAGCCTGTTCGCCGGCACGATCCGCGACGTGTTCACGGTGGGCACCGAGACGAACTGGACCCTCGTCTTCCTCGTGCCGTGCGCGCTGACCGTGCTGTGCGCCGCCGCGTTCTTGCTGTTCTTCAGGGAGGAGTCCGCTCCGACGACCGCCGAAGCCTAGCAACCGTCGGCTGCCGAAGCCTGGCGATCCGGCGACTGCCCGAAGCTCAGCGACCGAGCGGCCGAAAGCTGACTTCCCGGAAGTGCACCACGTCTCCCGGGCCGTGGTTCTGCAGCCCGATGAAGCCTTCCTCCGGCCGCGGACCTCGCTCCGGCTGCCAGTCCTCCTCGCGTGGCGGCACCCAATCACCCTCACGGTAATACGTCACCAGCACACCGTTGACCGTGACCACGGTTCGATCCCCGTCCAGGATGATCTCCATCGTGTTCCACTCACCGGGTCGAGCCGGTCTGGCCAACGGCCGGGTCAACGAGTACAGAGTGCCCGTCGATTCGTATTCCATTTCGGTCAGGTCATCGATCTGGACCTCGTAACCGCCGTGCACCGCCACCCACGGATCACCCGGAGGCTCGGGAATGCGGATGAAGACGCCCGCGTTCTTGCCTTCGGGATTCCGATACTCCACCCGGATCACGGCATCGCGAAACGGCCTTTCCGTAAACCACAGCAACCCCATGCCGCCTTCGGTCTTCAGCACCCCGTCCTCGATGACGAACTTCCCCTCACCGATGTGCTCCCAGCCGGTGAGATCCCGACCGTTGAACAGCGGTGTCCACGTCACCTCCTGCGCGTGCACCTCGCCACCCGCCGCAGTCAGGACGCAAGCCAACGTGATGCCTGTTACGGTTTTCATGATCGATGCTCCGAAGATCCCGGTGTCAGACTTCGCACATATCAACGGTACGTTCGCGGCCCGGGTCGCTCGCCGATTACCCGGCCTTTCCGCGGGGCCACCCCCAAAACTACGTTCGGACTGTCATCTCGGCGCGCCGGCACTTCGCTGACGCCCGACATCGTCGGGCAAGGAGATGAAGCAAATGTTCAGCAACCTTTCTCGCAGGGAGTTCGTGCAGACCGGAGCGTTGGCGACCGGGGGACTGCTCACGGGGAGAGGCGTCGCGCTCGATACGGATGCCTTCGCGGCGATGTCGAGGCGCGTCGCCCCGAGTGACACCGTGCGTTTTGGCATCATCGGCGTCGGCATGCAGGGCTCCGGCCTGATTTCAGATGCTCTCGCCCTCCCGGGGGTCGAGTGCGTCGCTGCCTCGGATTTGTACGATGGCCGTCACACGTTGGCCAGGGAGATGGCCGGAGACGCCAGCCTGCCGACGACCCGCCGCTATCAGGATCTGCTCGACCGCAGCGACATCGATTGCGTCATCGTCGCCGTGCCCGACCACCACCACCGACAGATCGTGGTGGATGCGGTCCAGGCAGGCAAAGACGTCTACTGCGAAAAGCCGATGTCTCACACGGTGTCGGACGGATTCGAGATGGTCGAGGCGGCTCAATCTTCCGGGCAGATCGTACAGGTGGGATCACAGCGGGTCAGCTCCACCCTGGTCGCCAAGGCACGGGACCTCTATCAGGACGGGGCCATCGGCGAGGTGTCGATGGTGGAGTTGTCACTGGGTCGCAATACACCGACCGGCGCGTGGCAATACCCTCCGCCGCTCGACCTGTCACCGTCGAACCTGGACTGGGAGGCCTGGCTGGGAACGGCCCCTAGGATCCCCTTCAACCCCGAGCATTTCGCGCGCTGGCGCTGCTGGAAGGAATACGGCACGGGCGTGGCGGGAGACCTCATGGTTCACCTCATGAGCGGCATGATGCACACGCTTGGCTGGAATCAGCCGCCGCACACCGCACAATCCCTGGGGGGCATCTACCGGTGGAAGGACGGACGTAACATGCCCGACCTCCACGCGGTTCTGTTCGACTACGGGGGTGTTCCCGTCTACGTACGGCTGGGGCTCGGCACGGCGACTCCCGAGCTCGCTCGATACATGGGGCCGAAGGGGATTCTCGAAGCGACCGAAGAGAGGCTGACGCACTCTCCGCAGACCGGCCGCGACAGCTACGCGAGTTACTACTCGAACAGCTTCCCTCGGGAGATGAGAGACGAGTACCGTGCCGGGTGGCACGCCGAGAACGATCCGACACCGGGCACCGAGCCAGTCCGCGACAGCACGGTGTACACGGGACACCACTGGGATGACACAGTCCCGCACCTGTGGAGTTTCTTCGAGGCCGTGAGGAGTCGCGAGCCCGTCGTCGAGGACGCCGTGTTCGGCAACCAGGCCGCTATCGCCTGCCACATGGCGAACGAGTCCTTCTTCCGAGAATCGCTCGTGCGGTGGGACGACCAGTCGATGACCATAACGAGCTGACAGCAACGGGGAGGGCTGACGTCAGCGGAGAGAGACTACTATGGCAGCCCGTGTCAGGGTCGGGATCGTCGGCTCACAATTCATCTCGAGTATTCACGCCGATGCGCTGCAACGTTGCGCGGCTGCAGAGCTCTTCGCCGTGGCGTCACCGACGGAGGATCATTCGCGTCGCTTCGCTGAGCAGCATCGCATCCCGCACCATCTGACCGACTATCGTACGATGCTCGAGATGGACGAGATCGACATGATCGTCATCGGCGCGCCCAACGATTTGCATTGCTCCATCACCGTGGAAGCGGCGCGGGCGGGGAAGCATGTCGTGTGCGAGAAACCCCTCTGCCTGAATCTGGCGGACGCCGACCGCATGATCGAGGAGTGCCGGAAGGCTGGAGTGAAGCTCATGTATGCCGAGGAGCTTTGCTTCGCCCCCAAATACGTTCGCCTGAAACAGCTACTGGACAGCGGCGCCCTGGGAAAGCCGGTCCTGATCAAGCAGTCCGAGAAGCACGACGGTCCTCACGCCGACCACTTCTGGGACGTCAACCGGTCCGGCGGTGGTGTCACGATGGACATGGGCTGTCATGCGATCGAGTTCTTCCGCTGGATGCTGGGCCGACCGGCGATTACATCTATCTACGCGCAGATGGGCACTTATGTGCACACGGACAGGACCCTGGGCGATGACAACGCCGTGCTGATCCTCGAGTTCGAGGGCAACGCGATCGCGGTAGCCGAGGAGAGTTGGAGCAAGCTCGGTGGCATGGACGACCGTGCCGAGGTCCACGGATCCAGGGGCGTCGCCTATGCCGACCTCCTGCATGGGAACGCGATCGAAACGTACAGCGCGGTGGGCTACGACTACGCCGTCGAGAAGGCGGGCAGCACCACGGGCTGGTCGTTCACGGTCTATGAGGAGTCGTGGAATTACGGCTTCCCGCAGGAGTTCGATCATTTCGTGGCCTGTGTCCGAGACGACAGGCAACCGCTGGTTACAGGAGCGGATGGGCGCGCGGTGCTCGAAGCCATCTTCGCCGCCTACCAATCGGCACGCACTGGACGCAAGGTCGACCTCCCGTTTAAGACGGATGCGGCCAAGCCTCACGATTTGTGGCGGCCGGACGAGTAGGTGTTGAGCCCTTGGGCGGCCCGCCCGGCGGCGGGGACAGCGAACAACTACGAACCAGAGGAGCGGAGGCCGAGTTGAATCTCAGATTGGTCACAGGTTCTAAGGGCTCATGGTGCTTGGCTCTCCTGATTGCATCGTGCATCGTGCTCGCGTGCGGCGACAACTCGGATTCCGGCACACTCGGACCGCCCCAAAATTCTGCCGAGACGCTGCGGCTTCCCCTGCGAGTGCACCTGCTAACGTCACGACTGGAGCCGGTCCACGCGGTGCTCGACGCCCGCCAGACGAGGGACCTGCTCGAACGCGTGAACGAGATCTGGCGCCAGGCGGACATCGTGTGGGAAATCGAGGCGATCACCCGGGAGTTCGCGCAATCCGAAGATGAGGTCGAGCTGGTTTACCTGGCGGGCGCGCCATTCACCACCGGCGTGATCACAGCCATCCTGCCCAAGGACCGGCTGTTCGAGGAGGGCTGGGACGCGTTCATCCTGCACGACCTTGCAAGCACGGGGGTCGGTCCTGGCGTCTACTTGGCCTTCATGCCTGCGGCGGTCTCATCGGAAGTAGACCCCGCGGGACTGGACGATCCGGGTCGAATCCTCGCGCACGAGCTGGGTCATTCTCTGACACTCCTGCATACGGAGTGCACAGCAGTCGGGAACCTGATGGCGCCCGGCTGCGACTCGGATGATCGCACCCGGCTCACCCCAGGACAGATCGATCAGGCCCGCAGGCATGCGGAAACCAGGCGCCCGGCCACATTCTGAACGAATCCTGCAAAAGACTGCCTTTGATCCAAGTCGCGTCTACGATCACCCGGATCGGGTGACAGCCGCTCTAGAAAACTGAGACCACACGGCGCATGGATGAACCAGGAGTCCTCCGGTCGCTCGCGAAGGCGATGGGAGTCTACACCCACTACGTCGATGGCCTGGGCGAGCCCGTGACCGTGGCACCCGAGACGCTTCTTCGGGTCTGTGCGGCACTCGGCGCCCCCGTCGTCGGCCCTGGTGATGCGGCGGAAGCGTTGCGAGCCCACCACGCGGCCAGAGACACCGGGCGACTTCCGCCCGTCCTCGTCGCCTGGGACGGAGCCCTCCCACCCGTCGCGAACTGCGGGGACGGGCCGGTTCATGGTCCCGTCCATGCCGAGCTGCTCCTCGAGAACGGTGACCTCACCCCACTCGAGATCCGCGGCGCCGAGCTTCGTGCGGCTCACCCTCTTCCCCTCGGCTATCATCGCCTCACGGTCGAGGCCTCGGGCCAAACCGAGACGTGCACCGTCATCGCGGCACCGGTACGCGCGTGGCGCCGGTCGGAGTCGCAACGGAGCTGGGGGGTCTGTGCGCAACTCGCCGCGCTCCGGTCGGCTCGCAGCCGCTCGTTGGGCGATCTCCGGGACCTGGAGTCCGTCTGCCGCTGGGTGGGCGACCGGGGCGGGGACCTGGTCATGGTCCTCCCGCTGCTTCCCACGTTCAACTCGGAGCCGCCGGAGCCCAGCCCGTATTCGGCGGTGAGCCGCCTCTTCTGGTCCGAGCTGATCCTCGACCTCGGGGATGCCCACCAGCCGGCAGACCCCGCCCCCACCCTGGATGTGACGCGGGCCGACGCCGAGGTTCGAGCGGCCCTGGCCGGGTTCCCGGCTCCGGACCCGTCCCTTCTGGATGACGAGCTAGTGCGCTATGCGCGCTTCCGGGGCGCGCAGGCCCGGCTCGGCAGGAACTGGCGCGATTGGCCGTCTCGAGCGCGGGCTGGAACACTGAAGCCCGAGCACGTCGATCCGGAAGAGGAGCGTTTCCACCTCGTGGCCCAGACGCAGGGGCGCCGACAGCTCGAGGACCTGCGAAAGCGCCTCGACGATAAACGGATCCGCCTCGGGCTGGACCTGGCCGTCGGGTCCCACCCCGACGGCTACGATCCGTGGTCCCGCCAGACGCTCTTCGGCGAAGGGGTGTCGGTCGGTGCTCCGCCCGACGCGGGTTTCCCGAGCGGACAAGACTGGGGCTTCGCGCCTGTGCTACCCGAGGCGTCGCGCCACGAGGGTCACCGGTACCTGGCGGCGACCATCGCCCACCAGGCAGCGCCCTCGGGGGTGCTCCGCGTGGACCACATCATGGCCTGGACCCGCCTCTATTGGATTCCCCACGGGTTCCCGGTGCATGAGGGCACGTATGTTTCGTATCCCCACGAGGAGCTCTTCGCCATCCTCACGCTGGAATCCAATCGACATCGGTGCGAGGTCGTGGGCGAGAACCTGGGGACCGTTCCTCCGGAGATCGACGAGGCGCTTCCGCACCACCGGATCTGGGGGATGTATCTGGCGCAGTTCGAAGCGTGGCGAGCGACCAGGCGTACGAAGCGCGCAACGGGTCCGAAGACTGGCCCCCCGGGCAGCGCGGACATGGCCCTCGTGGGCACGCACGACACGCCCACGCTGGCGGGGTGGCTCGCCGGCGTGGACATCGAAGAGCGGGTTCAGCACGGGCTGTTGGCAGAGGAGGCCGTCCCGAGCGTCCGGGAAGAACGATCGAACGCCACCCGATGGCTCGCCGAGAGGTTGGACAGCTCCGTGGAAGAGCCACGGGCCTTCCTGACCGAGCTCTTGGAGTGGCTCGGCCGGTCCGACAGCCCACTGGTCGTCCCCTGGTTCGAGGATCTATGGCTCGAGGATCAGGGGGTAAACCTCCCCGGGACGCGGTCTTCGGAGCGCCCGAACTGGCAGCGCCCCATGCGGAGGCTGCTCGACGAGATCTTCACCGACCCCGAGGTGTGCGAGCTGATCCGTCGTCTCGACCGTGCTCGCAGGCCCGAGTGAACGCAACACCGAGTAGCCACTAGAGAGGCCCGAGTCCGACATGGAATCACGCCCAGACACCGCTCCCGTCGCCGTCCGGCCCAAGCCGCGCCTGTCGTTCTGGGAAATCTGGAACATGAGCTTCGGCTTCCTGGGGATTCAGTTCGGCTTCGCGCTGCAGAACGCGAACGTGAGCCGGATCTTCGAGACGCTGGGCGCCAGCGTCGAGAACATCCCCATCCTGTGGATCGCGGCCCCGGTGACCGGGCTCCTCGTCCAGCCCGTCATCGGCTATTTCAGCGACCGCACCTGGAACCGTCTGGGCCGTCGCCGTCCGTACTTCCTCGGCGGGGCGATCCTGGCCTCTCTGGCCCTGGTCGCCATGCCGAACTCCCCCACCCTGTGGGTGGCGGCCGGCATGCTGTGGATCATGGATGCCTCCATCAACATCTCGATGGAACCCTTCCGCGCCTTCGTGGGGGACAACCTACCCTCGGAGCAGCGAACCACCGGGTTTGCCATGCAGAGCTTCTTCATCGGCACCGGCGCGGTGGTGGCGTCCATACTCCCCTGGCTTCTCACCGGGCAGTTCGGGGTGAGCAACGAGGCACCCGAGGGCGTCATCCCCGACTCGGTGCGCCTCTCGTTCTATCTCGGGGCCGCCGTCTTTTTCGTCGCGGTACTGTGGACGGTCATCAGGTCGAAGGAGTACTCACCCGAGGAGATGGCCTCCTTCGAGGAGAACCAGGAGCGGGAGGGGTTCGCGAAGGAGATGCGAACGGCGGAGGAGTACGCGCTACACGGCGGCCGACAGATCCGCCTGGGCTGGATCTTCCTCGTCGTGGGTGCGCTCCTCAGCGTCTGGCTGGCCCGCGAAGAGCTCTATCAGGTCATGGTCCTGTCGGCCGGGCTCGGTTTCGTGGGCATCCTGCTCACCGTCAGCGGGCTCATGCAGCGGGGCGGCCGATACGACAACGGCTTCGTGACGATCCTGAACGACTTCCAAGACATGCCCCACACCATGCGGCAGCTGGCCTGGGTGCAGTTCTTCTCGTGGTTCGCCCTATTCGCGATGTGGATCTACACGACCGCGGCGGTGACCAGCCACATCTATGGCACCACCGACACCACGTCGGCGCTCTACAACGAAGGGGCCAACTGGGTGGGGGTCGCGTTTGGCGCCTACAACGGCGTCGCCGCCGCGGTGGCCTTCGCCATTCCGGTACTGGCGAAGAAGACCAGCCGGAAGATCGCCCACTCCATCTGTCTGGTCTTTGGCGCGGTGGGGCTCCTCTCCATCTTCGTCATCTCGGACCCCCGCTTCCTGCTGGTCTCCATGGTGGGGGTCGGGATCGCCTGGGCGAGCATCCTCTCCATGCCCTACGCGATCTTGACCGGGTCGCTGCCTCCGTCGAAGCTGGGCTACTACATGGGCGTGTTCAACTTCTTCATCGTGATCCCGCAGATCGTCGCGGCGGCCATCCTGGGCTTCTTCGTCGGACGCTTCTTCGGCGGAGAGGCCATCTACGCCCTCCTCGTCGGCGGCACGTCTCTCGTGCTGGCCGCGGCGCTGACGCTCCGGGTGGAGGACCGGGACGACGTGGCGGCGGCGGTCTCGAGCTGACGCGGACGGCGTGGCTATGCGCGGAGCGTGACAGGTCATGGGTTGGGTTCGCAGCGAATGGTTGGTTGGAACATGAAGATCGTGATCCGTGCTGTGACGCTGGTGGGCCTCGGCGCTTTCTCCCTCTCGGCATGCGGCGCTCGTGCTCCCGGCACCGACGCGCGAGGCCGGGACATCGGGCCGGCCCAAGGAGCGGATCCAGGGGTGTTCTGGAACGGCGCCACGGTCTACTTCCTCCTCACGGATCGCTTCCTGAACGACGATCCCACCAACGATCTGGCCCTGGGTCGCGCGCGGGACGGAGCGGTGCTGCGCAGCTTTGAGGGTGGGGATCTCGCCGGTGTGCTCCGGAGGGTGGAGGAGGGGTACTTCGATGCCCTCGGGGTCGACGCGATCTGGATGACCCCCTTCGTGGAGCAGATCCACGGGAGTGTCGACGAAGGGACCGGAAAGACGTACGGCTTCCACGGCTACTGGACCCGGGACTGGACCGCCGTCGAGCCCGCGCTGGGGACCGAGGACGACCTGCGCGCGCTGGTGGATGCGGCGCACCGGCGCGGCATCCGCGTCCTCATGGATGCCGTGATCAATCACACCGGGCCGGTGACGCCCCGGGATCCCAAGTGGCCCGACGATTGGGTACGCACGGGTCCCCGGTGCGTCTACCGCGACTACACCACGACGGTGGACTGCACCCTGGTGGACAATCTCCCGGATGTCCTCACTGACCGGGACGATCCGGTGGAGCTACCCCCACCGCTGCTCGAAAAGTGGGAGCGGGAGGGCCGCCTGGATCAGGAGCTGGCCGAGCTCGACGTCTTTTTCGCGCGCACCGGTCACCCGCGAGCGCCTCGCTACTACGTCATGAAGTGGCTCACGGACTGGGTGCGCGAGCTCGGGTTCGACGGCTACCGGGTGGATACCGCCAAGCACTTCGAAGAGGAGATCAGCGCCGAGCTGAAGGAGGAAGCCGAGCAGGCCTTTGCGGACTGGAAGAGGGCCCATCCGGAACAGGTCCTCGATGACCTCCCTTTCTACATGATGGGTGAGGTGTACAACTACGAGCTGAGCCACGGGCGGGACTTCGATTTCGGAGACCGCACCGTGGACTTCTTCGACTACGGCTACGACGGCCTCATCAACTTCGCCGCGCTCCGTGACGGCGACCTCCGGGGTCTCGCGGTCCTCAACTACGTCAGCTCCCACGACGACGGCTCGCCGCACGACCCGAATCGCGAGGATCCGTTCGGCGCCGGAACCGCTCTGCTGCTCGCCCCGGGTGGCGCGCAGATCTATTACGGGGACGAGCTGGCGCGGCCGCTCGAGGTGGAGGGCGCCGAGGGCGACGCCAACCTCCGCTCCGTCATGGACTGGGAGGCTCTGGAGCGCGGGGGCGCCACGGCCGAGATCCTGGAGCACTGGCGGGTGCTGGGCCGGTTCCGGCGGGCCCACCCGGCCGTGGGGGCGGGCGAGCACCGGCGGCTCCAGGCGGAGCCGTACATCTTCAGCCGCACGCTCGAGACCGACGTGCTAATCGATCGCGTGCTCGTGGCACTGGACTATGGGGAGGGCTCGGTGAGGATCCCCGTGTTTGGTGTGTTTCCCGACGGGGCCGAACTGATAGACGGCTACTCGGGGGAGACGGGCACGGTCACGAACGGGGAGATCTCGCTGGTGACGGAGTCCGGTCTGCTGCTCCTGAGCGAGCGGCGGTGAAGCGGTAGTCATGACGGCGTTTCGTCGAACGTTCCGCGCTGTAGCCCTTCTCGGCGTCGGCCTTCTGGTGGGTTGCGGCGGGAGCGCAGACGCGAGAGACGACGAGAGCGCTCAGGGGAGTGCACAGGAGCAGGGGAGTGCACAGGAGGAAGCGTTGGAGACACGATTTCGGGCGGAGATCCAGGGTCCCACCGCGATTCGATTCACCCTCACGGGCGTCGATCGACCTTCCGAGCCCTCTGATTATCGGCTGACCGACGGCCGCGGCCAGGAGCTCGCCATCGCCCAGGTGCTGCCCAACACCGCGTCCGAGTCCCTCGTGGTCCCGGAGGTCGCGCTGGATCCCATGCGCATCCACTACCTGGAGATCCCCGGTCTGGGCCTTCGTGCCCTGGTTCAGCGAGTCCCCATCTTCCGCAACCTCTACTCCTCCAAGCCCCTAGGCGCGGTGGTCTCGGATGACGGCGCCGAGACGACCTTCCGCGTCTTCTCGCCCCGGGCGCTCGCCGTGCGGCTCCATCTCTATCAGGGCAAGGACGATGCACCCGCCGAGGCCTGGCGCGTCGTGGAGATGGCGAAAGACGAAGACGGCGTGTGGGAGGCCACCGAGGCCGGGGACCTCGGCGGCACCTGGTACGACTTTACGGTTCATGGGCCGGCCGATCCCGGAAACTGGTTCTACGAGACCCATCCGGTCCACGTCTCGGATCCCTACGCATTGGTCAACGACGACGCCTTGGGCAAATCACGGGTCTGGCGCGACGGTCCGCCGCCCCCCCCCCTGGCCGGGGGTCGGCCGCGCATGGAGGACGTGGTGGCCTACGAGGTGCACGTGCAGGACTTCACCGACCTCCTTCCCGTGGGCGATGCGGAGACCGGGACGCTGCCCGCCATGGCCCGAACCGGGTTGGTGAACGCGCACGGTGAGCCCATCGGCTTCGACCACCTCGCGGATCTGGGCGTGAACGTGGTCCACCTCATGCCGGTGCAGGAGTACCTCCACTACCCCGATGCCGATTGGCAGGCCGCCTTCGCCGACGACCCCTTCGCGCAGGCTATGGGGATCGATCGCGAGAACTACCAATGGGGGTACCGCACGACCCACGCCTTCGCCGTAGAGAGCCGTTTCCGCTCGCGGGACGCGGAGCCCGGGGCGGAACGCGAGCAGTTCAAGGAGCTCGTCCGTGCGTTCCACGAGCGGGGCATCGCCGTCATCATCGATGTGGTGCCGAACCACACCGGCGAGAACATGGACGGCCGGCAGCTGCTCCTGAACTTCAACGTCCTGGATTTGCCCTACTACTATCGCACCGACGAGAACCTCGAACACATCGGTCCGTTCGGAAACGAGGTGAAATCGGAGGAGCGGCCCATGGTGCAGCGCTGGATCGTCGATCAGCTCAGGCACTGGGTCGAGCAGCTGGGGGTGGACGGTTTCCGCATCGACCTGGCCGGACAGGTCGACGAACAGACACTTCGTCGGGTCAAGCGGGAGCTCCCGGAAGACCTCATCATCTACGGGGAGGCGTGGATCCCACCCAGCGATCCCGACGTCCGGGCGAACCCCGACTGGGGTTGGTACAAGGCCGACGCTCCGATCACCTTCTTCCAGGACGACGCCCGCGACGCCTTCAAGGGTACCCCGTTCGATGTGTCCGAGCGGGGGTGGGCCGGGGGGGACGGCTCCGCCCGTGAAGCGACCATGCGCGGCCTCGCCAACCAACATGCCGAGGAGTCGCACACCACGAAGGGAATCGCCTACCTGGACATCCACGACAACTGGGCTCTGGCCGATCGATACGCGCTGAACGACGATCACAACGGGCTCGAGGGCGTGGATCTCGGCGCCGTACGGATCGCCGGCGGGCTCCTACTCACCGCGGCGGGGCCCGTGGTGATTCATGGGGGCACCGAGATGCTCCGCTCCAAGGGGCTGGCGCCCCATGAGGAGTTCGAGGTGGAGGCAGCCGGCGGACGCATATGGTTCAAGGGCCGGGACGACACCTACAACCTACGGGCTCCGAATCGCTTCCTGTGGGACAGCCTCGCGCCTGGCTCCGATCACGCGGGCATGCGGGACTATTGGCGGGGGCTCCTGGCGTTGCGCATGTCCGAGCACGGCCGGGTCTTCCGCGTCGCCGAGGTGCCCGACGGACATTACCGCTGGATCACCCCGGATGAAGCCACTCTCCTGGGGTACGTGGTGGGCGAGCGAGTCCTGGTTCTGGCCAACAGCGGGGCGCAGGAAGGTGTGTTTCGGTTCGACCTCCCCGACGGCGTCTGGCGGCAGGTAGGCGACCGGGAGCGGGTAGACCTGGACGGCGTCGACGGCGACTTCGAGCGGCTCGATGGAGGGCCTCAGGAGGTGCCGGTGCCGGCGGGCTCGTTCCTGGTATGGGTTTCCACACCCTGACGACGATCGGTTGCCTCGCGACGAATCCTCCGGCCTACCGTTCCCCGTCGGAGACCTGAAAGATGTACGCGCTCAGGGGATCGAGCGAGGGAAGGGGTTCGTATCCCCGAATGCGACCGCCAGCTTCGCTCAGTAGCGATGCCGCCGCCTGTCCACCGATCAGACTCCGGGGTGTGTAGCGCCCGGGTGGTAGAGCGCCGGCAGCGGAGGAGAGCGCCACGCCCGTGAGAGGTGTCGTCCCCAGATTGGCGACGACGAGCGCGACCTGATCTCCTTCACGCCGTAGGTAGGCCGCTACCGCGTCCGTACCGGCCTCCAGGGCGACCAGCTCGCCCGCCCCGAGCGCGGCATTCGCCGCACGCAGGTGGATCAGCTCGCGGTACAGGTTGAGCAGGGAGCCGGGGTCGCCGTCCATCGCCTCCACGTTCGCGGTGAGCGAGTCCGGCCGCAGCGGCTCCCAGGGGATCCCCTCGGTGAAGCCTGCCGCGGGTCCACGGTTCCAGTGCATGGGGGTCCGCAGGCGCGGGTCCGGCTTGTCGCCCGTCATCCCGATCTCCTCGCCATAATACACGAAGGGAATCCCAGGCAGGGTGAGGAGCAGGCTCGCCGCCAACTTCGCCCGCCCGACGTCCCCTTCGAGCCAGGTCAGGGTGCGCGTCTGGTCGTGGTTGCGCAGGAAGGGAGCCCAGCGATGGTCGGGCACGGCCTCCTGCAGACGCAGAACCGACGCGAGGAGCCTGGCCGACGAACCCGTCTTCACGGCATCGAGGATCGCGTCGGCCACCTCGAACGCGAAGTAGGCGTCGAGCTGATCGGGGTAGTACGCGAGCAACGCATCCGTGCTGTCGAAGACCTCGCCGACGGTGAACGAGTGCGGGGCTACCTGGCGGATGTGCGCGGCGTACTCCCGCAGCATGTCGTGGGTGCGGGGCACGTTCGTCGTACGGCCGCCGTCCTCCATCAAGTGACGGACGGCGTCCAGCCGGAGTCCGTCGGCACCCATCTCCTCCAGCCAAAATGTGGCGACGCGCTTCATCTCCTCGCGCACAGCGGCCGTCTCCCAATTCAGGTCGGGCATCGTGTGCCAGAAGAAGCCGTAGTAGTACTCGTCTCGCACCGGTGAACGGCGCCAGTTGTTGCCCCCCCACTCGTTTGGCGGTCCAGGGCTGTCCGCCCACCGGAACCACTCCCGGTAGGGCGAATCCGGATAGAGCAGCGCGTGCTTGAAATAGGGGTGCTCGCTCGACGCGTGGTTGATCACCATGTCGATCAGCACCCGGATGTCGCGTTGGTGCGCTTCCTCGATCAGACGCTGGAAGTCCTCGTTCGTGCCGTACTCCGGGTCGACACGGTAGTAATTCGTGACGTCGTAGCCGTGATAGCTGGGCGAGGCGGCCGTGGGCATGAGCCAGATGCACCGTGCCCCCAAATCCTGGCGGGTGTCGGGTTCGCCGTCGCTCACGTACTCGAGCTTCTGGATGAGGCCCTCGAGGTCGCCCACCCCATCGCCATCGCTGTCGTAGAAGGATCGGACGAAGATTTCGTAACAGACTCCGCCGACTGTCCAACCGGTGTCACCCGCAGGTGTTTGCGCACCGGCCGGAGAGACGGAAAAGAGGATCGTCGCGCTGAGCCCGGCGAGGGCTGAACGATGCATGTCGGGTTTCCAGGCGGTCAGAGGTCAGTCTCGGTTCTTCGTTGGGAAGAGTACGCGCACCGCCCAAGAGCGCCAAGGATCGGCCTCTGGGCGGCCCCAATCACGCCCGAGCGTCCTCTCCGTTTGGAACTACACCCCGGGCGCGGCGTACCCGATCGGAACGGTTTGGCACCGGCCATGCAGGCTCTTCCGGGGGTCTACCGGCGGCGAGCCGGCGCACCGTGAACCCAAACTCTCATGAGGTCGTTCTTGCGACGGATGTTGGTCGGTTCGCCATGGGCCAGGAGATCCAGCGACGATGCGTCCGGGGGGCGTGCAAGCGACGGACGGCGTTGGACCCTCGCGCTGGTCGCCTTGCTCTTGGGCGAGCTGTTCGTGGTTCAGGCGATCACGCTGTTGCCGCCCCATTCGCAAGGAGCCCTGGACCCCTTCGTCGATCGGACGGTCAGGCTCGTATTGGACGCGGTCTTTTGCGGGGCACTGGTGCTGCTCCTGCCGCGATTGGCGCTCGCCGTGGTGGCGGTGCTGGCGACTCCCATCCTGTCGATGCTGTTGATCTACCGTGGTTACTACAAGCAGCCGCTGAGCTTCCTGGTCGCCAGCTCGAACATGGGCGAGGGGGTGCGTGTCCTCGATGCGGGGGTCGCCCTGGTCGGTCCGGCCCAGTTCCTACTCGTTGGGGTCCTGGCGTTCAAGCTGTGGCTCATGTGGCGCGACCCGAGAGTCTGGCCCGTCAGGCGGCGTGCATGGGGCACGCTGGCAGTCTCCGGCTACGTGGGTCTCATCGCGCTCTTGAACATGGGCGTCAAGCCAATGCACAAGATCGCCACCTGGGAGAGCGTGGGCAGCTTGGGGTCCGTATACGGCTACCTGCCAACCTGGACGGCCGAGGCCATCTACTTCGACGAGAGAGTGCTGGTCGACCGTGCTCTGGCTCGGGCTGCCCATACCAGCGACCGTCTGGCGGACCTCGAGGCGTCTTTTCCGGTGCGCGACCGAGTCGTGCTCCTGCAAGTCGAAAGCCTGGACGGGTCGCTGATCGATTTCATGATCGATGGCGAGCCGGTGACTCCGCGCCTCAACGCCCTCGCCAAACGCGCGCGCTATTATGCCGTCAGGGCCCCGAAGGGAACCGGATCGTCGGACGCCGATTTCACCGCACTCATGGGGCGTCTGCCCTCGGAGGATGTACCCACCTATAAGCTCGCCGGCTACCCGTATGCAGGCTCGTTCGTGGAAGGTGCGCGCGGCGCAGGATACCATACGAGCGCAGTACACGGCGTGTCCGGCGAGTTCTTCAACCGCCGCGCCGCGTTCGAGAAGATGGGCTTCGATCAGATCGTGTTTCGCGAGGAGCTCGAAGAGAGCACGAGGAGCTCGGGCTGGAGCGTACGGGACGGGCCGGTGCTGGAATACGCGGCGGCCGCGTTCCGCGATCGCGAGGGCCCGGCCCTACAGATCGTGATCACGGCCACGAGCCACATTCCATTCCATCGCATGGACGAGCGATGGAAGGTCTTCTTCCCCGGCTCGACCTCGACCGAGGAGAAGTACTTCGACGTCATGCACTACGTGGACACCCAGGTGGGGCGCTTCCTCGATGCCCTGCCCCCGGAGACGACGGTGGTCGTTTACGGCGACCATATCTCGCAGGTAGAGAGTCTGCCCCACGGCTACGCCCAGACCACGCGGGACGGTGTCGGGGTCGTGCCGTTTCTGGTCCATGACACGAGCCTCGATCTGGCAGCGAGTCAACGCACGAGTCGTCAAGGAGTGGCTGGCGACGGATCACTCACCCTGCTCGACGCGGTTCGCTTCGTCCACGGGGTCGTCCTGTCGGGCGATCGGGCGCCCGGCGGGGATCTGCGGGACCGGGATTGGAGCGCCGCCTACCAATAGCCCCGAGAGGCCTTTGCGGGGACGGTGCGCGGCTTCAGACCATCGTATCAGACGGTTCCACGCTCCGACAGCTGCTTGCGGTAGGCATGTTGGGTCTTGGCGCGCGCATACCCGAGCCGCTCGTAGAAGGGGTGGGCTTCAGCCCGCAGCACGTTGCTCTGTACCGATATCTGCTTGAGCCCACGGCTGGTTGCCCACTCTTCCACGGCTTCCACGAGCTGGCGTCCGAGCCCTACGTCGCGGTGCTCCGAATGCACGACCAGTCCGAGGATCTCACAGCGTCGCCCCGCCTCAAGCAACTCCTGCTCGGAACCGTGTACCCACCCGACCACCTGACCTGAGGCGGACTCGGCGACAAGAACGGTTTCTTCGGCGCGTCCGATCAGGCGCTCGAGGCGCCGGGCCACCACATCTTCGGGCACCGGATAGCCCAGAAGCTCGCTGAGCTCGGCAAGGTGTGATGCGTCTTCGAGCGCCGCGCTTCTGATGGGCTGCGAAGGCTCGAGAAATCGATACCCGCGTACAAGGCCATAGCACCGCTTCGAGCCGCAGTCGCAGGAAAACGGTACGCTCAACTCCCCTTCCGTGGCGCAGTAGTCGATCGTGACTTCACTGCCGCTGTTCAGATCGCTGATAGCTCGAAGACAGACGCGCGGATTGTCCGAAAGGTCGACGAACGCCGTCGGCTCGCAACTGTGGTTCGTGGCCTCGGCCGCGCCGAATTCATCGAGGTGCTCGCCTTCTCCGACCTGAATGCTGTGGCGGCTGGGTGTCGCGCGCAGCACACCGTCCAGGTGGAGGATGATCTCACCGGCGGCGATGGACCCGGTCGCGAACAGCCGACGTCGTCCACACCCGTCCGATAGAACCTCGACAGGTGCCGTACGGACGTCGATCTGCGTCGTCGAATCAACCACTCATCTACTCCCGAGCTGGACGCGGGCTGGTTCCGTTCGAACAATGTGCTCGAATTGTATCGACCCGTGACGAGAGAGCTAAGTCACCTGTTCAAGTCGCACGCGTGAAAGGAGAAGTGGCTCAGGTACCGCGAGGCCGTCACACGATTCGCCGGGCTACCGGATCCCACTCCACCTGCCGGCCGAGCTGATACGCTCGGGTGGCCATGTGGCACGTGATGGCTTCCTGGAAACCCTGCTCGATGTCGCAGCTGGTATTTCCACCGTTGCGGATAACGTCGACCCATTCCGCGATGTGCAGATTATAGGCGTTCACCCGCTTACCACCGCGATAGGTGTACAGGAGCCCCCGACTGGCGAAGTACTGGGCCGTGGCGGACGTGATCGCGTCCACTCCCCTGAACCCGGGCTGGTACGTGAACAGGGGACTGGAAGGATCGATGAGTCCCTCGTCGATCTTCTCCTTGAACCGGGTGGAGGAGCCATCGGCGTTGATACGGAGCCCGTTGTCCACTTCCATCGTGGCATCGTGGCCCATGAAGATCCGACCCCGCCATTTCCCGTTCGCCAGCGTGGCGCTGTAGACCAGGGTCAGGTCCCGGTCCGGGTACTCCATGACGGCCTGGAAGACATCGGGCACGTCCCGGCCGTCCTTGAAGTAGTAGATGCCTCCCGATGCCACACAGGTCTTGGGGATCCCCAGCTCCAGGATCTGGTTCACCGAGTCGTATTCGTGGCTGAACAGATCCCCCGAGAGCCCCGTCCCGTAGTCGAACCAGCACCGCCAGCGGAAGAAGCGCTCCGGGGTGAAGGGATACTTGTTTGGCGCGGGTCCCTCGAACTCCTCCCAATCGATGGTCTCCGGGGTCCCCCGCTCGTCGATCTCCCACACCCAGGCCCCCCAGGGGTCGTTCCGGTTCGTGGTGGTCTCCACCAGCGTAAGTGGGCCTAAAAGCCCGGCGTCGATGACCTCCTTCGCCTTGATGTGGCTCTCGGTCTGCCGCTGTTGGTGCCCGAGCTGGAAAACGATGTCCGAGCCCTTCACGGCCTCGTACATCCGGTGCGTCTCTTCCTCCTCCCGGGTCATGGCCTTCTCTACATAGATGTGCTTTCCGGCCGCCACCGCGTCGATGCACATCTGGGAATGCCAGTGGTCGGGCGTGGCGATCATGACCGCGTCCACGTCGCTGCTATCGAGCAGGTCGGTGTACCGGCGGAAGCGGGTCGCGGCGCGTCCGCTGTGACGGGCGCCCGGACCCACGGCGTTGGAAGCCGCCGTGAGACCCCGTTCGGCGCGCACGTCGAAGACATCACAGACCGCGGTGATCTCGATGTTCAGATCGTCCTGCTGCATGAACGTCTCGAGACCCTTGTGGCGCGGGTCGTCCTCGACGGCCTCCCGCTGGGCCTCGATCCACTCGGGGTGGGCGAAGCCGGCGCTCCGGACGAGGTTCTCGCCCTCCCCCCCGAAGCCGATAATCCCGATCCGTATCAACTTCGATGGGGGCCGTGATATGGCATCAGGGATGACGGCGGGGGCACCCTCCGAGATCCCCAGCTCGGCCATGATGGCCTCGCGTTTGGCGTCTTCCGCCAGCTTCTTCCGGTACCATCCGGCGAAGAACAGCCCCAGGACCGGCACCGACGCCATGGCCTTCAAGACGTCACGGCGGGGGATTCCGGCCGCCGGGGCCGAGGCGGGCGCTTCGCTTTCAGGCGCCGTCTGCGGGGCGGGTTCCGTCAGGTCGTTCTTGTTTTCGTCGCTCATGTCTCGTTCTCCGCTCGTGCGGATCTCTATCCGACGCTCTGAGCGTACCGCTTCCGGAAGATCAATCGGTCCAACCCCACCTGGTTGGAGGTGGGAAAGCCGAAGATGACCAGAAGAGCGGCTAGCTCGACCAGGATCTTGTTCACGATCAGGTAGCTCCCCTCGGTGGGAATCGAGTACTCGAGACCTGGGAAGGGGGGGGCCGCCAGGTAGTACAGCAGGAGCATGAGGACGCCGGCGAGGGCTGCGGGCCGAGCGAAGGCTCCGACCAGCAGTGCCAGGCCGACGAGCAAGAGGCCCCACTGATTCAGGTAGTCCACCACCGTAAGGGCACCCGGGTTTGTGGCGAGCGAGAGAAACTGCTTCTCGAACCAACCCTGGGACTGCTCCAGGTACCCCGCCGACGTCCAGAACGAGTTGCTGATCTTGGCCAGCCCCTCGTACATGAAGTGCCAACCCACGAGCATCCTGAGACCCACGAGGGCCGTGAGCTGAAACCTCCCGTACTCATGCATCCCGGTCGAGTCTCTCGCGGCTGCGCTCGGCATAGAGCCCTGCCTTCTCTTAGTGGACTTCAGGGGCGCTCCGCCAGCCACACGATCTGAGCTGCCGGTTCGCCTCGTCAATGATCAGACACGCACAATCGGGAAGGGAATCGATAAAGGTCAGCCCCCGCTCCGGACCCATGACGAACACGGCCGTAGCCAGAGCATCCGCGGCGACGGCCGTGGGCGCCACGACCGTGACGCTCTGCCAGGGCTGGGGTGATATGCCGGTCCGGCTGCTGACGATGTGATGACGGGTGCGCTCACTGTCGAAGTAGATCTCGTAGCTCCCCGAAGTCGCTACGGCACCCGTGGGCACGGTGAGCACGTCCGGGTACGCGCCGCACTTGAACGGACTCTGGACCGCCACCCGCCACGCCCCCCCGTCCTCCCGACTTCCGCCCGTGCGGATGTCGCCGCCGGCGTTGATGAGGTAGTCGCGAATTCCGTGGCCCCGGAGACGGCGGGCCATGACATCCACCACATACCCCTTGGCGATGCCGTCCAGTGTGATCCCCATGCCACCCTTTCCGAGGGTGATGGAGCGGGCGCCTACTCGCACGGCACTCCCGTCCACCAGCTCGAGGGCCTCGAGGGTCTCCGTCTTGGTCGGCTGTCGAGCCGGGGGTGGCGCCGGGGCGCCGTTCGTCACGGGAAGCTCCGGCGCACCCCTGCGGAACAGGTCTACGAGGGGTTGGACCGTGATGTCGAACGCGCCCCGGCTCAGGTCGTGATACTCGCGACCCAGCGACACCACCTGGGAGAGCTCGGGCGGCGGAAGCCTCAAACGGCCTTCGGCGCTCAAGCAGGACAGGGCCGACGCCGAGTCGTATCGGTTCAAGAGCCTCACCACGCGGTCCATCTCTTCGAAGGCCCGAGCCATGGCCTCCTGGGCCTGGCCGACGGAGGAGTGGATAGCCGTGATGGAAACCAGCGTCCCCATGGACGGACGAATGGCAGAGATCCGGTAGCGTCCGCCGCTCACGGGGAAGGACTCGGTCGTCATCGGCGGGGATTCGACACGCTCGAAGCCCAGGGCCGTCAGGGCTGCCATCTTCTCGGCTAGACGGGTGGCTTCGTCCACCTGGTGCCTCGACTCCCGGTGATGACCGTTCTCAAACGTCAGAGTCCACGCCTCGAATCTCTCGAAAAAGTCCGGTCGCCGCGAGGGGCTCCCCGGTTCGAGCAGGACCTCTGCCAAGATCGAATCTCTGCGCCGCTAATGTGTACTGGGTTCTGTACATTTTGACAGCCTCGGATCCGGAGTCACATTCGAGGCTCGTGTGGCGGCGTTAGCGTGAGTCCGGTGTCGCAGGCGGGGAAGGCGACTTCACTCGGCGAACCGCGGGCCCCGACGGCTAGCCGGGTGCGCAAAGCACGCGCGCGGGCCGATTTGCCGTCCGCCGGGGCTTCGCCTAGACTGTTACGCTTCCAAACCCGGTCCCACCCGAAGACCGCGAGGCCGACGATGAAACGACGCACCTTTGTCCGATCTTCCCTTGCCGCTGCAGCCGCCTTCTCGGTCCCACGCCCGCGATCGCTGGCTGGTCTGTATCAGGAAGCGCCGCAGATTCCACCCGACGTAAACGCGGTCACGGGCACTGGTGCGGAGGTCACTCTCAGGGGAAGCGAAATCGCCGACCTGAGCGGGCAGCTGAAGGGACGTCTGTTACTGTCCGGAGACGAGGGCTACGACGCCGCGCGGCATATCCTGAACCCGTCCTTCGACAAGCACCCGGCCCTCATCGCCCAGGTGACGGGCGTCGCGGACATCCGCACGGCGGTGGACTTCGCGCGCGATCACGAGCTGCTGGTTGCGGTCAAATGCGGGGGTCACAGCGCCTCGGGGAAATCGACCTGTGACGGGGGGATACTGATCGATCTGTCGCCGTTCAGAGATACACGCATCGACCCCACCGCTCGCAAGGCCTGGGTGACGGGGGGGAGCCTGCTCGGACAGCTGGATCACGAGGCGATGGCCTTCGGGCTCGTCACGCCCATGGGGACGGTCTCGCACACGGGCGTGGGTGGGCTGGTCACCGGAGGAGGCTTCGGGCGGCTCGCGCGCCGTTTCGGTCTCGCCGTGGACAACCTCACTGCCGTGCACGTCGTGACCGCCGATGGCCAGTTCCTTCGCGCGAGCGAGGAGGAGAACCCGGACCTGTTCTGGGGGGTGCGAGGAGGCGGCGGGAACTTCGGGATCGTCACGTCCTTCGAGTTCCAGCTCCACCCGATGCAGCGCGAGGTCGTCGGAGGTGCCATGGTGTTTCCGATCGAGCGGGCCAGGGACGTCCTGAGTCTCTATTCGGAATACAGCCTCGAGGCCCCCGATGACCTCAGCATGGGCTTCTTCGTGGCCCATCCGCCTGGGGGAGAGCCGCCCGCGACTGGCATCGGCGTGTGCTACTCGGGGCCCGAGAGCGGGGCGGAGCGCGCACTCGCACCCATCCGCAAGCTGGGCAACCCACTGGTCGACGGGTTCGAGACCATGGACTACGTCACCCTGCAGAAGTCGGGCGACGTCGACGACCCGAGGGCCCGCGCTTCCTACCTCAAGAGCGGCTTCATCACCGAGATGCCGGGTGGGCTGATCCAGGCGATTGTGGACGGCCTCGAAGGGCACCCGGATCGTACGACGGCGATCTTCTATCAGCAGAGTGGCGGGGCGATCGGGCGTGTGACGAACGACGCGACCGCATTCTCGCACCGGGACGCGATTGGCAACCTGCTGAGCGCGGTCGACTGGGCACACGGCCAGGACCCGACCGAGCACATCGCCTGGGAGAGGCAGTTCTGGTCGACGCTGGAGCCGTTCACGAAGGGATTCTACACGAACGACCTCGAGGCCGAGGTGACAGCGGCCGGGGTCAACGCCAATTTCCGCGAGAACTACCCCCGGCTGGTGGAGATCAAGAACAAATACGACCCGGGCAACCTGTTCCGTCTGAACGCGAACATCCAACCGACGGTCTGAGCACGCGCCCGACGGTCCGAACGCCCGTCGGCCCAATCCAGCGCCGGCTCGTGTCCCCCCGGGCGCCACGCGTTGCCCGCGGATGCGCGGGCAGGCAGGCGCACCATGGCTGAGCACGATCGATGAGTGAACGCAAGTCATTTGCGTTCAGACGGAACCGCGATCTGCTCGCTTTCAACGCGGCCCTCGCTGTCATTGCGAGTATACTCGCCGCGACCACGTATTTGTTGTACGACCACACCATGCAGGACCACCCCGAATGGACCTCGACGAAGACAGAGCTGGAACGAGGCGTCATCGGGGCCTGGGCGTTCATGCAATGGCAGGGGCCAGTAACCGGGAACCGCCTGAACCTCGGGGCGTGGCACGGCTTTCAAGAGATCGTGTACCGCGAGCCGCTCGAGTTGAGCGAGGTGTCGCTGCCGTTTCGCGTCGAGGACGATGGCTATATTCACATTCTGTACGATCGACGGCCCGATGGATTCTCCGGCGTCCGTCTCAGCAACCACGCTTCCTTTCCCAGCGTTCACTATCGGGCCTCGGCGGACGGAGAATTCCTCGCCGTCGACACGCTGCGTTCCGTATTGACGGTTTCTCCGGACGTATGGCACACCATTCGCCTCGTGTTCGAGGCAACGGCGGTACGCGTGGAGCTCGATGAGGAATTCGTCGCCACATATCCACGCGTGCCTGAGCCCGGACAGTTCGGCCTACGGAGTGGGCAACGACAGGTCTGGGTCGACGATATCGTGCTCACTACCGAGGATGGGCGGGTGATCCGTGAGGCCTTCGGCCACACAGACGGCTTGCCCACGGCCTCTGGCGCCGCGCTTTCCGGCCTGCTCCTGCTCACTGCGGTAGTCCTCCTGATCATTCGGCGGTTGACGTCGATCCCGGCGCGTTCCATGTGGCTCGGACTGGTCATGGTACAAGTCGTCTTGATCGTCGGGCTCGTAGGAGCCTTCGTGGTGCAGTTCGCCACTGGCAGACGCAACCAGTTCGTAATTGGCGGGCGCACTGTGGCCGAGGGGTACTGGATCGAAAGCACCCAGAGAGAGATCGTCGCAGGCTTACGTGCCAAGTATGGTGCTGCGCCACATCCAGACGACTATCGAATCCTCTTTGCGGGGACGTCGCAGACGTGGGGAGCCGGTGCTCGAAACACATCCGGAACCTGGGTCCGGGTGCTGGAGGAATTGCTGAACGCTGCGGATGGGGAGACCCGGTTTGTGTGTATCAACGCCGGCGTCCCAGGACACAGGGCAAGAAGGACGCTACTCCTCCTGCGGGACAGCCTCCTCGCTCTTCGTCCCAACGCGGCCGTCGTGACCTTGGGAAACAACGATGAAGACCCCGCCGCACTGCGGCAGAACCTGGAGGGCATCGTCGAGACGCTGCGAGGAGCGCAGGTCAAACCGGTGCTGGTGCTAGAGCCGAATTCGATAGAGAGGCGTCCGACCGACAGTCAGCACGGGGATCTGGCCGTCAAGCACGAGGTGGTGAAGGAGATCGGGGCCAAGTACGGGGTGCCCGTGCTAGACCTGCATGCGTACCTGGCTACGCGTCGAGAGGCAGGGTTTCTGTGGTGGGACTTCGTCCACCTGACAGACTTCGGTCAGCGATTGGTTGCGGACTGGCTTCGGTCCAAGCTGCTCGACGTGTTGAACCTGGCGCCAGATAGCAGGGGTGAGTCATGAGCCCACCTCCCGAGAGCGCGTGGTACGGTCTTGGATCCGGCGTCGCTAACCGGATACCGGGACGAGCTTGGCGAGGAAACCGTCTTGCTGGCCTCCGATGCTCGTCTGTAGGGCTCCTGGCGTAATCGGAAAATCATCAGACTCAGTCGCTCCCCCCAGGTATATCTCACCTGACGAGCCTATGGCGATCCCCCGAATCAAGTCGCCCGAGCTGCCCCCCAGGTAGGTAGCGTATCGAATCGCTCCCGCCGGGCTCAGGATGAAAAGGACCCCGTCTCGCTCTCCCCCGCCGTAGTTGGGTTGAATCGCGTCGGCCGTAGTCGGTATATCCCGCGAGCTGGTGTGGCCGAACGCGTAGATGTTCCCCTCGCGGTCCACCACAGGGCCGAGCAAAAGCTCGTCTCCCGAGCCCCCCAAGTACGCGATAAAATCAAAAGCTGATCCAGAAGGATTCAACCTAGCCACTAGCCCATCGCTTGGACCGCGCAGGCCCCCCAAAGCTCCGGGTATGTCGCTCGACATCGTGAATCCAGCCACCAGAACCGAGCCGTCCGACATCAACCAGTGACGGTGCTCGCCGAGCTCGGTACCACTCCCGCCCAAGTAGGTGGAGTAGACGAGCGAACTCCCGGACTCATTCAGTCTGGCTATATATAAGTCACGAGGTCCGGGAGAGGTCGGGAACGCCGCCCCGGGCGTGGTCGGGAAGTCGTTGGAGGCCGAGGTGCCCATGACCGAGACGTCTCCGCCAGGAAGAAGGCGGACGGACATGGCGATCTCGCCGAATAGACTTCCCGACCCCCCAAGGCGGGTAGAGTACACCGCGGACGTGCCGTTTGAGTTGAGTTTCAGGATGAACGCGTCCGACTCGCCGCGTGCGACCGTCTGGAGGGCGCCCGGCGTGAGAGGGAAATTTGCGTCGTGCGTCGCGTCTCCGACCACGGTAACGGCCCCCGCCCTGTCCAGCGCGAGGCCACCTCTCGGCCACCCGCCCCCGGTATATGTGCACCAGCGGAGCGCTCGGAGATCTCCCGAGATCCTGCAAACGAACCCGTCCGTAGGTCTGGAGGGTGGGAGCTGAATGGAGGAACGGAACGCTCCGGCAGACGTCGGGATATCACTTGACTGTGTGGCGGTTCCAACCACGACGTCGCCGTTTGCCGCCACCTCGAGCCCGTACGGCGCTCGCTCCATCCCCGATCCGCCGAGGTAGGTCGCGGCGTGGAGACTGCCGTCTTCGTTCAGGATTCCCAGATACGAGTCGCTAATCCCTCCGCCGTAGCTCTGTTGTACGACCCCCGCGGTCGTGGGCAGATTGCTCGATCGTGACCACATGCCGAAAAGCAGCCGACCATCGGCAAGAAGAGTCGGGTCACGGACCTCGTCCGGTTGGCTTCCTCCCAAGTAAGTCGCGTACTGGATCGCGTAGCTGGCTCCGGGAGGTGGAGGAGGTGGGGGAGGTGCGGGACCCGCAGGAGGATCGCTTCCGCAGGCTACAGACAAGCCCGCACTAGTCCCGATCACGAGCCCGAACCGTCGGCCCCACCGACTCCTGACTGGACTGGTCGATCTTTTCATCTACGTTTTGTCTCCTGGGTCACCCTGGACTGCGGGGAAGCCACACGAGAGTCCCTACCCTGATCGACCGGGCAAGTTCGGTGCCCCTGGGGACGCGACCGCGTCGAGCTGGCGGGCTGGTATTCATCGCCTCGACGGATGATCCCGCGCTCAGAGCCTTCGACATTGAGACAGGCGAAGAACTGTGGAGGGCAGAGTTGCCGGCGATCCGTCAGGCCACGCCCATGACGTATCGGGGTCCCAGCGGGCGGCAGTACGTAGTCGTTGCCGCGGCCGGGGGCGGGCCGCATGGAGAGGGGGACTACCTGGTGGCCTTCGCCCTGCCGGAAAGGTAGCTCTCCGGGGTCAGGCCCCCAGGGTCCCGATGAGATCGGAGCGCGTCAGGATCGACAGCGTGCCGTCCCCCCGTTGCACCAGTATGGCAGGGCTGTCGCCCCCCAGACGGCGGGCGAAGTCCTGGACCGGGGTGGACGCGTCCACGATAGGGAAAGGAGGGCCCATCACATCGCGGACCAGGTGGGCACGCGCGTCCGGGTCCTCGATCAGGCAGCGCAGGATCTCCTGCTCGATCAGGCTTCCGACGACTTCGCCCTCCTCACCGCCCTCGGTGACCGGCATCTGAGAGATGTCGTGCTCCCGCATGACATCGATCGCGTCCGAGAGCGTGGTGTCGGAAGGTACCGAGACGAGCCGTGGCCCCGTCGCCCGCGCGGGACGCTGATCGATCAGCGTTGCCGCGGTCAGCGTGTCCCCCTCCTCAAGGAAGCCGTGCTCCCGCATCCAGACGTCGTTGAACGTCTTTCCGAGCGATCGATACCCGCCGTCGGGCATGATCACGACCACCACGTCGTCCGGCGTGAGCTCTTCCGCGTGAGCTTCCATCCACTGGAGCGCCCCTGCCATCGCCATCCCGCACGAGCCGCCCAGGAACATCCCCTCCTCCTCGGATAGCCGGCGGGTCATGAGCATGGACTCCTTGTCGGTCACGCGCACGTAGTCGTCGACCAGCTCGAAGTTCATGTTCCCGGCCAGGATGTCCTCACCCACACCTTCGGTTACGTACGGGTAGATCTCGGCCTCGTCGAACTCTCCCGTATGGAAGTACTTCCAGTAGACCGAGCCGAACGGATCGACGCCGATGATCTTGACGTCGGGGCTCTGGCCCTTGAGGTAGGTCGCGATCCCGGAAATCGTGCCCCCGGTGCCCGCGCCAGCGATGACGTGGGTGACGCAGCCGTCCGTTTGCTCCCAGATCTCCGGCCCGGTCGTCTCGATGTGCGCCTGGGTGTTCGCGGGGTTGTCGTACTGATTCACGTACACCGAGTTGGGGATCTCCGCGGCCAGGCGGCGGGCCACCGAGTAGTACGAACGCGGATCGTCGGGGGGCACCGCGGTAGGGCAGACGATGACCTCAGCCCCCAACGCCCTCAGGATCGCGATCTTCTCCGGACTCTGCTTGTCGGTGGTCGTGAAGACGCACTTGTATCCGCGCGAGACGGCCGCCAGCGCGAGACCGACCCCCGTGTTGCCGCTGGTCCCCTCGATGATCGTGCCACCGGGCTCGAGATCACCGGCCTCGACGGCCGCATCGATCATGGACACCCCGATTCGGTCCTTGACCGAACCGCCGGGGTTGAAGAACTCGAGCTTCGCCAGAACCGTGCACGGCAGCTGGGCCGCCAATCGGTTCACGCGCACCAGCGGGGTGTTCCCGATGGTGCCGAGAATATCCTCGTGCCACATGTGTCGAGTCTCCTCCAATCCCTCTCCCACAGGCCAAAACCATCACTGCGCCCGTGTGTCCTGGATATGGCCAGCGTCTTCTCCATGCCGCGCGCAGAAAGATGCTGTGCGACCTGGGCAGGCGGCAAACGCCAGCCCGGTTGGACTGCCGAGCGTTGGGGAGCGATGGTAGCTTGAGCCGACACCGCCCTCCTTTGACCCGAGGTGATCATGGACAGGCGTGGCTTCGTGAAGACTTCAGCCGCCGGTTTCGCTGCGGCGGCGACCCCAGCCGCTCTGGCGGCCGCGACGCCAGGCGCTACGGCTTCGACGGCCCAGCGACAAGCCCCGACGGTGCTCGTTCCCCGAGCCGTGCGGCCCGTCGTGATCTCGGACCTGAGCGGCATCCGATTCAAGAACGGCGGCCCGGAAAGCGCGATCGAGCGGGCGTTCCGAGGCATCACCGAAGGCGAGGACGTCCTGGATGCCCTGATCGCGGGTGTGAACATCCCGGAGAACGACCCGACCGAAATGGGTATCGGCTACGGCGGACTGCCGAACGCCGATGGAGTCGTCCAGCTCGACTCCTGCTGCATGCATGGACCCCGGAGGTGGGCGGGTGGTGTGGCCGCGCTGGAGGGTATCCGCACGCCGTCCCTGGTCGCGCAGGCGGTCGCCGAGCTCACCGATCATCACCTCCTCGTCGGGCAAGGCGCGCAGGCCTTCGCGCGCTCGTTGGGTTTCGCGGTAGAGGAGGACCTCAACACGGACGAGTCGAGGGCCCTATGGCTCGAATGGCGGCGGCGGGTGGACCCCGGCCATTGGCTGGATCCGGAGGAGCGTCTCCGGGGACCGGGGCTACCGGGCGAGGACCCCGACGCCGCGCTCCAAGCGGGTCTTTCGATGGTCGAAGATGGGCTGATCCCGGCGCATTCGTTCTGGGGCACGGTCAACTGCGACGGCATCAGCCCCGACGGGGACATCTGCGGGGTGACGACCACGAGCGGGCTGTCGTGGAAGATCCCGGGGCGTACGGGCGACTCGCCCATCCTGGGGGCCGGGTTGTACGTGGACAACGACGTCGGTGCAGCCGGCTCGACGGGTCGTGGAGAAGCCAACCTCTACAACCTGTCCTCGTTCCTGATCGTCGAGTTCATGCGCCAGGGCATGAGCCCGAAGGACGCCGGCATGGCGGCCCTCCGGCGCATCCAGACCAATACCGTAGAGTCGCGGCTACTGAACTCGCGCGGGCTCCCCAACTTCGACGTGCGCTTCTTCATCCTGAACAAGCAGGGGGAGTTCGCGGGCGTTGCGATGTACGGGTCGAGCGAGACGCATTACGCCGTCTGCACGGAGAACGGGACCGAGGAACTGCCGCTCGAGGGGTTGCTGGAGGGTTCTCCCCGCGACTGAAATGGAGGGCTACGTGTTCGTGAAGCTTCAGGTTGAGAGGCCATCCCGAGGGCGGGCCAGACGGCGCCTGGCCCGCGCGGGCGTGTTCCTGGTTCTGGCAGGTGCGCTAGCGGCAGGTGCGCTAGCGGCAGGTGCGCTAGCGGCAGATGCGCGGTCCGTGTGGGCACAGGACTCGAACGAGGGCAAGCAGCCCGACATCGACAGCATTTCCTGGTTGTCAGGTTGTTGGCACGGACCCGACGGAGCCATGCAGGAGTCATGGACGGACGGGGCGGGCGGGCAGATGTTTGGGGTGAGCCGTTCTTTCCGGAACGGCCGAGTCGTGCGGTGGGAGTTCATACGAATCTACGAGGGCCGGACGCGGCTGATCCTGGCGCTCGACCCTTCACACCAACCGCCGGCGGAGTTCACGGCGACAGTGGCGACGCAGGACAGTGTGGTCTTCCGGAAGACCGAGCACGACTTTCCGACTCGCATCACCTACCGTCCCGTATCGAGAGATTCACTGATCGCGTCGATCTCGGGTCCCGGCGACGAGGGATCGGAGCGGTACATCGAGTTCCCCTTCCGGAGGGTGTCGTGTGACCCCGAAGGGCGGTAGCCGCCCCTCGGGGTACGTGCTCACAGACGGCTACACGGAAGTTGTCAAAGGCCAATTCCACACGAATAGGATGAACCGTCTTGCGATCCTCCGCGGTGACTGGGGATATTTGGGTCGGGTACTCCCGTCGTCGCCCGCTCGATCGGGAGAGTTGCACCCATGAGAGGAACGCCCGGACGAATCGCCATAAGCCTCGGCCTGGTAGCCGGCGCGCTGGGGTGCGCCGATCTGACTGATGTCTCTACGGCGGATTTGGCGCTTGCCGTCCAGCGGGACGGGATCCCCTTCGAGCTCCCGACCATTCCAGACGCCGTTCTCGATAAGCTCTCGGCGCACAACATCGTCATCGTCGGTGAGACGCATCTGATTCACGAGCACCGCGAGATGATGGCGGCGATCGTCCGTGCCCTCCACGCCCGCGGCTTCCGCCAACTCCTGCTCGAGTGGCCCCACATGGCCGATTGGATCGTGAACGATTTCGTCCAGGACGGGGGGCGCGGCCCCGGGTGGATCCCGCCGACCTGGCTCTTCGGGGACCTGATCACGGCCATGCGGGATTTCAACCGCACGCTGCCCCCGGAGGAACGCTTCGAGGTGCGTGGCATCGACGTCAACCTCGACGACTACGGAGGCGCCAGCGATTTCCTGGGCTCGATGCGAGCGCTCTCGGAGCGGCTCGCAGATCCAGGCCCCGTCGATGCGTTTCTGCAGGGTGCGTACGATACACCCGAGCGACGGACGGAGCAGTTGCAGACCCTTCGTGCGGCGCTCGAGACCCGAGAATCCGAGCTCGTAGCGACCTGGGGAGCCGACTGGTACGGGACGGTGGCCGAGATGGTCGAAGTGGAGTTAGCCAGCGTGAGCGTACGGGCCCTGCGTGAAGATCACTACGACCTCTCGGTCCGCCTCCGCGAAGATGTCATGAAGCGGCTCGCCGATCTTCGCCTGGAGGGCTATCCGCACGCTTCGCTGGTCAACGTCGGCGGCAACCACGCGCAGAAGGCGTACCTGAAGGGGACCGACCAGGAGTGGTTGGGGGACTACCTCGTTCACCGGAGCGGTGCGGTGGGAGGTCCCGTGATCGTGTTGAACGTGACGCCCGCGCGGGTCATGGACTCGGCGGGTGCGGTCACCACCTACGATATCATGGACGTATCGCCCGAGAACGAGGTGTTTCGGGTCATGCACGAGACCTGGCCGGATCGGATCGTATTCCTGCCACTGGATGACTCAGTGTTCCTCGAGGGAGTCGCAATGAACTTCGAGGATGTGATCCGAGTGGGCGCCCCTAAGCGGCACTACGACGTCTTCGTCCTGCTGCCGCTGGCCCACCGAGTGCCGCTCCCCTAGCGTCGCGGGCTTGGGAAGTCGCGCAGTAGGCCGCAGAAGGAGTCGTGTCATGAGGCACCGACCGGTTCGTGCAATGTGGCTAGCGCTCCCCGCGCTCGGCGTCAGCGTGAGCTTCACCGCGGCAACGGGTCAGGTGTCGGGGGGCGTCCAGGCCGATTGGGGTAGCGATACCGATTTCGGGGTCGGCGCCCGGGCCATCGTCGGTCTCGGCGTGCTGGTGTCGGGCCTGGAGACGGTCGCGTCGTTCGACTACTTCTTCCCGAGCGATCAGTTCGGCGCCCAGAGGACCTACTGGGAAGCGAGCGCCAACCTCGTCTTCCAGATCGACCCCGGTGCGCGCTTCACGACGCCGTACGTGGGGGCGGGGGTCGGCATCTCGTACCTCAAGGTCTCGGAGACCGTGCTGGATGTCCAAGTCGTGGGCGACGAGACGCGAGGTGGGTTCAACCTGCTGGGCGGTCTAGTATTCGACGTTGGCAGGGCGAGACCGTTCGTCGAAGGCAGGTTCACGTTCAACGGCTACGACCAATTCATCGCGAGTGCGGGCGTGCGGCTCTAGGGCCGCACGCCGGCGACCTTGGCCGTGTCTCCCTACTCCCGTAGATCCGGGAGAGGCTCCCCCTCGGGCACGAACCGGAGCGCCACGCCGTTGTTGCAGTACCGCTTGCCGGTGGGCTGCGGTCCGTCGCCGAACACGTGCCCTTGGTGTCCGCCACAACGGGCGCAGTGGTACTCCGTGCGCGGCAGCAGGAGCTTGAAGTCGCGCTTCGTCCCTATACGCCCCGGGAGGGGGTCGAAGAAGCTCGGCCAGCCGGTTCCACTGTCGAACTTGGTGTCCATCGTGAACAGCGGGAGGGAGCACGCGGCGCACACGAACGTGCCGGTGCGCTTCTCGTTGTCCAGCTCGCTGGACCCCGCAGGTTCCGTCGCCTCCTCGAACAGCACCCGGTAGGAGTCGGCGGGGAGCAGCTCTCGCCATTCCGACTTCGGCTTCTCGAGGGGAGTGAAATCCGATCCGGGTTCGCCTGTGTCGCTCGTCACCGTGTCTCGCTTTCCTCCTCGTGCGATCGGGACCCGCCCCGAGGACCAGACTCACCCGGGTGGGTGGCCACCGAGGCTTCTAATCGCTCCGGCCGGGCAACCGCAGCGCCACCAGCTGGGCGCGCTGCGAAGCCCCGCCGACCGGGATAACCACGTACTGTGCGCCGCGGACCGGAAGAGAAGGGCGCAGGCCCCTCGGACGCAATACCGCGGGTCTTTCGTGCGCAGAAACCCCTACCACGTACGTGACGGTGGAGGTTCCGACGACGTGGTGGGTTATTCGACGCGTACGAGCGGGGTCATGGATGACTCCGTGGCAGTGGCGTCTGTTCATACCGCTGGCCCTAGCCCTCCATGTCGCGTTACTGCCGGCGCTTCTTATCTCCTGAAGGGAATCTGCCATTGGCTGTTTGGCTGTGACCACGGCATGCATTGAACACTGAGGGGCGGCGCCTGCGAGCGCCGCCCCTCGGACCCGGTCGGTGTCCGAGTCGGACCTCGACACCGAGGGAGAGTCTCCCGGCGTCGCGTCCGAGCGTCAGACTCGCCGGCGGTACCGTTACCCAGCGTTCGCTCTTGATTAGCAGCCCGATTACCGCCCCCCACGCCGCACCCGCGGCGATGCTCCCCAAGATGAAGACGTCCTCCTGGCCCTCGCAGAGGTCGAACCGGTACCACCGGGTGCCCACCGTACAGTCATCCAGCGTCGCGGCGGCGAGAACCCCGAGGCCCAGCCCGACGCCCGCGCCCCAGAGGGCTCCTTTCCCGGGGTTCCTCTTTCGGCCATCGCTGATCTCCAACCGGTGGATGTCCGCGCGTTCGATGGACACGAGCGTGCCGTCGCTGGAGCCCACCCGGACCCACAGCGAGTCACCGGATATCCGCTCCAAATGTCCCACGAAACGAGAGTCCAGCGCTCCCGTCGAGCCGCCGTCCGGCCCGACGTCACCCGTTCGCACCCTGACGCGGGTTCCAGTTTCGACAAAGGCGTCCTGACCCCGAGCCCGCTGTGCTGGCAACAGGGCAAGAGCCGCCACCAATATGAGACCGAACCGTTTCATGATCGTTTCTCCAAGTGCATATGTGTCTAGAGGAAGACGGCGCCCAATCCCACCCCCAGCAGGAAGGCCATGGCGAGGGCGAGCACCCTCCGGCCACGGCGATCCGCCCCGCAGGCATCTCGTCCCACGACCCGCATGGCCCGTCGGATCTGCTGCGGGTTCGTTCGCGGGTGACGTTCCAGGAACTCCTGGATCGCGACGTCTATGTCTTCGCAGAGCTCTTCGACCCGCTCCGATGACTTCGTCGTGCCGGGATCACTCGATGCGCCGGACATTCCCGTCTCTCCTCTCGATTCTCCTTGGGGCCGGGGCAAACCCGCGGCCCCAAGGCAGCGCCCTCGCTCCAGCGGGGCTAGTTGGAGCGGAGGGCGATGTTCCCTTCGAGCGTCGTGAGTCTGAGAGTGTGGCCGCCGCTTCCGAGCGTCCCGCGCAGCTGCCGACTGGAGCCCAGGCGCGTGATGCTGAGTGGGAAATCGGTCGAGATCGATCCACTTCCCGTGCTCCCCCAAACTTCCGCGCTCGTGCTTGTCGGAACCTGCACGGTGACATTGCCGTTCAACGCGATGAACAGGAGATCTCGATCCAAGACGGCCTTCCCGATGGAGGCCGTGACGTCTCCGTAGAAGGTGTTCCCTTCGGCAAGCCCAGAAGTCGAGATGTCGATGTCTCCGTACAAAGTGCCGGCGACGACATCACCGTCGAGACCGGTCGCTTCAATGGACCCGCCGATAGTTCCTGCGACGAAGTCACACCCCGCCGGCACCTCGACATCGAAAGTCACCTCGACATCGTTCGCCCAACTGGACCGGTTACCCTGATTGCCAGGCAGACACTGATTTGGCTCCCGTCCAGGCACATCGGGGTAGATCGCGCAAACGGTCACACCCTGCTCGGTCTCGACCACATCGATCCGCACGGTGGACGGATCGTCTCTCTCTCCTCGCTTACGAGCCACGACGCGAACCATTCCGTCCGCGCTCCGGGATGCCCGCACGTCTCCGCCGATATTCCTGATCTCGACGGTCTGACCCGGAGCGATCTGTCCGCTCCAGTCGAAGCGCTCCGTTCTGCCCGGCTCGTTTCCATCCGGTCCGTTTCCGTCCGGTCCGGTGGCATCCGAGCACGAGGCCAGCAGTGCGGCGATTGCCGTTATGGTGAAAGCTCTTCGGACTCGCATCTTCCTCCTCCTCTATTCGCTTCCTCGGCCGTCTTCGGATCGTCCCGACGAACCGGGAATCCTCGGTGTCTGGTCACCGTAGGTGATCGGCGGGCGCCGCCTCCGCCTCTTTGCCCGCTTCTGCACCCGCGACTACGTTTCGAGTGGATGGTAGAGGGGATGCGTCTCACCGCTGTCTCCCTCAGCGTCATGTGGGGGGTTACGCCTTCATGGTCGTCTAATGACCAGCCCCGTGATCACCTTTCGGGCTCTCGGCACGCCGGAGTTGCGAGGTCCCGACGGCGCTGAACTGCAGTCCATCCTCGCGCGGCCCAAGCTCCTCGGGCTGCTTTCCTTCCTGGCCTGCGCTTCACCCCGTGGTTTTCACCGCCGCGACACGCTCCTGGGGCTCTTCTGGGCGGAAACCGACCAGAAACGAGCCCGCAGCGCGCTCCGGCAGTCGCTCTACTACCTCAGGCAGTCGCTCGGGGCAGGGGTCCTGATCAGCCGGGGCGAGGAGGAAGTCGGGCTCGACCCAGAGCGGCTGTGGTGTGACGTGCCCGCCTTCGATGCCGGTCTCGAGGAAGACCGGCCGGAAGAGGCGCTCGAGCTGTTTCGGGGCGAGCTGTTGGCCGGGTTCTTCGTCTCGGGAGCGCCGGAGTACGAGCGCTGGCTGGGAGAGCGGCGAGAGGAGCTTCGTCGACAGGCGTGCGAGGCCGCGTGGGAATTGGCGGAGCGGGCCGGGGCCGAAAACAATGCCGCGGCGGCCGGGCACTGGGCTCACCGCGCCACGAAGATGGCGCCGCTCGACGAGAACCTGGCGACTAAGGCCATCGAGCTCTTGGATCGGATGGGTGATCGATCCGGGGCCGTGCGGTTATACGATGCGTTCGCCCGTCGCCTCGAAGAGGAGCTGGAACTAAAGCCCTCGCCGGAGACACAGGCTCTGGTGGACCGGATTCGTTCGCGCACCGAGGTCCAACAAGAGGGTACCCCCGCCGCGTCCTCGCCCCCCCCTGCCACGCGACTGGACCCGGCTGCCGCACACGCGAGCGGTGCCGTGGAGCCCGCGCGGGAAGCCATCCCGGCGTCACTGGCCGCGCGGCCGGTGACTCGCGGCAGCAGGTTTCGACGCGGCGTCTTGATTGGGGCCGGTCTCATGATCGTGCTCGGCGTAGGCTGGGCGCTGAGCTCAGGCGGGCCCTCCCTGGACCCGCGGCGGGTGGTCGTCACCGTCTTCGACAACGAGACGGGCGACCCCGATCTCGATCCGTTGGGCCGCATGGCAGCGGATTGGGTCACGCACGGGCTCGATGAGTCCGGAGTGGTGGACGTGGTACCGAGCACCATCGGTTTGGCGCCCCGTCCGGACCTGACCGACCCACGGGTGGCGAGGGAGGGTGGAGCGACGGCCCTGGCCGAAGCGACGGGAGCCGGGCTCATCGTCGCCGGAGTTTACTACCGCCGCGGCGACTCGGTCGAGTTCCAGGCACAGGTCATCGACGCACGAGATGGACGGCTGCTGAGCGCGGTGGCGCCGGCGGGCGCGCCTCTGGCTGCCCCCGCCGACGCCGTCGACTCGCTGCGTCACGGCGTGGTTCGAACCCTCGCGGTGGTGCTCGATCCCACGCTTGCCGCGACCGACGCCGTGACGCATCCACCCTCGCTGGAAGCCTACCGGGAGTACCTGGAAGGGCTTCGCACCTTCAACCGCGCGCCGCAGCGGATGCGCGAGGCGCTGGGTTATCTGTATCGAGCGGTCGAGCTGGATTCCGCGTTCCTCGCGCCTCGCTTCTACATCGTCATGGCGCATATAAACGTGGGCGAACCGATGCTGGCCGATTCCAACGCCCATTTGCTCGCCGCCGAACGCCCTCGACTGACGGAATACCAACGCAATACGCTCGATTGGCTCATGGCGGGGCTTCGCGGCGATCACATGGCCGGGCTCGAGGCGGCGCGGGCCAGGGGAGGGCTCGATGTCGGGGTGCAGGCGCTCAGGGCGAACCGTCCCGCAGAAGCCGTCGACGCGCTGACGACTGGGGAAGATGTCTCGGGGCACTATTTTCAATGGCTCGCGCTCACCGAAGCCTATCATGTGCTCGGCGATTTCCGTCGAGAGCTGGCGGAGGCACGGCGGGGTCGCAGGGCTCACCCGGAGCGGCTGCGCATGCTCGATGCCGAGTTGCGAGCGCTGGCGGCCCTGGGTCGGATCCGCGACGTGGAGCACGGCCTGGATGCGAGCCTGTTGCTCCCCGTCGAGGAGGTCATCACCCAAGCTCATTTGATTCGCAGCGCGGCTGCCGAGCTTCGGGCGCATGGCTCGCACGAGGCGTCGCTGGAGATTGCGAGCCGCGCCGTCGAGTGGTTCCGCTCACGCCCTGCGGCGGAGACGCGGACCTGGGCGCACCGATCCGGATTGGCCATCGCGCATTACCAGGGAGAGGACTGGGAGGAGTCACGGGCGCTATTTCAGGCGCTCGCTTCGGAGAATACGCATGATCTGGACGTGCAAGGCTTCCTGGGCTCGCTGGCGGCACGGACGGGCGACCGGGTTGAAGCGGGCCGCATCAGCGACCGGCTCGATGGATTCTCCCACCCCTATGACTACGGGGCGGTCTCGCTGCGGCAGGCTCGCATAGCCTCGCTTCTGGGGCAGCGGGAGCAGGCGATGGTACTCCTTCGAGATGCGTTCGCCAGGGGACTGCCCTTCACGGTCTTCCTGCACACGGACATGGACCTCGAGCCGCTGCACGGCTACCCGGCATACGAGGAGCTCATGCGCCCGAAAGGGTAAGTGCGCGGACGTCCCGGCGTGGACACAAGCGGACCGCGTTACACGTAGATATCACGGGGTGTAGACACGGGGTGTAGACCTCGATTGGGCCAGACCTCGTTCACCACGGCGGTCCCGACATGAGGCGTGGAAGACTCAGAAGGCTGATGCTCCGCACGGTGGTGGCCCTCGTCGCGCTCATCGCGCTCTATCTGCTGGTGATCCGGCCCTGGCACCTGCGGTGGGGTGCCACCGACGAGGAGGTCGGCCGCTTGATGCCGGGTGACGACATCAACCCTCGTCCGTCGTTCAACGGTACACGCGCCGTCACGGTCCGCGCGCGTCCGGAGCACATCTGGCCCTGGTTGGTTCAGATGGGATACCGGCGGGCCGGATTCTACAGCTACGACCGGCTCGACAACGCCAACATTCCGAGCGCCGACAGCATCATGGACGAGTATCAGGATCTGAAGGTCGGGGACCGCGTGCCGATGGCTCGGGAGTCGTTTGCGGAAGTGGTTGAGATGGACCCGGGACGATCGATGTTGTGGGTGTTTCGTGTGCGGGGTCAGTGGGAGAACGCGACCTGGGCCTGGGGGCTCTACGAGGAGGACGAAGAGCACACCCGCCTGGTCAGCCGATTGCGAGTCACCTACAAGTGGAATCGCATGAGCATCGTCCCGATGCTGTTCGTCGATGCGGTCGAGCTCGTGATGATGCGAAAGTGTCTGCTCGGCATCAAAGACCGGGCGGAACGGCTCGCGCGGGAGGCGGCGTAGTGCCATGTGGCTGACCACGAGAGTGGATCACCTGGTCAACTGGGCTCGGCGCAACTCGCTGTGGATGATGCCGTTCAACACGGCGTGCTGCGGGATCGAGTTCATGGCCGCGTGCGCGTCCAAGTACGACCTCGCACGGTTCGGGATGGAGAAGCTCGCGTTTACGCCCCGGCAGGCGGATCTGATGATCGTCGGCGGCCGCGTGACCTACAAGCTCGCGCCGGTCGTGCGGCGCATCTGGGACCAGATGCCGCAACCCAAGTGGTCCATCGCGATGGGTGCGTGCGCGTCCTCGGGAGGGATGTTCGACAACTACACGATCGTCCAGGGGGTCGACTCGATTATCCCGGTGGATGTGTACGTGCCCGGCTGCCCACCGCGACCCGAGGGGCTCATCTATGCCATCCTGATGATCCAGGAGAAGATCAAGGGCGAGTCCCTCCTTGATCCACGGCCGCGCGATGAGAGCCCGGAGGCCGTGGGACGACCGAACCTGCCGCCCGAGACGATAGAGCTGATCGCACAGCCGTTCGGAAACTCCACCCGCCAGAACCGACCGAGCGGGTTGGTGCCGACCACGGCGGTTCAACGGCCCCGCGACCGGCGTGACAGGCGCCTGGAGCTCGACGACTGAACCCCTACCTCAAAACACCTGTTCAGTGTCAGCCGCCCAGGTCTCCCGTGCCGTGACTCCAGTCCGCATGCCATTGGTTTCCGCCAACTCCGGCCGTCACGGGCACACTCCCCGAACCATCCAGATTGACGTGATAGGTCCACCCTGTGTCCCAATTCAGGTAGAGGATCCTGGTCCCGTCCGGCGACCAGGCGGTGGGTTCGTTGTACGTCCGGCCGTCGGTTACTCTCCTCACGGAGCTGCCATCCACGTTCATGACGTAGATTTCCCAGTTTCCGTCACGAGAGGATGCAAACGCGATGCGGCTCCCGTCCGGTGAGCACGAGTTACCGGCCGTCCAGTCGTCTTCCTGGTTTCCTGACAGGTTGACCTGACCACTCCCGTCGGCATTCATCGCGTAGACCTGAAACCTGCCGTCTCGCTCCGACCAGAACACGATCTTGGAGCCATCGGGGTGCCACCCCGGGTTGCCGCTATCTGCGGGATCGTCCGTCAGCTGTACCTGGTCCGTACCGTCCGCATTCATCACGTAGATATCGAGGTCACCGTCGCGGTCGCTTGCGAAGGCGATCTTCGAGCCGTCGGGCGACCAGGCAGGCCATCGGTCACGCCGGCCGCCCGAGGTGAGCCGAGTCTGACCCGTCCCGTCGGCGTTCATCACATAGATGTCTTCTTCACCCCCTACAAAGGTGTAGGCGATCTTCCACCCGTCGGGCGACCAGGCAGGCCACAGGTTGCCCACCCCAAAGGGCTCTCCAGTGGCCAGATGGGTCAACCGACGCAAGTCGGTTCCGTTCGGGTTGATCGTGTAGATGTCCGTGCCCTCTTCCGGGCTCGCACTGAAGGCGATCCGACCCGTGGTGGGGGCTAGGCACGTCAGCCCGAACGACGCCTGGGCCGTTGCACCTCCGACGACCGTGACGCTGATCGGATTGTCCGGAGTCGTGCAGTTGACCTGCAGCCCCCGGATCGCGACATGGTGGTCTCCCACGGCAATGTTGGTGAACGTCACAGAGCCGCTCAGCCCGATGTCGTGCGGATCGAGGCCGTCAACGGTGACCGTGTAGCCATCGGGGTCCAGCACAGCCTCGCCAGTCTCCGCGCTGGTCAGGGTGGAGACTGCGATTGAGCCCGTTGAGGCCCCGGGTGGTGGTGGGGGAGGTTCGACCGTTCCACCGCCGCACGCCAGCGCGGCGGCGAGAGCCGCGGTCAGCGTCGTGCAAGCCGCTAGAGCGTGGGTGAGCTGTGGTCGGCGTATCATGCCTTCACGCCCTCCTTGCCGATGAGAAACTCTTGGCGCTTGTCACAGTCCGACTGCGGGCAAGTGGCAGACGCAAACTCGTGGCGTGCTATCGGCCGTAACACGTCGTGGCTGGTGTGTGGAATACCTGCACCATGGGCGAGTGTCACCCGTCCGCAAGTCGGGAGAAGGTCTACAAGAACTGTGGGGAGAACCCCTGGTTCGATGGCCGGAGGCGTCTGCCGGTTACGACTGACAACCCGCGACCACGGTATTACGCCAAGAGCCCGTGCTCCCTACGTTGCTCGGTCGTTGCGCGATTCGGACTCCAATGCAATACCGGAACCCCAAGACATGGAACCGATAATCCCGGTAATCGACCTATCCTCTCTCAGCCGCCCCGGATCGGACGCGGAGCTGTCGGGCGTGGTGGACCAGATCTCGGCCGCGTGCCGCGACTGGGGCTTCTTTCAAGTCGTCGATCATGGCGTGCCGAAGGATCTGATCGACCGAGTGTGGACCGCGGCTCGAGAGTTCTTCTCTCTCCCCCGCGAGGCCAAGCTCGCTATCGCGCGTACGGCCGAAAACCCGCGCGGCTATTACGACCGCGAGCTGACCAAGAACGTTCGCGATCTGAAGGAGGTGTTCGACTTCGGCTACCTCGCCCACCCGGAGCTCCCCGACGATCACGAGGAGAATCGCGCCGCGGTGGACGGATGCAACCAGTGGCCGGGGTCGCTGGAGACCTTCAAGCCGACGATGATGGAGTACTTCCAGGCCTGCGAAGGGCTGGGAACACGGATCTTCGAAGGGTTCTGCCTGGCTCTAGGGCTGCGTCGCGATTACCTCCACCGCTATTTCGAGCGGCACACGAGCTTTGTCCGGCTGAACTACTATCCGCTCGAGGATCCGCTCGACCCGGAGGATTCGGTCGGCGTGACGGGGCTCGGGGATCTGGCACTGGGCCACCACACGGACGCTGGCGCCCTCACGATCCTGCTCCAGGATGACGTGGGCGGGCTTCAGGTATTCGACGGTGAGGATTGGCTGGACGTGGACCCGGTCGAAGGCGCGTTCGTGATCAACATCGGCGACATGACCCAGGTGTGGTCGAACGACCGGTATCGCGCCGCCCTCCACAGAGTTCGACCGATGACCGGTCGAGCGCGGCTGAGCGTGCCGTTCTTCTTCAATCCCTCGTACGAGACCGACTGCGCACCCCTACCTGCAGCCGGTGGAGAAGAACCACGTTACCGGCCCGTGAACTGGGGCGAGTTTCGCCAGGCCCGTACGGCGGGCGACTACGCCGATCACGGGAAGGAGATCCAGATCGAGGATTTCCGGCTGCGGTAATGAGATCTGTCCGCTCCGCCGCTGAACCCAGGTGGCCTCCCGCGCTCGGGGCCGGCCCTCTTCCGTCGGCCCATCGCATCGCCTACTCTGCAAGCAGAGAGGGACTCGCCTCCGCTCCCGGTCTCAACCACGGAGTCCCGGCCGCAGTGCCGCAGGAGATCGCACCATGCGCAGGTCTTTCGTCGCTTCAGCGATCCTTTCGTTGCTTCTTGCCAGTGCCGCCTGGGCGCAAGATCCGGATGAATGCCAGCGCTGGTCGGTCGAAGTTCAGAATTCCGAGACCTACGATCTTTCGGTGCATGTGTTTCGAGGTGACCGGGTGCCACCAAAGGTGTATCAGACGGAGCTCGGCAGGCTTCGGGGGAGGTTCCTGAGGCGGGTCAGGGCGCGAAGCAACGAAACTCTCGAGCTTCCGGCTGGCATGAGCCTGATTTGGATCGAGCCCGTGGGTTCCGAGCACGCGCTCCAGGACAAGGGCTGGTCGGAGTCGAGCGCGATCGTCGCCTCACCCACACGTCGGACTCGCCTCACACAGGTCCGAATACGGGCCGAGTTCACCTGTCTGGACGACCCGAAATAGCTACGGAGGACCGGCCGTCGACGGCCGAAGCACGACCCCTAGACCTTCCCCGCGCTCCGTGGGCTGTTCGCCCGCGCCGGGGATTGTCACGAATCCGCCTTTTTCGGCGCCGCAGTCGGCGGTGCTGTCGCTCCACCCAGCCACAGGAGGAAACCATGCGCAAGCTCCCGCTCTGCTTGGGTCTTTTGATCGCCTTCGGCGTTCCGGGCGCGGTAGCCGCCCAGGATGTCGAGACGCCACCGACCCTTCGCCTCTCGTTCTACCACTGCGACATGAACGAGCTCGGGCCCGCCTTCGAACAGATGGAGACCATGGAGATCCCGATCTGGGACGAGTTGGTGGATGAAGGGATGGTGGAAAGCTACGGGCACTTCGTGCACGCCTGGGCGAGCGAGTGGAACGTCGGGATCTACACGGTCGCCGAGAACATCGAGGCCGTGCTCGCCGCAACCGTGGAGTTCGGCAATCGAATGCAGGAGCGACACCCCGACGCCAACAACGGGCTCAACCAGCTGTGCCCCGCGCACCGGGACGGCTTCTATATGTTCGGCCCGCGGACAGGGGAGGATGACGACGAAGGTGACGACGAGGACGAAGGCGGCGGGAACTGAGCGCCCTGGGTGCCGACGGCCCTGGTCTATGAATGGTACGGAGAGCCCCGAGCAGCGGGGCTCTCCGTGCTTCCGGAACCACCCGAGCCCCTCAGCCGTCAGCGCCGCTCCCCAGGAGTCGAATCACCCCACGTCGCGATCGCAGACTCGCCCCAAACACGAGGTCTTCTGTCTCGGCCGAGACATCTCGCGTCACCCCGACCAAGGCGCGTAAGTCCGGCGCCGCCAACCGCGTAGCCCGTGGCCTTACCTGGGCCGTCATCATGGCGCGATAACTGCCTCCAATCCTCGCTTGTCGAGTTGCGGCCATATAACGGCCGAACACGCTCGACCCTTACGCTGGCCCGCCACCACTCACAATCGGAGGAGGATTCGGTGTCCACCGCCCTCGATCATCGCAGCCTCTATCGACTGCCGTGGAGTCTGCCCGATAACTCAATCTCGTGGCTCGAGCCCACGGCGGCCTGCAACCTCGCGTGCCTCGGCTGCTACCGGACCAACGATCCCAAGGCGCACAAGACGCTCGATGAGGTCGACCGTGAGCTGGACGTCTTCACGCGGCTGCGCACTGCAGATGGGATCTCCATCGCCGGAGGGGATCCCCTCACACACCCCGAGATCGTCGACATCGTCGCGAAGATCTCGGAGCGGGGTATCAAGCCGATTCTCAACACCAACGGCCTGAGTCTGACCCGTGACCTGTTGGTCGAGCTGAAGGATGCGGGACTGAAGGGACTCACGCTTCACATCGATAGCAAGCAGGGACGCCCGCATTGGCGGGACAAGACGGAAATCGAACACAACGCGCTCAGGCTCGAGTACGCGGAGATGATCGCCTCCGTGGGTGGCCTCTCCTGCTCGTTCAACTCCACCGTATATGAAGACACGCTGCCGGCAGTCCCCGAGATCGTGGCCTGGGGCCAGCGACACATCGACATCGTCCACGTCCTGGTCTTCATCGCGTTCCGCGCCGGGATGCTGGAGGGGGACTTCGACTACTTCGTGGGTGGCGACCGCATCGACTTCAGTTCCGTGCCCTACGCTTCGGAGGACCCCGGGCGGATCGACATCCAGTCCACAGAGATCCTCGCGGCGATTCAGGAGCGGTTTCCCGACTTTCGACCTTGCGCGTACCTGAACGGGACTCAACGGCCGAACTCCTTCAAGTGGCTCCTCACGGGAAGGGTCGGATCGAAGCACCAAATCTACGGCTACGTCGGCCCGCGGTTTATGGAGCTCGCGCAGATGTCTCATCACCTTCGGCACGGGCGCTACCTGGCCTACACCAGCCCACGCGTTCATCGTCGCGGGCGTTCGATGATGCTTCTCGCGCCGGTCGATGCAGGCGTTCGCCATGCCGCCGGAGCCTATCTACGCGCGCTGGCTTCTCACCCGCTCCGGGCCCTCGGACGCGCCGGCTTCCAGTCGGTGATGATCATCCAGCCGGCCGATATGCTTCCAAACGGGCGCATGGATATGTGTGACGGCTGCCCAGACATGACCGTGTGGCAGGACGAGTTGGCATGGTCGTGTCGCCTGGAGGAGCCGATGCGCTACGGTCAGTTCGTGGATATGGTGCCGAAGTCGAAGCCCAGCGTCCATTAGGGCCTTGACCGGGCCCGCGGTCTGACTTGCGGTCCGCGCTGTTCGGCATGGAATCGACAGCTAGCCCGGCCGCGCCTCTGGAGCGTCCGCGCCTCTGGGGAAACAGGTGGGTTCGCCTCGGGGCGTTCGCGGCGGTGCTCACGTTTCACGTGGCCATCTATTCCGCGGTCAACTTCACGAACAGCGGTCGCGACCCGGCGCGGTTCTGGAACCTCTATACGCTGGTCGACTCGTGGATCCCGTACCTCGGCTGGACCGCGTTCATCTACTACTTTGGTGACCTGTACATGGGTGCGTGGGCCGCGATCGTCGTCGTGCGGCTGGATCTCGGGTTCGAGCGTGCCATGAAGGCGTATCTCGGCATGATCATCGTGGGCGGGGCCATCCAGGTGCTCATTCCGGCGAGCGCGCCGCTCCCAGCGGAGTTCCACGGGTTGCAGGCCCTCGTGCACGAGTTTTCCATCCCACCGTACGCGTGCCTGCCGTCGATGCACGTGGCGCTGTCGGCCCTGCCTGCCGTGCTCTCGCTCCACGTGCTCAAGTCGCCTGTGGCCCGGACCCTGTCGATCACCGCAGCAGTACTCATCACGATTTCGACGGTGACGACGAAGGAGCATTTCTTCGTGGATCCGGTCGCCGGTCTGGCCCTGGCACTGGTGGCCTACGCCTACTGGCGAAGAGGTGTCGCGCTCGCAGAATGAGGCAGTCGGGGATTCAATCTGGGTCGCGGTTTTCCAGCCGTTCGAACGGACTCTCCAGTCGTTCCCGTGCGTACGGGGTGAACTCGTACGCACAGCTCGGGAAGAACAGGTCCGAGCACGCGGGCATGCCACTCATCGTTGCGGCCAGCACGAACAGGATGGCCAATACGATTCGCTTCATGTCAACAAAGCTACACGCGCGCTCACGGCGGTGCCTTGGCCACCGTCAGGTCGCAGGTAGCGACCGGTTGTCTTGCAGTCACTCCGCGCCCCTGCCTAAGCTGATCGCGACCCCGTAGTAAGTGCTCTTCCAGCGAGTGAGGAGGCATCGATGGAGCTCGACCGCAGGACGTCGATCTGTACGCGGGCGGTGGGGGCGGTGGGGATGCTCGTGGCTCTCGTGGTGGGCATGGCCCCGATATCGGCGAGCGCGCAGCAGGCGAAAACCGCGCTGGATCACGAGGATGTCCTCCGCTGGACTCGCATCGAGGATCGCGCGATTTCCCCGGACGGCCAATGGGTGGCATACGCGCTCACTCGCCTCGAGGGCGAACCCACGCTCGTCATCGTGGCCACGGATGGATCGGGAAGAGAGCTGCGCCTCCGGGGGACCGACCCGGTCTTCACCGGCGACTCACGTTTCGTCGCCTTTCAGATCCCACCCATGGAATCGGTGCTCGATTCGCTCAAGCTGGAGGGGGAGAAGGAAGACGATCTGCCCGGTGACTCCGTCGCCGTCGTGACCCTGGCCGACGCGTTCGCGACCGGCGCCGCCGAGGATGCGGGAGTCTTCCGCGCCGGACCCGTGAAGTCCTTTTCCGTGCCCGAGAAGGGCGGTGCGTGGCTGGCGTACTTGATGAAGGAGGAGCCCGAGGAGGAGGAATCCGAGGAGCCTGCCGGGGAAAAGGTCGAGTCCGAGCCAGCCGAACCCGAGCCGGCGGCGGAACCGGGAGAGCCCGAGGCGCAGGAGGAAGAGGGGGACGAGGAGGAGGATCGGGAGAAGGAAGACGGGACATCGCTGCGGCTTCGCGATCTGACCACCGGGGCGGAGCACGAGTTCGAGCACGCGATCAGCTACGTGTGGGCGGAGAGCGGAAGTGCGTTCGCGTACGCCGCCTCGACGGAGGACGGGAGCGCGGATGGCGCCTTCGTGGTCGAGCCGACCAGCGGCAGGCGCGTCGAAGTGGCCGTGGGTGAGGGGCACTACAAGGGTCTCGCATTGGATGAAGCGGGTGCCCGCTTCGCGTTCCTCACGGACCGGGACGACTGGGAGGCGGATGAGCCCGCGTACGCGCTCTACGCGGCGGAGTCGGGTGACTGGAGCGCCCACCGGGTCGCGAACCAAGACACGGAGAGCCTGCCGAGCGGGTGGTGGGTCAGCGAGCACCAGGATCCGAGCTTCTCCGACGATGGGTCGCGGTTGTTCTTCGGGACGGCGCCCCGCCCAGAGCCAGAGCCCGACGAGGAAGTGCTCGAGGAGGATCAAGTCAAGCTCGATGTGTGGAACTGGAAGGACCCGTACCTGCAGCCGATGCAGCTCGTCCAGGCGGACGACGAAAAGAAGCGCACCTACCTGGCGGTCGCGCACGAGGGCGATGACCGGGTCGTCCAGCTCGCTTCCCTCGACATCCCCGATGTGCGACAGACCGAGGACGGCGGCGGTGACTTCGTTCTGGGCTCGACGGATGGCCCCTACCGGCAGGAGATCTCATGGGACGGACGATACCAGGACGCGTATGCGATCGACGTGCGCACCGGGACCCGCCGTCGGGTCGCCGCCCGGATCCCGTTCGCGATGTACAACGAGCTGGACGACCACCCGCAGGAGCCCGGGGAGACCGTGAACCTGACGGCCCGGATCCCGTTCGCGATGTACAACGAGCTGGACGACCACCCGCAGGAGCCCGGGTCGTATGGAAACCCTCAGTGGACGGAGGGGGATCGGGCGCTGCTAGTGTACGACAGGCACGACGTGTGGCGAACCGACCCGGCCGGTCGCGACGAACCGATCAACATCACCGCGGGACACGGTCGCCAGTCCGATCTCCGCTACCGCGTCGTTCGCGTGGACCCCGATGAGCCCGCGGTCCCGAACGGCGACATCCTCGTGTCGAGCTTCCACCTCGAGAACAAGAGGGCCGGGTTCGCTCGTGGCCGATCCGATCGTTCGCAGGAACCCGCGGTGCTCCTGGCGGCGGATGCCCGGTTTGGAGCTCCGCAGAAGGCCTCCCAGGCCGATGTGCTGGTCTGGACGCGGGAGAGCTTCACCGAGTTCCCCGATCTATGGGCAAGCGGCCCGGGCTTCGGGGACTCCCGTAAGCTGAGCGACGCGAACCCCCAGCAGGCGGAGTACCTGTGGGGGACCGCCGAGCTCGTCTCGTGGGTCTCGAACGATGGCATTCCGCTCCAGGGGGCCCTCTACAAGCCCGAGGACTTCGACCCGACCCGGAAGTACCCGATGATGGTGTACTTCTACGAGCGCATGTCCGACCGCCTGCACCAGTACCGGACGCCACGCCCGGGCAGTAGCTCGGTGGCGTTCTCGTTCTACGTCAGCCGCGGGTATGTGCTCTTCGTACCCGACATCCCGTACGAGATCGGATATCCGGGGGAGAGTGCCCTGGATGCCGTGGTGCCGGGCGTGCTGTCGCTCATCGACGAGGGGTTCGTCGACCCCGACCGTATCGGTGTCCAGGGACATTCGTGGGGTGGGTACCAGATCGCGTACATGATCACCAAGACGAACCTGTTCGCGGCGGCCGAGGCGGGCGCACCCGTCTCGAACATGACGAGCGCCTACGGCGGGATTCGTTGGCAGAGCGGGATGAGCCGGATGTTCCAGTACGAGCGATCGCAGAGCCGGATCGGTGGCACGCTGTGGGAGTCCACCATGGAGTACCTGCACAACTCCCCGGTCTTCTACGCCGACAAGATCCACACGCCGCTGCTCATGTTGCACAACGACGAGGATGGCGCGGTGCCCTGGTACCAGGGGATCGAGATGTTCGTCGCGATGCGACGGCTCGGTAAGCCCGTCTTTCTGCTGAACTACAACGGCGAGGCTCACGGACTCAGGCGCGATCCGAACCAGCGCGACTGGGCGATCCGGATGCAGCAGTTCTTCGATCACTATCTGTTGGACGCGCCTCCGCCGGTGTGGATGGAGCGCGGGGTGCCGGCCGTCGTGAAAGGTCGAGACATGGGATTCGAGCTCGTGACCGAGGCGGCCGTCTCGGAGGAGGAGGGAGAGCAGGCAGGGCGGGGAGGTGGCTCGCGCTAGGCCTCCTCCAGGTCCAGCGGAGTAGAAGGCCCGCCCGGGGGCGCTACGCCGCCGGCGAGATCGTATGTTCAGGTCGCCGTCGGGATCATGGTCGATGACGATCCCATTCGAGAACGCAACGCGACCGGGCCCACCATGCAAACCATGACCGCGGACGTCCAGGCGCGCTTCCACGGGCTTAGACGACTGGTCGGGAATACCCCACTTCTCGCCATCGACTATCGTTTCCGCGGCGATCGTCGGACGCTGTTCGCCAAGAGCGAGAACCTCAACATGACCGGGAGCGTCAAGGACCGCATGGCGCTCCACATCCTCCTGCGCGCGTACGAGCGCGGCACGATCGAGCCGGACGCGCTGATCATTGAAGCAACGAGCGGAAACACCGGCATCGCATTCTCCGCCATCGGCCGAGCCCTGGGTCACCCGGTCCAGATTTTCATGCCCGACTGGATGAGCCCCGAGCGCGTGAACCTGATCCGTTCGTTCGGAGCCAGCATCCACCACGTGAGCGAAGAGGAGGGTGGGTTTCTGGGCAGTATCCGGTTGGCCGAGGAGCTGGCGGACCGCACGCCGCACTCGTTCTTGCCGCGTCAGTTCGCGAACGAGGACAATTGCGAGGCGCACGAAGAGATGACGGGGCCCGAGATCTGGTGGCAACTCCAGGCGCACGGGCTCGTGCCCGATGCGCTAGTCGCCGGCGTCGGGACCGGTGGGACGGTCATGGGGGCGGGCACCTTCCTGCGAACTCGGCAAGCGGACATCAAGGTCCACCCGCTTGAGCCCTCCAACTCCCCGACCCTCTCCACCGGGCATCAGGTCGGTCACCACCGAGTCCAGGGAATCTCCGACGAGTTCATCCCGCCGATCGTGGATTTGGGGACGCTGGATGACGTGATCGCCGTCGACGATGGGGATGCGATCCTGATGGCCCAGAAGCTGGCGGCCGGGCTCGGGCTGGGGGTCGGGATCTCCTCCGGCGCCAACTTCCTGGGCGCCCTCATGATCCAGGACGCCATGGGAGGCGACGCCGTGGTGGTGACCCTCTTCCCCGACAGCAACAAGAAGTACCTGAGCACTGATCTGCTGCGTGAGGAACCCGTGAAGCCGGACCATCTGGCTCCGCACGTGGAGCTCCTCGGGTTCAGCAGCTTCAACCGCGTGTGTCGGACATGTTATCAGCCCTCTGAGCTTGCCGAGCTCGCCGCGGCTGGCGGACCGGTGCCCGCATTCTTCCGCGAGGCGGGGCAGGCGGTGGCCGAGGGCGAATCCCCCGGCCCGGACAGCTGATCAGCGCGCTACCCGGCTCCTGAGGCTCGAGAGCCAGGCTCGCGAGACACAAAAAAAGCCCGCGCGGGCGAACCCGCGCGGGCTTTGCCGAAGGATCGGCTCTATCGTCAGGCCTCAGGCGATTCGACTCAGAATCACCTTCGGCCGGTTCTTCGACAGCCAGCGTCTCTTGAACATGTGTCTCATCCTTGATCTATCGTCAGTTCGTCCCTGATTGTCCTTCTCAGGTACTCACACCATAAGACGTAGGAAGCGAGGAAATAGTTTCCTCGACCCGCCTCTGCCTCGCGAGCCCCTAAAGGGGAGCACGAAGCATGCCAGCCGCACCCGTACCGTTGTCTTGACAGTGCGGGTTGGCGGCACGCAGACTCCGGATAAATGGACCGGCAATTACCGAAAATGCGGTCTCCCATGTTCAAGCCCTCCTCAAGCCCTTCACGACCCTCTCCAGGAGTGCGCACCATGCGAAAACACACGCTAATATTGTCGGCGTTCTGCCTCCTCGGGCTGACCGCCTGCGACTCCGATCTCACCACCCCGGCCGGCTTGTCCGAGCCGGTGGAGCTTGCTGACCGCACGGCGACCTTTGCCGTTTCGGGGCCCAGCGGATGCCCCACCTCCCCCACAACCGTGGTCACGACCGAAGCAGGTCTGTTGGCCGCGATTGCCGCCGCGAGCGCAGGCGACGTGATCGCGATCGACGGCACGATCGTGCTCGCGGCAGATGTCTTCGTGACCGTGCCCGGAGTGACGATCAGTTGCGCGACGCCTGGGTCAGGTCTCGCGGCGTCAGGTTCCGGCGTGGTCTACCTGCTACAGGTAAGGGCGGACAACGTCGTCATCGATCGTCTGGCTCTGGATGCCACGAATGCCCTGGCAGGCGCGATGCAGAGCGTCCGCGCCGGTGGAGGTGCATTGGATGGCGTGCAGCTCGTGAACAGCGACGTCACCTGCGGGCCGAGCCTGTGCGCTTTCTTCATCGGTGTCCGTAACGCGGTCGTGACGGGGAATGAGATTCAGGGAACGCCAACAACGACCGGCATCCACTTTCAGGGCCGCGGGGGCTACCCTCCGGGTGGAACCAGAGACTTCCCAACCGACGGGACCATCGTGCAGGGGAACACCCTCTTCGCGGGTTCGCCGGCCGGCTCCCCACCGTTCGCCGCGATTCGCATTCGGGACGGGAGCGGCCTGACCGTGTCGCGGAACACGGTGGAAGGCTCGTGGACGAACTCGATCTCGCCCACCCGCTTATTGAATAGTGTGATCGAGCAGAATGTGCTCACGGGTGCGCAACAGGACGGCATCAGCTTCCAGAACTTCGTAAACCCGGGGATCATGATCGGGAACACGATCGAGAATAACCGTATCTCGGGCGCGGCGATCGGAATCCGGATCAACCTGGCCTGCGACAACACCTTCCGCGGGAACAACCTCTCCGGGAACGGAAGCGCCATGTTCCCCGATCTCGGGGCTCTGTTCGAGGTTGACACGGGCGCCAACACGTACTTGGGCAACGGCCACCTCATTTTCGATAATGGGGCGTTCGATTGTGACGGGGATGCGGTGGACGACCCGAACAGGATCACGGGTCACGGCTCGATGGGTCACGGCGGCCCACCTGCGGCTAGCAGCACGAGCAAGACGTTCGGCGAGCTTCAGTAGATCCCCTCTAACCGTGGGCTGAATTGGCGCGCACGGTTTGGCAGCGTCCCCGGCCTCGCGAGTCGCACGGCTGGGGACGCTGTGAGGTTCCCCACGGCCAGTGCGGTCTGGGCGCGAAGCTGCGCCGGCCTTGCTCTGCCGCTGGAGTCGCGCGATGTTTCTTGGCGCGCGATCGTGAGCCGTAGCTGTTGAACGGAGCTTCCCATGCGCACCTCTTCCGCGTGATCTCTCTCGGGGTCGTCCCAGCCTCGGTGATCTCCACACGCGCGTTCCTCGAGCGTGTGGAGGGTTAGGAATGTCGCACCGAGCAGCCGCGTTGGTCTGTGCCCTGGTGGCGATCGTCCCCACCGCCGCCATCGGCCAGGACACGGGAGAGCGCCGCCCGACGAGGATTTCCAAGCAAGATCTGACGCGGATGCTCGTCGGCGGAACGTACGAGCGTGATGAGATCGCCGGGATGATTCAGCGCGCCTGTCTCAGCTTCGTCCCCACGGCCACCGAGCGAGAGCTGTTTCGCGGCTTGGGGGCCGAGAGATCAATCCTGTCCGCCATCGACGGCTGCCTTGCCCCACCAACGCCGCTGCGAGGACAGCCGTCTGAGGTACCCGCGCAACCATCTCGGCTGGCGCCGGCCATGTTCGCCTCTCCCGCGGTGACTTTCGATTCTGTAGTCCGATCGGAAGACCGCGCCCCTGAGGCTGTCGGTGAACGCCCGGAGCCCCCCGGTGAGGAACCCGCGAATCCTCCCGAAGAGGCGGAGGAGTCGTCTCCGCCGGGACCACCTGCCGAGGAACCGGTCGCCGGGGAACAGGTGTCGGACGCAGCGCCAGCCGGCGAGCAACAGGTGTCGAATCCCCCCCCGCTCATCGAACCGGGTATCGAGGGCGAAGCTCCTGCGTCCATTCCGATCAGTGAAGCGCCTGCGGACACGGTTGCACCGGCTGATGTGACCGATTCTCGTACGGACAGCCTCCCCGCCCCGGCCAATCCTGTCGGTCCCAGCGACGAGGTCAGTCGGCTGCGACAGCTCGTGGCCGGGGCCTCGGCGCGGGGCGATGTCGAGACGGCTCTACACACGCTCAGGGACATCATCTCACTCGCGCCTGAGGATGCGCTCGCCTGGTTCCAATTGGGCGCTGCGCTCGCGTCGGCCGGAGACAGGGAAGGGGCTCGCAAGGCTTTCATCCACGCTGCGAGATTAGATCGGGCAAAGCGACGCACCCGGCCGCCCGATTGATAGCGGACCCCCCAATATTAAACGCGGTCGACAGGTCAGCGGTTATTTGATCGAGTGACCGGATTGCGACATCTTCCAGCACGCTCCTAGCCACAGGGTGCGACTTTGAGGTCATCGATGCGTTCTGCTGCGCTTATACACGGCGTTCTTCTCTCACTGCTACTGCTCGGCCCCGGGGTACTCGCGGCCCAGAACCTACCCGGGGGAAACCCACGAGATTATGGCGAGCGCCAGCGCCGTGCGGCGGCGGAATACCGCCGAGAGATGCTCCACGAGGTCACCGCCACGTTCGGTCGATGGAAGAATGCCTGGGCGCAGGATGATGCCGGAGACACGGCCGATTTCTATACCGATGACGCTGTCATCATCGTCCCCACGCAGAGTGCGGCCTACCGGGGGAAGGACGATGTAGAGCAGTTCCTGGAAGACCTGCTGCCGACGCTTGGCGAGCTCTCCACGGACATCATAGAGTTCGACGCCGGGGACCGGCTCGCCTATCTCGTCGCGCGCTTCTCCAGCCCACCCTCGCAGGGGATCGGCGGCTCGGGCGGCATGGCGGGCACGTTCGTGTCGGTCTTCCGGCTGGAAGGCCGGAACTGGAAGATCCGGTCCCAGACTCTCTTCGAGCAGGGCTTGGAACGCTAGCCCGAAAGCGCCGCTCGAGCCGCGGTCGTCCACCTACCTTCGGCTCGCGCTCGAGACTTCGTCATCGAACCGGCATCCACCGCGATGGTCGGGGGCGTTCTCGCTAGGGACAACCCGGGTGGACTCCTCTATATTTGCCCTACCCGCAATCCAGATCGTGGGCTCAGCCAGCGGGTGCATTACGCGATCGAGCTCCAAGCGCCCCCACGGAGGAATCATGAATAGAGCGCTCCTAGCGATCGGCCTCTTCGTTCTCGTCAGCCTCTCGGTTAGCCCTGCGGCGGCGCGAGCCCAGGGGGCCGCTCCCAACGGCGATCTCACCCTTATGCTCAGCGCGCCGCGGCAACACCGACGTGTACGTGGTGCCGGTCGAGGGCGGCGTGCCGACACGACTGACCTGGCACCCGGGCAGCGACATCGTCCAGGGCTTCACCGTCGACGGGGCGGCCGTGCTGTTCACCTCGGCACGCTCCGCCTACACGGGACGACACCGGCAGCTTCACACGGTGTCGCTGAGCGGGGGCCACCCCGAGCAGCTGCCTATTCCGCACGCCTTCAAGGCCGCCTACTCGCCGGACGGATCCAAGATCGTGTACACGCCCCTGTACGAGCCCTTCAATCAGTGGAAGAACTACCGGGGCGGGACAGCGACGCGGATCTGGATCTACGACACCGCCGACCACTCGGTGCAGGAGATCCCGCAGCCGGCCGGCCGCTCGAACGACACCGACCCCATGTGGGTGGGGGCGACCGTGTATTTCCGTTCGGACCGAAACGGCGAGTTCAACCTGTTCGCGTTCGACCCCGCCTCCGAACAGGTGTCGCAGCTCACGCAGTACGTCGACTTCCCGGTGCTCAACGCCTCTGCCGGTGGCGGGAGGATTGCCTACGAGCAGGCGGGCTACCTGCACCTGTTCGATGCCGCCGCGCTCGAGAGCACGCCCGTTCCGATCCAGATCGCTACGGACCTGATCGAGGTGCGGCCGCGCTACTCGGACGGGGCGAACTTCATACGCGATGCGGCCGTGTCGCCCTCGGGAGCCCGGGCCGTCTTCGAATTCCGCGGCGAGATCGTCACCGTCCCTCAGAAGAAGGGGGATCACCGCAACCTCACCAACTCGACGGCTGTCCACGAGCGCTCGCCAACCTGGTCGCCGGACGGGACGTCGATCGCGTTCTTCTCGGACGAATCGGGGGAGTACGCACTCCACGTCGCTCCTCAGGACGGGAAGGGGGACGTGCGTACGTACGCGCTGGATGGGGCCGGCTTCTACGAGAACCCGAGATGGTCCCCCGACGGAGACAAGATCAGCTACACGGACAACTCACGGACCGTCTTCTGGATCGACCTCGAGACCGGCGCCACGCATCGAGTCGGTGCCGACATGATCTATGGCCCGCTGCCGCCTCCGCACCACTCGTGGTCGCCCGACTCGCGCTGGATCGTCTACACGAGCAACAACGAAACGAACATCCACACGGTCTATGTGCACTCGCTGGAGACGGGCGAGTCGCACGCCGTTACCGACGGCCTCAGCGAGGTGTCGGAGGCAATCTTCGATGCCTCCGGGAAGTACCTCTACCTCCTGGTCTCGACCGATGCCGGGCCCGTGATCCAGTGGTTCGCGCAGTCGAACAACGATCTGGGAATGACCAACTCGATCTACCTGGCCGTGCTCGAAAAGGGGACCCCGTCGCCGCTCGCCAAGGAGAGTGACGAGGAGGAAGCCGCGGCCGAGGGGGAGCCCGGTGAGGGAGAGGGCCCCGCCGAGGACGAGGAAGAGGTCGTAGTCCAGATCGATTTCGACGGCCTGGACCAGCGGATCCTTGCCCTGCCGTTGGATGAGGCCGGCTACAGCAGCTTGCAGCCGGGTAC
>JBDHAD010000028.1:0-36179 GCA_039588215.1 Gemmatimonadota bacterium
GCGCCACATCAACTCCTCGCCCTCGCCATCCACGACGTCCACCACGAGCGTGCCGGGCATGTAGCCCTCCGCCGTCATGTATTCCGCCGAGGAGTAGTAGGGCGCGTACGCCACCCCGAAAGAGAACGGGTAGAGTCCGTACGAGTATCCGACATAGGGGAATGCCGCGTACGGGTACCTACCGTACCGGTAGCCGTAGGGGTATCCGTAGTACGGATAGCCGAGGTAGCGTCGGCCGTAGTACGGGTGGCCCCACGAACCCAGCCCCACACCGATACCGACCGAGACCCGCGGTCGCGCGCGGTACGAGCGTCCCTCGTCTCCCTCAACGAGTGGTGGCGTAACGACGAAGGCCATCACGAGAAAGTCGACCTCGCCTTCGGTCTGCCGCTGATATCCGTACTGCTCCAGGGCGTCATCGACGCTCCGCTGCAGCCTGCGCTCCAGGAACGGGCTCACCGCCTCGAACTCTTCGCGTGTCTCGTCCGCGGTCTCCATCCAGTCGTAGGTCTGGAGCCGGTCGAACGACACCGCATGATCGTAGTCGCTCCTGACCGAAACGGTCGCGCACGCGCCGGCCGTCACCGCCACGGCGGCCATCAGGAAACTCCGAGCGTCCATCATCGAAACCCTATGTCGCGGGTGTTGTCGGCTTGCAGGCTCTGTGGAAAAGACGCCTGCAAACAACGTAAGGTCACCGGGGATCGGGCGCCTCGCGGGTGTCGCCACCCCGCACTGTTCTCCTCCCCCGCCGGGTGATATCCCTTCGAGGTACGTACGTGCCGGGACCCCGTGCAGAACACGAGACCGGAAGACGCCCGTCAACGTCTGGTTGCTCGACGCCGAGGGTCAGCTCGTTTCCCAGGAGCCCTATACGACTTCCGTACTCGATATCTTTCGGTCCGCTGACTTGTAAGCGCGCGGGACGCCGGGCGGTGGTGGGAACCCCGGGACGACGATTCTCGTAACGGAGATCGATGCTCGACACGACTCGTAACCTCAGACTCCGCGCTCGGTGGCTCAGCCCCGGCGCCGCCCTGCACGTCGGGACCGTGCTCGCGGCCACTGTCGGTGCGCTCCAGGGGTGTGCCCAGATCGAGGCCATCATCGAGCGAAGCTCCGCGGCCACACCGCACGACGCGTACGAAGAGGCGCTGAACGATGCGGGGCTGGCCGGGACGGCGCTTGCCCGCCGCTGGGTGGAAGCCGCCGAGGGTGCGCTCGAGCGGCCGATCACCGTCGATCCCCCGTATGAAGAGACGGCGTACTTCCCGTCCGAAGAGCCGGTCGCCGTCGGATACCGTGTCTCTCTCAGGCGTGGCCAGGCCCTTCTCGTGACGGTCCAGCTGGAGCCGGCGTCTGCGACGGGCGTCTTCCTGGACCTCTTTCAGCCGGCGTCGAGCGAGGGCGCGGTCCCGCGCCACCTTACGAGCGCTCCTAGCGGCTCGGTGCGGCTGGAGTTCGAGTCTTCGCGCGATGCCGAGTACCTCCTGCGCGTGCAACCCGAGTTGCTGCAACCCGTGCGGCTGACCGTGAGGATCATGCGCGCCGCTACTCTCGCGTTCCCGGTACTGGGGCGCGATTTGAGCGCGATCCGAAGTGGCTTCGGAGCCCCCCGAGATGGAGGTCGAAGACAACATCACGGAGTGGACATCTTCGCACCGCGCGGGACACCCGTGGTCGCGGCCACGGACGGTCAGGTCTCTCGGGTGCAACAGACGCGCCTGGGGGGCAACATCGTCTGGCTTCGCGATGCTGACCGAAGGCAGTCCATGTACTATGCCCATCTCGATCGCCAGCTCGTTCGGCGTGGGCAGCGGGTTCGCGCCGGGGATACCCTGGGTCTGGTGGGGAACACTGGAAACGCGCGCACAACGCCACCCCACCTGCACTTCGGTCTGTATCGTCGTGGCGAGGGCCCGGTGGACCCGGTTTCATTTATCGAGCCGCAGCCGAGGGACCCACCGACGCTCCGCCTCGAGCGCTCGCTCCTCGGGGAATTTGTGCGGACGACGGCGGAGACTCTCGTGACGCTGGCTGGAGGTACAGAAGAGCGACTGCCGGCTCAAACCGTCCTGAAGCTCCTCGGGGCTGCCGGCCTCTCGTACCGTTTTGTCACGCCGGATGGTAGGATGGGGCGCCTGGCCGGCTCCGCCCTCGAGCCCGCCTTACGGCCGGTCCGAACCACCGTGGGCGTCGGTCGGCTGGCACTCCTGAATGCGCCTCGCACGTCTGGTCTCACCGCGGCGGTAGCGAACGCGGGCGACACGCTTCAGGTCCTCGGCCGGTTTGGAGCGTATCTTTATGTGGAGGCGCCGGCCGGATCCCGAGGTTGGGTCACGGAAGCTCCCTGAGCGCGCCGTCAGAGGCTCCGCGACCCCAGCCCACGCTTGGGGCCTGGGGGCGCGCCGGGAGCGTCGCATCCCCGGCCCGCGGCGCTCCTCAGGTGGCCCACCCGAGTTCTTCAAGACCAGGCTAGGGATCGGCATGAGCCTTGCGACCCAACAGGCGCAAAGCGCGTTTGCCACAAGCGAATTAGCCGTAACCGCGGCGTGCCCCGACCGGCTAGTGTAGTACGCGCGCAACAGTGACCGGCGCGAGGGGAAGAGCCACGCACGCGGTTTTCTTACCGCCTACTTAGGATTCGAGAGACGCCCGGGAGCGGATGTCCGACATAGGAACCGAGTTATCCCATTCCACAGCCCCGTTGTGTGAAGGTGATCGGATCGTGGTCATTGGCGGCGGTCCGGCCGGTCTGACGGCGGCCTACCTACTCGCTCAGCGCGGTGCGGAGGTGACCGTCTTCGAGGCCACCGACATGGTAGGTGGGATTTCGCAAACCGCACAGTACAAGGGATTCCGCTTCGACATCGGCGGACACCGGTTCTTCACCAAGATCGCGCCCGTCCAGGAGATGTGGGACGACGTGCTCGGCGACGAGTTCCTCAACGTCCCCAGGCTCTCGCGCATCTACTACAACGGCAAGTTCTTCGATTATCCGCTCAAGCCGATGAACGCGCTCACCGGGCTCGGCGCTTGGCGCGCCACGCTCATCATGGCGAGCTACCTGAAGGCGCACCTGCGACCGAGCGCGGTCGAGGAGAACTTCGAGCAGTGGGTGTCGAACCGGTTCGGCCAACGGCTCTACGAGACTTTCTTCAAGACATACACCGAAAAAGTCTGGGGCATTCCGTGCACCGAGATTCGAGCGGAATGGGCGGCGCAGCGAATCAAAGGACTTTCGCTGGCGCGCGCGATCCTGTCGGCGGCCTCCATGAACAAACGCTCCACGAAGATCAAGACACTGATCAACGAGTTCCGGTACCCACGCCTCGGTCCGGGCCAGATGTGGGAGCTGACTCGAGACCGCGTCGAGGAATACGGTGGTCGCGTGCTCATGCGGCACAAGGTGGTGGGGATCGAGGTGAGCGATAACCGGGCGGAGGCCGTCGTGGCCGAGACCGAAGAGGGGCAACAGCGGTTCGAGACGGACCACGTCATCTGCTCGTTGCCCGTGCGGTCGCTGGTCAGATGCCTCACGCCCGCTCCCCCGGCGGCCATCGCACGGGCGGGTGAGGGGCTACGCTACCGGGACTTCCTCGTGGTGGCGCTGATCCTCCAAGAGCAGGACCTGTTCCCCGACAACTGGATCTACATCCACACCCCGGGGGTGAAGGTGGGTCGCGTCCAGAACTTCGGTAATTGGAGCCGCCATCTTCTCGGAGACCCGAGCCAGAGCTGTCTGGGCATGGAGTATTTCTGCTTCGAGGGGGATGGCCTCTGGCAGAGCAGCGATGCCGACCTGATCGCGCTCGCTACCAAGGAGATCGGGGCGCTCGGCCTGGCCGACCCGAACCTGGTCACCGACGGTGCGGTCGTACGGATGCCGAAGGCCTATCCGATCTACGACGCCGAATATAGCGATCACCTGACGAAGATTCGTGAGCACATCGATCCGATCTCCAACCTTCACCCGGTCGGCCGGAACGGCATGCACAAATACAACAACCAGGATCACTCGATGCTCACGTCCATGATGACGGTGTGGAACATGGAGGGCGCGTCGCACGACATATGGGCCGTGAACACCGACTACGAGTACCACGAGGAGCAACACCTCGAGAGGTCTGGACGGGGGGCGGAGACGGAGCCCGTCCTGGCCGCCGGGTAGCGCCCTCGGGGGCGAAGCTCAGACACGGTCCCCGACGGCGAGGGGTTCGGAGGACGGCGTGAGGATCGGGGTAGACGCCTGCTGCTGGGCAAATGGTCGCGGATACGGCCGCTTCACGCGCGAGCTCATGACCGCCATGGTCACGCACGCGCCAGAGGATCGGTTCGTCTTCTTCGTCGATGAGCGTGCCCACGACAGCTTCGACCTGCGGGCAGCGAACGCGGAGGTCGTGCAGGTGGCGGTCGCCGAGTCGCCCACCACCGCAGCCTCGGCCAGCGGACGCCGCAGCCTCCCCGACCTGTGGCGGATGACCCGTGCGGTGGCCAGGCATCGACCCGACGTGTTCTTCTCGCCCTCGGTGTACAGCTACTTCCCGCTTCCACCCGATCAACGCGCAGTCGTGGCGATACATGACGTGATCGCCGAGCGCTACCCTCAGCTCACGCTGCCATCCTACCGAGCGCGCCTGTTCTGGAGGCTGAAGGTCGGGCTGGCGCTCCGGCAGGCGCGTCTGATCCTCACCGTATCGGACTTCTCCGCGCGCGCCATTTCGGAATTCCTACGAGTGCCGCCCTCCCGAATACGCATCGCGTCCGAGGCGCCGGCTGCCGCCTACCGCCCCAGCTCACCCGAGCAGATCGAGGCCGCGGCGGCCCGGCTCGGGCTGCCGCGCGGGGCGAGTTGGTTCGTGTACGTCGGAGGGTTCAATCCGCACAAGCGTGTGACCGCGCTGGTCGAGGCTCATGCACACCTCATCCGCGAGGACGGCGACTCGGCGCCCTACGTGCTCCTGGTCGGCGATCCTACCACGGATGCGTTCCTCAAGGATGTGGAGCGAATCCGAAGCGTCAGTGAGGAATGCGGGACCGCGGCCAAGACCCTGTGGACGGGTTTCGTTCCGGACGAAGAGCTGCGGCACCTGCATTCGGGCGCTCTGGCACTCGTGCTCCCGTCCGAATCGGAAGGCTTCGGGCTGCCCGCCGTCGAGGCGGCCGCGTGCGGAACCCCGGTCGTGGCCACGACCGAGAGCCCCCTGCCCGAGCTCCTGAAGGGCGGGGGCATCTTCGTGTCCCCCGGCGATGACCAAACGCTGGTCGGAGCGCTTCGTCTGCTCGCGAAGGACGAGCCACTACGGCGGAAGATGGGCCGTCGCGCCCTGCAGAAGGTCAGCGCACTGAGTTGGGAGCGCGGCGCGAGCGCGGCCCTTAGCGCGATCCGCGAGGCCGCGGCGTGACCCGGTCGAGTCGCGCGGGTGGGGTGCGGGCGGGGCGCCCCGATGGTGGCCCGCTGCGTGTTGCGATGATCACCACGTTCTACCCTCCGTACAGCTTCGGTGGAGATGCGATCGCCATCCAACGCCTGGCAAGGGCCCTGGCCCGGCGCGATTGTCGGGTGACGGTGATCCATGATGTGGATGCCTACAATACGCTTCATCCGGGCCCCGAGCCCGACCCCTCCCCGGAACGCTCGGACGGGGTCGATGTGGTGTCGCTCAAGAGCGGGCTCGGTCCGATCTCGCCTTTGCTCACGCAGCAATTCGGCCGGCCGATCGCGTGCGGGGGGCGAATCCGGCGAGTCCTCACCGAGGGCGCGTTCGACGTCGTGCATTTCAACAACGTGTCGCTCGTCGGCGGACCGGGCGTTCTCTCCGCCGGTGAAGGCATCAAGGTCTACGAGGCTCACGAGCATTGGCTCGTGTGTCCCACCCATGTCTTGTGGCGATTCAATCGCGAGCTGTGCACGGAGCGCGCATGTGTGCGCTGTGTCCTCAGCTACAAGCGACCGCCACAGCTGTGGCGGCAGACCGGATACCTCGAGCGACAGCTGGCCGAGGTGGACCTATTCATCGCGAAGAGCGAGTTCAGCCGGCGGAAGCATGCCGAGTTCGGATTCGATCACCAAATGAAAGTGCTGCCCTACTTCCTCCGAGACGTCCCGGACGATCCGCCGCCGGCTCGCCCCGTGGAAGCTCCGCACGACCGGCCTTATTTCCTGTTCGTGGGTCGCCTGGAGCGCATCAAGGGTCTTGACGATGTAATCCCCATGTTCGAGCGCTACCCCGATGCGGACCTGCTCGTCGCGGGAGATGGCACTCACGAAGATGCGTTGAAGAGGCTCGCCGCGGGCTGCGACCGCGTACACTTCCTGGGCAGGACGAGTCCCGAGACGCTAGAGCGCTATTATCGGCACGCGATCGCCCTCGTCGTGCCCTCTATCTGCTTCGAGACTTTCGGGATCATACTGATAGAGGCGTTTCGCCAACGAACACCGGTGATCACGCGGCGGATCGGCCCATTCCCGGAGATCGTGAAGGCTTGTGGGGGGGGCGAGCTCTTCGACACCCCCGAGGAGCTGGTGGCTTCGATGCGGCGGCTACAGCACGAGCCGGGGTATCGCGAGGATCTCGCTCGGCGCGCGCTGGAGGGATTCCGAGAGCGGTGGTCGGAGAGTGCCGTGGTCCCTCGATACCTGGATCTGGTTGGACAGGCCGCCGAGACCTCCGGACAGCCCGAGATCGCCCGCGCCGTCGCGAGCGGTGCCTAGCAACATGACTGAGGAGGAGAGGACGTGAAGGTCTTCATCACGGGTGGGGCTGGCTTCATCGGCTCACACCTCGCCGAGCGACTCCTGAGCAGCGGAGCGCGGATCCTGGTGCTGGACGACCTGTCGACGGGTTCGATGAACAACATCGAGCACATGACCGATCACGAGAGGTTCGACTACCGGATCGGCTCAGTCACGGATGAGCCGTTGGTGGCCGAGCTCGTGGATCGGTGTGACGTCACCGTGCACATGGCGGCGGCGGTCGGGGTTCGCCTCATCGTGGAACGCCCGGTGCACACGATCGAGACGAACGTGCACGGGACCGAGGTCGTGCTGAACGCCGTGGCTCGAAAGCAGAAGCCGATCGTGCTGGCCTCCACCTCGGAGGTGTACGGAAAGAGCGGCAAGGTGCCGTTCTGCGAAGAGGACGATCTGGTGCTTGGGCCGACGGACCACGCCCGATGGTCATATGCGTGCTCCAAGGCGCTCGATGAGTGGCTCGGGCTCGCGTACTACCGGGACAAGGGAGTACCGGTGCTCATCGTTCGATTGTTCAACACGGTCGGTCCGCGACAGACCGGACGGTACGGGATGGTGCTTCCGACCTTTGCGGCCCAGGCAGTCTCGGGCGAGCCGATCACCGTGTACGGGACCGGAGAACAGTCCCGCTGCTTCGCGCACGTCAACGACGCCGTTCTCGCCATCGAGGCCTTGATCAACGAACCGACTGCGGTCGGTGAGGTCTTCAACATCGGATCAGACCGCGAGGTCTCGATGAACGAGCTCGCCGAGCTCGTCCGGAATACAGCCGGCAGCGAATCGCCCATCGTGCGGATCCCCTATGAAGAGGCGTACACTACCGGCTTCGAGGACATGCAGCGGCGCGTGCCGAGTGTCGCGAAGCTCGAGCGCACCATCGGGTTCAAGCCCTCCACCACGCTCGAGCAGATCGTTGATGATGTCGTGGCCGAACAACGAGTGCTCCTGGCCACGGCATGAACACGGCAGCCCCCTAGGGATGCGCTGTGCGCGCGATTCTCACGTACCACTCGATCGACGAGTCCGGCTCGGTGATCTCGCTGTCTGAGGCGGTATTCGGTCGCCATGCGGCTTGGCTGGCGTCCGGTGCCGTGCGGGTGACCGGCGTGGCGGAGCTGTTGACGCTAGATCCCGAGGAGGAAGCGGTAGCGATCACGTTCGATGACGGCTTTGCGAACTTCGCGGCCACCGCGTGGCCCATCCTCCAGGAGCATGGCATCTCCGCTACCGTGTTCGTCGTCGCCGACCACGTCGGGGGGACGAACACGTGGTGTGGGGAAGCCGACCCCGCCATCCCCGAGCTACCACTGCTGGATTGGGACAGTCTCGCCGACCTGGCGGAAGAGGGGGTCGAGCTGGGTTCGCACACACGACGACACCCGCGCCTGCCCGGTCTGGAGGCCGAGAGACTCGAGGACGAGGTGGCGGGATCGGCCGACGCCATCGAGCGGCACACGGGAGTGAGCCCGGCAGGCTTCGCGTACCCGTACGGGGCACTCGACCTGGCGTCACGAGAAGCCGTGGAAGACAGGTATGTCTGGGCGTGTACGACCGAGCTGATGTGGCTGCCCGAAGATGTGCGACCTCACCTGCTGCCCCGTCTCGACAGCTACTACTATCGGGAAGCGAGCCTGATCGAGCGCTGGGGTTCGAACGCCTTCCGCCGGCACCTGCAGCTCCGGGCGAACGCGCGACGCCTTCGCGGGCGGGTCGCGCGATTGAGACATCGTCGTGGGTAGCGCGGTGAGCCCGCTGAACAAAAGGGCCCCTGGACTCTCGGTCATCATGCCCGCCTACCGAGCGGGCGACATCTTACCGAAGACGCTGGGCGCCTTGCTGGCCAGCGATCTACCGCGGAACGAGTTCGAGCTCATCGTCGTCGTGGATAGCGACGCCATGGGGTACGGTGATGACCGCACTGCCGAAGTGGCCCGAGAATACGCAGACGTCGTCGTTCGCTTGCCGGGGAAGCCCCGTGGACCCTCGTACGCCAGGAACCGCGGCGCCGAGGTCGCGCGAGGCGAGTACGTGGTCTTCATTGACGCCGACGTTTTCGTTCACCAGGACACGCTCAGGAGAATCCTGGAAACCTTCGCGAGCCACCCCGACATGGACGCGGTCTTCGGCTCATACGACGATTGTCCCACAGCGGGCGGAATCGTCTCCAAGTATCGCAACCTGTTACACCATTACGTGCACACGGCGCACCCCGGTGAGGCCGAGACTTTCTGGGCCGGGTGCGGTGCGATCCGATCCCGGGTCTTCGAGGGCGTGGGGATGTACGATGAGTGGCACTTCTCACAGCCGCAGATCGAGGATATCGAGCTCGGTCGTCGCTTGAGACGACGTGGGCACCGGATTTTTCTCGACCCGTCGATCCAGGTCCGCCACCTTAAGCGGTGGACTTTGGCGAACGTGCTGAAGACGGATCTCAAGCACCGCGGCGTCCCGTGGACCCGGCTGATTCTGCACGAGGGGCCGAGCGCTGGGGGGAGCGCTCTCAATGTCGAGCCGGTGCACCGCTGGTGTGTAATCCTGGCCTTCCTTGCCGTTCTGGGGGTGGCGGCGGGGGCGGTACTCCTCGAACTCTGGCCGCTATGGGTGACGTTGGGCGGCGTACTGGGCATCGTGGTCTTCAACGCAGGCTTCTTCCGCGTTCTGTGGCGAGCGGGCGGCTGGCGTGTCGCGCTGGTATCGGTGGTCCTTCACTGGCTGTTCTATCTGGCGAACGGCCTTTCGGCGGTAAGCGGTGGGCTGGCCTTCTTCTTCGTGGGAGCCCCCCAGCCACCGGCGGACGTGGCGGCGTTCGATGAGATCGGCGTGGAGACGTGGCCGCCGATCCCGAGCAGGCCCAAAGACAGCGTATGGTACAAGCATGGCCAATGAACCGATCGAAACGGAGTTGACTGCCGAAGACCTTCCGCGAGAGGCTCTCCTCGCGTTCCTCCCCCTGCACAAGCGTGCCATGGGAGTGGCTTGCGGCACGGTCGGCGGGATGCTGGTATTCGCGGTGACTGTTTTCGCCCTGATCATACTGGACGGAGACGACACGGGAATCCGGCTGTTGGGCGAATACTTCTACGGCTACGAAGTGAGTTGGAAAGGCGCCTTCATCGGGCTGTTCTGGGGATTCGTCACATGCTTCGTGTTCGGGTGGTTCGCGGCCTTCATGCGGAACTTGGGGATGGCGGCGGCCTTGTTCATCGCCCGGACTCGAGACGAGCTTCGGCAAACACGCGACTTTCTGGACCACATCTAGCAGCCCGTGAGGATCCGAGGGAATCGGCACGCCGTTGAACGGAGGACCAATTGGACGAGGGTGAGGAAAGACAAATTGAGGCGGCCATACGCCGGCTGAACGAGCGCGCGTGGGGGATCTCGATCGGGCTCCTGCTGGGGGGCGGGCTATTGCTGGCCACGCTCATCCTCATTCTGAAGGGTGGGCAGGACGTCGGCGCGCACCTGAATCTCCTCGGGAACTTCCTTCCGGGATACCGAGTGACCGTATTGGGCAGCTTTGTGGGGCTCATCTACGGCTTCGTTATCGGATACGGCCTGGGACGTGTGGTGGGAGCCGTGTACAACCGCTTGGTGACGTAGAACAGCGACAGGCTCGTCGGCCGGGCCAAGGGCGACGCGGCGGCGCGGATCTGGGCGAGGTGGGGGATGAAGAGTGTGAGGAGCGCTGAGCTGCGCGCCGAGTGCGAGCGCATGTGCCGATACCTGATCGGCGGTGCGCCCCGGTCGTATGTGGTCGAGCATTATGTCCGCGGCCACGCCGTGCGCCCCGAGTGGTTTGCCCCGCGCTCCGCTTTCGACCACACCCTGGAGGTCGCGGCGCGCGTTCTTCCGCTACGCGTGGTGGACGCCTGTAGCCGGTTCGCCGCATCAGGCTCCGTCGTGCGGCGAAAGCTGGTTTTCCTGCTGGCCATCCTCGAGAATTCGTCGCCGACGTGCGATGCATACGAGACACCCGACGTGTCGAGGCCATCCGAGTTCTACCTCCGCCTGATCCCGCGGGGCATCCTCCTGCTGGGTGCGCTCTTGGTGGGGGCCGTCGTCCTCCCCCCACTCCACCTCCTCCGACGCGTCACGGGCGGGTGAGGAACGGGCTCGCAGAGTGACTGGTTCGATGAAGCGGGTCACGATCGTGGGCTCGGGCGCGAGCGGCGTTCACTTTGCCCTGTCGTTGCTCCGCAAGGGCTACACCGTGCAGATGGTCGACGCGGGATACACTGGCACCGCCCCCCTCGCGCCCGATAGTCGGATCCCGGACCTGAAGCGCGAGCTGGCGGATCCCGTCGAGTACTTCTTGGGTGAAGAGCTCAGCGGGCTGACGCTGCCGGGCGGAGAAGGCGAGTACTACGGCTTCCCACCTCAGAAGCAGTACGTGTTCCGCCATCCGGATGGGGTCGCGACTCGCACACGTGGCTTCGAGCCCCTCTCTTCGTTCGCCGCGGGGGGATTGGCGCAGGCCTGGACGGCAGGCGTCTTCCCGTTCAACGAAGCCGATCTAGAAGACTTTCCGCTCTCGTACGATGAGCTGGCGCCCTACTACGGTGAGGTGGCGGAGCGGATCGGTGTGTCTGGCATGGCCGACGACCTCGAGCGCTTCATGCCCGTACACGAGCACATGATGGAGCCGCTCGAGCTGGACGGGCATTCGCGCGCGCTCCTTGAACGCTACGAGTCGAACCGCGAGGTGCTCAACACCCGTTACGGCTGCTACGTAGGGCGAGCGCGAGTCGCGACCCTGAGCCACGCCCAGGGAGATCGTGAGGCGTGTGGTTACCTCGGGCGCTGCATGTGGGGCTGCCCGACGGAGTCGCTCTATACGCCGAGCCTCACGTTGCGAGAGTGTGAGCAGTACAAGGGCTTCGAGTACCTGCCAGACCGTTACGTGCAGGCGTTCGAGCTCGATGAAGCTCGTCGCGTGCGCTCGCTTCTCGTTCGCTCGCCAGATGGAGGAGAGCTGGAGCCACTGCCCGTAGACACGCTGGCGCTCGCGGCGGGGACGCTGTCGAGCGCCCGAATCTATCTGGCCTCCATGTGGCGGCACGACGGCGGGTGCGAGGATTTGGACGGGCTGATGGACAACCGGCAGGTTCTCGTCCCGTTCGTCCACGTGGGGAGAATTGGGGTGCCCTACGAGCCGCGTGCGTACCAGTATCACCAGCTGCTACTGGGGCTGGAGACCGGGCCGTTGCGAGAATACGTACACGGGCAGATCACGACGCTCACAACCGCGGAGGCGCACCCCATCCTGCAGAGCATGCCGTTGGACCTCCGGACGGCCACTTTTGTCTTTCGAAATGTGAGGGCCGCGCTCGGGCTGGTAAATCTCAACTTCCACGACCATCGTCGGCCTGACTGCCGCGTGGGACTTTCGACTGAAGGCCACGAGGCCGATCCCGTGCTGGAGGTCCGCTATGAGCCCGAACCCGGGGAGGGTAAGCGTCTGAAGGGCGCGGTCAAGCGGTTGAGACGGGTGCTGCGGCGGTTGGGTTGCGTGGTCGCGCCGGGAGCGGTGCACACACGCCCCATGGGAGCGAGCGTGCACTACGCGGGCACGCTACCCATGTCCGTGCGACCCGAGCCACGAACCGTGTCACCCCTCTGCCGAAGCCACGACTTCGACAACCTGTACGTCGTGGATGGCAGCACCTTCCCGTTTCTGCCGGCAAAGAACGTCACGTTTACGCTGATGGCAAACGCGGCGCGGGTAGCAGACCGTGCGTTCTGACGAAGCGGGCGCCGGGGCGATGCGCGAACCGACTGCCTGGCGAGGCTACACGTCGAGAGGACTCGCGTGGCGGATCTTCGCGACTTGCTGGATCGTGTTCACGCTTCACTTCGCGAGCGACATCGTGCGCGAACACTACCCGGCCATGGCACTCGGCGATCGCCTCACCTTCCGACTCGACGAGTACGGCGGACTGCATCCCGACCTGTTCGAAAAGGAGGGGTACGGCTGGCACATTGGGAACAACCCGGGGATTTCGATGTTGGCCGCCATTCCGTACGCGCTGTCTCGCCCGATCATCGACCCGATCGTCGATCGCGTGCGAGAGAGCCGCCGCCTGAGCGGGAACACCGCACCGCCGGGCTACGCGTCGGAGTGGCCTAATCAGAGAGAGTTCTTCCGCGAGGCGTGGCGCCGTGGGTTGGACGTGAAGCTGGTTCTGTCCGCGTTCGTCATGCAGGCGTTCTTCATGGGGCCGGTGTGCGCGCTGAGCGCGGTCCTGATGTTCTTCCTCCTTCGCAGGTTGACGGGTCACGATCGAACCGCCGCGGGGCTCGCGCTCCTGTACGCGTTCGGGACACCGCTCTTCTACCGGGCGGCGTTCTTGAATCACAACATGGTGCTCGGGATCATCGCTTTCGCGGCGTTCGCCGCCCTGTGGGACCCGGGTGGAGCGCGGCGATTCAGCCTGCGGGCGCAGTTCACCCTCGCCGGCGTGGCGGGGGGAGCCACCGTGCTGTTCGACTATAGCGGAGCGGTATTTCTGGCGGGGTTGTTCATCTATGCCCACCTACGTCATTGGGATACAGCGTCGGGCGCGGCCGTGGCTCGACGCACGCTCTGGTACGCCCTCGGCGCCATCGGTCCGCTCGGGCTCCTGTGGTTCTACCAGTGGCGGAGCTTCGGCCACGCGTTCTTCCCGGGTCAACATTGGATGCCACCGGTGGAGTGGATCGAGCTGGGATACCAGGGTTACGGGCCGCCACAACTGGAGCTTCTGGTTGCCCTGGCTTTCGATCACCGTTACGGGCTGTTCGTTTTCAGCCCATTGCTGCTGCTAGCGCTCCTCGCACCGGTCGCGGGACGCCTCAGGACCCGGGGCGAGGCACGCGGAGACGTCCGCGGACTCGGCGCAGGGGTCCCGGTCCCCCGCCGGGAGCTGTGGACCGCACTGCTGCTGTTCGCCACTCTGTGGATCTTTTTCAGCGGCAGCAACTACACCCGGCTCCAATTCAACACCGGCATGCGCTACATGGCGCCGATCGTACCGTTTCTCTTCCTACTGGCAGCGGGCGTGCTGATCCGGCTTCCCAGGTTGATCGTCGGGTTGGCAGCGGTCTTCTCGATCTCGCTGACCTGGTGTCTCTCGATGTACCGGGAGGTCGAGCGCCCCATGGGGGTCTTGGATCCCGTCCTCCGCACGCTGGTGAACGGATTCGAGCTGCCGATCCTGAGCACCCTGGAGAGAACCGGGGGTGCGTACGGTGGCTTGGGAGCAGAGGGCACTTCTGCCCTTCCACTTCTGGCCCTCGCGGCGGCCTTGATTGCGTGCGCGTGGATCCGGCGATCAGCGAGGGAGTAGAGCAGTTTCAAGGAATCCGGCCTCCGCGTCGATGGGGGCGTGGCGCCCACGCAACACTCTAGCGGTGTGTGATTCCGAGTGACCCCACGGCGGGATGTTCATGAGCTCGCCCCGGCGAGAGTCTCGACCGTTTGTGAGGTTCTAGGACGTGTCTGGGGCGTTGAGTGGGGCCCGGGCGGGCGGACGTGGAGCGGTGCTTCGCATTGCGGCTCCAGGGCCCCCATCTTGCAGCACCCACGCCGCGCCGATGTAGGACTCTGACGGCAGGATAGGCTATGTACGTTGGTCCCGAGACACTCATGCCGCTCGCTTCCGTGCTGGCGGCGATCACGGGCGTCATCATGTTATTCTGGCGCAAGACCGTCGGGATAGCTCGCACGAGTGCGCAGTTCGTCTCGCGCACGTTCTCCAGGTTGTTCAGTCGGTCCTAGATCATCAGCAGTGAGGCGGATTCCGAGGTCCGCCTCTTCCCGGCACGCGCTGCGGCGATCCGCCCGGCGCCTGTGCGACGGCCGCGGGTCACACCGGCGGCCTTTTACGTGTCCCAGGGTGGAGCAGGCCGCTACCTGCTGGGAGGGGTGTTGAGGCGTTCGAATGCGATCCCGGCGATCCGGCTCACGCCCGGTCTCGCGCAACGCGACCCGATCGGCTGCAGGACGAATCCGAATGGGAGATTCAGCGGAGAAGCCGCCCGACTCCGGGGGCAACCACACGTGGATCGCCGCGACCATCCTTCTCCCGGGCGCCGCCTGCGGAGTACTCACCGGGTTCGCTGAATTGGCCCGGTAGATGCAAATCCTGGCATTCCTCTTAGCGGCATTGGCCATCGTGGTACCCCCGGGCGGGCTCGCGCGGCTGATGGTGGGCTCAGACTCCGTCGGGCTCGACGCGGTGGTGGTGGGGGTCTGGTTCTGGAAGGGACTGCTGCTGTTCCATGCCCTCCTCCTCTGGGCTTGGGCTCGAGCGCGCCACACCGAGCCCGACGCCGCACCTCCCGTTGCCCCGGCTGGGCCCGACGCCGTAGCCGCGAAATCCGATTGGCTTCGGTCGCCCACGGTGTGGCTCGGCCTTCTCCTCTTGGCTGGCCTACTGCTCCGGCTCGTCCGACTCGAGGACGGACTCTGGTTCGATGAGATCAAGACGCTGGTCCGCTACGTGAGCCTGTCGGTCGGGGAGATCACGACGACGTTCGACGACCAGAACCAGCACGTTCTCTACTCCGTCTTGGCGCGCGTGAGCACGGACGTGCTGGGAGTGACGCGATCGGCTCTGCGACTTCCCGCGGTGCTGCTGGGTGTCGCGAGCCTGTGGGGTGTTTACCACTTCGGCAGAGAGGTGACGAGTCGTGGCGAAGCCCTCCTCGCGACCGGGTTACTCACGTTCTCCTACCACCACGTGTGGTTTTCCCAGAACGCCCGCGGATACACGGGTCTGTTGCTCTGGTCGCTACTGGCCTCGGCGCTGTTCCTGAGGCTCCTTCGCAACGACCGGCCGAACCGCTACTCCCTCGCGCTTGCCTACGGGGCGAGTGTGGCGCTCGCCACTTACACACACATGACGGCGGTGGTGCTGTTTGGGGCTCATCTACTGATCGCGGCGTGGGCCTTGTGGCGCCGTCCCGGGGACATGGACGGCCTGGCCCCCGCACCCCGACCGATCGTTTGGGGACTGGTCCTCGGCGCCACGCTCTCGGCGCAGTTGTACGCGTTCGTGTTGCCCCAGATGACGGAGACCCTGCTGACGCCGAGCATCGAGGGTGTCAGCATCGCATGGAAGAACCCCGCCTGGCTGATACGGGAGACCCTGACGGGTCTGAGCCGCGGTCTGCCGGGCGGGTGGATCGCGCTCGTGGTGGGAAGTGCGATCACGCTTGCAGGCCTCGCCAGCTACTGGAAGAAGCACCCGCGTGCCGTTTGGGTCATGATCCTTCCGGCAGCGATCACGGCGAGCGTCATCCTGGCCCTGGGGCACAATCTGTGGCCACGTTTCTTCTTCTTCTCGGCGGGATTCGGCGCGATCATCGTGATCCGGGGGCTGTTCGTCTCGACCAGGCTCGTCCTGCGCCGCCGCACGAACGCGGTAGGATTCGCGGTGGCTGCACTGCTGATTCTCGGCAGCGCGACGACGGTACCGGGCGCGTGGGGTGACAAGCAGGACTTCGTCGGGGCCGCCAGATACGTAGACGAGCATAGATCCGATTCGGACGCCGTGGTGATGCTGGACATGTGCATCCTTCCGTATGACGAGTATTGGGAGCGAGACTGGCTCATCGTGCCGGACGTCCGTGAGCTGGAGCGAGTGGAGCTGGGGCACGAGCGGACCTGGCTGGTATACAGCTTTCCAGCTAGCCTCCAGACGCTGCAGCCCGACGTCTGGGACCGGATGCAGACGCACTATCGGGCCGCGGCGAGCTTCCCGGGCACGGTGAACGGAGGGGAAATCGTGGTGATGGTCAACGAATGAACACTCCACCCACGGAACCGGTCGCGAGACCGGGAGAAGCGATCCAGGAGGTCGAGCTGGCCACTCCCCCTGAGCTGGCCCGAGCCGTCTCCGTGGTCATCCCGGCGTACAACGAAGCAAAGCACGTCGCGGAAGAGGTGGTGGCGGTCACTCGCACGCTGGAGGAGAGCGGCTGGCGCTTCGAGGTGATCGTCGTGGATGACGGGTCCACCGACGGCACCGCCGAGCAAGCGGCGCTCGCGGGGGCACGCGTGCTCCGTCACATGACGAACCAGGGATATGGAGCCGCCTTGAAGCGCGGGATCGACACCGCGCAGCACGAGTGGATCCTGATTACAGACGCGGATGGGACCTACCCATCGAACTCCATGCCGAGTCTCCTCGAAGCGGCGGACCGGGCCGAGATGGTCGTCGGAGCCCGCACGGGAGAGGCGGTGCAGGTTCCGCTTCTGCGGCGACCGGCGAAATGGTTCCTGCGGAGACTCGCGAGCTACCTCGCGGGCCGGAAACTCCCGGATCTGAACTCGGGACTGCGGCTGATGCGGAGGGATCTCGTCAGGCGCTACCAGCACCTGCTGCCTACCGGGTTCTCGTTTACGACGACCATCACGCTCGCCGCCGCGTGCAACGGGCACGAGGTGGAGTACGTGCCGATCAACTATCACAAGCGGTTGGGTGAGTCGAAGATCAGGCCGTGGCACGCGTTCGACTTCACGCTGCTGATCCTTCGCACGATCGTCTTCTTCAACCCGTTGAAGGTCTTCATCCCGCTGGGCGGCATGCTGGCGATCGGGGGGCTGGCGAAGTTCGTGTACGACCTCACACAGAACAATCTTTCCGAGAGCGCGGTGCTCGCTTTCCTCGGTGCCCTGATCATCTGGGCCGTTGGGCTGCTCGCGGACCAGAATGCCCGCATCGCGATGCACCGGTAGACGTCGAGCGGGCACATTGAAGATCGCGATCCGGATCCTGATTAGCGCGGGGGTGCTCGCCGCGCTCCTCCTACTCTTGCCTTGGGAGGAGCTCAGAAGCGCGGCGGTGCGGATGTCGGCCGTCGTTTGGCTGGCAATCGTGGCGGCCTTTCTCGCCGGCCATCGCCTCGGTGTCGTGAAATGGCGTCGCATGGTGAACATCGGTCGCGCCCGGTTGTCGCCGATGGAGGGGGTTCGCTGCTACGCGGCCGGCCTGTTCGCCAACCTCTGCCTGCCAAGCATCGTGGGTGGTGATGTGCTGCGGGCGGCACTGGCCGGCAAAGCCACCGGGCGACCCGAAGCGGCCGTGATCGGCGGAATCGGCGACCGATTGTGTGACATGGTGGCCCTGTCGCTGATCGCCGGCGTCGGCGCTTTCATCGCGCGGACCGGACTCCCGGGGTGGGGCGCGAACGTCGTCGGCGTGCTGCTCATCGTCGGCGTGGTCGGCGCAGCGCTTTTCACGCCGTTGGTGCTCCGGCGGCCGCTGATGAGCTGGCCCCGGCGGCTGCGGCGTTCGGTGGGACGGACGCTGGTGGCATTGCGGCGGCTCGCGAGAGCGCCACGCACTGCGGCATTGGTGTTCTGCCTCTCGCTCGTCATCCAGACGGCGTTCGTGCTCCTGAACGCGTGGATCGGTCGCACGATCGGGATCGATCTCCCCCTCGGCGTGTGGTTCTTCGCCTGGCCGCTGGCCAAGGTTGCGGGTCTGCTTCCCGTGAGCCTCGGCGGACTGGGCGTGCGTGATGCTACCCTGGGGGCGATCCTGGTCTCGTTCGGCGTGCCGATGGCGGAGGGCGTCGTGGCCTCGCTCATCTGGCAGTCCGTCCTGATCGGCGGCGGACTCGTTGCCGGAGCGGTCTGGTGGCTTCTGGGCCGCAGACGGACCGCGCGGTCGCTGGCGATGGACTCGCCTCCGGTCGCGGCTCCCGGCCGTGCGCCTCAGGGACATGCCTGAGCCGCACGTGATCGTACTGGGGGCGGGCCCGGCGGGTGTCGGTGCAGCCCACCAGTTGGCCCGCCACGGGAAGGCCCGCGTCACCGTGCTGGAGCAACGCGATGTGGCCGGCGGCAACGCCGGGAGCTTCGAGTGGCAGGGCCAGCGCCTCGACTACGGCAGCCACCGGCTTCACCCGGCGTGCGACCCGGACATCCTGGCGGACGTCAGGGGCATGCTGGGCGAGGATCTGGTCGAGCGTCCCCGCCACGGGCGGATCCGGCTACGAGGGCGCTGGATCCACTTCCCGCTGAAGCCGGTCGACCTGCTCCTTCGACTGGACCGCCGCTTCGCACTGGGTGCCCTGGCGGATGCGGCTACCCGCTTCCTCCCACGCGGAGCGGGTGCGGAGGCGACATTCGCCGATGTTCTCCGGTCGCGCTTGGGCGGAACGATCTGCGAGAGCTTCTACTTCCCGTACGCGCGGAAGATCTGGGGACGCGAACCGGAGCAGCTTTCTGCGACCCAGGCCAGACGCCGCGTAGCTGCGAACTCGTTCGCGAAGCTGGCGCGGAAAGTCTTGGGCCAGCTTCCCGGTGTAAAGCCGGTCGGCTTCACCCACTTCTACTATCCCCGGCGCGGGTACGGAGCGATCAGCGAGGCGTACGCGGAGGCCGCGATGCGTCTCGGAGCCGATATCCGGTTCGGTCGAACCGTGGTCGGGTTGGGGCGCAGGGAGGGCGGATGGGCCGTGCGCGCTGAAACCCGGGCCGGTGGCGTGGAAGAGGTGACAGCCGATTACATCTGGTCGACGGTACCGATCAGCATCCTGGCACGCGCCGTCTCCCCACCGCCGGCGGCGGAAGTCCTCACCGCGGCAGAGCGCATCCGGTACCGCTCCATGATCCTCGTGTACCTGGCGCTCGAAACCGAGCGGTACACGGAGTTCGACGCGCATTACTTCCCCGGACAGGAAGTGGCGATGACCCGCATGTCGGAGCCGAAGAACTACGCGGCCGACGGGTCTCCCGCGGGCCGAACCACGTTGTGTGCCGAGCTACCCTGTGAGGCTGACGACGAGCTTTGGAATCTGTCGGACGAAGACCTGGCCGTTGGCGTAGCCCGAGACCTCGACGCCGTTGGATTGCCGGCTCCGGAGCCGCGCATCGGGGTACACGTGCGCCGGCTGAGGTTCGCGTATCCCGTCTACGAGATCGGGTATGAAGAGCATTTCGGAGTTCTCGACGCTTGGGCATCCGCTCTCCCCAGCGCTCTTTCGTTTGGTCGCCAGGGACTGTTCGCACACGACAACACACACCACGCGCTCGCCATGGCCTACGCGGCGGTCGCCTGCTTGGGACCGAACGGCTTCGATCGGAGTCTCTGGGCGGACTACCGTCAGGCCTTCGAACAGCATGTCGTGGAGGACTGATCCCCTCCCGGCCGTCGAGGATTGTGTTGGACCTGCGCAGCGGTCGGCTGGTGGAATCCGGCCTGTGGAGCGCCAAGCCCGCACCGGCACGGTAGTTGCTCGACTTGGGCGGGATCCTGAACGGAGAGACGAATGAAGGTTGTCGAGAGAATAGCGCGCCACCTGCGGATCACGAAGCAGAACTACCAGGAGCTACCGAGTCCCCCGTTTCTCGTGCTCTTCATCAATTCGATCTGCAACATGAAGTGCGACCACTGCTTCTACTGGCGCAGCCTCAACCAGAAGGACGATCTGACGTTCGAGGAGCTCGTCGAGCTGTCGGAGTCGCTCGGTCGTGTGGAGAACCTCAACCTCTCGGGTGGGGAGCCCTTCATCCGTAAGGATTTCGCGGGGGTGTGCCGCCAGTTCATCCGGCGGAACGAGGTCCGACAGATCTACGTGCCTACGAACGGTTACTTCACCCAATGGACGATCGAGAAGATTTCCGAGGTGCTCGAAGAGCCGGATCTGGATCTATTCGTGGCCGAGCTCTCGCTCGACGGGATGCCGGAGTTCCATGACGAATTCCGGGTCGCCAAGAACGCTTTCAAGAAGGCGATGGAGACGTACGACGCCCTCGTCGAGCTCCAGAAGAAAGACCCGCGGCTTCGCATCCACTCGATCTCGACCGCGACGCACATCAACATGGACGAGATCAAGAGGCTGACGACCTATCTGTACGCGCGCTGCCCGAACATGGACCACCACAACCTCGCGATCATCCGGGGTGATCGGAAGGATGCCTCGCTGGAAGGCCCCGCGCTCGAGCAGTACGAGGAGCTCTACGAGTACATCCAACGGCTGTGGGCGCCTCGCGAGGAAGGCCGGTACGGGTCGATCGTCGAGCCGCTGCTCCAATGGGGCAAGGTCAAGACGATCAAGGAGAGGGATCAGGTAGTTCCTTGCCGTGCCGGTCGATTGAGCGCGGTCGTGTACGCCAATGGCGATGTGGGCGTATGCGAGATCCACGAGCCGCTCGGCAACCTCCGTCAGCACTCGTTCTGGGAGATCTGGAAATCGGCCGAGGCGAAGGCCCTCCGAGGGTGTGTCAGCAACAAGGAGTGCTATTGCACGACCGAGGTGTTCTTGTGGTCCAGCATCGTGCACCAACCGGTGCAGCTGGTCCGCGCGCTCGCGGGCTCGAAGGCCTGGAGGAAGACGAAGCCGCTCGCGAACGGAGATCGGGTCCCGATCGTGATCGGCCCCGATGGGTTGCCGGTGCCCGAGACGCGTCCCGGCGGAGACGGATCCGAGGACCGACCGGTGTCGACCGATGCCGAAGCGGGGAGCGGTGCCGAGGCGGGGAGCGGTGCCGAGGTCAAGCCCGAGCGGCTGGTCCAGCTCAGGTCCTCCACCCCAGAGTGACCGGTGGTGGGAGCGACCCCGAGCCGCGTGACGTCATGCACGCCCCGGGAGATGCGCCAGCCCGCGACCGCCACACCCGAGACGATCTGTCGGTTACCGTCGCGATCGTCGCGATTTGTGGTGCCTCTCACCTGCGGCGATGTCTCTCCGCTCTAGATGCGCAGACCGAGGGCCCGCCTTTTACCGTGGTGGTGGTCTACGATCCGCAGCTCGATGACGTAGCCGCCATGGCCGAAGAGCGCCCCGGAATCCCGTTCATCGCGAACGAGGGTCAGCGCACACCGCTCGAGCTCGCCGCACGTGCCGTGCGAGAGGCCACGGGAGACCTCATCCTTCTCACCGAAGACCACTGTATCCCCCACCCCGACTGGGTTCAGCGGCTCGCTGAGGCGCAACGACCGGAGCGGGCCGCAGTCGGCGGTGCGGTCGAGGCTCTCCCCGGCGGCACCGCCGCCGACTGGGCATTCTACCTCGTGGATTACTTCCGCTACATGCTACCGTTGGCGGCCGGCCCCTCGCCGAGCCTGACGGTGTGCAACGTTGCTTATCGGCGTGACAGGCTGGATGAGATCGCCGGCCTTTGGGACGAGATCTTTCACGAGACCGCGATCAACGAGGCGCTCAAGGCCCGCTTCGGGGACCTGTGGTTGGAGCCTTCCGCGGCGGTTGGGATGCGAAGACACGTGCGCTTCCGAGATGCCCTGTACGAGCGCTACGCCTTCGGTCGCCTGTTCGGGTGCACGCGTCTCGGCTTCCTGCCCGCGTGGCGTAGAGCCTATTTCGGTCTCCTGGCTCCGGTGCTTCCGGTACTGCTATTGGGCCGCATGACTCAACGCTCGCTGGCGAGCCGGCGGAACGCGGCCCGTTTCGCCCGGTCCTTTCCCCATCTCGTGGCCCTCGTGCTCGCCTGGTCGTGGGGCGAGTGGCTCGGGTACTTGACCAAGCGACGTCCGCGGTCGGAGCTGGTGGCGCCCGAAGTCGAGGACGGCCAAGCTCGCTGACGCGGCCCGCGTTCGAACGTCGCTTACGGCCCGCGACGACTCGGCCCCGGGCCGAGCGGCGCGGGCGACCCTGGCGACACACCTGAAGACCGCGTCACCTTTCCGATATGGGTCAGTCCACGGGTTGGGTACGCACGGCGAGACGGATCTTGCCAAACCTGTTTCGTCTGGTCAGCAAGATCGTCCCCACGTTCGAGCTCGACGGCGTTGCAGCGGTTGATGACGCGTTCCTCGAGCGGCACGGGATTCGTGGGCTCATATGGGACGTTGATGGTACTCTGATGGCCCACCACGCTTCCGAGCTGGATCCGGAAATCCATGCCTCGTTCGACGCCCTGCGAACCCGATCCGATCTTCGACACGCGATCGTGTCGAACTGTCCGATCCCTCGATTTCGAGAGCTGGGCGGAATCTTCTCCGATATGCCGGTCCTTCTGGGCTTCGAGACCGCGGAGGGTCCGGCCTACCGGATCCTGGAAGCCGGAGAGGAGAGGCTCGAGGGGGTGGGGCGAGAGCGACTCGCCTCGGGGGGAAGAGGCGTGCGGCAGCTCCGAAAGCCCAGCGGCGCTCTCGTGCGTGCGGCGCTGCGTGCGATGGGACTCGAGGGTACTCCCGAAGCGGTCCTGATGGTGGGCGATCAGTACTTCACGGATACCGCTTCCGCCAATCTCGCTGGTGTTCGGTCGGCGAAGGTGCCGACCCTCCGCCCACGCTCTTTCCCCGTTGTGGTGCGATTCGGGCAAGTGTTCGAGCGATTGGTTTATCGGTTGTGCCACGGAATGCGCCGTTGAAGTGATGACGCGAGCGAGCGAGCCGCGAGACGATCAGAATCGAGACGAGAAGGCTCGCGGTGGCCCGCTCGTCGACTGGCTGATTCGCAACCAGTTGCTCCGTGGCCCGTTCCTGTTCGTGGACTACTGGTCGAGCGTTCTCGCGCTCGAAGGCCGGGTACGCGAGTCACACGTGCGGGACGGGCTCGTGGATCCGTGCCTGTTCCGAATCGGGCTGGACCGTCCGGATCTGGAAGTCCCGCGCCTCCGGTCCTATCTGCTCCTGTTTCTCATCGGCCCGCTGCTCCTTCCATTTCGCGCTTTTCGCCGGCTGGGGCGGTACGGGATCCGGTTCCGCCGCGCGGCCGGAGAGAGCGTGCTGGCGGCGCTCGACGAGTATTGCCTCGAGCTCGACCCCGCGGGACCGGGACGCGTGTCGGTCGCCAAGGGAGACCAGCGGCTGGCCGAGGGGATCCTGGACCCGCGACTGATCGCGGGGTTCTCGAGCCTCTTCCACGCCGCGTACAAGCTCCCGTTCGCGACCCTCACCGCCATCCTGGCGACCGCGGTCATCGTGCCGCTCCTGAGCACGGTGGACCTTCTGGACGAGGCGCTTGGCCTTTGGATCCCCGTGGTGTGTCCTGCGGTGGCGCTCCTCCTGTACGCGGTGTACCGGGACGTGGCGACCGCGTTCGTGGGCGCGCTTCCCCTGTTGATCGGTCGATTCTTCGTGTCCGCGTTCGGGCCACCGAACGCGCCCGGGTGGGGGCCGTTTCTGTGGGCGATGCTCGTGCTCCTGGCGTTGTTCATCGCCGCCGATTGGTTCTTCGTCCCGCGTCCCGTTCCACCCGTCCTGCTGCTGTACTCGCGGGACGAGCCGGGCCGCGCTTACGAACGCTCCGGTGACGAGCCATACTGGCTCGAAGGCCGCACCTATTGGGTGTGGCGATACCTGATCCTGTCGCCCGCGGAGTTGAGCAAGTTCTGGGAGAAGGACTGGGAGCGAATCGAGGTGTGGATCCGTGCGGACGGCCCGGACGCCGGACGCCTCGAATGGGTCGTGCTTGATGCCCATTATCGCGAGTTATGGATCCCGTACGCGCGGCTGGGCCCGAGCGAGAGACTCGCGCGCCAGCGTGCCACCGCCGCCGAGCACATGGCCGAGGCTCGACCCGGTATCTGGCTTGTCGAGGTGGACGCGAACCTGATCTTCCACACGCCGTTCATCCGGACCGTGTCGTTCCTCCCGGAGACGGAGGATGTCCCGGTCCGATCGGCGTGGCACTTGCTGAGCGGGCTCTTCAAGAGGGGTCGTCGAGACGATCCGGATGACTACCTGCCGACGCTCGACCTGCTGCGCGTGCGCCGTGGGCGGGGCATCTTGGAGGACATACCGGAGGCGGTCGTGCCGTTCGCGGCCCGACACATGTTGGCGATCCCGTGGCGCTATTGGCGGTATCCACTCGGTGCCCAGCGCCGCTGGGACCGCCGGCTGTACGAGGATCGCCGCTCTCAGGAGCCGCCACCCGCCTCGGACCCGGAGCTGCAAATCAAGGAGTCGGCTTCGTGACGTATCGCGATCTGGATCGCCAGCTCATCGAAGTCCTGCGCGAGGACGCGCGCCTCTCGATCCGTGCGCTGGGCAAACGTCTGTCGGTATCGCCGAGCACAGTGGGCAAGAGGTTGGACGCGCTGCTCGAGCGCGGCGTCATCACCGGCTTCGTCCCGACGCTCAACTACAAGAAGCTGGGTTTCGGGCTCGTGGCGATCACGAAGATCAAAGCGCGGGGCGAATCGCTCCCTGCGGTCGTTGAGGCCCTCTCCAACGACAGGCATCTGTCCCACGTGTACGAGATCACGGGTGAGTTCGATGTCCTCGTGGTCGGCCGCTTTCGAGACGAGAGCGAGATGAACCGCGAGATCAAGCGCCTCCTGAGCTTGCCCGGCATCGAGGGGACAAACACCTCCATCGTGCTTTCTACCGCGAAGGAAGGGGGGGATATCGACCTCACGCCCCCGGAGGCGCAGGAGGACGAACCGTAGCGGCTCGAACGCCGCCAGCGGTCGGTCGCGGTTTGCAGCCCCTGTGAGCTCCACGCGTAATGCGCTCGCGCGCCTGGAGGCCGAGGTCGTCGCGTGTCGCCGGTGTCCGCGTCTGGTGGCGTGGAGGGAAGAGGTCGCCCGGACGAAGCGGGCCGCCTTCCGCGAAGAGGAGTACTGGGGGCGCCCCGTCCCCGGCTTCGGGGACCCGGCGGCTTGGTTGCTCGTCGTGGGTCTGGCGCCCGCCGCGCACGGCGCGAACCGCACGGGCCGTATGTTCACCGGCGACCGCTCCGGCGACTGGCTGTATCGGGCGCTGCACAAGGCGGGCCTGGCGACGCAGCCCGACTCGCTGCACCGCGGTGACGGTCTACGCCTGAGCGGGACCTACATCACGGCGGGCGTTCGCTGCGCCCCGCCCGGAAACCGCCCCGCGCCGGCCGAGCGCGATGCCTGTCGGCCATACCTGGAGCGCGAGCTGAGGGGGCTCACCGAGGTTCGGGTGATCGTCGCCCTGGGAGGGTTCGCGTGGGCGAATGTGGCGCGCATCCTACGTGACCGCGGCGACTCGCTGCCCCGTCCGATGCCGCGCTTCGCGCACGGTGCCGAGGTGCCGATCACGGGCAGCGCTCCGGAGAGGATGCCGTCGGGCGGAGCCGCTGCCGAGCCCCGCTGGCTGATCGGCTCCTACCACCCGAGCCAGCAGAATACCTTCACGGGGAAGCTGACGGAGGAGATGTTCGACGCCGTCTGGCGTCGGGCCGTGGAGTTGAGCGGTAGCGGGTCAGGACGCGCCGCTGCCCGGAGGTGAGACAATGAAAAACTTGATGACCGGCATCCGGGCGAAGTTACTGGCCGGGATCGTCGTGACCGTTCCCGTGGTTGCCACCGTCCTCGCTCTCCGGTTTCTGCTCCGCAACCTGGATGCCCTCTTGGGGCCCTGGATCGCCAGTCTGATCGGACACTCCGTCCCGGGATTGGGACTGGTGGCCACGGTCCTGATCGTCTTCTTGGCCGGGATTCTGGCGACGAACTACGCGGGCCGGCGGGCGATCTCGTTGATGGAAAGGGCATTCAAGGGTGTCCCGCTCGTGCGCCGGGTATACGGCGCGTCGAAGGACATCGTCGAGAGCGCCACGCTGTCACAGCGCCATGTACTACGCGAAGTGGTGATGCTGGAGCACCCTCGAAAAGGTGCGTACTCCTACGGCTTTGTGACCAGCTACACGACCCGACACGAGCCCGACGGATCTCGGCGTCTGGCCAACGTATTCATACCCAGTCCTCCGGTGCCGACGACGGGCAACCTCGTGGCGCTGCCCGTCGAGGACCTTCTCTACATGGACATGTCGCTCGACGAGGCGTTCAAGCTGATCCTGTCGCTCGGGATCACGTCACCGCTCGAACTGAATGGACGGGCGGGAGACAACCGCGCGTAGGTCGGGACTCGACGCTCAGACCGCAGTCGTCGGTGCCGTCGCGTCTCGCTTGACCTCGATCATTCGCTCCACCGCGCGCAAGGCGCGCACACGCACGTCCTCGGGCACGTGGATCTCGTACTGGAGCTTCTGCAGCGACTCGAGCGTCTTCTCGAGCGAGATCTTCTTCATGTGCGGGCAGAGCGTGCACGGCCTCACGAACTCCAGGTCGGGGTGCGCCTCCTGCACGTTGTCCGACATGCTACACTCGGTCACCATGATCACGTGCTTCGAGCGCGCGCGGTCCAGGTAGCCGATCATTCCGCTGGTGGAGCCCACGAAGTCCGACTCCGCGCACACCTCGGGCGAGCATTCGGGATGGGCGATCACCTCGATTCCGGGGAACTGCTCCCGATAGGCCCGGATCTCCTCCACGGTGAATTGCTCGTGCACGATGCACCGGCCGTGCCACGCGATGACCTTCACATCGGTCTGCTTCGCGACGTTGCGCGCGAGATACTCGTCGGGGAGGAAGATCACTTCGTCCGTCCCGAGCGACTCGACCACGGAGACGGCGTTCGCCGACGTGCACACGATGTCGGACTCGGCCTTGATGGCGGCCGGCGTGTTCATGTACGTGACGACCGGCACGCCGGGGTAGCGCTCGCGCAGGAGCCGCACGTCCTCGGGAGTGATGCTCTCCGACAGGGAGCAGCCGGCGTCCAGGTCGGGGATGAGGACCATCCGGTCGGGGTTCAGGATCTTGGCGGTCTCCGCCATGAAGTGGACGCCGCAAAACAGGATGATGTCGGCGTCGGCGTCTCTCGCCTGCTTGGAGAGACCGAGAGAGTCACCGGTGTAATCCGAGACCCCGTGGAAGATCTCGGGGACCATGTAGTTGTGCCCCAGGATCACCGCGTTGCGCTCTTTCTTGAGCCGGTTGATCTCCGCGATCAGCGGTGCGTACATCTCCCACTCGAAGCGGGGAATGCTGTCTTTGACCTTCGGGTAGATGTGCTCCGTCAGCTGCGCGACGGCATCCGTGTACTCGAGCGTAGCGGGCATGACGCCTGTGATCCTCCTTGGGCGGCCGCGAGCGGCGCGACGCACCCGCGCGCGGCGAACACCGACTTCGCACCGGCGAGTGTCACCAGGGAATATGATGAACCCCGCTGCGGAGTAAAGTTCCACCCAGAAAGACACCCCAGAGGGATCGTGAGTCACGCCGGGGTTCCGTATTTTCACACCATGCATGCTGCCTCCAAATCCCCCGAAACCCGGGCGCGCGAGCTTCACGCGGCCCTGCGGCACCACGCCTACCTGTACTACGTGAAGAACCGTCCGGAGATCTCCGACGAGGCGTACGACGGTCTCTTCCGCGAGCTACAGGACCTGGAGGCGCGCCACCCGGAACTGGTGACACCCGACTCTCCCACACAACGGGTGGGGATAGAGCCGCTGGACGAGTTCCCGACCATCGAGCACGCGGCCTCGATGCTCAGCCTGGATTCGGGCGCCGAGCCAGACAGCCTCGAGCGGTTCGATGCGCGGATGCGGAAGGCGGCGGAGGCCTCGGGCAGAGAAGTGCGCTACGTGGTCGAGCCCAAGCTGGACGGTGCCTCGGTCGAGCTCGTCTACGAGGGCGGGCGTCTCACGCGGGCGGCGACCCGGGGCGATGGTCTGCGCGGTGAGGGGATCACCGAGAACGTGCGCACGATCGGGGCGGTCCCTTTGACACTCCGTGCTGCGGACCGGCCGGTTCCCGGCTTCCTCTCGCTACGGGCCGAGGTGATTATGCGCGTGGGTGCGTTCAACGCTCTGAACGCCCGCCTGCTCGAAGGAGACCGCGCCCCGTTCGCCAACCCTCGCAACGCAGCGGCGGGTTCGTTGCGCCAGCTGGATCCGCAAGTGACGGCGGACCGTCCGCTGGACATCTACGCGTACGACATCCTGGCTGCCGATGACTACGACCCGGGGGATCGGTGGCCCGCGACGCACGGGGAGACGCTGGATGCGCTCCGGGAGTGGGGCCTACCGGTGAACGAGCTGTCGCGGCCGGCGGAGACCTTCGACGACATCATCGTTTTTCATGCCGAGCTCGAGGCGAAGCGCGACGACCTGGACTACGAGATCGACGGGATCGTGATCAAGCTGGACGAGCTCACGGCACGAGACGACCTGGGTGCGACTTCACACCACCCGCGATGGGCGTTCGCATACAAGTTCGCGCCACGCAAAGAAGTCACGCGACTGCTCTCCATCGTATCCAGCGTGGGCCGCACCGGAACGGTAACGCCCGTGGCGCTCATGCGTCCGGTGGAGCTGGGCGGCGTGACCGTGAGCCGGGCGACCCTGCACAACCGCGAGGAGGTGGGCCGGAAGGACGTGCGCGAGGGCGATCTGATTCGTGTGCAGCGAGCCGGAGACGTGATCCCGCAAGTGGTCGAGCGGATCGAGGAGCCGGGGAGAGCGCGCGGCGAGCCGTGGCAGATGCCCGAGTCCTGCCCATCGTGCGGTACGCAGCTCATCGAGCGCGGACCCTTCAGCGTATGCACGAACCTGCTCGACTGTCCGGCGCAGCTCACAGGGCGCATCCAGCACTTCGCCTCTCGCCACGCACTGGACATCGAAGGGTTGGGCGAGGAGACGAGCCGCACCCTGGTGCAGGAGGGACTCGTCCGGCACCTGCCCGATCTGTTCAAGCTCACCGCCGAGCAGCTGCTCCCCCTGGAGGGATTCGCCGAGAAATCGGCCACAAGCCTGGTGGGGGCGATCGCGGCGGCGCGGGACACCGAGCTAGCGAGGTTCATCTACGGGCTCGGGATCCCGGAGGTGGGTGGGGCCGTCGCTCGTGCCCTGGCGCAAGACCTTCGGAGCTTCGATGCGCTGCTCGAGGCGGATGAAGAACGGCTACAGGCGATCGAGGGAATCGGACCGATCATGGCCGAGCAGATCGTGGCCTTTCTCCGCCGACCGATCGTCGCCGACATCATTGGCGAGCTGCTCTCGTTCGTGCACCCGGCTCCCCCGGAGGCCACGGGCGACAGCCTCGCCGGGAAGCGGTTCGTCCTCACCGGTGGCCTGGAGCGCCTCAGTCGAAACGACGCGAAGACTGCGCTCGAATCGCTCGGGGCGCGCGTCACGTCATCGATCAGCTCGCAGACGGACTACGTGGTGGCGGGCGAGAACCCCGGCTCCAAGCTGGAAAAGGCACGGGAGCTGGGAGTGACGGTCCTGGACGAAGCCGCTCTCCTCGCGTTGTTGGAGGAACAGGGAATCGAGGTCCAGGGGGAGAACGAGGTCTAGGTGGAGAACGTCGAGATCGCGGCCATCCTTCGCGAGGTGGCCGACCTGCTCGAGATCCAGGAGGCGAACCCGTTCCGCGTGCGCGCGTATCGGAACGCCGTACGCACCATCGAGGCACACGCTGTGCCCATGCGGAAGCTGGTCGATGAGGAGGCCGACCTCACCGAGCTGCCCGCGATCGGGAAGGGAATGGCGCAGAACATCGAGGAGCTCGTGAGCACGGGCGAGCTCTCCGTCCTCAATCAGCTTTCAGAAGAGATCCCCGCCTCGCTCATCGAGCTCATGCGCCTCCCCGGGCTCGGGCCCAAGAAGGCCCGCAAGCTGTGGGACGAGCTCGGGATCGAGACGATGGAGGCTCTGGAGGAGGCCGCGGTCGAGGGCCGGATCGCGACTTTGGCGGGCTTCGGCGAGAAGACGCAGGGCCGCATACTCGAGGGTATCGCTCAGTACCGCACCAACGTCAGCCGTTTCCGTTTGGTGGAGGCGGATGAGCTTCTGCCCCCGCTGCTCGCCTACCTGGAGGAAACGCCCGGTCTCCAGCGACTGGAGGTTGCTGGCAGTTACCGGCGGCGTCTGGAGACGATCGGGGATCTCGACCTTCTCGCTTTGGCGGAGGATCCGGTCGTGCTCTCGGAGCGGCTCACCGCCTTCCCGGCGGTCTCCCAGGTGCTGGGTGCGGGGGGCACCAAGACGTCCGTCACCCTGCGGAGCGGTCTTCAGGTGGATCTCCGCGTCGTGCCGCCGGAGAGCTGGGGAGCGGCGTTGGTCTACTTCACGGGCTCGAAGGAGCACGGGATCAAGCTCCGCCAGCGTGCACTCGATCGGGATCTGCGCATCTCGGAGTACGGCGTGTTCAAGATCCCCGAGTCCGAGACCGAGGCGGAGGAGCGGGGACGCGCGTCGGAAGGCGAGATGATCGCGGGCGAGACAGAAGAGGACGTCTACGCCGCCGTCGATCTGCCCTTCATCCCGCCGGCGATGCGTGAGGATCGGGGCGAGATCGAGGTGGCCGCGGCTGGGGAGTTGCCTCGTCTGATCGAGATCGGAGATCTGCGCGGGGATCTCCAGATGCACTCCACCTGGTCGGATGGTCGCAACACGCTCGAGGAGATGCTGGAGGCGTGCGCGGCGCGCGGCTACGAGTACTTCGCGATCACTGACCACTCGAAGGCGCTCGCCATGATCGAGGGGCTCGACGCGGCCAAGCTCGAGAAACAGTGGGTCGAGATCGATGAGATCGCGGCCCGCCACCCCGAGATCCACATTTTGAAGAGTATGGAGGTCGACGTCCTCCGGGATGGAAGCCTGGATCTGGAAGACGAGATGCTCGAGCGGCTGGACGTGGTCGTCGTGTCGATCCACTCCTACTTCGGGCTCCCGCGAGACGAGCAGACCGAGCGTGTCCTGAGCGCGCTTCGGCACCCGGAGGTCAACATCCTCGCGCACCCCACCGGCCGCCTCATCAACCGCCGTGCCCCGATCGAGCTGGATATCGACGAGGTACTCCAGGCTGCCGTGGAGCACGAGGTCGCTGTCGAGTTGAACGCACAGCCGCACCGTCTGGACCTGAAGGACACGCAGCTCATGCGCGCCCGCGAACTAGGGCTGAAGGTCGTGATCAGCACGGACGCGCACCGGACTGACGAGCTGGATCTGATCCACTACGGGGTGGAGCAGGCGCGGCGTGCGTGGCTCACACCCGCGGACGTGCTCAACACGCTGCCGCTGGGCGAGCTGTTGGAGGCCGTCGGGGCGAGCTGACTCGCGGGACCAGGGCCGACCGGTCTCTCGGGCTGGCCGGCCCGATGCTTGCTCGCTGCCCCTGCGGAATCGGTCCACATTCGGCGCACGAGCCGGCATGGAAACTACGCATCGACCGCTGACCGCAAGGCAAAAGAAGGAGCTCGAGGGCTACGTCGCGTGGTCGGTCGTCGCCGGGCGAGCGGTGCTGTTCGTGGTAGCCGCCGCGATCATCATAAAGGGCTTTCAGCTTTTGCATGCCGTGATAGCCGCCGCGCTACCGCTCGTCGCACACCCGGTCTGGTGGGTCGTGCCTTCCCTCGTCTGCATCCTCCTTCTGTACGTGAGAGCGGCGAGATGGACCGGTGGTCGACGTCTCCGGGCTAGGATTCGCGACGACCTGGCCGCAGGTAACGTCGCCGCGCACCGTATTCACGCCGTCGACGCGATCGAGGTGCCCGAACAGGAGGACGAGGGTTCTACGTTCTTCGTGCGGACCGATGACGGCGAGATCGTGATGTTTGCCGGACAGTATCTGTCCCGCCAGAAAGCAAAGGGCTTTCCCTGGGCCACGGTCGAGATCCTGGAGGCACCGAGCTCGAAGATCTTCTTCGGACTCCGGCGCGAGGGGGCCTCGCTCGATCCCACGGTCCTGCCGGAGCCGTTGAGTTGGGAGGAGACTAAGAGGCTGGGGTGCCTTCATGAGGACTACGGGATCGTCGACTTGGATTTCGAGGAGTTGAAGAAGACGGCTCGCTTGTAGAGGGGACCTTCCTCACTCGAGCGGAATGAAGCGTCCGGGTCGGTAGAGGTAGGCTGGGACGCCGGGGTACAGGGCACGTAGCTCCGCGTTCCTCACGGCGAGGTCCCGCGCGAACACGAAACGACCTCGGAGGTCCGGGTCGTTCGCCGCTAGGTGAGGCGAGTAGTTCGTGTACCCGTCGCGGTCGTAGAGGACCTCTGCCTGGCAGGCGGGAGTGAGCGGCCGGCCAGGGACCAAGCGCAGGGTCGGGTCCTGGTTCAGGTTCACGACTTCGATCTCATGCGGTGCTCGTACCAGCGCCTCCATCTCCCGGTTCAACCGCGCGGCTTCCCACCCTTCAGTCTCTGCGCGGCGCACGGTCTCTTCCAGCTCGCAGTGATCAGAACGTCGATAGACCCGCTCTGCGACCGAAGCGGTCGCGCCGGCCTCGCGCGAGCGAGCGATCAACCGATTCCCCCAACTGACCGCGACGAACACGAGGCCTTCCCCGATGCCTGCATCCCGGGCTTCACGAGCCAGATCTCGCTTCAGGCTGGCCATCCCCGTCGAGTAGACCTGGAACCGACGCGGCGTGCTGTAGAAAGCCGAATACGCGAACGCGAGTACGAGCAATCCGGTCGTGAACCCCGTGGCGGACACGTTCCCGAGAAGCTGGATCCGCCGCTCTCCCAAGCGACGGTAGAGCAGCACGATCGCCCGCGCCGTGAGCGGCATCACGAAAGCCACCCCCTCGTACAGGAAGCGCGGCCCGAGGAACGCGTCCCGGTGCCAATAGAAGAAATACGCGATCGGGATCGCGAAGAAGGCCAGCAGCAGGCGACGGTCCCAGACGGAACCGGCCCAACCTGCGATGAGGACCACCCCCAGCGGGAATAGGGCCGGGATCGGCCATTCGAACAGGAACCCGTGCAGCAACCCGATGTCCACAAGCTCGTTGCGCAGGCCCGTGAGCGGCGTGTGGCTCTCCCCCCAGGGGGTCTGGTGGAACCCGAGCTCGTGACTGGGGCCCCACAGCTCCAGATACCCGGGTCTGAAGGGGTCGCCCGTCGTGGCCGCGTTGAACACGAAGTAGAGCGACGCGACAACCGCGAATCCGACCACCCCCGTCATCGCGGCAGCGGGCCACCGTCGACCCGCCGCGCGCAAGGCAGGGAAGGCGAAGGCCGCGCCAACCGCGACAGCCGTCAGCGGACGACTCAGGAAGGCGGCGCCCAACGCCAGACCCGCGACGGCAAGCCACAGCAAGCGTCGTTCGGGGGCGGTGCCCTGGGCGGACTTCTGAGGCACCCCCTCCCAGCGCTGGAGAAGCCACACGAACAGGGCGATGAAAAACAGCGTCGAGACGTGATTCATGTGGCTCGCCCCCATGAACCAGAAGAAGGGGGAGAGTACGAGCAGGACCATCGTGAGCCGCCCGGTGGCCGCACCGAAGGCGTGAGTCGCGATCCGGCCGATGAGCCAGGCGGTTCCGAGCGTGAACAGGATCGGGATCAGCCAGGGCGCACGGAGCCACACCCCGAGCGTCAAAGCCGCGGAGTGCCCCGGCGGGTACTGCCCGTACCAGCCCCCCTCGGACGCGATCATGTGCTGCGTCGTGAAGAACGCCTCGAACGGTGGATTGGGGGCGACGGCCTGCCCCGCGGCGAAGATCTTGGCTTGGAAGAGCTGGATGATCGAGTCGATCAGAAGCGGGTGTCGTGAGAAGGCGCCGAACGAGGCCAGCACGAGGAGCGCCAGCAACACGGTGAGAACGGACACCTGGAAGCTGCGTTCCGACGGTCCCCTCGCCAGACGTCCCAAGCCATCGGTCAGCTTCTGGATTCCCCGCGGAAGCAGGCGGACGGCCAGCCACGCGAGCGCGCCGAAGACGAACAGCCCCTGAAGCCACTCGACCGGGCTTGCCAGCCACGTCGTGCCCGGCGGATCGCGGAACAGGGCCCGCAACGGGAGAAAGGGTACGAGTAGCAGGAGCCACCCGGCGGCTCGCAGGAAGAGCTCACTCGGCCGCCTCCGATCCACGGTTCTCAGGCCTCGCGCAACCGGACTGCGATGCCCCGCTTCGCCAGCTCCTCGACGTCGGGCGCCCGCAGCAGATCATAGGCGCTCGCAGAGCCCTGCAACCCGGCACCGAGCACGAGGAATCGCATAGTGGTGTTGTGCCTCCGTTGAACGGGACGGCGACATAGATAACAGAATGATGAGACGTGCGCATGGCTTTGAACGCTTGCCCCTTCGCGTGACACACGGCCACACCGTGCCGGTCCGGAATCAGATCGTCGCGGGGCTCGCGAGCTCCATTCTGGACGGATTCCTGCGACCCGGTGACGTGCTCCCCTCGACGCGCGAGTTGGCGCACCGGCTCGGGGTGCACCGGAACACGGTGGCTGCGGCGTATGGGGCGCTGCGGGGCCGCGGCCTCCTGACGGGTACAGTCGGGGCCCCGCCACGCGTGATGTGCACGGGTCGCCCGCACGCTCGACTCGCGAGTGCGGGCCTCGGACGCGCGCACCCTGACGCGCCCCGTCTGCTGCGAAAGCTAGCGGTTCGGGCGCTCGAGTCGGGTGTATCGCGCGCCGAGCTCATGACGTCGCTCGGCGGATGGCGGGAAGGGCGTACCCGCGAGCTCCTGTTGATCGAACCCCGAAACGGCCTACGCACCACTCTGGGTGCGGAGTTGAGGATGCGCGTCTACTCGCGGGTGTTGGAGAGCGACTGGCGAGCGATCCACCCTCGATCCACGATAGCGAAGGGTACGATGGTGGTCGCACGGCCGGAGATCGCGCGACGGGTCGATGAACGGATGACGGGAGTCACCGAGATCTTGCCCATCGCGTTGGCCGGGGGCTCTGCCGCGCTGGCAACCGCGAGACAGCTACGACTGCCAGGAGTTGTGGTGCTTCTCACGCGCAGCCCGGAGATTCGAAGCTTCGCACGAGATCTGGTGGCGGGTCATCACGCGGTGGGGCTGAGCCTGGCGGCACCCGACCCGGCCGACTCCGATGCCGTGCGTCGTGCGGCCCGCATTGCCCGGCTCATCCTCGTCGACGCATCGTGCCGGCGCTTGTCGTTCGAGACGCGAGCGCCTGTCCGGAGGCTGTGGATCGTGTCTGACCGGACCGTCCGCGGGCTGCGGCGATACCTCGGAGGGTGAATGAAGGTCCAAATCGTCCGCGCTACGGTGGAGCCCGAGTCGCGAGAGGCATACCTGAGGGCCTGGGCCGAGTGGTCGGGTACGCTTTTCGCTATGGAGATCCGTACGGACCTGCTGGAGGACGAGACGAAACGAGGCTCCTTCGTCGAGCTCACATGGCTAAAAGCAGGCACGGAGGGCGCGGTGGCAGACGACCGCCTCGTACGTGCGGCGGCGGCGCTCGACGTAGCGGCCAGACGCGTGGGCAGCCTCGAGTTCTTCGCCCCGGTCAGCCTCAAACCCTGAGGCAACCGACCCCGGCGGAACTTGTTCCGATCGGGGGTTTTTGAGTATACTCGACGCCCCGTCGTGGCCGTGTTTCGGCCCGCGGCGGGCTCTCGATGGCCCGTGGTGGAATTGGCAACACGTCTGGCTCTGGACCAGAAGATTCCAGGTTCGAGTCCTGGCGGGCCAATAAAGTTCGAAAGTCCCGGAGGGGTGGCCGAGTGGCTAAAGGCGGCGCCCTGCTAAGGCGTTGGGTCGAGAGGCCCACGTGGGTTCGAATCCCACCCCCTCCGTTGCTAGAAAACTCCCGGGTCACCCGGGGGCCCGAGGACGGGTGGCCGAGCGGACTAAGGCGCACGCCTGGAGAGCGTGTGGGCACTCGCGTGCCTCGTGGGTTCGAATCCCACCCCGTCCGTCCGGAGGGGTGGCAGAACGGCAAT